>JAMLHN010000046.1 GCA_023957115.1 Thermomicrobiales bacterium
CTCGGTCCGCATCATCCGATCCAAACCAAAACGGACCAAGCCATGTGGGCCCGGTCCGTTCCGAATATATACATCGATGAAGCGGTTCAGGGGTTCGTGACCTGGGCGGCGTCCGCGCCGTCCGTTGTCTGGGCGACCGTCAGCGCGTTGGTCCAGTCTTCGCTGAGATCGACGATCCCGGCGGAGAAGAGCCCAAGGACCAGGTTACCGATGACCAGCAGAATGATGGAAGCGTTCAGCAACGGGGTGCGAACCGAGCGGGTATTGGTGACGTCAGAGGAGCTGAAGTACATCACCGCCACGACTCGCAGATAGAAGTACGCGCTGATCCCGGATGCAAGGACCACGGCGATCGCCAGCCAAAGCATGTCTGCTTCCATAGCCGCCAGAATGACGTAGTACTTTGCGTAGAAGCCGATGAGCGGTGGGATACCCATCAGTGAGACCATGAAGACAGCCATGGCCGCTGCCGGCAGCGGATCGGTACTGGCCAGGCCGGAGACGTCATCGAGCGTTACGCCGCGACCGCGCGCCTGGATCCAGGTCAGCACCGCAAAGGCGCCGATATTCATGAAGACGTAGGCCAGCATGTAGTACAGCAGCGCGGAAACACCACGTGTGCCGATGATGTTTTCCAGATCGTTGCCGAAGCCGGTGCCCTCGCGATACGCAGCCAATCCGACCATCATGTAGCCCGTATGGGCGATCGACGAATACGCCAGCATACGCTTGAGGTTGCGCTGCGAGAGCGCAACGATATTGCCTAGCATCATCGTGAGCACGGCCAGGACGGCGATCAGCCAACGCCAGTCTTCCGAAAGCGGACCAAGCCCCTGGACCAGGAGGCGGATCATTGCCGCGAATCCAGCCGCTTTCGGGATGACCGACATATAGGCGGTCACCGGAGTCGGCGCCCCTTCATAGGCGTCCGGCGTCCACATGTGGAAGGGCACCGCCGCAATCTTGAATCCAAGACCGACGATCAAGAGGAGGAGCGCCAGCAGGACCGACGCCTCGAACCACTCCTGCCCTTCGACCGCGGCCCCGACATTGGCGCGGATGTTGTCCAACCCCGTCGATCCCGAGAGACCGTACGCCCAGGCCATTCCATAGAGGAGGATCGCGCTTGCGAAGATACCGAGCAGGAAGTACTTGAGCGCACCCTCGACGGCTTGCGCATTGCGTTTGGTGTAACCGGTCAGGACGTAGGTCGCCAGCGCGGTGAGCTCGATTCCTACGAAAATCGTGATCAGATCACCCGCGGACGAGACGAGCAGCGCGCCCAGCACCGAAAATGCAAGCAGAATGTAGTACTCGCCAATGGGAACGCGCTCACCGTAGTCCTTCAGGTAATTGGCCGACGTGAGCACCGAGAAGATGGCGGCCACCAGAATGATGAGCGAGAGGAAGACGGTCAAGCCGTCGGCGCGGAAACTCCCCTGGAATGTGGCCGCGTGTTTGTCATGCTGCCAATAGAGCGCCCCGAGCGCAAGCAGGTAGCCGACGATCGAGATGCCGGTGAGCATTTCGAAGCTTCGGTGCTTCGGGATAAACGCGTCGGCAAAGACCAGCACGACCGCCAACAGGAAGACGATGAGCTGTGGCCAGACGAGTCCCCATTGGGGTCCGCTGAGATCGAGATTCAGAAGATCCACCCGGTTTTCCCCTAACCGCCCAACGGACCGCGCAGGAACGGATCCATGATCCGTTCGAACGACGGGCCGACAATATCGAAGACAGGATTCGGATAGACGCCCATCACGATCGTGAGAACCGCGAGCGGAATGAGCGCCAGGAGCTCGCGTCGATTGAGATCGTGCCAGCGCGACGAGTCGAGATGATCCTCGTGATCGTCATCGTGGGCGCCCCCCGATACAGGCGCGAACGCAACATCGTGCCCATGACCGTGATCGTCATGACCGTGGCCGCCGCCGGCATCGGCCAGCATCGCCTGCTCGTCTGCCGTCAACGAACCGTCATGCGGATCGGGCAGCTCGTTGGGCGCGCGGCCCTTGATGACCTGCTGGAACATCCAGAGCATGTACCACGCCGCGAAGATGACCACCAGGAAGGCAACGAACGCAAGCCACTTGTTGTACTGCCAGGCACTCAGGATTGCCAGGAACTCGCCCACGAATCCGGACATCCCCGGCAGGCCGATACTCGCAAAGGTGAAGAGGCCAAGGAAGAAGGTATAGAACGGCAGCCGCCCGGCGATGCCGCCGAACGAAGCAATCAGCCGCGTGTGCGCACGCTCGTAGAGCATGCCGACGAGGAGGAAGAGACCGCCGGTATTGAGACCGTGGGCCAGCATCACCATCATCGAGCCATTGAAGCCGCTCAGGTCGGACTTGGAGGTCAGGAAGATGTTCGTGAAGATACCCAGCGTCACAAATCCCATATGGGACACCGACGAATAGGCAATCAGCTTCTTGAAGTCAGGCTGAACGAGCGCGACCAGCGCGCCATAGATGATGCCGATCAGCGAGAAGGCGATGATGATCCAGGCCCAGTCTTCCGATCCTTCGGGGAAGAGCGGCAGATTGAACCGCAACAGACCGTAGCCGCCCATCTTGAGCATGATGGCCGCCAGGATGACCGAGGCGGCGGTCGGCGCCTGCACGTGCGCGTCCGGCAGCCAGGTGTGGAACGGCCACATCGGAATCTTGATTGCGAACGCGATCAGGAAGGCCGCGAATACCGCGCCCTGGAAGACATCGCTATAGGCGCCTTTGTCCCATCCGGTCTGCAGCTCGAGAATGTTGAGGGTGCGGACTCCGGTCTGGTTGTAGTAAGCCTGATAGGTCGCCACGATGCCGATCAGCATCAGCAGCGAGCCGATCAGCGTATAGATGAAGAACTTGATCGCCGCGAAGACGCGATTCTCGGATCCTCAGATACCGATGAGCAATGCCATCGGTATGAGCACGAGCTCCCAGAAGATGTAGAAGATGAAGAGGTCGAGCGCCATGAAGACGCCGAGCATACCGGTCTGCAAGAGCAGCACCGTAATGTAGTACTCACGTCCACGATAGGAAATAGCGCCCCACGACCAGCCGACCGCGATAACTCCGATGAAGGTGGTCAGCACGATGAGCAGCAGGGCGATTCCGTCGATTCCCATGCGATAGGAGATGCCAAGCTCCGGCAACCACTTGACGTGCTCCGTGTACTGGAACTCATCATTCTTCTGGAAGTCGGACAGCATCCAGAGCGACAGCACAAAGCTGACGATCATCGAGGCCAGCGCGATAACGCGCGCTTGCTCCCGCTGGACCGATCGGATCGCAAAGATCAGCACCGCGCCCACCAGGGGGGCAAAGGCGGTGATGCTCAGAACGGGCAGGTTATCCATCGTTCTCTCCTACCCTCCTACCGGAACAGGCTGCTGAACGCCGCGAAGTAGATGCCGATGATGAGCACCATACCGAGCGCGATGGCCAGCGCATAGTTTCGAACCAGACCAGTCTGGAGCGTTCGCAGTCCCTGGCTGAGATCTCCGAAGCCACGAGCAACGCCCATCAGCGTTCCGTCGATCACCTTCACGTCGATGATCTGCCAGAGATACATCGCCAATCTGCGCATCGGGAAGACGACTTCGGCGTTGTAGACCTCGTCGATGTACCACTTCTTGTAGAGGAAGTTGTACAAGCCCGGATGGTCGACCGCGAAGGCGACGGGATCGATCCGTCGTTTCATGAAGACGAGCCAGGAGAGGAGGATGCCTCCAAGCGCCAGGATCGTCGAGATCACCGCAAAGGTGATGATCGTCTCGTTCGAGATGTGATGACCCTCTTCGTGCTCCGCGGCCTCGGCAACAGCGCCGGTTTCGCCGGCTTCTTCTTCATGCGTCGCGGTTTCGGCAATCACGGCTTCTTCGTGATGCTGGGCGGTGGCGAACACCGGCTCCAGGAACTTGTGGAACCGGCCGGCATCGGGCGGATAGCCAACGGCCCCGAAGACAATCGTGACGGCAGCAAGGATGACCAACGGCAGCGTCATGATCGACGGCGATTCGTGCGGGTGGATCTTCGATTCGTCGAAGCGTGGTTTGCCGAAGAAGGTCAGGAAGACCAATCGGAACATGTAGTACGCGCTGATGAATGCGGTGACGAGGGCGACCACGGTCAGCAGGTCGCCGAACCGCGGGAAGATACTGCTCTCCCAGGCTCCGGTGATGATCTCGTCCTTCGACCAGAAGCCGGCGAAGGGGAAGACACCGGCGTTCGCCAGCGAGGCAATCAAGAAGGTCCAGAAGGTGATTGGCATGAACTTGCGCAACCCACCCATCTTCTGGATGTCCTGCTCCTCATGCATTCCGTGAATGACCGAGCCGCTTCCGAGGAAGAGGCACGCCTTGAAGAACGCATGCGCGACCAGATGGAAGATTGCGGTAACCCAGGCGCCCACCCCGAGCGCAAGCGCCATATACCCGAGCTGACTGACCGTCGAGTAGGCAACGACGCGCTTGATGTCGTTCTGCACGGTCGCAATGGTGGCGCCCATGAAGGCGGTGAACGCACCGATGACGGCAACCACCATCATCGCGTCCGGCGCCTGCATATAGATCGGGTTCGAGCGGGCGACCAGATAGATACCCGCGGTCACCATGGTGGCGGCGTGAATGAGCGCTGAGACCGGGGTTGGGCCCTCCATGGCGTCGGGAAGCCAGACATGCAGTGGGAACTGCGCGCTCTTGCCAACCGCTCCGGTAAAGAGGAGGAGACCGATGGCCGTCAGCGTCTTGGTCGAATAGTCGCCATGCGACAGCTCGGAGAAGACCCCATGCTCACCCGCGAATGAGATCGTTCCGAAGGTGGTGAAGATCAGCATGATGCCGAGTCCGAAACCGACATCGCCGATTCGGTTGACGATGAACGCCTTCTTCGCGGCATTTCCCGCCGACCGGCGCTTGTAGTAGTAGCCGATCAGCAGGTAGGAGCAGAGTCCTACACCTTCCCATCCGAAGAAGATGAGCAGGTAGTTGTCCGCCAGCACGAGGACGAGCATCGTGAAGACGAAGAGCGGCAACCAGGAGAAGAAGCGATAGAAGCTTGCATCCCCGTGCATGTATCCGACGGAATAGATGTGCACGAGCAGAGAGACGAACGTGACCATGACGAGCATGACCGCGGTCAGCTGATCGGCAAAGAGCCCGATCTCCGCATGGAAGCGTCCGGAGGCGATCCAGCTCCACAAATGCTGGTGCAGCGGTCCTTCGTTGTCGTAGATCTCGCGAAAGACGAGCAACGAGAGGATGAACGAGCCCGCAACCGAGAGAATCGCGAAGATGTGCGCCTTCTCGGGGAAGTACTTCCGTGAAACGAGCAGGTTGAATCCACTCGCCAGCAGCGGAAGGAGGGGTATCAGAACGAGATACCTATCCATGCCGTCCCCACTTCCGCGACGGCAACCGACCGCACTCGGCTCCGCTGTGCCATGAACCCATGATCATGAAGATCCCCTGCGTCTCCCGCATCAGTCTTTGAGCGACCGGAAGTCATCGATATCGACCGATCGGGTACGGCGGCTCATTGCCAGAATGAGCGCCAGTCCCACTGCCGCCTCGGCCGCCGCAACCGCGATCGAAAAGAGCGCGAATGCCTGGCCATCGAGCGTATTGGTCTCGCGTGAAAAGGTAACGAACGTGATACCGACAGCAGCGGTCATCAACTCGACGCAGAGAAAGATGATCAGCACGTTCCGGCGGATGAGCACCCCCATCAGGCCGATAATGAACAAGGCGGCGCTGAGTCCCAGAAAATAGTTGGCGGTCAGTTCCATCTGGCACCCCTGCTCACGACCGTCGTCCTCCAACTTTCACGGGCTGATCGTCCGGGTCTGTCGCCATAATCAGCGTGCGTCCCACCCCGGCAGGCTGGGCATTCGACCGGCCGGACAGATTGGCCGTCTCGGCGCCCGATTCGATAGGCAGCACGGTATCGGTTCCGCGCGGGTGCCCCAGCGAGATCGTGTCACGCCGCCGGCCGGCTTCCAATCCCAGCCGCTCGGGCAGCGCCAGCACAATAGCGCCGAGCACGCCGACTGTGAGCACCATGGAAATGATTTCGAATGGCAGCAGATACTTCGTATAGAGCACGCGGCCAATTGCCTGTGTATTCCCGCCCACCAGCGCAACGGCCTCGGGCGTATCGGTTCCCGGAGCGCCGGAGATCGTGCGCGTTCCGATGGCAATCGCCACCTCGATGAGCAACATCACTCCGAGCAGGGTTCCGATCACTCTGGTCAACGGTTCGGCGGTGTGGAATTCCGGCAGATCGTCCATATCGACCAGCATCAGGACGAAGAGAAGCAGCACCATCACCGCACCGGTGTAGACGATGATTTGAATCACCGCCAGATACTCGGCGCCGAGCATGACGAAGATGCCTGCAATCTGAACAAAGCAGATCACCAGGAAGATCGCCGAGTGCACGGGGTTGTTCATCGCCACCATGCCAAGGGCCGACAGGATGGCAAGGGCTCCGACCAGAAAGAAGATCAGCGTTTCCCAGGGCATCAGAAGAGCTTCCCGTCGCTCGCCAGCCGGATGGCGGCCGTCACAACCAGATTCAGCAGGACCAGCGGGAAGAGCACCTTCCAGGCGATTCCCATCAGCTGGTCATACCGGAAGCGCGGCAGCGTCGCGCGCAGCCACACATAGAAGAAGAGGAAGATGATCGTCTTGAAGAAGAGATAGATGATCCCGAGCCACCAATGGCTCTCCGATCCCGGTCCGCTCGGGCCGCCCAGGAAGAGGGTCGACGCAAAGAGCGAGATCACGATCATGGCGATGTACTCGCCCAGGAAGTAGAAGGAGAAGCGGAACGCCGAGTATTCGGTATGGAATCCGGAGATGAGCTCGGTTTCGGCCTCCGGCAGGTCGAACGGCGCTCGGTTGGTTTCCGCCACTGCCGCGATCAGGAAGATCACGAACGCCAGCGGCTGGCTGAAGATGTACCAGTTCTTGATCTCGAGCGGCCCGATGCTGAGGTTCTGCTGTTGTTCCAGGACGATCTCCCGCAGACTCAGCGATCCGGCCAGCAGAAAGATGCCCGCCAGCGACAACCCGAGAATCAACTCGTAGGAGACGACCTGCGCGGCCGCTCGAAGCCCACCCAGCAATGAGAAGCGGTTGGCCGAAGCCCAGGCGCCAAGAATGATGCCGTAGACCCCGATCCCGCTGACCGCCATCACAAAGAGCGCGCCGACGTTCAGATCGGTGGCGTACAAATTGACGTCGCGCCCGAAAAGATGAGCGGTCTGACCGAATGGGATGACCGCGGCAGTCACGATCGCGGAAACGAACACAACCAGCGGAGCGAAAAAGAATACCCACTTGTCTGCCGCCCGGGGGATGAGGTCCTCTTTGCTCAGCAGCTTGATACCGTCAGCGATCGGCTGCAGGAGCCCTGCTGGCCCCGTCCGCGTCGGCCCCATGCGGTCCTGCATGGCCGCGAGCACTTTGCGCTCGAAATAGGTCATGTACGCCATGCCAATCAGGAGCACGTTCATGATGATGAACGCGACCAGAAAGGTTAGCCAGATCGGCTGGTCGTTCATGTACTCCCTTGCTCCGCCCACTTCTTGCCGTCACCACGACGGCGCTTGCGTGCGTTCCGTTGCGCTCACGCGCTCGCGAACAAGCAAAAGCGCGACTCCCCAGTTTGCCGCGCCAGTGCGAATCTTACTCGTTCCCCGACCGCTGGGTGGGACGAAAGCGCCGCCCTGCGATCATCGTTGCTCGTTAGCGGTCGACCGATCCAAGCACGATATCGATCGTGCCGATCAGCGCCACCATGTCTGCCAGCATCGCGCCCTGCGCGACGTATGGCAGCACACCGAGGTTCACAAAGTCTGGAGAGCGAATCCGGAATCGATACGGAATCGACGTGCCATCGGAGACGACATAGTATCCATTTTCGCCCTTTGGATGCTCGACGGCGACATAGGCTTCGCCGACCGGCGGACTGAAACCCTTGATCACCCAGATGAAGTGCCGCTGCATATCCTCGGCCGTCGTCATCGTCCCCTTGTGCGGCGGGATGACATAGGCCGATTCGTACGCCATCAGCGGCGTATCCATATTTTCGACGGCATCCAGACACTGCTCGATGATGCGCACCGCCTGGCGCATCTCTTCCATGCGAACGAGATAGCGATCGTAGACATCGCCATGCGTCCCCAGCGGCACCTCGAAATCGAGCCGGTCGTAGACCAGATACGGCATCGCCTTGCGGATGTCGTAATTCACGCCCGATCCGCGAAGACACGCACCGGTCAGGCAGTAATCGACTGCCGCCTGCGGCGAGATCACCCCGATGTCTTTGGTCCGCGCAATCCAGATCGGATTGGCGGTCAACAGTTCGGCATATTCCTGCTGCCGTTGGGGAAAGATCTTGGTGAAATCCCGAATCTGCTGCGGAAGGAACTCGGGAATCGGTCGAGAGAACCCGCCGATTTCCATGATGTTCGTGGTCAGGCGCGCGCCGCAATACGCCTCGAAGATGTCGAGAATCAACTCGCGCTCGCGGAAGCAATAGAGCGACATCGAGAGCGCACCAATATCGAGCGCGTGCGTTCCCAGCCAAACGAGGTGGGAGGCAATGCGCGACAGCTCGGAGAAGATGACCCGCCAGTACTGCGCGCGTTCCGGCGATTCCAGGCCAGCCAGCTTCTCGAACGCCATCACGCACCCGAGATTATTCATCGGGGCGGCGACATAGTCGGTGCGATCGGTCCAGGGAACGACCTGCGCGTAGCGATGCGACTCGCCCAGCTTCTCCACACCGCGGTGGAGGTACCCGATCACCGGGTCACAGTCGAGAATCACCTCGCCGTCGAGCCGCAGGATCACGCGCAATACGCCGTGCGTGCTCGGATGCTGCGGTCCCATATTGAGAACGAGCTGATGCTCGCGGTCGGTGATCTGAACTTCATCGGTGATCGTGTAGGTACCGGTCGCCGGCACGTCGCGGATCAAATCGATGGCGTCAGGAGTCCACTGGGGATCTGTCGTCGTGCTCATTGCTAGACTCCCCGGCCCGTCCAACGTGTGCGGGTGCGCGGCACCATGCGCTCGGTGTTGTAGCTCGGGTATTCCTTCCAGCCACGCAATGGATAGTCCTTGCGCAGCGGGAATCCTTCATCCCAATCATCCGCCAGCAGAATGCGCTTCAGATTGGGGTGATCTTCGAAAACGATGCCAAACATGTCGAATGTCTCGCGCTCGAGCCAGTTCGCGCCGGGCCAGATCGGCACCAGCGATGGCACTGGCTCGCCGTCATCGACCCCGGCCTTGATACGCAGGCGAACGCGGTTATCGATCGAATAGAGCAGCGCCACTACGTCGAAGCGCGGCGTCGTGCGCAGCTTCAGCATGTCGACCGCGGTGACATCCGTCAATGCAACGAATGCCAGCCGCTCGTGGGTACGCAGATAGTTGCAAAGCTCGCGGTAATACTTCGGTTGCACATGAATGGTCGTCTCATTGCGAAAACGGACGACATCCACGATGGCCGGCCCGAAGGCGGCGCGCGCTTCCCGCACTGCCGGATGCCGCTCGACATCGTCATGGAAGTAGTTGTCACGCGCCCAGATGTCTTCAGGCTCGGAATAGGCCGACCTGAATTCCTGGATGGTGGTTTCGTCGCTCACCCTGCGTCCCCAGTCGTCCTATGCGCGGATGCCGCTCATGGCGACCGCACGCTCCGACACGCGGAACGACTCCGCAGCGGCAAGCCCCTGCTTCTTCGCCATCGTGTCGTACTTGATTACCTTGTTCTGCAGCTCCAGAATGCCGTAGTAGAGCGATTCCGGCGTCGGCGGGCATCCCGGCACATAGATGTCGACCGGAACGACCTGATCGACGCCCTGCACAACCGCGTAGGTGTCGAACGGCCCGCCGACATTGGCGCACGACCCCATCGAAACCACCCACTTGGGATCGGACATCTGGTCATAGAGGGTGCGAACCACGGGCGCCATCTTTTTGGTCACCGTTCCGGCCACGATCATCAGGTCAGCCTGCCGCGGAGACGCACGATAGAGCATGCCGAATCGCTCGGCCAGGTCGAACCGCGACATCGACGCGGAAATCATCTCGATGGCGCAACAGGCAAGCCCGAATTGCAACCACCAGAGTGACGACCGGCGCGCCCAGTTGAAGACAAAATCGAGCGACGTCACAAAGACGTTCTTGTCGAAGCGATCGTCGATCAGACCCATTCCAGGGCTCCCTTCTTCCAGGCGTAGATGTATCCATCGAGCAAGAGAAAGAGGAATACAAGCATTGCCAGGAAGCCATACCGCCCGAGCGCATCGAATGCGACCGCCCAGGGGAAAATGAATACAGCCTCGATGTCAAAGACAACGAAAAGCATTGCGACCATGTAAAACCGTGGGGTGAAGCGAGCCTTGACCGGCGAAACGTCCGGAACACCGCTTTCGTATGGATCGCCTTTGGTCTTGTTCGGCCGGGATGGTCCTATGAGAAGGTTGAGGCCGAGGAGCAAAAGCCCCATACCGAGCGCCGCAATGGCCATCAGGCCAACGATCAACCAGTTATCACCGAACGTCTCCAATTGCCGCCTTCTCCAGCTCGTCGACGGTCCGGCTTGCTCCGGTCCTGCGGTCCCGCGTCGCCCTGCCCGCGCACCTGTACGTCCACACGCTGGGGCGCACCTTCGGCACGGTCGCGACGACTGCAATCCTAGCATAGTCGCGTCTCCGTTCATGGCCCAAATCCCATGCGAATTCATGGTATTTTCGTCGGAATTTCGCACCGCGGGACGGTTCTGGACGGATCGAGGAAACTAACCAGCAACCGATACTTCTCACCTCGGTGAACGGGGCCGACTGTGACCGACAACGCGATCCAACATATTCCAGACGATCCTTCGTCCCGGCGGGCGCTCATTGCCGCGCTGCGCCGTCAGGGCATTCACGACGAACGAGTGCTCGCCGCCATCGATCGCGTGCCACGGGCGGCGTTCGTCGATCCGGATCTGCGCCATCTCGCATGGGAAAATGCGGCGCTGGCCATTCCGCACGGTCAAACGATCTCGCAACCATATGTCGTTGCCCTGATGACGCAGGCCCTCCAGCTCTCGGAGGGGGATCGCGTGCTCGAGATCGGCACCGGGTCTGGCTACCAGGCGGCGATTCTGGCGCAGCTCGCCGGTGAGGTCGTCACCATCGAGCGCATCCCTGAGCTTTCCGATTCGGCCGCACGCCTCTTTCGCTCGTTGGACATCCACAATATCGTGTCGATCCTGGGAGACGGGTCGGACGGATGGGCGCCTTCAGCGCCGTATGACGCGATCATCGTGACCGCCGGGGCGCGTTCGGTACCGGCCCCGCTCCTCGACCAACTCTCCGGCGCGGGCGGACGCATGATCATCCCGGTCGGCCCTCCGGACGACGAGCGGCTCAAACTGATCCGCAAAGAGGGCGAGGCTACGACAACCACGGACTTGGGCGGTGTGCGATTCGTGCCGCTTATCTCGAACGGAATCCAGGAGCACGACGAATGGCAGAGCGAACCGACGTAATCGATCGATCGGATCGTGCGTTGTCCGAACGGCTGGAGCTTGCACGGCAGGGGTTCACCGGGCAGCATTCCCTGCACGCGAAGAATCTCCGCACCGGCGAGACGATCTCGGTTGACCGCGATACTGAAGTCCCCACGGCAAGCGTGATCAAGATTCCGATCATGCTGGCGCTGTATCACGAGATCGATTCCGGCCGATTCACCCAAGACCAGCTCCTGCACATGCAGGAATCGGATCGCAGGTATGGAACCGGTGTCTTACGCGATCTGACCATTGGGCGGGCGTTCTCGCTTTTCGATCTCTGCCGGCTGATGATCGTGCTCAGTGACAACACCGCCACCCACATGATCGCGCGCCTGATCGGCATAGACCGGATCAATGAACTTCTGCGGAGCTGGGGGTTCATGACCACAGAGCTTCGCTATCAGAGCTGGGAACCGCACGATCCACGCGAATATGCGGTGTCGAGTGCGTTCGAAATGGCAACCATCCTCGAACAGCTTGACTCCGGCGACCTCCTGACCGTGTCATCGACCGAGGCTGCGTTGGCGCATCTCGCGGCACAGCAGGATCACAGCCAGCTCCCCCGCTGGATGCCATTTCACGAATATGCGGAATCGTCCGGACTGGTCAACGAGATCAGCATCTGGAACAAGACGGGGCTCATGCAGGGCGTCCGCACCGACGCCGCCATCTTTGCCGAAGGAACGACGAAATGGATCGTCGTCTCGTTCACGCGTGACAGCGTCGATCGCTCCTTCCGGCTCGACCATGAGGGCATTTTGCTGAACGCCCGTACCGGCTACGCGATCTACGAAACCTGGGGACGCCCGGCACATGCAAAGGAGTAATCTCCGATGACCTATCGCACACTTGCCCCCGATCTCATCCTCACCGGCGGCACGGTCTATACGGTCGACGCGCTGGACCGTGTGGCAACGGCCATCGCCATCAAGGACGGCCGGATCGTTGGCGTTGGACTCGATGACGAGATGCGGTCCCTCGCGGGTCTCGGCACGATCGAAGAATCGCTGGACGGCAAGGTCGTCGTTCCGGGCATCGTCGATGCCCACAATCACCTGCTGATGACCGGATTTCTGCTACAGGAGATCCAGCTCTACGATTGCCGGTCGATTCCCGAGATCGTCGATCGCGTGCGCGACGCGGTGGAACACGCCGAACCCGGATCCTGGATCGTCGGGCGGGGTTGGGACGAAAGTCTGCTGGCTGAAGAACGATTCCCGAGCCGGCAGGATCTCGATCCCGTCTCTCCCAATAATCCCGTGGTGTTACATCGCGTCTGGAATAAGCTCACCTGCAATTCCGAGGCGCTCCGTATTGCCGGCATCAACCGACACACGCCCGACCCACCGGCCGGCGTCGCCTACAGCGGTTCATTCGACCGCGACGAACATGGCGAACCGACCGGACTCTTCCGCGACCGGGCCAAAGACCTGATTACCAATTGCCTCCCCGCGCGCGGCGCCGAGGACTACACCCGCGCGCTCGAGATCGGTAGCCACCGGTACAACGCGGTTGGCATCACCGCCGTTGGAGAACCCGGACTCTATCCGGAGGAGGTGCATGGCTTTCACCAGGCTCACCTGGAAAACCGGCTCACGGTTCGCACCGAGCTGATGCTGGCTGGCTGGGGGTTCGGGTCGGTCGAAATCGAGTCCGAGCTTCCGGACCGGTTCAAATCGCTGGGTGTGATGAGCGGTTTTGGCGACGATATGTTGCGCATTGGCGGCGTCAAGTTCATGCCGGACGGCGGCATCGGCGACCGGACCGCGCGTCTCTTCGAGCCATACGAGGAAGAGGCGGACAACCGCGGGCAATGGATCGTCGATCCGCACGAGCTCACCTATCTCGTCAGCCTCGTGCACGATCTCGGGTTCGCCATCGACACGCACACCTGCGGTGATGAAGCGCAGCAAGTCACCGTCGAGGCGTATGCCGCCGCCCAGGAAGCCAATCCCAAACCGTGGCTGCGACACCGCGTGCATCACGCGTACCTGCCCACCCGCAGAACCCTCGAGCTCATGGCGGCCTATCGGATCCCAGCGGTTGTTTCCGATCCGTTCCTCCGCTCCCTCGGCGAAAGTTATGTCGCGTCGATTGGCTTGGATCGTGCATCCCGCATGATGCCGATGCGAACGTATCTGGACCGGGGTATTCCGCTGGCTGGATCGTCGGATTCACCGGTCGCCGTTTTCGATCCGTGGATCGGGATGCATGCCGCCATTACGCGCCAAACCGTCCTTGGCACCGTACTTGGCCCCAGCGAACGGATCTCTCCCAGAGAAGCGCTGCGCTCGTACACGATCGGGGGCGCCTACGCGCTCGGACGTGAGCGGGAGATCGGATCGATCGAACCGGGCAAACTGGCCGATCTCGTCCTGCTCGATGACGATCCTATCGAGGGAGACCCCGCTCGATTACTCGCCTGGACGCCGCGGGCGACCATGGTTGGCGGAAACTGGACCGTCGATCACCGATGAGTGGACGAACATATGATGTCGCGATCACCGGTGGCGGACTGGCCGGATCGACCCTTGGAGGTGTGTTGGCCCGCGCCGGGCGCAATGTCGTCATCGTCGAGCGGGAGCGGCATTTTCGCGACCGAATTCGGGCCGAGTTCACCTGGCCCTGGGGATGCGCCGAGATCGAGCGGCTGGGGCTTTCGTCAGTGTTCGAATCGATCGACGCGCTGCCGATGGAGCGGATGGACGAATATCTGGACGGTGCCTACAACCGGACGATAGCCATCGAACCGCGTCCGGGCGTGACGTACCAGCATGCCGCGCTGCAGGAGGCGCTGCTTTCGTGGGCGCGCGATCAAGGCGCTGAGGTCATCCAACCAGCCCGTGCGCTTCGTTTCAAGCCGGATGCCCGGCCCGAGATCCGAATCGATCGCGACGGGACCGAAGAGGCGATCGTCGCTCGGCTGGTGGTCGCGGCGACCGGCCGGGAGTCGGGAGCCTGGACCTGGACCGGCGGCGAATCCGTCATCGATCCCGAGCATCACCGGTTTGGGGGCGTCCTGATCGAGGGGGCGAATTTTCCGGACGGGTCCCTGCTGCTGGGGCAAAGCTCGCCGGAGCAGGCGCTGCTCTTTTCGCTCGGTCACGGGTTCGCGCGGCTCTACCTGCGCACCTTCGACGATATTCTGCAGGAGACCGGACTGGCTCGATCGTTCGATGTCATGCTCGAGTATGTCCGGAGCTGGTTTACCCCGGAGGTACTGGCAGACGCCCGTCAGGCCGGACCGCTCGGATTCTTTCCGAATAGCAACACCTGGGCCACGAAGCTGACGGCTCCAGGTATCGCGCTGATCGGCGATGTCGCAGGTTCGGCCGATCCAAGTGGCGGCCACGGCACCAGTCTGGTCTTTCGAGATGTGCGCACCCTGAGCGATCTGCTGCTGGGTTCGGAGGATTGGGACATGGCGTTGGAAACCTTCGCGGGCGAACGACACGCGTACTTCGAGGTGATCCGAGCACGCGATCACTGGTACGGCGAGGTGGCCGCGGGACGCGGTCCAGAAGGTGAGGAGCGACGCGCTCGGCAGGCGAACGCCCGGGAGCTCGATCCGACGCTCGGAGGTTTTGGGGCGATCGAGTTTCTTGGCCCCGATGGACTCACTCCGGACGAGGAACATCGACGCATCTATTTTGGGGAGCACATCTCACCAGACGGCCTGGTGACGCGTTCCTAACCCATGGAACCAGCGCAATCCGACCGCCGGCGGGAGTTTCGTTCCGGATTCGTCGCCACCATGCCGCTTTGGCTGGCTGACGTTCCCTTCGCCGTCGCGTACGCGCTGCTCGCCCAAACGAATGGATTCTCGAAGCTCGAAGCGCTTTCCATGAGCATGATCGTCTTCGCCGGAAGCGCGCAACTGGCGATCATCGACATGGCGCCGACCGAGGCCGGATACCTGGCGATCCTGCTCACGGTTCTGCTGCTCAATCTCCGGCATGTGCTCTATGCGCTGACGCTCGACATCAAGCTGGCGCGTCCCCGGTCGATCCCAAAACCGGTCCTGGCCGCCGGAATGACCGATGAGAGCATGGGCCTGACCATCGGTCATATGCAGCAGAAGCCGGCGACCGACTGGTATTTCATGGGAACCGTGGTCAGCCTCTACTCATCGTTCACGGTCGCCACGTTTATCGGGGTCTTCCTGGGCGGTCGAATCCCCGATGCGGAGCGATTCCACTTCGACGTCATCTTTCCGCTGACCTTTCTCGCCCTCCTGCTGCCGCTGGTGCGCACCCGGCGGTCGCTCACGATCGCCGTCGTGGCCGCGGGCCTCTCGATCGGTTTGCGGCCGGTGGTCGGAGCAAGCAATTCGGTGCTCATCGCAATTCTGGCGGGCGCTGCGGTCGGCTTGTTTCTTCCCAGCACATCCGTGCACACCGATCCATTGCCATCCGAGGATCTGCCCAGATGATGCCGCTGATCATTGCCGCCGCGGTCATTACCTACCTGACACGCGTCACCGGGTTCTATCTCCGCGCCGACCGGTTCTCGCCGCGGTTCAAGCAGTTCCTGGACGATGTGCCGGTCGCCGCGTTCGCGGCGCTGGCGGCCCCAGGCGTGCTGGCCGGAGGAGATGAAAATGGGCCGCGTGTTATCGCGGCCCTGGTTGCGGCACTCTTCGTCTGGAAGTTCCGCACATTGTGGGTCTGTGTCGTCACCGGCTTCGCCGCGTACTGGCTGGCTCGGTTCGCGCTGGGCATGTGAGTCCATTGTCCCAGGAAGCACGTAGCAGGCGGCAGGCAGCGCGCAGAATCCATCGTGCTCAGAACTCAGGACCCAAGACTCAGGACCAGTGCCGCTACATTCCCATTGCGTGGTAGCCGTTGTCGACGAAGATCGTCTCGGCGGTGATCGCTTTGGCTCCGTCGGTGGCCAGGAAGACGGCAAGCTGGGCAACATCCTTGGCGTTGAACGTGTCCTTGAGCGGCGCACGCTCGCCGAACATCTCGACCATCGAGGAGAAGCCTGGGATGCCGCGGGCGGATGCCGTCTTGACCGGGCCCGCCGAGATCGCGTTGACGCGAATCTTGTCCTGTCCCAGGTCATAGGCCAGATAGCGCACGGCAGATTCGAGGCCGGCTTTGGCGACGCCCATCACGTTGTACTGCGGGAAGGCACGATCGGCGCCGAGATAGGTCAGGGTCGTGATACTGCCACCGTTGGGCATAAGCGGAACGATCTTGCCGGAGACGGCGATCAGTGAATAGACACTGACCGACATGGCGGTGTTGAATCCTGCCCGGGTGGTTTCGCGGAATGGATTGGTGAGCTCGGCGGCGGGAGCGAACGCGACGCTATGGACATAGCCGTCGATCGTGCCGTAGTCGGCCTTCATCGCCTCGACCAGCGCGTCGATCTCGTCGTCGTTCTCGACATTGCAGGGATAGAGCTTGCTCTCCGGCGAGTCCTTGATCAGCTTCTCGCAGTCTCTTTTCATCCGCTCGTCGAGATAGCTCAGGGCAAGTGTCGCGCCCGCGTCGAGCATTGCCTGGCCAATGGCGTACGCGATGCTCCAGGGATTGGCCACCCCCATCAACAGGATTGTCTTGCCCTCGAGAGGCCGACTCTCGCTCATCTGTTTTCCTCCATCGGATCGTAGATCTCGTAGCCTGCCCGATCATCGAATCGTCGATCCGGGCGTCACAGGCGCATCGATTTGATGCATGATAGCGGCCTGCCATTCGATCGGACGAACGGCATGTACCGGAAAGCTGGAGAACAACCTTTGGCGCCAACACCGATTTTCGACGGCCACAACGACACGATCCAACACATTGGCGAAGGAAAACGCTCATTCTTCCGGCGGGGAGCCAAGGGGCATATCGACCTTCCACGTGCCGATGAAGGTGGGTTGATCGGCGGTTGTTTTGCGATCTGGGTTCCCGACGTCGAACTCGATGACGACCGCGACGCCAGCGGCAATCTCTCCCCCTCCGAACGCAAGAAAAATCCGTCGCCCCCGCTCGAATTCTCCTATGCATACGACCACCTGTTCGATCAGCTCCACCGGCTCTATCGCATTGTTGGCGAATCGGATGGAGAGGTCGCCGTCGTTCGGACGACCAATGACATCCGCTACAACATGGGATCGAATGTCTTCTCGGTCGAGATTCATTTGGAAGGCGCCGACGCCATCGACGAGGATCTGGACACGCTGGAGTGGCTGTATCTGGCCGGTCTGCGGTCGCTGGGTATCGTCTGGTCGCGGCCGAACCGGTTCGGTCACGGTGTGCCGATCCGGCGGTTCGGCTCCCCCGATATCGGACCGGGGCTGAGCGATGCCGGGAAGGCGCTGGTGCGCGCCTGCAATGAGCTTGGCATCATGCTCGACGTCTCGCATCTCAACGAAGCGGGGTTCTGGGATGTCGCCGCGACGAGCACCAAGCCGATCGTAGCCACCCACTCGAATGCGAACGCACTGGCCCCGGCGGTCCGCAATCTCACCGACAAGCAGCTCGATGCCGTCCGCGACTCCGACGGTATTGTCGGAATCAACTATCACTGCGGTTTTCTTCGCAAGGACGGATGGTCGAGTCCGGCCGACACATCGCTTTCGCTGATTGGCGACCATCTGGTCTACATCGCCGAGCGGATCGGGATCGACCGGGTCGCGCTCGGCTCCGATTTCGACGGCGCCGCGATGCCCGCCGATCTCAAAGACGCCGCGGGACTCCCCCGGCTCATGGACGATCTTCGCTCCCGCGGTTTCGACGACGACGCCCTCCGCAAGATCGGCTACGAGAACTGGCTCCGTATCTTTGATGCGACCTGGGTGCAGTAACGAGCCCGGAGCCCGGAGCCCGGAGCCCGGAGCCCGGAGCCCGGAGCCCGGAGCCCGGAGCCCGGAGCCCGGAGCCCGGAGCCCGGAGGATCGTCCCGCGTGTGAGGTCCGGCGTCTAGAACGCGGGCTTGTCTACATGCTGCATACCGCCTGCTGCCTGCTTCTCAGGACTCGGTCAGGTCAGTGTGCTACGCTCTGCCGGGTCGCACGAGCGACCCACTTTGTTGCTACCAGCGCGCCGCGCTCCGGGCTCGATGCCAGATCTTCCAGAGAGTCTCAATACCGACAATCACCTGCTCTGGGTGCTGATCGGGGTTTGCATCGCTATGGTTCTTACCCTCGATGCAGTCCAAAGCGCCGTCGATGGCGCCTGGCCGCACCAGCACCGGCCGAGCCGGTTGCTGCCGCACGAGCGTACCGCCCAGTCGATCGGGGGTATCGTGGCGGTTCTCATCATCGCGGGGGGGCTCCTGCTGATCACCAATATCGGCATTCTGCTCTGGCAGGATCTCGACTACGGTGACAGTCTGGTGCTGGGGGGCATGCTGCTGGCGGTTGGCTGGGTCATCTTCTTGTCGATGAGCATCGAGTCCGTGGGTATCCGGCGCTACCTCTCTTCGATCGGACCGTCGGCGCCGTTAGCGGTCATGGTCGTGCTCATTGCGGCGATCGTGCTGCTGGTGCTCCACCTGCTCGACATCGTCCCACCCTGGACGGAATTCGAAGACGCCCTCCCGATCATCTATGCTCCGGTTCACAGCCTGTCCGGACAATCGATTTCGAGCTGACCATCATGCCTCCGGAGCACCCCATCGATCCGGAAAACACACCGAAGCCTCCGCGGAAGCGCAAGCCCTGGACGCCTGCTCCGGAGACAACGCAAGCCGAAGCGACCGCGAGCGAGTCCGCAACCGAAGCGGTCAAACCCAAACGGGCATCGACGAAGACGACGTCGAAACCCAAGAAGGATCCCGCTTCGCGTCCGGCCAGGACCACGATCGCCAAATCCTCGACTCCGAAGAAGCCCGTCAAATCGGAGGCCAGGACTCCAGCCAAGCAAACCGCTGCTTCGTCAGGGAAGAAGGCCCCAAGCAGCGGCAAGCCCGCGGCTCCACGAACGCGGACCAAGACCGCCGCGCCGGCGCCGCCCTCGACCGCCGATGCCAAGCCGCCAATACCGGCAACGGTCGACCTGCCATCCTCGCCGATCAGCGTCGCCGAGCTTCCCGAGTCGGATCCCGCCATTCCGGAGGCCGAGAAGACCTCTCTCTTCGAAGACCCGACGTTCTTCGCCTTCTGGGTCTCGCGTTTCCTGGTTCAGGTTGCGCAGGGCGCGTTGATGTACGGGTTGCTGGTGCTGGTGGTCGACTCGACCGATTCATCGGTCTACAACTCGATCTTCGTCGTTTGCTCGGTCATCCCGGCCATCGTCTTCGGGCTTCCGGCCGGCGTCGCGGTCGATGCGCTTCCGCGGCGACCGCTGCTGGTGATGCTCAATTTGTTGCGCTTCCTATTTGTCCTGGCGTTGGTGGTACGCCCGCCGGCGCTGGCGGGGATCTTTGCCACCACGCTGGCGATCTGGATGATCCATCAGTTCTACGCGCCGGCTGAAAGCTCGACCCTGGCATCGATCGTGCCGGGCAATCGACTCGTGAACGGCCAGGCGCTTTCGAATCTCGCGCTCGTCATTGCGCAGGCCGTCGGCGTGATCGCCATCGCTCCAATCTTGCTGAAGACGAGCAGTCCGCAATATCTCTTTGCGGTCTGTGCGGCACTCTTCCTGACCGCGGCCGGCCTGGTGCTACAGATTCGAATCGGCGAATTGCGCGGGCAGATGGCGCAAATGAGCCGGCACCCAGACGGTATCCTCTCGACGCTCCTGCGCGGTCTCCGAGTCACGGTCGGTGACTCGACGCTCTTCCGGGTCACGGCCGCAGATGTCATGGTCGGTATCGGCCTCAGCGCACTGGTGGTGGTTGCGCCGATCTACCTGAAACGAATCCTCAACACCGCGTCGGAGAACACCGTATTCGTGTTCGCTCCCGCCGCCATCGGCGTATTGATCGGTCTGCGAGCGACTCCCTATCTTGGGAAGTACTTCGGATTGAAATGGGTGGCCGTCTACGGTCTGGCGCTCTTCGCACTCTCGATTGCAGCCTTCGGATTTCTGGGCGATATCCACTGGCTCCTGGTCGATACGTTCAATCTGCCAATCGACCGTGTTGCCAACGCCCTGCGTTTGCCGCCACTGGCATTACTCGTCATGCTCTTTTCGATTCCGGCCGGGTTTGCGTCGTCGATCGTGGGGGTCGCCTCACGTACGATCACGCTGGAACGCACGCCGCTGCAATTCCGCGGGCAGGTGATCGCGACGCAGTCGCTCGTGCAAAACCTGGGAGCGCTCGTACCGACCATGCTGGCCGGCATCGCCGCGGACCAACTCGGTGTCGAGCGGGTCGCCATCATCATCGCGATGCTCATCATGGCGGGCATTTCGGTGGCGTTCTTCGTCAGCCGGTCGCCCGATCCAGACGCCGTGCCCGCCTGAGGAACAGGGGCCAGGGTCCAGGGAATATGATGAGAGCGCGGCCTATTCCGCGAAATCGACTCGCTTGAAGCGTTTCTTGCCCACCTGGAGCAGGACCGCCGGCCGGTCGACCGGCGCAGCCTGATCGACGTCGTCGACCCGGATGCCATCGATCGAGAGGCCGCCCTGCTGCGCAAGCCGGCGCGCTTCACCACGCGACGAGGTCATTCCCGCCTGAACGAAGAGCTCGGCAACAGACGGGCCGTCCGCGGCAGAGACTGTTGCCGAGGGGATATTGGGATCGCTGAGCCGGTCTTCGACTGACGTTTCGCCAGAGAAGAGTGCGGCAGCGGCGGCAACGGCCTCGTTGGCGGCCGCTTCTCCGTGCGTCAATTTTGTGATTTCCTGCGCCAACAAGCGCTTTGCCGCGCGCAGCTGCTCGCCAGAGCCAGCGGTCACGGCCGCAATCTCGTCATCGGGCACGAACGTGTAGATCTTCAGCAATCGCTCGACGTCGGCATCATCGACATTGACCCAGTACTGATAGAAATCGAATGGCGAGGTGAGCTTCCCATCGAGCCAGACTGAGTTCCCCTCACTCTTGCCCATCTTCTGGCCGCTCGCGGTGGTGAGCAGCGGGCAAACGAGCGCATAGGCGTCACCCGACTCGACCCGCCGGATGAGATCGACCCCGGCAACGATATTGCCCCACTGGTCGGACCCACCCATCTGCAACCGGCACCCAGCGGTACGGTAGAGATGCAGGAAGTCATAGGCTTGGACGATACGGTAATTGAATTCGACGAAGTTCAGCCCTGCCCCAGAATCGACTCGCGTCTTGTACGTTTCGGCGGCCAGCATTTCGTTGACCGAGAAGTGCCGGCCAATATCCCTGAGAAACGGGATGTACTCGAGCTTCAACAACCAATCGGCATTGTTCATCAACAATGCCGGCGGATTGTCCCCGAATCGGTCGCCCCGAAAATCGAGGAATCGATCGAACTGGAGCAGGATGCTCTTGAGATTGGAGCGAATCGCGTCCTCGGTCAGGAGCTGGCGCGTGGATGTCTTGCCCGACGGGTCGCCCACCAGGGCGGTGCCCCCGCCGCCCAACGCGATGGGCCGATGACCGAACCGTTGCAGCACGGCCAGCATCATGATGCCCATCTGATGCCCAACATGGAGTGAGACGGCAGTCGGATCGAAGCCGATATACGCGGTGACCGTTTCCTTGTCCAAGAGCGCGCGCAGCGCGGTCTCGTTCGAGATGTCCTGAACGTACCCCCGCCGTTTCAAATAGTCGATTGGATTCTCGCCGGCAAGCCGAGCCTGTACGGCGGCATCACGCGATCTATCGACAACGGAAACGTCAGATGGTGCCATCGAGAAACCCCTGTACATAGCTCGGAATCTGCGACCAGTCTCCCGAATAAATCCACATACCTGCGCTGGTCGTATCGCCCCAGACGAAGTCGTTCAAGTCTGCAAACGAAATCGATTCTGCCTTGAACGACGGCGCCGCCAACGCCAACGCAAGCCGGCGCGATTGCCCCAGATTGTTGCGAATCGTCTTCCGATGTTCCTCGACCAGCCCGGGCAGCAGGTCGCGATACTCGTCCGAGGTCACTTTCTGGAGCATCGACAACAGCACCAGCCGCTGGCGCATCACGCGCCCGTCGTCGCTGTCCTGATGACGGGTGCGGACGTAGTCGAGCGCGTCGAAGCCATCGAGATGAATCGTACCGGCGGGAAAGAAGATCTCCTTGATCCCGTAATCGGGGGTGGGAAACTCGGCATCGTAGAGATCGTATGGATTCTCGACCTCGATACCGCCGACCGCTTCGATCATCGCTTCGAATCCGGTGAACGTCGTTGCGACAACCGCGTCGGCGGTAATGCCAAAGTTCTCGGCCACCGTCTCGATCATCGTCTGCGCGCCGTACTTGAACTCGCTGTTGTTGGCTTTGGAGCCAAAATCGTAGGTGCGTGTGATCTTGTCGTAGCCAAAGCCGGGAATGTTGACGTACAGATCGCGCGGGACGCTCACCGCGCGGACCGTCGCCTTTGGTACATCGACCCGGGCAATGATGAAGACGTCGGCATTCTCCGGTTGGTCCGGCTCACGGGAGTCGAGTCCGGCCGCGAGTATGGTGAGCTGGGTGATATCGGCCGGCGTGACGTCATCCTGCGCCAGCGCGCGCTTGATGGAATGGCGGGCGGAAAGAAACGCGAACGGAACGACCGCCGCTGCCCGCACGATCGTGCGCCGTTTGATTCGAAACGCCATCTACTCGGTGACCTCTAAACAGAATTGGGCCCCGCCCGGCCCGCGGACAATTCGGGGCGCATCGACGGTACCACCGGAATCGTTACCCGGCAAGGTTTCCGGGCGTTTGAATTCCCGAGCCGCCCTCCCGGAATTCCCCGCAGACGGTAGATACGAGAAATTCTGAAATCCGGGCACAGCATTTCTCTTGCGAAGAGGACTGCGGTAGACTGCCAATCCGCGCGTTGGGGCGCAGCCTGTTGAGCAGCAATGAGGGAGCATGATGAGCCAGGACGGACCACCGACGATCGAGGATTTGACCGCGAAGATTCGCAGCATTCCCGATTTTCCCAAGTCTGGCATTCTCTTTCGAGACATTACCCCATTACTGTCGGATGGCCATTCCTTCAAGGCCGCGGTCGACGCCATGACCGCGCCTTTCGAGCGCATCGATCATGTCGTCTCGATCGAAAGCCGCGGATTCATCTTCGGTGCGCCAATGGCCTATACGCTCGGCGCCGGGCTGGTGCCGGTTCGCAAGGTCGGCCGTCTGCCGGGGAACACCCTGCAAGAGGAATACGAGCTCGAATACGGTGTCAACACCGTCGAGATCCACAGCGATGCGATCAAATCCGGGCAACGCGTCATCATCGTCGACGATCTGCTGGCGACCGGCGGTACGATTCGGGCCGCGGTCAATCTGGTCGACCGCCTAGACGCCGAGCTGGTCGGCATCTCGGTCCTTGTCGAGCTGAGCGATCTCAACGGACGCGACAGGCTTGCCGGGCAGCATATTCATAGCTTGATTGTCTATTAGTTTGGGGAGTTAGGAGATGGGAGTTAGGAGATGGGATTTAGGAGTTAGGAAAGGAAAACGCGTCATCGTTCGAGGGCATGGCCAGATTGAGCGTAACCGGTCGCGCCCCGACATCAGTCGCCCAGATCGTCGCAGGACCCAGGGCTCAGGACGCAGGACCGTTTCAAACACGCCGGGTCACTTTTCCTGGCTCACAAATCCCAACTCCCAACTCCCGCTCAGCTGCATTCCTCGTTGCGGAGAAAATCGGTTGCCGCGTGACCGAGGCGTTTGGCTCCTTCGCGAATACGGTCGACGGGGAGCGATGAAAAACTGAGCCGCAGCTCGTTAGTGCGTACGTCGCCCAAGGGGTAGAACCACGAGCCGGGTAGATAGGCGACATCGTGCCGGGCAGCGGTTACCAGCATCTCGTTGGCCGAAACGGCCTCTGGTAAGCGCAACCAAATGAAGAATCCTCCGTCGGGGACGTTCCATTCGATCTCGGGCGGCATCGATGCGGTCAGACCCTCGATCAGCACATCTCGCCGGGCGCCGTAGAACTCCCGCAACATCGCGACATGACCGTCCAGGAATCCCTCGGCGGCGTGATAGACGGTGCGGGTGGCGATACGGTTGCTGTGGATATCGGTCGCTTCCTTGGCCATGGCCAGCAAGTCCATCATCTCCGGCGGCGGCACCATCCAGCCGACCCGAAGTCCGGGAGCGATGGTTTTGGAGAACGACCCCAGATAGACCACCGCGGGATGATCGGCCCGCAAGGCAGGCGCGGGCGGGCTCCCATACCAGAGCTCCCCGTACGGATCGTCTTCGAGGATCAGCAAATGCCGGCGCTCGGCCAGATCCAGCAGCGCCTCACGCCGGGCAAGGGAAATCGACGTGCCGGTCGGGTTCTGGAAGGCCGGAATCGTGTAGAGAAGCTTCGGCTTGCGATCCATCGCATCGAGCCGTGCGTCCAGCGCGGCCACATCGATCCCCTCGTCATCCATCGGGATGACGACATAGTCGATCTCGTAGGCATCGAACGTCTGCATCGCGCCGATATAGGTCGGTCCCTCGACCAGGATCGGATCACCGGGATCGAGCATCAAACGTGCAATCAGGTCGATCCCCTGCTGGCTGCCATTAGTCACCATGATGTCGCCAGCGCCGGCACGAATCCCCCGAACCTGCATGCGTTCCAAGATCAGTTCGCGCAAAGGGGCATATCCCGCCAATTCACCGTATCCAAGATTGCCGCTTGCGTCGGCCCACGCCTTCAAGGCGGCTTCCTGGAGTCGGGCAATCGGCTGAACCTCCGTGGCAGGGGCTCCGTCCCCGAAGTAGATGGCATCCGGACGATCTCGGATCAGATCGAGGGCTTCAGACCAGGGAGAGCTTTCGAAGGAGTGCGACCGTGTGGCACGAGACTGAAGATGCTTCCCGACCAGTGACAATTCCTGCTGACTCATTCGGCGCCGCCTGACTCCTTCGCTCGTTCGCCCCTTGCCAGGACGCG
This sequence comes from Thermomicrobiales bacterium, assembly GCA_023957115.1. Lineage (GTDB taxonomy): Bacteria > Chloroflexota > Chloroflexia > Thermomicrobiales > UBA6265 > JAMLHN01. The sequence goes on from JAMLHN010000046.1 coordinate 25,484, forward strand.
TCCCACCCAACCATTCGTTCTGTAGCAGGCCAGGCGATGATATTGGTGCTTGCCGGGTGTCGTCAATTCAGACAAGATCCGTATCGGGCTCCTTCCTGCTGAACTGGCCAATACGGGTGTGCCCTGCGCGGAGCGCCCCGGCGTAGGCGACATGACAATCTGTCACCAAATCTTGCGGGGACGATAAGGAATTGCTAAGCTACCAGCTGCGTACGTACAATGCATCCAACCGCGCCCCGATGCACCGAACGAGCGGAGTCGTGCCTCGTGTCACATCATTCATCTACGCAAGACGACGCCCGTTCCCGCTGGTCGGACGATCAGCTGCCGGGCGGCATCGTCGATCTCTATGCCCGCCGGATGGCAATGGTCCGCACCCAGCGGACGGCGGAGCGCCAGCGCGAGCTCGATGACATTGTTATCACCCAGCCGTTCGGCCGCGCGTTCACAGCCCAACCGTCGTATCCGCCCGACCCCGCGCAGCTCGAGTCGGAGCCGGGCGGTCCCCTGGCGGGGATCCGCCGGCGGCTCGCCGGCAGTAGCGGCGTGCCCGCGCGGCGGAAGCTCGCCACATCCTGAGCGTCCGCGGGAGGGCTATAATCCGGGCATCAGATTGCCGGCGATACGTGTCCGGCGCCCGATTGCCATTCGAGGAGCCACCAGTGACTGACTCCGTTCACAAATCTCGCTTCGACGTCGGGGACGCCGTCGAGGTGTACATGCCACGTGGCCACAACAAGCGCGGTGTCTGGGGCGTGAGCGTGCTCTACACGACCTCACCGGAAGCCAAGTTCGACGGCGCGGTTGGAAAGATCGTCGAGATCAATCCACGGGGCCCCTATACGATTCCGCTCTATCTGGTCGACTTCCGCGACAGCGGCACGCGGGTGGCTATTCCGTGGCAGACGCAGTGGTTCCGAGAGGAGTGGCTGCGCCCGGTCAAGGAACGCGCCCGCGCGTAGACGGGTCCTGAGTCCTGAGTCCTGAGTCCTGAGTCCTGAGTCCTGAGTCCTGAGTCCTGAGTCCTGAGTCCTGAGTCCTGAGTCCTGAGTCCTGAGAAGACAGCATAGTCGAGGGCGAGGTAGGGGGCATCTGCCGCTGTGGGCCGTGCCGGTCAGCAGGTTGGCCCGCGGTCGGGTTGCGTACGCTATGCTGCCGTGAGAATTTGTTGGCGATCACGTAAGCAACTCTCACCGCTGGAGGTCGAGTCTCGTTTGCGAGGATCGCTCGATTAGGCAAGGGGATTCGATGCTCGCACAGGTAAACGGCGCCCAGATCTATTTCGATGTGGAGGGAATGGGTCTCGCTCCAGTCGGGGTCGACATGGTCGAGAAACCGGTGGCGTTTGTACTCCACGGCGGTCCAGGCATGGACCACAGCTACTTCAAGCCGTGGCTATCGCCACTGGCCGAAGATTTTCAGCTGGTCTACATCGATCACCGGGGAACTGGGCGATCGGAGCGGGTGGCGCTAGAAACGTGCACGATCGAGCAAATGGCCGATGACATCGAGGAGCTCCGCAAGCTGCTCGGGCTCGGCAAGATCACCGTTATCGGCAACTCATTTGGCGGAATGTGGGCGCAGGTCCATGCCTTGCGCTATCCAGACAGTGTCGATCGGCTCGTTCTGGTAACGACCTCGCCCAGCCATGCCTTCTGGGAAGCGGCCTCGGCCCAGCTGGAGACTCGCGCGACCCCGGAACAGAAACGGGTCGGACCAACGCTGTTCGAAGGAAAAGTGACCGACGAAGACGAGTTCATCGCCTGGTGGGAAGTCATGATCCCACTCTATTTCCACCGTTGGAATAAGGAGCGCGAGGACGCGTTGGTCAAGCGTGGCAAGGACAATCCGCTGGTCGCCGCATACATGTTCGAGAAGATCATTCCGCACTACGACGTTCGCGCCGGTCTTCCATCGCTGTCCGTTCCGACGTTGGTCTGCTCGGGACGGCATGACTGGGTGACGCCGGTCAGCGAGTGCGAGGCGATCGTCGAGCTGATCCCGGGGTCGGAGCTGGTGATGTTCGAGGAAAGCGGTCATATGCCGTTCATCGAAGAACAGGACAAGTTCGTCGACGTCGTGCGCGATTTCCTGAAGCGAACGAGCTAGGGTGCGTTTGAAACGGGGTCCAGAGGCCGGCGTCATGGGGCCGGAGAAAACCGAATGGGCCACTGTCAGATGACCAGCGGTCGCTGACGAGAAGCAAGCAGGTTTCTCGGCAATCTCGGAGCAACGGGAAGCGGCGGGTCGACATCGGTCCGGCGCGTGTTGCATTGTCTGGGCGCTGGCGGCCCGGTGCCGCCGGC
>JAMLHN010000047.1 GCA_023957115.1 Thermomicrobiales bacterium
GCTCCCAGCTCCCTACTGATAGATCACGATGTCCGGAGACGGAACCAGCGCCAACACCTCTTCCGGGGTCATCAACGGAACGTCCTGCTGGTACCAGAGCTTGAACCCATAGAAGTCGAACGGCACTTCGCCTGCGACGACCGAGTAGGTTTCGCGTTTTGCCTCCGGGTCGCCCCATCCGTCGACTTCCAGCACGAACTGCACGCCCTCCGGCGCCGCGATCTGCTCCTTGTTGGTGATCGAATAGAGATTGAACTGGTGAACGACGAGAATCTTGGGCGGGAGTCCGTTCTCGGCTGAGAGCGTTGCGAGTTCTTGCAGCGCCCAGTTCACATCGGCCGCATCGATCTGGCCCAGCACTTCGCCCGGCACCTCACCCTCGTTCACACTGAACTCCGGGTCGAGCGCCAGGTGAACGTGCGGATACATCAGATACTCGCGTACGGCGTTCAGCTCCTGCTCGGTGGTGTTGTAGCCGTACTGCATATCGAGAATGAGCAGGAGGTCGTTCGCGGCGGTGAAGTCGACGTACTCCTGAATCCAGTCCGGGCTGGTGTACTCCAGATAGTTTCCATCGGCGCCGGCATCCCGCTGCGCGACCGATGCGATCACCTCGTACGCGAGCTTGACCGGGCGGGATGGATCGACCGCCTCGTACGCCGCGGCTTGTTCCTGCAGGATTGGCAGCAGGTCTTCCTTGGCGTACTCCCCAAGGATCCCCATCAGCTCGTTGGTCGGAAATCCATAGTAGGAGAGGATACGGTTATTCGGCAGGAGATACTCCCCGGCGACGCCGGTCCCGTCGCCCTGGGCGGCAATTTCGGCCAGACCGGCCGATGCGGGAACGACGGCGGCTGCGGTAACAGCTGCCGAGGCTTTCAGGAGCGTTCGGCGGGAGGCGGTTCGATGAGGCACGGTGCTGATGTCCTTTCGGGTCAGGTCGGAATGAAAACGCTCCAACACCATGGTCGATGGCGGTGCTGGAGCATCTCTGTTCGGTAACGCACGGAGTGATGCGTTGGTCTCGTCGCTGCATGTGAGGCCAAGGCCCGACGGAGCCGTCCGACGCGCTGCACCCTGGACGTAAAAACCGCTAGATCAACAGATTACACGCCAGGAAACCGTCATTGTAGCCGCCCATGAGCGCCGAAACGCGTTGCTCGCCGGTGCCGTGCGCTTGCTCGTCATACTCGCCGATGTAGGAGGGATCGCCCAACATCTGGATCGCAAACGTTGCCGCTTGTTCGATATCCCCCGGGTCGATGACGCCGCGGCCCTCGGCATCCCGTGCCCAGACGCCGGCCATGCAATCGGCCATCAGCTCAAGCTCGATGCTGTGCACCTCGTTCCACTGCGTCGGAGCGGTGGTGCGAGTCAAGCCGATACCCGACTGAACGTGATGGGCCCACTCGTGGGCGATCACGAACGCGGCAGCGAAGTAATATCCCTGATCTCGCAAATCGTCGAGGAGCTTCTCATCCAGGTACATCTTCTGGTCGACCGGACAGTAGAAACCCCAGAATCCGGTGGATGCGGGACCACAGGCGCTCTGCACGGTATCGCCCTCGGCGACGATCACGACGCCCGGTGACTGATAGCTGTACTCGGTGTAGTTGATGACATCGCGCCAGAAGGCATCGAGATCGTTGACGGTGTTGACGAGGAAGTCACCCTGGGTAAGCGGTGTATCGAGGACGGTCGAGTCGCCTTGCGGCGCCGCGTTGGACGAGCCGTAGGTGTCGATGGCGTTTTGGACCATCTCGGCCGAATTGCCAAAGAACCAGCCCCAGGTACCAGATGAGTCCGGAGCGAGATAGATGGCATCCTGCACATACGTCTGCTGACCGTTTTGGTCCACGATCGGCTGAACGAAGGTGACCTGGGCGGCGGGACGGTAGGTTTGCCCCGTGACCGGCCAGATGTAATCCAGCACCTCGACGGCAATGATTTGTGGGACGCCTGCCTGCGCCTGGGTATAGGCGGCATCGAATAAGCCAACGACTGCCGCGCGAGGGGCAATTGCCTGCGAATCCGGGTGCATCAGGTCGTACATGGTATTGAAATCGCGCGCTCCAGCCAGCGCCAGAATGGTTCGCGCGGCATCGGCCGCTTGCGCCTGGTACTGCAGCGTGGTGGCGTCGGTGGCGGTCGTTTGGGCGCGTACGGGGACGACCATGCCAAGCACCATGATCCCGACGGCCAGAATTGCGAGAAAACGATGTCGCATCGATGATCTTCCTCGAGCTGGACGGCGGGTGCTCGAACTGTCGACACTCGCCGAAGCCAAGTAAACTGTAGCCACGGTTAACGTAGCACAGTGCAAGTGGCCATGCGGACCGTACATGCCTGTGGACAGAGGAGAAGCAGCAAGTGAGCGGTGTACAGGGGCTTTTCGGCGGCGGCGACGCCGGCGACGAGCAGAAAGCCAAGGCGCAGGATTTCATCAATCGGTATCAGAAGAATCCGGCGGGGGCCGAGGTCTCCGATCAGGAGGCGATCGAGCAATTGCAGCAGGTTGCCAAAGTGGCGACGCCTGAGCAGATGCAGCGCGCGTTCCAGCAGTCGGTTGCCAGCTTGCCCGACAACGAGCGTGCGCAGTTCAACCAGATGCTGCAGCAACGCCAGGCCGGCCAGGGGATGATCGATATCGAGCGGTCTGGCGAACGCAAGGCGGTCGATGCGCGCGGTGGCGGCGGAGACGATTCGGTTGGATTGGATGACCTGCTCGGTGGCATTCTGGGCGGGATGGCCGGCGGTTCGGCCGGGTCTGGTTCGGGCGGTGGCGGCCTCGGAGACATTCTGGGTGGACTGCTGGGCGGTGGTGCGTCGGGCAACACCGGGGCGACCTCGGGTGGCGGTCTGGGTGACATTCTCTCCGGTATGCTCGATGGGGGCGGGGCAGCCGCGCAGCCAGCTCCGGCAGACGACAACTCCAGCGGTCTGGGCGATCTCTTCGGCGATCTGCTCAATAGCCCGATTGGCAAAGCCGTGCTCGCCGGCACCGCTGCCTATGCCATGAAGGAAGTGATGGGCAAATAGCGGGTTCACGCTCGTCGACCTCGCATCGCGGCTGGGCAGCGCCAACTTGGCGCTGCCCAGCCGCTGTTGTTCGGTCTCGTCCGCGGGGATCGCGTCTCGGACGGTCAGTGAAAGTGATAGGATTTGGCGTTGACGAAAACGGATCGGTGGTGCCCCAGCCACGGTCCGGGACCCGGGGCATTGCGTCCCCATATGCATATCGTGTACACGCGCACGTACAAGATGTGCCATGTCAGGGCGTCGGCCACCCGTCAAGCGGATGGGCCGTCACGCCTCTGAAGAAAGAGGAGCGAAACGAACAATGACTGGATCGACCGCGACGCGTACCGAGGCGCCTTTGCCCAAGCCTGAAGGACTTGAAGGCGTCGTCGCGGCATCGACGGCGCTGAGCCATGTCTTCGGCGAAGAGGGGCGGCTCGTCTATCGTGGATACGATATCCATGAGCTGGCGAACAACGCCTCGTTCGAAGAAGTTGCCTACCTCTTGTGGGTTGGCCACCTGCCGACCGCGAGCGAGCTGACGGCCTTCCAGCAGAAGCTGGACGCGAACCGCGCGCTCCCCGAGGCCGCAATCGAGATTCTGCGCCAGATGCCGAAAGATGCGCAGCCGATGGATGTCCTGCGGACGGGTATCTCGTCGGTTGGCCCATTGCTGCCCGATGTCTTCACCGATACCCCGGACCTCGACCAGGCGATGAGCCTGTCGGCGCTCTTCCCTTCGGTGCTGGCCACCTTCTTTCGCCTGCGCCAGGGGCTGGAGCCGGTTGCCCCGAAGCCGGGACACAACACTGCGCAGAGCTACCTTTATCAGCTCTTCGGCACCGAGCCGGAAGAGCGGCATTGGAAACCGTTGCAGACCTATCTCATCCTGCTGGCCGATCATGGCATGAACGCGTCGACTTTCACGGCCCGCGTCATTGCCTCCACCCAATCGGACATCGTTTCCGCATTGACCGGCGCGATCGGCGCCCTCAAGGGACCGCTGCATGGCGGCGCGCCGTCCAAGGTGCTCGATATGCTGAACGAAATCGGCACGGCCGAAAATGTCGATCCGTGGCTGACCGCGGCATTCGATCGCGGTGACCGCCTGATGGGTTTCGGACACCGTGTCTATAAGGCGGAAGATCCGCGCGCCGATATCCTGCGCGAGATGGCCCGCACCGCCAGCGATCCCGATTTCTTCGAATTGTCGTTGCAGACCGAGACGCGCGCTTTGGAGATGCTCAACGAGCGGAAGCCGGGCCGTCGCCTCTATACGAACGTCGAGTTCTATTCGGCCGCGGTGCTCGCCGCCGTCGGACTGCCGGGCGACATGTTTACCCCGACCTTCGCGGTTGCGCGCGCGGTTGGCTGGAGCGCGCATGTGCTCGAGCAGGTGTCGAACAACCGCCTCATTCGCCCGCAATCGGAATTCGTGGGCGAACTCGGGAAGAAGTACGTCGCGATCGGGCGACCGCTAGCCGTCTTTTCTTCAGGGTATGCGGACCGCCGGGGGATCGATCCCCGGCGGTTTTGCTTTTTCCATGGAATCCGTCTGAACGCGACGGGCCGTAGCGACGTGACGTCGCCACGGCCCCAACGCAGCAATCCCTACCAAGCGTTCTAACCTTAAAAATTGGGTCCAAGCCGTTGAAACCCGACTGCTTGTCTGTGGCCAAACGCATGGTGTAGCCGCCGGCCCCGTGCCGGCGAAGCACTACCGGATACGGGACCTGACATTCTCGCGTCACGACCCGGATTCCGTAATATCTGGCCCGATTGTGGTCTGCCGCGGTGCGGGGTAGGACTCGCCCGCGAGACCCTATGGATCAACGAGCGGTAGATTCGAATCGTCGTTTTGCCCTTGGGGCTCGATGGTGGCAATGACGATCCAGTCGTCTGCGTGGACAACATGGTGTTCGTCTCGAAGAAGCCTGACCAGCGTTGCGAGATTGGTCGATTCCCAGGTTGCCGGCCCCTGAACGACGATCGCCTGAATGTTTCCCTCGCGAACGTCGTCGATCATCTCGCGAAAGTCAGCTTCGACTCGTTCAGGGGCGAGCAGGGATGGCGGCGCGCGGTGGACGGGACGCTGCGGAGCGATGTCCTGGCGGTCATAATGCTGACCCGCGACCAGCACAATTGCCGCCGTCTTGGGAAGATGCGCCCCAATCCGCGCTTCCGCCTTCAGGACCGACTGCAGGCGGCGAACGAATGGGTTCATCGCTCGCCACCGCGCGATCGAGATCTCTTCCCCCTGATCGGTGAGCCATTGGTGGAGCAGCTCTGCGCGGAGCTCCCAGAGACGAAGGCGAATCCCGGCTGAGAACCTGGTGGAAATATTGTCTCCGTGTACCCGGTAGAGGGTCAGCGGCTCGTGCCATGCGCGGAACGTGCCAAAGAATGGCGAGAAGGTGAAGAGCACCGAATCGATCACATTCGCGAGATCGCCGCTCGGCAATGGGAGCATCTGATCGATAAAGCTCCGGCGCCAGAAATTTCCGGAACATGCCGGCGTAATGTGACTAGCAGGCCCGACCTTGAGCGCCTGCTGTCGATAGTTGCCCGAAGCCGGTTTCTGCCAGCGGACAGCGCCGGTGGGGCGGCCATAGCGATCGATCGTTGCCATTGGCCAGTGCGCTTTGACCACATCTGGATCGGCGAAGAAGCCAATGGTTTTCTCGATGGCGGTCGGGTCGAGCATGTCATCGGCGTCGAGCACAATAACCGCATCTCCGGTCAGGTGAGGGATACCCGCGTTGACACAGGAGGCCTGACCGCCGTGCTCTTTCACGATCGTATGAACCTTGTCCCCATAGGTCTCCAGCAGGAGACGAGATTCATCGGTCGAGCCATCGTCGACGACGACAACCTGGACGTGCGGCCAGGTTTGAGCGAGGGCTGAATCAATTGCATCTCCAACGAACCGTCCGTAGTTGTAGTTGGTGATCAGGACGGAGGCCCGTAATGCAACCGGTTCGGTCACGCCCCCATCACCGCTGGCATGACCCGCGTGGCGAGGAGATCGATCGTGTCGTCGTCCCCACCCAGTACATTGGCAATAAAGTATTGGTATCCGAGCTGAGCTTGTGCGCGGTAGAACGCGATTGCATGTTCAGGCGTCGTCGCCACCATGGCGTCGCCCCAAGATGCGACCGTTTCAGCCGGCCATTGCTTCAGCTTCTGGTCGATCTCGGTCTGATTGCGTCCCAGCACGAGTGGCATCGTGAACTGGCTGCGCAGTACCGAATTGGCTGGCCGTCCGAACTCGGCGCAATAGTCCGCCAGCACCCGGAATTTCCGCCGGATATCGTCGTCGGTCACCGCCATGCCAATCGAGCCATGTGCTCCCATATTGGACGCATCGGCATATTGCGCGACCTGCCGGAGCGTAACCTTTTCACCGCCGCCGGCGAGCAGGATGGGGATACGCGGTTGCTGGACCGGCGGGAGAAAGGTGCCTGGTGAATCGACCGACCATTGGGCGCCATCGAATGCAAACGGTTCCCCGGTAAAGAGCCCCCGGAGGATGGCGATGGTCTCATCCATTCCCGACAGTCGTTCGGCCGTAGAGGGAAAGCGAATGCCCATCTCGCGAAACTCGCTCTTGACGTGACCGATCCCAAGTCCCAGTACCAGCCGTCCATTCGAGAGCCGGTCGACATCGGCGGCCTGGCGCGCCAGCAAATAGGGGGGACGGTAGTAGATGCAATCGACCGCCAGCCCCAGGCGGATGGTGCTCGTGACGACGGCCAGCGCGCTGAGTGCGGTCCAGCAATCGGCATTCGAGCCGGGATGATCGTAGGAGAAATACCCATCGAATCCGGCAGTCTCCATCTGCTGGACGAGATCGAGAAAGTGTCGCCAATCGGGCGGTTGTGGGTAGATGCTGACTCCGAAGCGGATTTTACCAACTCCCTCCGCCACCCAGGGGTGCGTATCACGAGGGGTCAGATCGATCATGTTGGTGCTCCATTGTTGGTCATACGCCGCGTGACGGCGTCCTGGACGGTTAGCTCGTAGTAGATGACGGTGTCCCCGTCGCGCAGTCGCACGGTATCGAGGTCGTCACAGATCAGATCCGGTGGCCGGGAAACGCCGAGCACCAGGACATCGTGAAAACCGGGGAGCTCCCGGATTGTCTGGCCGGCGTCCGCCGCCGTGACCCGGTACTCCTTCCGATCGCTCCAGCCTTGCCCAATGAGCTGTTGAACGAACCAGGGAACCGACTGGGTTTCGGACGCGGCGGCCATCAAGCGTCCGCCCATGACCGCCGGGGCGATCACGCGATCCGCCCCTGCCTGGTAGAGCAGCTTCAGATTCTCCTCTTCCATGCCGGCCACGACCAGATTCACCTCGGGCTCGATGTTGTTTACCGTCAGACAGATGAGCACCGCCGTATCATCGCGGCCCGGTGCAACCAGCACCGATTCTGCTTTGTTGACCGCTGCGTGCCGCCAGGTTGCTTCCTCGGTGGCATCGCCCAGGAACGCGCTGAACCCGTCGGCCAGCGCACGCTCGACCGCCTCGTGCATTCGGTCGATGACCAGAATGTCGCGCTTTGGTTTTCCTTGGGAGAGGAGTGTTCGAGCCGCCGCCCTGCCGGTCGTGCCGTACCCGCAGATGATCGTGTGGTGATCGAGTTGCTTGTTCAGATCGTGCACTTCGCGCTCCTGCGCCCTGCGCGTGACATAGACCGAAACCTCATAGGCGGTGCCAAAGAAGAGAATGAGAAAGAACAACCGCACCGGTGTGAGCAGCACGGAATTGAGCAGTCGTGCTTGTGGGGTCACCGGAACGATATCGCCATAGCCAACCGTGGTCAACGAGGTGGCCGCGTAGTAGACCGAGTCGACGAGGGAGAGTGGCTCGCCCGGGTGCGAGTTGTCCGCGAATCCATGGCGACCGGCGTAGACCGCAAGGGTGACCACCAGCACGATCGACGCCGCCAGGGCAAGCCGCAGGCCCAGACTGCGCGCGAGTGAGTTGCCGGGACGCATGAGCGTCCCGCCATGCCGAAGCCGGGAATCTCTCGAGGGGTGATCGGAATTTTTGGGCGTACCGGCCAGCAAGTTGGTGATATGCACGTGCATCCGAGCTCCACGGTTTTGGCAACGAGCAGGATAATACAGGGAACCGGCATTCCTATGAGGCAGGCTCGTGAGATCGGTCAGGGGAGCAGATGCGCGTTACTGATTCTCATCAACTATCCACCCGCTCCCAGCTCGAGCCGGTGACCCAGGCATCCGATCTTCCCGCTCGGGTCGAAACCGACCTGTTGGTCGTCGGCGCCGGCCCCTATGGCCTTGGCATTGCCGCGTATGCCAAATCGCTGGGGGTCGAAACCGCAATCGTTGGGCGTCCGATGGCATTTTGGCGGGACCGGATGCCCGCCGGGATGTATCTCCGTTCGTCATGGGATTGGCACTACGATCCGCACGCCGTCCACACCATCGAGATGTGGCTCGAGCAAACGGGTCGTACCAAGGCATCGATTACCCCGTTTTCGCTCGCCGACTACCTGGAGTTTGCGACCTGGTTCGAGGTCGTCAGCGGGCTGGAGCCGATCGATCGTCAGGTCGAGCGGCTCGATATACGACCAGACGGTCGATACGAAGCGGTTTTCACCGGCGACAATCGGCTCACGGCACGTCATGTGGTGCTCGCGCTTGGATTCGGGAATTTCGGTTACGTCCCCGACGAGCTGCGGGCGGTTCTGCCCGATCAGCATGTGGCGCACACAGTCGATTTCGTCGATTTCTCGCAAGCCGCCGGGAAGCGGTTCGCGATCGTTGGCGGCCGGCAAAGCGCCTACGAATGGGCCGCGTTGCTTCACGAGGCGGGGGCGGACGCGGTCGATGTCATCCACCGGCACCGGACGCCGCGGTTCGCCGAAGCCGATTGGAGCTGGACTACGCCGGTGGTTGAGCGTATCGCCAGCGATCCCGCATGGTACCGATCGCTCGACGACGCCCAGAAACGAAAAATTGCGTTCCGTTTGTGGGGAGAAGGACGGGGCAAGCTCGAACCCTGGTTGACTCCGCGGTTGGCAACGCCGGCGGTTCGCAGTCTGCCCTTTCGCACGATCGCGGGTTCGGACCTCGCCTCCAGTGGCTCGATTCTGCTGACGCTCGACAGTGGTGACAAGCTCGAGGTCGATCAGGTCGTGCTGGCCACCGGGTACCGCGCGGATGCGCGCCGTGTCCCGATGCTGGCAGCAGGCAACCTGCTCGATCGGGTCGAGATCCAGAACGGATTCCCGGTGCTCGATTCCACCTTCCAACTTTCGGTCCCCGGTCTCTACGCCACGTCGATGCTGGCGACACAGGAATTTGGCTCGCTCTTTGCCTTCACGGTTGCAGTGCGCGCGTCGTCGCGTGTGATCGGCGACGCCGTCTGGCGAACTCAGTGAGCGACGATCCTGGAAGCGCTGGCGCACCCACTGGGTCGCGCACGATCTCGAATTACTTCAACCCGCGCGCGCTCTCGGCCATCATGATGTGGGGGGCAATCGCGCCGTTCACCAAGTATGCCCTGGGCGAAATTCCGCCTCTTTCATTCATGGCGTTGCGCATGAGCATTGCCGCGGTCATCGTCTTTGCGTACATGCGCCTACGCCGGTTGCCGGTGGGAATCGAGCGGGAGGACGTTCCAAAGTTCCTGCTCGCCGGCTCTGGGTTCTTCGCCCTGTCGACGTTGCTCTTCACCACCGGCCTTTCCCGTACGACGGTGGCGCACATGGTCATCCTTGCGTCGATCGGTCCGTTGCTGGGCGCGGTCTACCGGTGGCTGGGACAGGGAGACCGGCCGGACCGGCGTTCGATGGTCGCGATGCTGATCGGGTTTGCTGGCGTCCTGATTGTGGTTGGAGATGCCTCGTCAGCCGAGGGAGCATCGGTCGTGGGCGACGTGATGGGACTGGCGTCGTCCGCCCTTTGGGTGGGGATGACCGTCTATCCACAACCGTTGGTCAAGAAATATGGTGCGCTTCGATCGACAGGATGGTTCATCGCCATGGCTCTGTTGCTGATCGTCCCACTCAGCCTGCCTTCGCTGGGATCGCTGGCCGGCAATATGCCCCAGCCGCTTGTCGGGGGCGCTCTAATCTACGTGGCGATGGGAACCCTGGTCGGGAACACGCTTTGGCAGGCGGCGGTGCAACAGGTGGGACCGGCGCGCACCCTGGTCTATATGTACCTGCAACCATTCTGCTCATTGCTGATTGCGGCCATCATTCTCGGCGACCGGCTGACGCCTGAGCAGGTCATCGGCGGTCTCCTGGCGATCGGCGGCGTCATGCTGGTAAAGAAGCGATAGTCCGCTTCGTGTCATGACAATGTCTGGCGGCTCGGGTAGAATGACAAAACAGAAAGGAGGGTTATGGAATGGTTGCCACACCACGATCAGAGAAGCTGGACCTCCGGCTTACCCCGGACGACAAGCGAAAGCTGATTGCCGCTGCCGAGCTCGAGCATCGTTCAGTGAGTGACTTTGTCCTCCGAAGCGCACTCGAGCGTGCAAACGAAGCTTTGCCGGATCGCCGTTATTTTGGACTGAATGCGGAGCAATGGTCCGCATTCGTAGCGGCGCTGGATGCGCCGCCCCGTGTGCTTCCAGGAGTCGTTCGTCTTTTTAGCGAGCCAAGCGTCTTCGAAATTGGTGAAATCGAGTGACCTCGATTCGAGTCGAGAAGCTCACGCGTCATCATCAGGTCGAAGACTTTGCATGTGGGCAAGAGCCACTTGATCGATTCCTCATCCAGCACGCCTTGCAGAGCCAACTCGCGAACGCATCTCAGACGTACCTTGCGATCGGGGAAGATGCGGTTGTTGGATACTACACGCTCGTCGTTGGCGAAACCGGATATGAAGACGCGCCTGAGCGACTCCTCAAGGGAATTGCGCGTCACCCAATTCCTTTGATGATTCTGGCTCGTCTTGCCGTTGTTACGAACTATCAGGGAAGAAGAATAGGCGAAGGGCTGATAAAGGATGCAATGCAGCGCACGGTGGCAGCCGCTGATATTGCGGGGATTCGCGCACTGGCCGTCCATGCCAAAGATGATGACGCTCGGAGATACTACGAGCGATTCAGCTTCGAATCATCGCCGCTCGATCCCTTACTTCTCTACATGTTGATCAAGGACGTTCGGCGGAGCATTCAGGAGAGCTCGGCATAGCTGATGACAGGCTCACGACGGCAATCGAAGGAGCACTGGATGCCCAACACTACACCGGTCGTGTGCCACCAGTCGTTGATTGCGAAATGACCGCGGAGTTGGAGGCTCGTCGCCGGCTGGAGAACCAGGCGACTCCCCAGATCAATTCAACCAGCCAGCCGCCGAGAACGCCGACACCGGCCGCGGTCGTGAAGACCAGCGGCTCGTAGTACCGATTGAAATCGACTCCCAGGGCGCCTAGGATCAATATCGATTGCGCGACGATGGCGATCATCCCCAGCATTTGCGGACTGGCCAGGCCGTTCTTCCAGGCCAGATAAAGCAGGACCGCAAGCCCGGGAACAGCCAGATAGAGGTCGACGCTGTACCCACTCCAATCCCGGCTAATGAGCTCTCCAAGCCAGATGAAGATGCGCTCGCTGGAGGAGGTGCGATCCTGCAGGTTTTGCCAGGTTCGTTCGAGGGCTTCGATCGGACCGTGAATTGCTGCTTGCGGCCAGAATCCGGCCTGGTTGTTCATCTCGTAGCGTCGAAACGCGAAGATGATCCGGATGCGGCCGATCGGATCGGGCCAAAGAAAGGGGTAGACCAGGATGAAGAAGGTTCCCACCAGTCCGACTTGCGCCAGCAAGCGCCAACCGAGCCTGCGTTCGGTGCCGAGCTCTTTTCTGGAGAGCAGCGACCAGAACCGGCCCAGCCGCGCTCGTGACCGGAGCCACGGATCGAGAAAGAGGATGAGCGCGTACCCGCTCCAGCCGGCCGCGATGAAGAGCGGACTGAGCTTGGTCGCAGCTCCCATGCCGAGCGCGACCGCCAGCAAGACCGAACGGGCCCAGGTCGGCTTGCGAGCCAATAGGACGGCGGAGAACACCGCAAACGCCACGAAGGTCGTGAACATGGCATCCGAGACCGCCAGCGTCGAAAGGTAGATGTGCAACGGGTGGATGGCCATGGTCAGCCCGGCAATCGCCCCGCCCACCCAGTTGACCATCATGCCGACGATCAACACCAGGAAGACACAGGTCAGCGCACCCAGCACCATGTTCCACTGACGAGCGGCGATGAGATTGTCGAAGGTCGGCATGTTGCCATGCGAGACATTCCAGGTGATGGCGTTTTCGAATCCGTACTGAAAGTCCCACGGTCCGTTGGTCGCCAAATCCTGGCCCTGCAGCATGAGGCCGAGGCCGATCATGTACGACCCAAACGGTGGTTGCGCGCGGACGAGATAGCGGTCCTGCCAGAAGCTGCTGAGCGGGTGCCGGAGCTCTTCGAGGTAGGCCGCGCGGTTGACCCAGCGCGATTCATCCGGATGGAAGGGGGATGTGTGCAGATCGTGCGAGCTCTGCCAAAGCGCGACCAGGAAGACAACGAGGCAAAGCGCGGCGATTGCGCCCCATCGCCGCCAGGGCATGGATTCGCGCACCGGCGGTTCGGGAGCGGACGCGTCCAACGGCGCCGCAACCGGCCGCGCGCCGCGCGGCGAGTCTGACGATACGTACGTGTCGGATGGTCTTGGTTGCATGCGCGTTAGCGTATCCGTCCATCAGAAGGCGACGGTTCGTGGCGAAAGTGTACCGAGCGAAGCGGTCAGCCGGTCGCAAGCGCCGAAAGCCGGTCGAAGAAGTCGGGAAATGTCTTGGCGGTGCATCCAGGATCGAGGATGCGGATGCCCGGCGCCCGCAACGTCGCGACCCCGAAGCCCATCGCCATGCGATGATCGTCATAGGTGTCGATATCGGCTGCCACGATCGGCTGTGGGGTGATCGTCAACCCGTCTGGTCGTTCGTCGACCGCTTGCCCCATCTTGCGGAGTTCCGTTGCCAGGGCCGCCACCCGGTCGGTTTCCTTGAGCCGGGCATGCTCGACTCCACGAAATGTCGTCGGTCCCTCGGCAAAGGGGGCAATGGCGGCCAGGGTTTGCGCCGTGTCCGAGATCGCGTTGAGATCGAGATCCACACCGCGCAGCGCCCCCTGAGGTGGGCCGATGACCTCGGTGTAGTTCTCAGCAATCGTGACCGAGGCGCCCATTGCTTCCAACACCTTGACGAACTGCAGATCGCCCTGGGTGGAGCTCTTCCCGAGCCCATCGACCCGCACCCGGCCGCCGGTCACGGCTGCCGCCGCGAAGAAGTAGCTGGCGTTCGATGCGTCCGGCTCGATCTGGTAGTCGCGCCCCTGATAGCGTTGTCCTGGCGCGACGGCGAACCGTTTCCAGTCCGTCTCGTCGAGTTCGACTTCGACGCCGAACGCCTCCATCACCCGGGCGGTCATGGGCATATAGGGCTTGGAGACCAGGTCGCCCTCGACCAGGATCTCCACACCGTTGCGCGCGTAGGGCGCAGCGATCAGGAGCGCCGAAAAGTACTGGCTGCTCTGGTCTCCCGGCACCGTCACCGACCCGCCGGGGAGTCCATCCGCGATGACCCGGACCGGCGGGCAGCCGGTGCCGTCTTCGCTGACGGCGGAGCTGCCCAGATCGTTCAGCGCGGTCAGGAGTGGTTGGATCGGTCGTTGGCGCATACGGGGAATCCCGTCGATACGGAAACTCCCGTGCCCGAGTGTCAGAACCGCGGTCAGAAACCGGACCGTGGTGCCGGAATTGCCGATGAAGAGCTCGGCGGTCGAAGCCGGAAACGTGCCATCGCCACCGGTCACCGTGAAGGCGTTGTTCGCTTCGTCCGATTCGACGCGCACGCCAAGCTGATCGAGCGCTTCTGCCATGTAACGCGTATCGTCACTGAACAACGCGCCGGTGAGCTCGCTCGATCCGCGCGCAAGCGCCGCGATCGGAAGCACCCGATTGGTAATGCTCTTCGAACCTGGGATCACCACCGTGCCATCGACCGGCCGGTCGATGGGTGTGAAGGTGAATGTGTCGAGCGATGGCGTACCGATGGCGGTCATGCGTTCTCCCAAAGGAGGTACCTGCCATCGACCAGGAATGGCTCGCCGTCGACCTCGACCCGGCCACCCTGGCGCAGATCGCAGATCATGTCCCAGTGCACGGCAGAGTTGTTGGTATTGCCGGTTTCGGGATATCCCGCGCCGACGGCCATGTGTACCGTGCCGCCGATCTTCTCATCGAAAAGGATCTGGCCGGTGAACTGCTGGATGCCGAAATGCGTGCCAAACGCGAATTCGCCCAGGTACCGGGCACCATCGTCGATATCGAGCAGCTTCAGCAGAAACTCCTCATTCTTACTGGCCGACGCGTCGACCACCTTGCCGTTTTCGAACGTGAGTCGAATGTCTTCGACCGAGCGGCCATGCGTGATCGCCGGCATATTGAAGCGAATGTAGCCTTCCGTGCCCGATTCGACCGGTCCGGTGAAGACTTCCCCGTCCGGGAAATTCTTCCGTCCATCGGCATTGACCCAGGTACGACCCGTGATGTCGATGCGCAGATCGGTATCCGGGCCGGTGAGATGGACTTCCTTCTTGCCAGTCAACCAGTTCACCAGAATCTGCTGCTTCGCGGCCAGCTCGTTCCATGCCGCGACCGGATCGTCCTTGTCGAGCATGCAGGCCTTGAACACGAAGTCGGCGAAATCCTCGGTCGACATTTCTGCGTCTTGCGCGTAGGCGTCGGTCGGATATTGCGTCAGTGTCCAGACGAGTGAGCCGTCCGCATCACGTTGCATATAGGTCTGGAAGAGCTCGCGACGGGCGCCTTGAAAGATTGCCTGCCGGGCGGGATCGACCCCGTTCAGCGAGCGAGTGTTGCTGTCGGCCATGATGACGATGGTGACATCGGCCGTTTCGCGCATGAACCGCTCGACCGGGCTGATCCACTGGAGCTGCTCGTCGCTTCCATGTTCCAAGAGCGTAGCCTGGATACCGGTGAACTGCGGCATCATGACCGGGTATCCGCCCGCGGCCACAACCTCGGCGTAGACCGCGCGAAGCAACGGCTCGGCTTCCACGCCGCCGGTGATCAGCACCGATTTGCCCGGCTTGACCGGCGCTGAAAACTGCACCAGCACCTTGGCCCACTTCTTCATCATCGGATTCGACATCGATTTCCTGCTTTCGCAACGTACTGATGAACACCCCGCCGGTTATAGCATGCTTGCGTCCTCCGTCGTTCCGACCGGAGCCCGCAGGCGGGGTGGAGGGACGACGGTTAGATTCCTGCGGCGATGCCTTCCGAGCGCGGGTCGCAGCCGCCGACGAGAACGCCGCTTTCCGGGTCACGGGAGATGATCATCTCGGTTCCACTTTGGCTCCATGGACCGCAGGTGACCACATCGTGTCCGCGTTCCCGCAAACCATCGATCGTTTGTTGTCCGACCTGATCTTCGATAACCAACCGGAACGGGTGACCGACATCGACCGGATAGGTTGCCGGCCAGATCGACCAGCGTGGCACCTCGACAGCAGCTTGCACATCCTGCCCTTCGTCGATCAGGGCAGTCAGGCATTGGAGGTTCCACTGCGTCTGACTGTCGCCCCCCGGCGTGCCGCCGACCACGATCGGCGTACCATCCCTTTCCGCGATCAGATAGCAGTTGAGGGTGTGCATCGTCTTCTTGCCCGGCTCGTACCGGTTTGGATGATCCGGATCGAGCGAGAAGCAATGCCCCGCGCGGTTGTTCAGGAGGACACCGGTATCCCCTGCGATAACACCACTGCCCCAGGCGCCGGAGACCGAAATGATCAACGAGATCATTAGACCGTCGCCGTCGATCGCGCAGAGATAGGTGGTATCGCCGGGATAGAGATACGTGGATTTGGTCTCGAGCAGCGCCTGATTGGGATCGATGGTTGCGCGCCGTTCGGCGGCCCACTCCTTCGAAAGGAGTTTTTCCATCGGCACGTCGACGAAGTTGGGATCGGCGGCGTAGAGATGCCGGTCATGGAAGGAGCGTTTGAGCGCTTCGACCATGTAATGGATGCCTTGCGCCGAATCGGTCCCGACGGCGCTCAGATCGAACCCTTCGACGATGTTCTGCGCTTCGAGCTGGACGAATCCCTGGGTGGGGAGTCCCGTCTGATAGACGATCTTGTCCCGATAGGTCGATTGCAGCGGAGCACCGACCCAGGCGGCATGATCGCTGAAGTCCTCGGCGGTCAGCGCGCCGCCGTTCTGCCCCAGCCAATCGGTCATTCGCTTGGCAATCGACCCCTGGTAGAACGCCTGCGAGCCTTCGCGTGCGATCTGATCGATCGTGCCGGCCAGACCAGGTTGTCTCAGCATCTCGCCGGGTCCGAGCGTCTTACCGTCAGGCAGGAAGACGGCCGCGCTGGCGGGGTACTGCTCCAGCAATGCGCGCTCGCCGGCGAGATGGGATGCCAGTATCTGGGTGATGGGGAATCCATCGGCCGCGTAGCCGATCGCCGCTTTGCTCAGCTCCGTCAGTGGTCTTGTGCCGAATTGCTCCAGCAGTGCGTCGATACCGGCTGGGAAGCCGGGCACCGATGGCGAGAGCGGACCGGTCTGCGCCAGCACACGCCCGCCGAGCTCGCCTCGTTCCTGCATGAATTCGAGCGATGCATTCCGTGGACTGATTCCGGAGCTGATCACGCTCATGAGCTCGGAATATCCGCCTCCCTTGGCCGGTTTCGAGACGATGGCGAAAAGATCGCCTCCGATCCCGCAGGAAGCGGGCATGGTGACGGCGTCGACCAGGGCCGCTGCAATGGCGGCATCGACCGCATTGCCGCCATTGGCCAGTACTTCGAGTCCGGCGGCGGTTGCCAGCGGCTGGGCGGTGGCAACCATGCCGTTGCGGGCATAGACGGGAGCTCCCCGTCGCCGGCGGGCCATTGGTTTCGGTCGGTCGGTGGTCGTCGGAAACCCGAGCATATGCGTCCCTTCGGTTCATCTCGATCGCGGACATGCGCCCCATTGGGGGCTATTATCGGGGAATCGGAGCGCTACGTTTGACGGAAAGGATTCGAACGCAATGTGTCATCCATCGATTTCCTGGCCCATCAGTGGAGGAGCGCCGACCGCAGCCGAGCAATCGACGATCGATCGGGGTGACGTTCAGCTTCCGATCTTTACCGCGACGCCAGATGGCGATGCGGCGCGTGCCGGGGTTGTGCTGATTCACGACATCAACGGGGTCAACGATTTTTACAAGGACATGGCCGGCCGGTTGGCGGAAGCGGGCTATCTGACGGTGTTGCCCGAGCTTTTCGTACGGCAGGGGCCGCTCGCCGACAGCACCAATGAGACGCGTTTTGCCCGTATGTCCGCGCTCGACAAGGATCTGGCCCTCGAAGACATCCTGGCGACGGTCGCGCATGTCCGCAAGCTTGCCGGCTCGGACGGTCCGGTTGGTTTGATCGGGTTCTGCATGGGCGGCACGCTCGCCATGCTCTCCGCGGGATTGATCGGCGGTCCCGACGCTGCCATTTCGTTTTATGGGTTTCCGGCACGACGGCCCGGATGGCCCAAAGCGCCGATGGAGGAAGTCGATTCGATCCGCGTTCCCCTGATGTTGATCGTCGGAGATCAGGACGAAGGCGTCGGCATGGACAACATGGAGCAGTACGAATCCTTGTTGGATGCCGCCAACAAGGATTATGAGTCGATCACCTATACTGGCGTCGGCCACGGGTTCATGACCTTCGACCCAGAGGCGGAGAGCTATTCACAAGCCGCCGATGCCTGGACCGCGACCCTGCAGTTCCTCGATCAGCAACTGGGCGGCAATGTCTAGTCTGGACCTATCGCCCGAGATCGTTGACGCGATCGGGCGGTTGAAAGAGCTTCATCGGAGTGGGTGGCTCGATCGGGGAATTCCCGTCGAAGATGCCGAATCGGTGGCGGATCATTCCTTTGGGGTTGCATTTCTGGTCTGGGTACTGGCTCCCGAGTCGATCGATCGGTCACGCGCGGTCGAGCTTGCGCTGGTGCACGACCTTGCCGAGGCAGTGGCGGGAGATGCCACGCCCTACGACCGAGAAAAATTGCAATCGCTCGATCCCGATACCAGGCGCAACTGGCTCAACCAACGGCATATCCGCACAGACGAGCAAACTGCGGCCAAACGGCGCGCCGAGACGACTGCCATTGAGACGCTTGCCGCGGCGCTTTCCGAGCCGCAGCGAGATCGGTTGCGCTCGTGCTGGAATGAGCTGCAGGCACGCTCGACCGCGGAAGCGCAGTTCGTCAAAGAAATGGACCTCCTCGAAACCTGGGTGCAATCGCGTCGCTACGCCAGCCGCTATCCTGACGCTCCGATGGAATCGTTCGAGCTGGAAGCACGAGATCGACTAGGGAGCTGGGAGTTAGGATCTGGGAGCTAGGAGGGGCAGCGCGGTATGAGCCGCACTGGACCCTGGACGCTGGGCACTGGACAAATAAAGGCGCAATGTCATTGAGAAGTCGTGCGACATTCATCGACCGTTCCGGTAAGAGCTATCCGCTCACCGATCCTCGCTGGCGAGGGGATGACGGCTCTCCGTTGTCTCTGAGCGAGCTTCCTGGTTTGACGCCAGCGCAGATCGTTCCGCTCGAACGTTCGATCTGGCGGTACCAGGGGGTGCTACCGGTCGATCCCGCGAGCGGGGTTTCGCTTGGCGAAGGATGGACACCGCTCGTTCTACTGGACTGGCGGGGCGTTCCTGTGCAGTTCAAGCTCGAATGGTTCAATCTGACATCGAGCTTCAAGGATCGGGGCGTCTCGGTCATGATGTCCCATCTGCGCAGCCTGGGCGCGACGACCGCGCTCGAGGACAGCTCCGGGAATGGCGGCGCGTCGGTGGCCGCCTACGGCGCCGCGGCCGGGATTGCGACCAAGATCATCGTTCCCGCCGCAACATCGACCGCCAAGATCTTGCAGGCGCGTGCGTTTGGAGCAGAGATCGAGCTGGTCGGCGGGACGCGGGATGACGTTTCCGACGAAGCGATTCGCCAATCTGCCGTCATTCCCTACGCCAGTCATAACTGGCACCCGATGTTCCTGCAGGGGATCAAGACGATTGCCTACGAAATATGGGAAGCGCTCGGATTCGAGGTTCCGGACAATGTCGTGCTGGTTGCCGGCGCCGGCAGTCTGATTCTCGGGTGTGACATCGCGTTCCGCGAGCTATTGAACGCCGGACAAATCGACCGTCTGCCGCGCTTGCTGGTCGGACAACCTGCAGAGTGGGCGACGATTGCCGATACGTTGAACGGAACTCCGGTCCAGGAGGGACGATCTCGTCGTCCAACAATCGCCGAAGGCGCCTCGATTGCTCGCCCCGTACGCCTCCCGGAGGCAGTCGATGCGATTCGCCGCTCGAACGGCGTGGCGATCGGCGTGTCCGACGATGAGATTCGGACGGCAACGCGAACGCTTGCGGCGCATGGACTGTACGCCGAACCGACCAGCGCGGCCGCCGCCGCGGCCCTCGACCGATTCATTGCCGATGGGACGATCCTCCCTGGCCAATCGACCGTGGTCGTGCTGACCGGCTCGGGCCTGAAGTCGGCGGAGCGCATGGCGGACGTATTTGGGAGTTAGGAGTTAGGAGTTGGGAGATCTCTTCCTTTGTCGTTCTGAGCGACGTCGAACAACCTCATTGTCGTAGCGCGGGGAACCCACGGCGGGGCTGAACATGAGACATCCGAACTCCTAAATCCCAACTGCTAACTCCCAAACACCTCGACAAAGTCGTTCTTCATGCTGACGATGTGCCAGCCGTGGGCGGCAGCGTCATCGAGTCCTTTGTCCAAGCGCCCGATGATGCTGTCACGATCGTAGGCGAACTCGCGCTCGGCATCGTCGTGGTGGAGGAGCAGGCCCAGCCGCGGGCCGTCTCCCGCGGTTGTGTATTGCAGCATCTGGTAATCGCCGTCTGAGTTGCCGAAGGCGAGTGCCGGGCGGCGACCGATCGAATGAGAGATGCCGACTGGTTTCCCGGGGCCATTGGCGATGAAATCGACCTGATCGATACGGGTCAATTTTGGCTCGCCATCCTGCACCGAGAACTCGGTCTCGATGGTGCTGCCGACGATCTGGTTTAGCGGGATGTCGTAGGCCGGTTCGGAAAGCGCCCGAATGAATTCCACGCCGCCACCGGAAACGATCCAGGTCTGATAGTCATGCGCGCGTAGATAGTCGAGCAGCTGCACCATGGGGGTGTAGACGAGCTCGGGGTACGGCACGCCGAACGTTGGATGCGTCGCCGTCGCCAGCCAGTCGGCGACGATGGCGATGTACTTATCCGGCGAGAGTCCGGCATAGCTCAGGTTCATGACGGTCAGGGTCGCATAATCTCCTTGTGCGAGCAGGCTGTCCGCATCTCCCTCGACCGCTGATTTGAACGGTTCTTCGCTGGCCCATTCCGGATGCTGGCCGAACAGGGCATGCACCTGTTCCATAGCAAAAACGAGCTGGACATAAAGCGGATTTTCGCACCAGAGGGTACCGTCATTGTCGAAAACGGCGATTCGCTCGGCTGGATCGAGATAGCTGGGATCGCCTTCGGTGGTGGTCGCGGTCACGAAGTCGATCAACGCGGTGCGGACCGTGCCATCGGCCCAGAGGGAGAGCGGGGTATCGGAATCGGACGGGAAGGGGGATGCGATAGGCGTTCCTTGCGCAAGCGTCGCGTTCCAACCGAGTCCGGACGTTGCAGCGAGCGCACCCGCACCCTGCAACAGTCGACGTCGCGAAATCCGAGGATGGTCCATCTCCCTTGCCTCCAATGCACGTATATGTCCAAGCAAAAAGGTGCCCGGGTCAGAATACCCGGGCACTCGGTCGCATGCTCGACGGTTTTTCCTGGAGTACAGGATCAGCCCGCCGGTGTCGGGCTTGCGTCACCAGACACGTCGGCGGAATCGAAGACGAAATCGATCAGTTGCAGATTGCCCGATTGCACATTCGACTGGATCTCGTAGGTGGCTTCGGTCACCTCGGTTGCGCCGTCGGCGCCGACGGCCAGTTGAAAGACATCCAATCCGGTGCCGATTGCCCCGCCGTCCGAAACGACGAGATCGAAGGGATAGGCGCCTTCGCCATTGACCGTTGCGATACCGGACACCTGGCGCGTGGTCGCCTCAGCTCCTTCGACCGCCCCAAAGGCCGTGATCGATGTGCTGGCGATCGTCATCTTGCCCGTGACATCCAGGTAGCTCAGCGAGCCGGCAAAGAGCGGCGCCTCGCCGCTCTCGAGCTGAAAATGCGCGCCGAACACGGAGAATTCAGCCGGGCCGCCGTTGGCTTCCACCGACCCGCCGCCTGCAATTCCGCTGCCAGACTGGATCGCCGTGGCAGAACCGGCTTTGGTCATCAGTCCGAGCGCCGCCATGGCGGCTGTTCCGGAAACGACCAATCGCCGCCGGTTCAATGTGTTCTCAGTCAATGTCGAGTCCCTTCTACGTCGATATACGCACTCGAGCCCCCGACACCCTTCCCTGCCTACACGCTAACACACGCACCCGATGAGGAGTTCGGAGTTGGGATTTGGGAGTTAGGCAACGCCGTCGCCATCAGGTAGGGGCGGCTCTCCGTGGCCGCCTTTTGCCCTGACGACCGAGTCTCCTGGAGAGTCTATTTTCAGAGGAGCGCAGCGAAGTGGAGGGGCTTCCTCTCCACGGCGAGTTTGGCCCAGAACCCACACACTCCAAACTGCTCAGGCCCCAGGATCGTTTTTCGCACGCCTTGGAGTTGGGGAAATCCTAATTCCCAATTCCCAGCTTCTAACTCCGCGTACTAGAACGCGCCCAGCATGCCCGCTTCGTCGAAGGCAAGCGGCGCCGGATCGGTCAATTGCTCGACGCGGCCGGAGGCGAGCATCTGCGGCAGCAGGGGTTCGCTGATCCAGAATTCCTCGACGTCCTTGGTGTTCTTGATGCGGGCGATCTTGGCAGTTTCCGCTTCGGTCCGGAGTGCGCTGCCAATGGCCAGGAAGATGGCCTGCCGGTCGTTGTCGACCACCATTGGTAGGCGACCACCGCCCGGGTACTTGGAGGTGATGACATTCATATACGTGGAAACTGGATCGAGCTTGTCGGCCAGCTGACGCAGGACGAAGTCGCCCAGACCGACGCCGGTGGCATTCCCCTCGGTATCGGCGGTGAGATCGCGGAAGATCACCCGGTGGATCTCCGGTTTCGGGTTGATCTCATTCTTCAGGATCTCGCCAGGAGACGTCGCGGTTGATGACATTGGGATCAGCGCCGTCGCTGATGTTCTTGCCGATCTCATCGACCAACAGGATATCGATCTTCTCGCCTGAAGCCGAGCCACTCACGCGCGAGCTTGAGCAGCTCTTTTTCCCGCTCCAGCATTCCCCTGGCCGGTACGGCTTCGATGACGGCCATGTGACTGTACCCATTCTCGACCAGCGCCATTCCGAAGGGGATGTTGACGTGACTGAGGGTCGAGAGCCCGACCGCCGGGATGAGCGTATGGAACTCCGGGAACCCTCGTGAGTGGAACGTATCGGCGCCCTTCTGCTTGCCCATGCCGATGGCGATCATCTTCATGAGACCAGATTCGATCGGCCCGTAGAAATCGGTGTGGGGCTTGACTCGTCCCACCGGAATGACGGCGTCGGCTTCCTCATAGGCAATCCGGTCGAAGTAGACCGGGACATCGCCCTCGACGATGCCCAGCTCGACCGTGTCCATGGTCGCCTTGATGGGGCAACCCATGGCTTCTTCGTTGATTCCGTAATGATCGAGCAGATTCTTCTGCCCCTCAGGAGTGGCCCCGCCGTGGGATCCCATTGCCGGGAAAACGAACGGTTCCGCGCCGCGCAGCTTGATCTGATCGACGGTTGCCTTGACGATTTCGCCGATCCGGTCGATACCGCGACTTCCCGCGCCAACCGCCACCCGCATTCCCGGGGTAATGGTGGAGCCGATTTCCGGCCGCTGGAACTGCTCGGCGACCGCCGCGTCGATATCGGCGATCTCTTCGGCAAAGAGCTGTTGCCGAACCTTGAGCCAGTTCGGGAGGGTGCCACGTTCGAATACGGAAAGTCCTTCGAGCGTCATTGCTTTGTCCTTTGCTGGGCGGAATCGTTGCGGAAATCGGGCTTGGATACCGCGAATTGACCGAACCAATGCTGTGATCATACTACTGGCTGTTGGAGAAGAAGATGTCGACGTTCATCTGAGAATGGGGATTGCCGATGCGATTGAAAACGGTCGAAGCCGGGGCGGAACGCGAGGCGTATCTTCCCCTGCTCCTGCTGGCGGACGATTCCGAGCAGCAGGTGCGCGGGTATATGCAGGATGGGGTGCTCTACGTTGCCGAGCAGGGTGGAGTCGAGGTGGGCATCGTGCTGGCGATCCCGACCGGCGGGGCCGAGATCGAGCTCAAGGCCGTTGCGGTTGCGCCGGAAAGCCACAATCGGGGGATCGGCAAGCAGATGCTGGCGCTGGCAATCCCCGATCTGAACGCCCGTGGGTACGACCGGATCGTGCTCGGCACCGGGAACTCGAGTATCGGTCAGATTGCGTTCTACCAGAAGGCCGGATTCCGGATGTGGAAGATCGAGCGCGACTTCTTTTCACCAGAAAAAGGGTATCCGGAAGGCCTGGAAGAAAATGGCATCCCGCTCCGAGACATGATCTGGTTCGAGCGTACGAATTGACGCGGGTTACCCCAATTTTCAGCGTGAATTGCCGTTTGTAAGATACGAACAGGCTGCGCTACTATGCGAGACGTTCCCCGAGGGCACAGGGAGTGCCCGGAGCAATTCGTGCGAAATGCACCAAACTGGTGCTCGGTCTGGGGCTCTGGTTTTCGGAACAGTGTGGTTTTCCGATAGAGCGGCACAGACTGCAGCGCTCAAGGAGCTGGTCCTCGATGGCGTTCGATGCACCGATCAAGACGCGCGTTCAACTGAAAGATTCAGAACTGGCCGCCCGGCAATGGGATGAGTGGCGCGCGACACGCCGTCAGCTCATGAAGCTGGGCGCCATGGGAGGCGCCGGAATCGCGGCGTTGAACCTGCTGCCAGCGACGGGAGGTTCCACCCGTGCGCTCGCGCAGGACGCCGAGCCGAAGATGGGTGGAACCGTGTCCATGAGCATGGCCGACTCCGACGCAACGTCGTTCGATCCGCCGGTGCCGGTCGACAATATGTCGATCTGGACCATGCTCCTCTTCTACGACCAACTCGTCCGTGTCAATGCGGACGGCACGGCGATCGAGCCGGGACTGGCCGAATCCTGGTCGGGGAACGAAGACGCGACCGAGTACACCTTCAATTTGCGCGATGCAACCTTCCACGATGGTTCGCCGGTGACGGCGTCCGATGTCGCCTTCAGCATCTTGCGCGCCAAGAACCAGGAAGGCGGCGCCTGGAACTTCATCCTGTCGGCCATCGACACGATCGAGGCGCCGGACGACAAAACCGCGGTCATCAAGCTTTCGAAGCCATGGGCGCCACTGGAAGCCGACTTGGCTATGTTCTCCGCATCGATCATTCCGCAGAGCCTCGTCGAGGAGCAGGGGGATGACTTCTTCCAGCATCCGATCGGGAGTGGCGCGTTCAAGTTCGTCTCCTGGGAAAAAGATCAGGAGATCGTTCTCGAGAAGAACCCGGATTGGTGGGACACCGGCAAGCCATATCTCGATGGCGTGACCTTCAAGGTGCTGCCGGATTCGAATGCCCGCATGCTTCAGTTCCAGGGTGCCGAACTCGATATCGCCACCAGCGTGCCGTTCAACCAGCTCCAGAGTCTGCAATCGAATCCGGATGTGAAGGTCGTGCTCGACCCGGTCGCTCGGATCGACTACATCACGCTGAATACACTGGTCGCGCCGCTGGACGATGTGCGGGTGCGCCAGGCGATCAACTACGCGGTCGACAAACAGGCCATCATCGACAATGTGCTGTTTGGCTACGGTGAGATCGCCAATACGTTCCTGCCGAAGATGGTGGGTCACGACGATTCGCTGCCGCCCTATCCCTATGACGTCGAAAAGGCGAAAGAGCTGCTGGTCGGCACTGCTGCCGAGAATGGATTCGAGCTGGAGCTGATCACGCAGGCCGGTGACGCGGTCGATACGCAGGTCTGCCAGCTCGTTGCGGCCGCGCTGGCCGAGATCGGCGGCAATATCACGATCTCGCAAGTCGATGGCGCCACGCTGCTCGACGCCGTCTTCAGCCCGGATCCCAATTTCGAGATGGCGAAGGTCTACTACACCACCGACATCCTCGACCCGGACGAGCTGGCCACCTTTGGCGTGGTGAGCGATGGTGGCGCGCTGGCGATTGGCTCGAGCTATAAGAACGAGACGGTCGACCAGATGGTCCTCGATTCCCAGAGCGTGCTCGATCCGGAAGAGCGCCAGTCGATGTACAACGAGATCCAGCGGCTGGTGCAGGAGGATGCCCATTTCCTCTATCTCTTCTATCCCTCGGGTCGAACCGCGGTGCAGGCTCCCATTCAGGACTTCCACATCCTGCCGACCGGCAACTACCGTCTGTACGAGGTCTGGCGCGACGACGTCTAGGTCGCGCGCGTACCCCACTGGCTGGATCGATCCAGCCAGTGGGGCGCTCGTTCATCGTCTGGCTCGTTCGGGAAGGTTGTCATGCTGGGCTACATCATCCGGCGCATTATCGTGATGATCCCGGTGCTCTTCGCACTGACGATCTTCACGTTCTTTCTGGTGCGCCTGGTGCCCGGAAATCCCGCATCGGTGATGCTCGGACCACGCGCCACACCCGAGGCCATCGCCAGCATAGAAGAGTCGCTTGGGCTCGATAAGCCCTTGCTCGTCCAGTACGGCTACTTCATGCGCGATCTGCTCCAGGGCGATCTTGGGGACTCCATTCGGAAGAAGCAACCGGTTACGACCGTAATCGGCGACCGTATTGGACCCACGCTTTTTCTCGTGTTCTATTCCATGATTTTGGCCGTGCTGATCACGGTGCCGATGGCCACCGTCGCGGCGCTGAACAAGGAACGCTGGCCCGACCAGATCGTTCGCATCTTCACGCTCGGCGCATTGGCGATGCCTGCCTACTGGGTGGGCATGATGCTGCTCCAGCTCCTGGCGGTGAAGTACAAGATTTTCCCGGTGGCGGGATATGGCGACGGGTTCTTCGGCCATCTCTATTATCTGTTCCTGCCCGCCATCTCTCTGGCGCTGGCGATTGCCGCATTGACCATCCGGAGCCTGCGCTCGAGCATTCTGGAAACGCTGGGAAGCGATTACGTACGGACGGCACGCGCCAAAGGGCTCTCCGGCCGTAGCGTGTTCTCCTGGCATGTGATGCGCAATTCCTCCCTCTCCTCGATCACGCTGCTGGGGCTGATCTTCGTCTTCGTGATCGGTGGCACGACCATCATGGAGACGATCTTCTCGATCCCCGGCATCGGCCAGCTGATCGTACGCGGCATCTTCGACCGGGACTATCCGGTGATCCAGGGCGTGACCCTCGTGATCGGGGTGATCGTGCTCCTCACCAGTCTGGTGGTCGATATCCTGTATGCGGCGCTCGATCCGCGGGTGAAGCTCTCGTGAGTGGGAGTGTGGCAGCGGCGAGCGAGCTGGGGGCAATTCCCGCGCCGCCGAAATCCAAACGAACATGGATCTCCCGGCGCTGGCTCAATCCAGTCCTGGTGGCCGGTTTGGTCATCCTGGGGGTAATGCTGATCTTTGTGATCGTTGGGCCGCTGGTCAGTCCCTACAATCCCACCGATCCGGCGTTCGACCAGCCGACCTTTGCCGGACCGAGCTGGTCTCATCCGCTGGGAACCGATAACTTCGGCCGCGACACTGCCACCCGGTTGGCCTACGGAGGGCGCACCGACTTCGTGATTGCAATCGCCGGAACCGCGGTGACAGTCGTTATCGGCTTACTGGTTGGACTGATCGCCGGCTTCTATGGCGGGAAGACGGACGCCTTGCTGATGCGCGTCGTCGACTTCACGCTGGCGTTGCCCTATCTGGTGCTGGTCATCGGCATCATTGCGGTATTGGGCACCACGCCAACCAGGGTTCCGGGGCTCGGTCCCCTGCCGGTCAATGTGATCTTCGCGATCTGGATGATTGGCTGGGTAACGTATGCCCGTCTGGTACGTGGCGAGGTGCTGATCGCCAAGAACATGGAGTATGTCGATGCGGCGCGCGTTTGCGGTGCGAGCACGACGCGATTGATTCTTCGCCACATCACCCCAAACGTCATGGCCATCGTGATCATTTTTGCCATGGCAGATATCGTGCTCAATATCCTGTTGCTCTCGTCTCTCTCATTTTTGGGGCTCGGACAACAGCCGCCCTATCCGGAGTGGGGTTTGATGGTCTCGGAAGCGCGCGACTTCTTCCTGCGCGACTGGCGGATGATGACCTATCCCGGTATTGCCGTGTTGATCACCGGCGCGGCGTTCGGGCTTATCGGCGACGGCTTGACGCAGGCGTTGCGTCCCAAGGGCTGAAACGAGTCCTGAGTTCGGAGTCCTGGGTCTTGAGTAGACCGAAGGATCTGAGTCAAAGGAAATCTTCTGTTGATCCGGTCGCCTCGCCGAGACCTTGGAACAGGACGCGACCATGTCAGAGTTGGGCTCGATGCAATTCTTCGAGGCGCTTGTTGAGCTGGTGCGGGTCTCGGACA
>JAMLHN010000048.1 GCA_023957115.1 Thermomicrobiales bacterium
AGCTGGGAGCTGGGAGCTGGGAGCTGGGAGCTGGGAGCTGGGAAAGCCTAACGCCCAACTTCTTGGGCGTGTTTGAAAAATCCACCACGAGCCTCCCTGCGCACCACGTTTCCGAGGAGGCGTATCGTCCATGCGTCGAAATGGACCCCGTCGGTCGACTCCGGCCCCCGGACGCCGGGCTCCGGCCCCCTCTTCAAACACGGCCTGGCTCCTCGTCACGCCTCCTGCGCGTACTATTCTGGCGAACTCGAACGTAGTGGAGGCGAACGATGGGATTGGGGTTCGATCGCAGGCGGTTCCTCGGTGGACTCGGCGCCACCGGATTCGCACTGGCGCTTCGCTCGCATGGCCGAGCACAGACAACCTTTGCATTTGGGCTGCCGATTGCCGATCCCGGTGGTCTCTCCGGTGACGGATTCATCGTCCGCCACGGATTCCAGACCGAGAACACCTGGTACAACCCCGGACACTGGCACACCGCCGAAGACTGGTACCGGCTGAACGGCGCCGATACGGCCGGAGCGCAGGTGCTTGCGGTCGCGGAGGGTGAGGTCGTCTTCCTTGGGTCCGACTATCCGGGCCGTGTCATCGTCATCGAGCATGCTCCCAATCTCTATTCGATGTACGGGCACCTCGCTCCCGAATCGGTCACCGTTGCCCAGGGGAGCCGTGTCGCTCGCGGGCAACAGCTGGCCACGGTTGCCACCGTGCCTGGCTGGATTGCCCCCAGTCATCTCCATTTCGAAATCCGGACGTTCCTGTACGAAGGCGAGGTCAACGGAGAGTCGCCACGCTACGCGTATAGCTGTGGGCTCAACTGCGCGCCGGGGCCTGGATACTGGCCAATGGAAGCCCCGGAGCTTCCCGCGGGGATGGGGTGGCGGAACCCAACGCATATTTCCGGGAACCGGCTCCTCCTGGATGGAACGCTGACCGTTCAGGTTCCGCAGTCGACCACCGGCCCGGTCTCGCTCAGATCGGTTCCATGGCAATGGGAGGATTCCTACGAGATCGGATTGCTCGATCTCTACCCGGGCGCGCAGTTCACCGTGCTCGCGGTCGATTCGGGTCACGACTCGAGTACCGGCACCAGTGCAGATGCCTACTACCTCTCCTATTTGATCGAGACCGGAAACGGGACCTCTGGTTGGGTCCGCGCGGCGGTCTCGGACTACGGAGACACCGGATCGGACGGCCGCCCGTCGTCGGTGCGATTTGTCCTCCTGCCGGTGCTGTCGTAGCGGAAGCTCGAGCTGGTCTTCTCTTGCTCCAGTGCTTCTGGACCGCCAGTCTCGCCAGTGCTTCTGGACCGCCAGTCTCGCCAGTGCGGCTCATACGGAATCCGGGTAAAGACACAAGAAGGCCAAGCCTGGCGTTCCGGTCTGCCGCCCCGGTGCCGGCGGTGCTTCGCCGGCACCGGGGCGGCGGCACCCCATACGTTGTATCCCCACGCAAATCACGCGGATCTCACGTCGCATCGGTCCTGGACGCCCGAAACCCAGCGAGGGCACACCCCTTGCCGTCAACTGCTCCAACCGGGCGATTTTCCCGAATCTGGTGAAAATTAAGCGCAATCTTTGGTCAATCCTGAACGTTCGATCCGTACGTTCTCGCCTCGTAGAGTCCACTGTGCCGAATTGTCAATGCGTACGAACGCGCCAAATGTGACGTTATCAACGTACGAGCGTGACCGGCCGGAAAATCTTGCACGATCTGTACGAACGAGTAGCATGTACAGAGTCAATGATTCGTGCTCAATTGGCCATCCCCCAGGCCCTTCCCGCTGCACGGTATGGAAGGAGCCTATTTCAGGATGGATGCCCGTCGTTTCGACGCCCTTGCCCGAGCGCTGACGTACGCGCCTTCTCGGCGTGATGTGCTTCGCCAGCTCCCGATTCTCGCTGGTGTCGCGGCCCTGGGTACGAAGTACGCTTCGGCCGACACCAGCGGCGGTGGAGCCCAGGTTATCGTGACCACACCGACCCCTCCGCCGGTCGGTGGATCGAGCACCGGCGGCACCACCTCGACAACGGGGACCGGTGGTGGTGTCTCTGTCTGTCTTCCCATTGCCAAAACCGGCACGGATGATGGCGCCCTCCCGCCCTACTACGCGGAGATCATCGAAGGCGCCTGCGATAGCGCCGCCAGCAGCACCCTCTTCGAGCTCCTCGACGTCAGCGATGCCGACGGTGTCGTCGGTGTTCCGCCGGCGGCACTCGTCGCGCGCAGCGTGACTACGGTCCGCGCACCGCTCGACGATCTGGTCGGTCAGCGACATTCGATTGCGATCCGTGTCAGCGCGGAGGATCCGACCATGGTCGCGTGCGGCGAGATCGGCGGCATTCGCGATGGCGACGAGCTGGCCGTTGGTCTGCGTGAGCGGAACAACTCGGGATTCTCCGGCATCTCGGTCATTCGGGGCGCGGACGAATCGTCCCTGGTCTATCTCTATCTCGGACGCGGTCTCTCGACGATCAGCACGGCGCCGGCGGCGGTCAATTCGACGGTCATCGCAACCGCGGACATCAATCTCCGCGCCCAGCCGGCCGCGGACTCCGAAATCCTGACGGTGATCGGCACCGGCACGGAGCTGACGGTCACCGGGGCGGCCGTCGGCGACTGGATTCCGGTGGACGACCCCTTCTCCGGATTGAGCGGATACGTTTCGGCGCAATTCGTCGAAGTTCCCCAATAGATCACTACACGGGGGTCCCGCTTGCGGGACAGGAAACCGGGGGGTTGCGTGAGGACCGTGCTGCCAGGCACGGTCCTCGCGTTCGTCCCTTACCATTCTGCCTGCCGCCTGCTGATCTCTACCAGTCAGCCACCGAGCCGTCCGGGTGAAAGTAGCGTTGCATCGCCTCGGGCTTGAATGGATGCTTGGCGGCTTCGGCTTCGTTGATATCGATCCCCAATCCCGGACGATCTGAAATTTCGGCGTAACCATCGACGGCAACTACGGGGTTGATGACCACGTCGTTACGCCATGGTACGTCGTTGGTGATCGCTTCCTGGATGAACCAGTTCGGGGTTGCCGCGGCGAAATGCACCGTCGCGGCGGTGGCAATCGGACCGTTCGGATTGTGCGGCGCCACCGCGATCGAGTGCGCCTCGGCCATCGCGGCAATCTTCCGCGCCTCCCAGAGACCGCCACAATGCGAAAGATCGGGCTGGATGATGTGACAAGCCCGGCGAGAAATGAGCTCCCGGAACTGATATTTGCCGACCAGGCGCTCTCCAGTCGCAATGGGAATGCGCGACTTGTGCGTTACCTCCACGGTGGCGTCGATATCCTCGATCGAGCACGGCTCCTCGAAGAAGAGCAGGCCATAGGGTTCGAGCGCATGACAGTACTCGACCCCCATCGCGGGATAGGTACGGCCATGGAGATCGACCATGAGGTCCATGTCCTCCCCGACGGCCTCACGGATCGCTTCGACGTAGCGTGCCGCCTGTTTGACCTGCTGGGTTCCTTCCACCGGTTCGGTCCGCGGCACGGCCATGAACTTGAGCGCGGTGTAACCGTCCTCTTTCATCGAGATGGCGTTCTCGGCAAACTGCCGGGTCTCCGTGCTCTCGTACATGACATTCATCTGGCCGCCGCCGAGATGGTTGTAGAGTCGGATCCGATCGCGAACGCGACCGCCAAGCAGCTCGTACACGGGGACGCCAAGCGCTTTACCCTTGATGTCCCAGAGCGCCTGCTCGATGCCGGAAATGGCGCTCATCCCTTCGATCCCGGCGCGCCAGAAATATTGCCGGGTCATGATCTGGTACAGATGCTCGATCCGGCGGGGGTCCTCGCCGATCAGCAGCCGGCTGACGTCCTCGACCGAACCGACAACACCAGCCGTTTTCCACTCCAGTGTCGCTTCGCCCCAACCGTAGAGACCGTCCTGGTCGGTTTCGACCTTGACGAAAATCCAGTTGCGCATGTTGGCGTTGACAACGACGCTCGAAACACGAGTGATCTTCATCCGGAGTCCTTGTAACCCTTCCTTGTATGCCAGTGCGGTGTCCACCCCGCACGCGAGCCCTGGTGCGGAGAGGGTGATGATACCGGGAAGGGACAGGGCGGGGAAGAGGAAAGAGCGTCGAAAGGTATTCGACACGGACTGTGGGATCGATCGAGACGCAAGGGAAGACCTGGGATGCAGGGAATCCGATCGTCCCGAGCTCCCAGCTCCTCCAGCGGTCGTGATTCCGGACGTTTACCTCTTGGGCAAGCCGATCTGGACTTCGTCGCCGACAACGCGAGTTCGGTACATGGTGGCCGGCACGACGACCGGGAAATTGGCGGGCAGCCCGGTCCTGATTTCGAAGGCGCCGCCGTGCAGCGGGCATTCGATCTCGTCGCCCTGGATCTCGCCGTCGGAGAGGGAGGCCTCCTCGTGGGTACAGAGGTCGCCCAGGGCATAGAAGTCGCCTTCGAAGTTGATGAGGCAGATCGGATCATAGTTCGGTCCGACCTCGACGTACTTCAATTCGCCGGGGCCGACATCATCGACCTTGCCGACGACATAGAAGTTCAGTTCGCTGTCAGCGACATCGGCGCCCTGGCCGACAGGGGGCTCCGTCTGCTGCATACCTGCTTTGACGGCTCTACCAAGTTTGCGGAAAACCATTTCAGTCCTTGACGTAGAGCGAATCGCAGAATGGTTGATACAGGAGGCGTCCATAGCCGATCGCCGGACAGGGCCATCCAGCACTACATCCCGTGGGTGATCCGCGCTCAACCATTTTGCAACCCGCTACAAGACATGTTTTTGATCGAGTCCAGGGGTCCAGAGCAATTCGACAGGCACGAGACCCCGGACAAACGATCTAGGCCGTGTTTGAAAACTCGATGACGTGCCTTCGTCCCCGCTGGATTCCGGGCGAATCCAGCGGTTCAAGCCCCGAAATGAGCCCCCCAATCGTCGCAGGACCCAGGGCTCAGAGCACAGGACCTTTTCAAACACGCCCTAATCCTCATCCTCATGGCCGACGCCGTAGATGCCGGCTTTGAGGACCTTCAGGCTGAGGAGCGCGCACTTCAGGCGCGCTGGGCTAATGGGCACCATCAGCTCTTCGAGCAAATCTTCCTTGGTGATCGCCTTCACATCGTCCAGCGATTTTCCATCGGTCATCTCCATAAGGATCGACGCTGAGGCCTGGGAGATCGCACACCCGCGACCAGAGAAGGCACTCTCGTCGATCTTGTCATCCTTCACCCGGACATCAATCCGTATCTCGTCGCCGCAGAGCGGGTTGACATCTTCATAGGAGTAGTCCGCCGGATCGAGGGTGCCCCGGTTCCGCGGATTGCGATAGTGGTCGAGAATGATGTCTCGATAGAGATCGTCGCTCATAGCTCAGGACAATCCAAAGATCTTGTTGGCCTTGTGCAGGCCGGCGATCAGACGATCGACATCGTCTTTCGTGTTGTAAACATAGAAGCTGGCGCGCGTGGTGGCCGTCACGCCGAGATCGTGCATCAGGGGTTGCGCACAGTGGTGACCGGCGCGCACCGCGATGTTCTCGGAATCGAGAATCGACGAGACATCGTGCGCGTGAATATCGCCCAGCGTGAAGGAGATCACGCCGGCTCGTTCGTTGACGTCCTCCGGTCCGAACGCCGTCAGACCGGGAACGCCCGGGAGTTGTTCCAGCGCGTAGTCGAGCAGCTCGATCTCATGCTGGCGCACGTTCTCCATCCCCATGCCGGAGAGGTACTGCATCGCCGCGCCAAGGCCGATCTGATCGGCGACCGCCGGCGTGCCGGCTTCGAAGCGCGCAGGCAGATCGGCAAAGGTTGTCTTCTCCAGGGTGACTTTGCGAATCATGCTGCCGCCGCCCATATAGGGGGGCATCGCCTCGAGGATCTCGCGCTTGCCGTAGAGGATCCCGCTGCCCATTGGGCCAAGCATCTTGTGGCCGGAAAAGGCCATGAAATCGACATCGAGGGCCTGCACATCGACCGGCATATGCGGGACGGACTGCGCCGCATCGACCAGCACCAGCGCCCCGGCGGCATGCGCCTTTCGCACGATCTCGGCGATCGGATTGATCGTGCCGGTGGCATTGGAGACATGCGTGACCGCCACCAGCTTCGGCTCGTTCTTCAGGAGCGCGTCGAACGCCTCCAGATCGAGCCGCTGGTCACCGGTGAGCGGGATGTAGTCGATGGTTGCGCCACGTTCCTCGGCGATCATCTGCCAGGGAACGATATTGGAATGATGCTCCATGACCGAAAGAAGGATCCGGTCACCTGGGTTCAGATTGGTTCGCCCCCAGGAGCTGGCGACCAGATTGATCGCCTCGGTGGTGTTCCGCACGAAGATGCATTCGCGCGGATTGGCGGCATTGATGAACTGCGCGGCAATATGACGCGCTTCTTCGTAGCGAAGCGTGGCCTGCTCGGAAAGCTGATAGACCCCGCGATGAATGTTCGCGTTGGTACGCGCATAGAAATCGCTGACGGCATCGATGACGACAGCCGGACGTTGGGACGACGCGGCGCTATCGAGAAAAACCAGCGGCAACCGCCCTTCGGTGGGCGCTTGCTGAAAGATCGGAAAGTCCTTACGAATGGCGAGACCGTCAATCGTCGAGGGCTGGGTGGTTGCGGTCATTGATGTAGCTCCCTGCGGTCGATTGGCAAAAGGCAATGGGCAATAGTTGAAATCCTTCGCCAGGTGCGGCGAATCCACTATTGCCTTTTGCCTGTTGCCCATTGCCTCGTTCCGCCTAGATACCCACCTTGCGAGCGATGGCGCCTTCCAGGAAGCCCTGGATCTCTTCGACCGGAATACGGTCGATGACCGGGCGGAAAAAGCCTTCGACGATCAGCTTCTGCGCTTCGGTATAGGGAACGCCACGCGCCTGGAGGTAGAAGATGTGCTCGGGCACCACCTGCGAGATGGTTGCGCCGTGGGTGCAGCGCACGTCGTTGGCCGCGATCTCCAGATTCGGGATCGAGTCGGCCCGCGCCTCGCGGCTGAGCACGAGGTTCCGGTTCTGCTGGTAGGCGTCGGTCTTCTGCGCTCCCTCGGAGACCTTGATCAGTCCCGAATAGACCGTGCGCGCGTTTTCCTTGAGCGCCGTCTTGAACTCGAGGTCACTGGTCGCATAGGGCGATTCATGCAGCTGCCAGGTATGATGATCGAAGAACTGGTCACCATCGGCAAACGAGATGCCCAGCATTTCGGCCAGCGCGTCCTCACCCTGCAGGTGCGAGCCAATCGAGCTCTTGCTGAACCTGGAGCCCAGGGTCACATGCAGCGAGTTCAGCGTCGCATCGCTCGCCAGCGTAGCGCGCTCGGTCATGAAGCTCCACATATCGCGGCCCCAGTCCTGCATTTGCACGTACCGGAGCTTGCTGGCCTTACCGAGGATCAGCTCGACCACGCCCGAGGCTAGCGACTGCCCTTCGAAGGTCTCCGAACCATAGGCGTCGACCAGGAAGGCCTCCGCGCCCTGCTCTAGCACGATGAGGGTATGCGTGAAGACCGAATTGGCTGGATGGGTGCTGGTCGTGAACGACCGGAACGGCTCCTCGATGCTCACGCCCTTCGGTACGTAGAGGAAGCTGCCGCCCTGCCAAAGCGCGGCGTGCAGCGCTTCGAACTTGCCGAAGTCGACCGGGACCGCCTGGGTCATGAAGTACTGCTTGAACAGCTCCTCATGCTCGCGGGCGGCGGTATCGATATCGCAGTAGATGACTCCCTGGTCGACGAGGGCCGGGTTGGCTTCGGCCCAGGCCGTCGCCGCGTCCTTCTGGACGAGAATGCCGGCTTGCGCATCGCGATCGGTTACGCCGCCCTTTTCGAATCCCGACAGCAGCGATTCGAGCGACGGCTCCTTGTGCCCGTTCGGCGAGAACGGATGCAGATTACCGAGCTTGAGCGCGCGGACATCAGTGCGGCGCCATTCCTCATCGGTGCGAGCCGGCATGGGGATCGATTCGTAGACATCCCATGCCTGAAGGCGGGCATCGCGCAGCCAGGTGGGTTCGTTCTTCATTTCCGAAAGCGCCACGACCGCGTCGCGGCTGAATCCGGTTTCCTGGGTGAGTGTTGCGGACATAGTGCTCCTCAGGGGAGTTAGGAGTTGGGATTTAGGAGTTAGGATGATTTGGCACGTGGGAGAGGCCGGTGGCCTGCGATCCCAAAGAACCAACTCCTAACTGCTCACTCCTAACTCCTACCCAACCGATCCTTCCATCTCGAGCTGAATCAGGCGGTTCAGCTCCACCGCGTATTCGAGCGGGAGTTCCTTGGCGATCGGCTCGATGAAGCCGTTGACGATCATGCTCATCGCCTCGTCCTCCGAGAGCCCACGGGACTGCAGATAGAAGATCTGCTCTTCCGCGACCTTGGAAACGGTCGCCTCGTGGCCGACGGAAACGCGCTCCTCTTCGATCTCGATGTATGGATAGGTGTCGGTCTTGCTGGTTTCGTCAAGGAGCAGCGCGTCGCAGACGACGTTGCTCCTGACGCCCTCGGCGCCCTTGTAGACCTTGACCAGTCCGCGGTAGGAGGAGCGGCCGGTACCCTTCGAGATCGACTTGGAGATGATCTGCGACGACGTATTCGGCGCGACGTGCACGACTTTGCCGCCAGCATCCTGATGCTGGCCATCGCTGGCGAACGCGACCGAGAGAATCTCGCCACGGGCGCCTTCTTCCATCAGCCAGACCGCCGGATACTTCATGGTCAGCTTGGACCCGAGGTTGCCATCGACCCACTCCATGGTGGCGTCCTTGTAGGCAGCGGCACGCTTGGTGACCAGGTTGTAGACGTTCTTCGACCAATTCTGGATGGTCGTGTAACGGCAACGCGCGCCCTCCTGGACGATGATCTCGACCACGGCGGAATGCAGGCTGTCGGTACTGTAGGTCGGCGCAGTGCAGCCTTCCACGTAGTGCACGTAGGAACCAGGAGCGCAGATGATGAGCGTCCGCTCGAACTGGCCCATGTTCTCGGCATTGATGCGGAAGTAGGCCTGCAGCGGAACCTCGACCTTGACGCCTTCCGGTACATAGATGAAGGAGCCACCCGACCAGACCGCGCTGTTGAGCGCGGCGAACTTGTTGTCATTGGCGGGAATGACCGTACCGAAGTACTGCTTGACCAGCTCCGGATACTCGCGCACACCGGCGTCCATATCCAGGAAGATCACCCCTTGCGCCTGGAGGTCCTCGCGCAACGAGTGATAGATCACCTCGGATTCGTACTGCGCCCCCACACCGGCCAGGAACTTGCGCTCCGCCTCGGGGATACCCAGCTTCTCGAAGGTGTCCTTGATATACGCCGGAACCTCATCCCAGGTCTTGCCCTGCTTCTCGGCCGGCTTGATGTAGTAGTAGATGTCGTCGAAATCGATGTCGGACAGATTGCCACCCCAAGTCGGCATTGGCCGCTTGAGGAAGTGATCGTAGGCTTTCAGGCGAAACTCGAGCATCCACTCGGGCTCGCCCTTCATCTTCGAAATGTTGATGACCGTGTCGCGGGTCAGGCCCTTCTCACTCTTGAAGAAATAGTCCTCTTCATCGTGGAAGCCGTACTGGTAGTCGGCGATCTCGACTTGAGCGACTTGTCGTGGTGGTGCAACCATTGATGGTTCTCCTTCGGAGCAGTAACTAGTAACTGGTAATCAGCAACTAGTTGCCAGTTCCTTGTTACTAGTTGCCTGCCGCGGCCGCCGCGACGTCCTTGCGAATGTTCTCGTAGCCCTTCTCTTCCAACTCGAGGGCCAGTTCCGGACCGCCTTCGCGGACGATGCGGCCGTCCATGACGATGTGAACGTAATCGGGCTTGATGTAGTTGAGCAGCCGCTGGTAGTGGGTGATCAGCAGCATGGCCATGTCGCTGCTGTCGTGGAGCGCGTTGACTCCTTCGGAGACGACCTTGAGGGCGTCGATGTCGAGGCCCGAGTCGGTCTCATCGAGCACGGCCAACTGGGGCTCGAGGAGCGCCATCTGCAAGATCTCGGCGCGCTTCTTCTCACCGCCGGAGAAGCCTTCGTTGAGATACCGGGTGGCGAACGAGTCGTCCATCTTCAGCATCTCCATCTTCTCGCGCATCAGCTTGCGAAATTCGCGCGGGGTGAAAGGCTTGGCCTCGCCGCCGTTGAGCGCGATTTCCTCGGCGCGGGCTTCGCGCACGTTCTTGACAGCCATGCGCAGGAAGCTGGCCATCGAAACGCCGGGGATGACGGTCGGATACTGGAATGCCAGGAAGAGCCCCTTCTGGGCGCGCTCATCGGGCGACCACTCGAGGATGTCCTCCCCCTTGTAGCGAATGGTTCCCTCGGTCACCTCATAGTCAGGATGCCCGGCGATGACATAGGCCAGCGTGCTCTTGCCAGAGCCGTTCGGGCCCATGAGCGCATGCACTTCCCCGTCGTTGACCGTCAGGTCGATCCCTTTCAGGATCTCCTTGTCTTCGATGGAGACGTGCAGATTCTCGACCTCGAACAATGGTGTCTTGGACATAAACGAAAACGTTCCTCCCATATGCTGACCGGCGCCACCCGCCGGAGCAAGAACTGATCGATACGAGCCTGGCTAAGAGTCCGGGGGCCGGACCGCTAGTTCGACTTGCGTGAACGAGATCCGTCCTCCCGCGCACCATCCCGTTCTGCGGCACGGCAGATCGGACAAACCCCGACAAAAACGGTGTGGTGTTGAGAAATCGAGAAGCCGGTTCGCTCCTCGGCAACATGGCGGGCCATCAGGGCTTCGGGGACATCGACATCGAGCAGCACACCGCAGGTCGAGCAGTGAACATGATCGTGCCGTTCGCACCGTCCGTCGTAACGGCTGGCCTGATCGGCGAAGGTGAGCTCCTGGATGAGACCGTGCTCGGCCAGGAGATGGAGCGAGCGATAGACCGTGCCATAGCCGATACGCGGATCGCGCCTCCGGACACGCTCGAAGATCTCGCCTGCGGTCAGGTGCTCTCCGGCCTCCTGAACGGTTTCGAGGATCATCGCGCGTTGCGCGGTCTGGCGGTATTCACGTTTCGGCGCCGGTCGGGCGTCCATGGGTGCTCGGTTCTCCTCCACCCACCCTCTAGTTGAGAATGAGTCTCGTTTACACATCCAAGAGTATACACCTATTCAACGGTTGGATAGCGCTTCGCCGATCGAGCGCGATGACGACACGCTGCTTGACTTTGACCCTGAGCTGGCATAGCGTGTCAGCAGGATCTCCCATTCAAATGCGTGTTCCTCCCGTTGCACCACGTCGTCCTTGTTCTGCATCGATTCGCGGAGGTTCCATGGCACCACCCAACCCCATCAATATCAAACCGCTCTTCGGCACGTCCCACGTACCCTGCGAGGGTCGCGTCGGCGATGTGATCGTCATGTCACCCCTCCAGGAAGACGAGCCCGACTTTACCGACCGCGGCGTGGCCAGCATCTGGGTCTGCACGCGCGCGAGCTATGAGCCGGAAGGACTGCCAGCGGTCTGGATTCGCCTGCAGGCCGAGGGGATGGGGACCTGCGAGTACCCCGCGTCCGATCCGCCACAAGACATCGAAATACTCACCCTGGGCTAGCCGGCGGCAGCTCGCGCGCTGTCGTGCCGCACGCTGCGTTCTTTCCTCGATCCAATCGCGTCTCTGCTTTAGGAAGGAAGTAATCGATGGCGAACTTCACCGTGCACGCAACCGACGGAGACTTCGGCATATGGGCCGAATCCGACCACAACGAAGGACTTCACGGGGTTTCCAGCTCGATGGACCGGGCGGCAATCGCCGCTTTTCAGATCAATACCGATCCAGCCGCCACCGGAAATGGGATCTATGCGGAAAGCTGGGGCGGGGGGTCGGCGATCGCGGCGTTTATTCGCGATGACGCCAGCAAAGCCGTGGCAATCTTCGCGCAAAACGACGGTGCATCTGCCGACAGCCATGCGATCAAGGCGTTCCAGGCTCATCCCGATAGCGATGCGGCCGCCCTTCACGCCGAGCATGCGACGGGCAAGACCGCGGGCTTCTTCCGCGGAAATATCATCGTGACCGGCGATATCTCGTTCCCGGGTCAGGACTGCGCGGAGGAGTTCGCGGCCGAAGCATCGGTCGAAGCGACACCAGGCACCGTCATGTCGCTCACCGACTCTGGACGCATCGCTCCCAGCGCCCACGCCTACGAGCGGCGTGTGGTTGGTATCGTGACCGGCGCGGGTCCGTTGCGTCCCGGCATCGTCATGGGACGGCACACCGGCCGTACCGATGCGAGCTTCCCCATTGCCCTCATGGGGACGGTCTATTGCCGAGCCGACACCTCCAACGGCCCCATCGAGGTCGGCGACCTGTTGACGACCTCGGTCACGCCGGGCCACGCCATGAAGGCGACCGACCCGATGCGCGCGTTCGGCGCCGTCATCGGCAAGGCGATGGGCTCGCTGGAACGCGGCGCTGGGCTGCTTCCCGTGATCGTGGCGCTGCAATAGCGCGCGGACACGCAGCAAGGAGCGTGCCATGGAGACCGTGCGTCATTATGTCGCCGATAGTGGCAACACCACGTTCGGTGGGTTCATGCATTCGGATGCGGTCGATTACGACCCATTTACCCAGTCGATGCGGGGCACGATTCGACGCGCCAACTGCCAGTCGATCTACAACCTGGTCACCGGTGCGACCGGAAACGACGAGGAACGCGAGGTCCGCGACCGGCTTGTCGCCAGCCAGAACAGCTACGAGCTGGTTCGAATGGTCTTTGCCGCCGGCAAGTGGGAGGGTCTGGACGACGAGCTGCCCGAGGGCTACCTCGATCCGATCGCGCGCACGATCGCCCAGGTGCTCGATCAGCGAGACTATCCGATCTATCAGCTCATCCGGCGGTATCTCCCGCTGCTCGACTACCAGAACAGCCCGACGCTGGGGAACTGCATCGAACGGTTGCTCACCTGGCGGCCAGACTTCGTCGCTGGTGAGATCGATCTGATCCTCAGCAAGAAGGCAGACATTCTGAAACGGGTCGCATCCGCCACGCTGCGTGACCGGACCTGGATGGTCAGCGCGGCCCACGTTCATCCGGACACCATTGCGCACGTTGTTGCCGTCGATCCGCATCGCGCGTCAGACCTCGTAGCATTGCTGCATGAGGTCACCTACACGGTACGCATCTGCTCCGGGTTACGGGCGCTCTTTTTCGACCCGCTGTACACGATCGTCACGGAAATGGTCGATCCCTCACCCGGCATCACGAACGCGGCACGTGTTGCCTGCCGGGATTCCTGCCTCCGGCTGCAGGGCGAATTCGCGGCGGCGAAGTTCGCAGTCGAGGTCTTTGGCGACACAGCGGCCAAGTCGACGATCAACCGATTCATCCTGGCCAAGGATGCGGCGATCAACAATTTTCCCGCCACCGTCCCCGCGCCAACGGCAATTTCCGCCATCGCGGCGGCCATCGGTGGGGTGGCGACCGATCTCGCGCAATTGCGCCAGGCGATTCTCGCTTTGCCGGACACGATAAGCGCGTCGTTGACCCTGCCACACTTCACGCAATCGAACTCCGACGATCTGGCCCGGGGGTTGGCATCGAATCTGCACGCGCCGGGAACGCTCGGTCTGCTCGCGTTCGACCTCAAACGCCAGATGATCTTCGCGCTGCTGGATGGTTTCACCGTCGATGACGACGAGATTGCCATCCTGCGCATCCTGGAAACAGAGAAGACGCGCGATCAGGCCGAGCTCTATCAGCTTGCCGCGGCAGCCACCTGGGAATCGCTGGACACCAGCATGGATGGGGACGAGTACGACGACCTGGAGGACCTGCTCCAGCAGCCCACATTAGGCCCCTCGCTGGACGGTCCGGGATTCTGAGCAGCGTCCGAAGTGGAGCTGTCATTCCTGGGCCATTTCCCGAACTCCGTATCAACCTGCTCACGCTATTTACATTGATGATTGCCCTGGCGTAGGATAAAAAGCAACAAGCGTCGTGTGCGGATGTCTCATCGTCCGCGCGGTGTGGGACGCTTACTCGCGTGCCGCTCTCTGACGAGCTGCAACACCGGGCATCGATCAGCCCACCGGCAGGGTGGCGTCGAGCCCTGAAAGGACCGAATCGTGTCGGATCACGATCGAACGCGCGATGCACGCCTGCGTGTTTCGCGACGCAACTTCCTCAAGGCGAGCGGCGCGGGCGCCGTCGCTGCGGCGGGCGCGTTGGGAGCCGTTCCGCTCTCCCAATCGAGCGCGTTTGCCCAGAATGGCTGGGATCACGAATACGATGTCGTCGTGGTCGGTTCAGGGGGCGCCGGTTTCGCCGCTGGCATCACGGCCAAGGCGATGGGCAGCGATACGGTGATCCTGGAGAAGGGCACCTACGTCGGCGGCACCACCCTGGTGTCTGGTGGTGGCATGTACACCCCGAACAGCCGGCAGATGCAGGAGGCCGGTCTCGACGATCCAAAGGAAGACCGTCTCAAGTACATGGCGCGCTATTCCTGGCCGCATCTCTACAATCCGGACGATCCGCAGCTCGGTCTCGACGACCATGACTGGACGATGATCAACGCCTATTACGACACCTCATCGGTGGCGATGGCGTACCTGGAGGATGCCGGCGCAGCAACGTGGGCGATGCAGCAGATCGCCGGGCGGACCGATGGCCAGCTGAATGTCGACTACCAGGCCCAGTTCG
Source organism: Thermomicrobiales bacterium (assembly GCA_023957115.1). GTDB lineage: Bacteria > Chloroflexota > Chloroflexia > Thermomicrobiales > UBA6265 > JAMLHN01. Next base: position 14,638 of record JAMLHN010000048.1, read on the forward strand.
ACGAAGACCTGCAAAAGGAAGGTGGCACGCTCTGCCCGGTGGATGCCGACGGCAACCAGGGCGGCGGCGGTCTGCTCATCGAGGGCTACCAGGCATGGGCCGAGGCGAACGGCCTGCCGGTGCTTCTCCAGCACCGAGCCGAGCGCCTGCTTCTCAACGATGCTGGTGACGTGATCGGTCTCGAAGTGGCGGTAACCGGAGACGGCGGAACTCCCGAGGCGACCCCCGAGGCCATGCCGGCGACGGTTCAAACCTTCCGGGCGCGCAAGGGCGTCATCTTCGGCAGTGGCGGGTTCTCGCAAAACTCCGACCTGATGCGCCACATGATGCCGGGTCCCTACTACGGCGGTTGCGGCGCTCCGACCAACGAGGGCGATTTCCTGAAGATGTCCTCCTCAGTGAACGCCAAGCTCGGGAATCTCTATCAGGTCTGGCGCAACGAGGGTGTCTGGGAGCAGGCGATTGCCAGCCCGGCGGCCTACAACTGCATTTGGTACTACAACGGCGACTCGTTCCTGATCGTAAACCGGCGCGGCGTCCGCTTTACCAACGAGCACGCCAACTATCAGGATCGCAATCTGGCCCACCTGGACTGGCTGGCCACCGGCGCTACCTATGACAACCTGCTGGGTTTCCTTATCTGGGACACACGCCAGCAGGAGAACTGGGGCACTGGCTATCCGATCCCCACCGATCCGACCACCTCGCCGTTCGTCATGATCGGCGAGACGTTGGAGGAGTTGTCCGACAAGATCATCGAGCGAATGGGCGCCATTCCGCAGGTGACCAAGGGAATGGAGCTCACGGACGACTTCGCCGAGAAGATGGTGGCCGAGGTCGCCAAGTTCAACGAATACGCGGCTGCCGGGGTCGACCCGGACTTCTACCGCGGCGAGTCGCTGTATGACACAGCATGGAATTCGAATCCGATGCAGCTCGCCGAATGGCCGTCGCCGGATCAGGCGAACGCCTCGATGTACCCGATCTCGGATACCGGTCCGTACTACGCCATGATCGTTGCCGCTTCGGCGGTGGACACCAGCGGTGGTCCGGTGATCAATGAGAACGGCCAGGTGCTCACCTGGGACAGCGAGCCAGTGACCGGTCTCTACGGCGCCGGCAACTGCGTGGCCTGCCCAAGCGTCAATGCCTATTGGGCGGGCGGCGCCACCCTGGGTCACGCGCACACCTGGGGCTATGCGGCAGCCAAGCACGCGCACGAATCGGCCGGAACCTCCGAATAGCCGATCCACTCAGCGCCGCCCAGTCTCTTGGCCGGGCGGCGCATCTTCTATCATCATGCACGCAATGGCACGACCACTCAGCCAGCTCGGATACGCACGCATTCAGGACGGGAACGCTTCGCCGCGGGTGATCACGCTCCACGGGCATAACCAGCACGGACACACCCCGGCCACGTTGGGCCGAACCGTTGCGCCCGATGGTCGCATCATCGGGCTCGAATCGTACAAGGGCGTTTTCATCGGCCGCACGGTGGTCGGCTACACCTGGTACATCGGACCGATCGATCGTCCGGCGCCGGTCTTCTTCGGCGATGCGCTCTCGGAAATCGAGCGCTTTCTCTGGGATGAGCTCGACCGCCAGGAGACCGATTCACCTGAGCGGCCTTTCCTGGTCGGCATCGAGCAGGGCGCCGTCATGGCCATCGCCACCGCGCTTGCAGCGCCGGATCTCATTTCGGGCGTCATTGCGGTCGATGGCGCGCTCCCGGTGGTGCCGGGCTGGGACCCGCCACTTGCTCCGCTCGATGGCTTGCCGCTCCTGATTCTGGGGGATCTGGAGGCAACCTCCGATGCACCGGTCCTGCGCCGGGTGGAGCTGGCGCGACAACTCGAAATCTGGGGCGGGGACGCGACCTGGCTCGCTCCGCGGAACGACGATGAGCGTGACCGGGCCATGGTCGACTGGATCGCGCGACAGGCGCCTCGATTCGGCGCTCCCCCGGCGAGTCAGTAAGGTGTTCGAGCTACCGGTTGACGAGCAGGCGCAATCCCGCTTGGCGCTTGCCCGGTCGATGCTCAACTCGTTGCCCAGGTTCGGCCAATGGGCGGAAAGCGTGCGGGAGTTCGACACGCCGCACGGAACGATTGGCTACCGGCAGGCAGCTATCCTGTGGGTCCTGCGGTACGAGCTGCTTCCTTCGGACGAAATGACCCCCACGGGTTTTGCTCATTTCCACCGCGTCCAGCCAAGCGTGGTGACCCGCGCGCTGGCGAAGCTGGAACAGGGTGGCTACGTCACGCGGATGATCGACGCGCACGATACGCGCATCTCCCGCATCGCGATAACGCCGCGCGGAACGGCGATCAGCGTTCACATCGAACAGCTCTATCTCGACGATCTGATCTGCGCGCTGGGACCGGTATCCGATACGGAAATCGACACACTCCGTCAATCCGTGGCGACCCTGAATTCGGTGGCCGAGCGACTGGACCTGCTGCGCCTGGGACGTACGCGACGCGCATCCCATGCACCCGAACCTTGAGATTGGCCCTGCGTTCCGGGTCTTGATACAGAATCCGCTTGACCACCCCCCGACGGAGCAGGATCGAGCAGCCAACGTAGCCGAGAGCGTGTCTGCCTCTCGTGAAGAAGGACCGCCGATCGTAGCGCAGGAACCTATCCTCAGCGATCGACCACCCAGATCGTCGCAGGACGCAGGACCACCTCCCAAGCCCAGCTCGTATGACGAAAATGCGCCAGATACCGCGCGCGCGTTGTACAGTTTGCGCGCGTCGCACATGGGGGACGCCTGCTGTTCGTCTCTCCTCACGATGGACTTGGGGGAAGAGGGGGTTCCGGGGTGGAGTTACTGTCGAACCCTGATGTGTGGGTCGCGCTTCTGACGCTGACCGCGCTCGAGATCGTCCTTGGCATCGACAATGTCATTTTCATCTCGATTCTTGCCGACAAGCTGCCGCCCGATCTGCGCCGGAGAGCCCGCCTGTTGGGCCTTTCGCTGGCCATGTTCATGCGGATTGCGCTTCTGCTGACGATCAACTGGATCGCCAATCTCACCAACGAGCTCTTTTCGATTGCGGGTAAGGGATTCTCAGGACGCGATCTGATCCTGCTTGCCGGTGGGCTCTTCCTCATTTATAAGGCAACCACCGAGATTCATACCAAGCTCGAAGGTGAAGAGCACCACGCCAGCTCCGGACCAATGAAACACGCCTCCTTCAACGGCGTCATCATCCAGATCCTGCTGCTGGACATCGTCTTCTCGCTCGACTCGGTGATCACCGCGGTCGGTATGGCCGAAGACATCGAAGTCATGATCGCGGCGGTCGTGATTGCCGTACTGGTGATGCTCTTTGCATCGGGGCCGCTCTCAGACTTCGTGTCGAAGCACCCAACGGTCAAGATGCTGGCCCTGTCGTTCCTGTTGCTGATCGGCACCTCACTGGTGGCCGAAGGGGAGGCTTCCACATCTCGAGGGGTACATCTACGCGGCGATGGCATTCTCGGTCTTCGTGGAGATTCTCAACCTGCGGATGCGGAGCAATGCGCCCAAACCGGTGGAGCTGCAGGAACCGAACGCGCGCAGTATGAAGCGGAGCTTCCCGCACCGGGCACGGTCAATCAGTAGACGAGATGAATCAGGGGTCCAGAGCCCGGTGTCCAGTGCCCAGTGCGGTCGGGGTGTTGTTCGGGTTTTGGTAGGCGGGGCCGCCAGGTGATCCCAGGACTGGTCGTTGGCCACGAGGTCGCTATGAATGGCGAATGCTACGAGCAGGCATCGACCAGAACCTGAACCGCGCACGCTCGGCCAGGTGCGATGTCCTGAGCAGATCGACCGGCGCGAGATCGACGGCGGAGCCTGAAAATCTGTGCAAACCTGGTCTGTACGCAGTATACATCGTGCGTTTAGCGCACGCTCCCTCTCCGCCGTATTCACAGACGTTTCACAGCAACCTTAAGCTACTCGAAAGGATCGAATGGCGATAGGTGAGCTCGACCGTTCGTAAGAGAGCCTGTCTGTTCCATCGGGAGTGCCCGGCCGCAAGGCTCGATCATCGCCTGCACGCGCAGGCGATTTCGTTTACCCAAGAGGGAGTATCGATCGATGGAGATTGACCGGTTCGATTCGCTGACGCGTCGGCTTGCGACACGTCGAACAGTCTTGCGCAAAGGTGCGCTGCTCACAGGAGCACTGGGAGCCTTCGGGTTCGTCGATTCCGCCGGCGCCGCACGGCGTGGTTCCGGCGCCTTCACCTCCATCTGCCGTCCCGACGGGGCGGGAGGCTATTACCCTGACAGCGTCTCCACGGTGCTCCTTCAGTCCGCGCTCAACAGCGGCGCAATCGTCTCCGATTGCTGCTCCGATGCCGCGTGCGGCGAGACCAACGGCTGCATGTCCGCCTATTGTGATTTCGATGCCGGCGCCTGTGCGGTCAGCTACGCAAATGGCGCCTCGTGTGAACGGCCGGGTTGCGCCGATGGCTACTGCTCCGATGGCGTTTGCCTCGATCCCACACCGTATGTCTGCACCGGCGACGGAGTCTGCAACATCTGCACCTACGACGCCTGTGCCCACCATTGCGATTGCTGGATACGACCGTGCAGTGTCGATGACTACCAATGCGCACGGGCATATTGCTCTCCCGGAGACGGGGGGTGCGTTCAAGAGCCGATGAACGAAGGGGGCTATTGCGACACCTTCGGCGTCGCGGGAACCTGCATTCTGGGTCTCTGCGTCTCCGAGTAGCACATCCCCACCTCACCAATGCGACAACGCGACGCGGAGCTCCGCGTTGCGTTGTACCCTGTCGCAGGAGATTTCGTTGAGGAGATGAGGGGAACCGTGGGAGAGAACGTGCGAGTTGCGGTGACGCGAGTGATTCCCGATGCTGGGTTGAATCTGCTGCGCGATGCGGCGCAGGCCGGCGAGATCGAGCTCGAAATCTGGCCGCATGAGCTACCGCCGCAGAACGACGAGCTTGCCGGCTTGTTGCGCGGCGCCACCGGCGCATTGACGCTGGTTTCGGACCGGATCGACGGCGCCGTGCTCGACGCGGAACCTCAGCTCAAGGTCGTCAGCAATTTTGCAGTCGGGTTCGACAATATCGATGTCGATGCCGCCACCGCGCATGGCGTCATGGTCTGCAATACCCCGGGCGTGCTGACCGAGACGACCGCGGATATGGCCTGGGCGCTGCTCATGGCCGCCGGGCGGCGCATCGTCGAAGCATCCGACTATGTACGCGCGGGAAACTGGAAGACCTGGGGGCCGACACTGCTTCTGGGCCATGATATTCATCATGCAACGCTGGGCATTATCGGACTCGGCCGTATCGGCAAGGAAGTCGCCAAGCGCGCCCGTGGGTTCGACATGGAGATCCTGGCCTATGACGAATATCAGGACGAGACATTCGCCGCTGAGCTGGGCGTAACCTATGTCTCGCTTGACGAGCTCCTGGCCCGATCGGACTTCGTCACGCTCCATTGCGCGTTGACCCCAGAGACCCAGCAGCTCATCGGCCGCGAAGAGCTGGCCAAGATGAAATCATCCGCGGTGCTGATCAATGCAGCCCGTGGACCGGTCGTCGATACCGATGCCCTCACCGAAGCATTGCGTGACGGTGTCATTTGGGCTGCCGGACTCGACGTGACCGACCCGGAACCGATCCAGCCCGATCACCCGCTGGTCTTTATGGAAAACGTCGTGATCGCGCCCCATATCGCATCGGCCTCGGTCGATACGCGAGACAAGATGGCCGTTATGGCGGCAACGAATCTGCTCCAGGCGATCCGTGGCGAACGTCCAACGCATCTGGTCAATCCGGACGTGCTAGGGTAAACGTCTCCAACGGTATGGTCACGTTCATCTTGCAAATGCGCATTGACTCGCCCAGATTTCCAGATTTCTGGTAATCTGGGCACATGAAAACCACGCTCGATCTTCCAAGCGAATTGATGAAAGCGATCAAGCTGCGAGCGGTCAGCGAGAACCGCACGCTCACCGATCTCATAGCCGATCTTCTTCGACAAGGCATGGCCGGCAATCCGCCCGAGCCACGGGTCGTCCAACACCGCGTGAAGCTTCCACTTATCTTCGGAACCCACGCTCTCCTTTCCAAGGACGACCTGTCACCCGAGCGCATGGCGGACATCCTCCTGGAGCAAGAAATCGAAGCAATCGATGATCTTATGCGATAGCAACGTCTGGCTGGCATTGGCTGTTTTGCAACATCCATCTCACTCGACCGCGCTTCGCTGGTTCGAGCGCGTCACTACGCCAAACACCGTTCTCTTTTGCCGAGCAACCCAGCAATCGTTTCTCCGGCTCATCACGAGTGCTTCCGTTCTCTCTCCAATCGGTAACCCGCCCCTTACCAATCGGGAGGCCTGGAATCTGTACGAGACGCTCCTCACCGATGACCGAATCGATTTCCACGTTCACGAGCCTCCCGCACTCGAGCGCCATTGGCAGCGGTTCGCGCAACGAGATACGGCATCGCCGAAGCTCTGGATGGATGCATATCTGGCTGCGTTTGCGGTAGCGGGTGGCTATCAGCTCATCACCATAGACCGAGCGTTCTCACAGTTCGACGGCCTCGACCTGATTCTCCTCTCGCACGTGGAATCTGGCTCGGATGAATCGTGAACGTTTGCGAGTAACCGTCGTGTCCGCTAAGCCTGGTACGCGATCGGCGTCTTACCTCCGGCAGAGACGCAAGCCACGGATCTGCGAGAAACTACGCTGCTGCGTTGCTACCGCTCGAGCGCATCGGCCACAGATGAGGCCTCCTGTTCATCGAGCAGGAGCGCGCCGAGTCCATCGTTCCGCAAGAGCTCGCGAACCGGGGCAGTTGCTCCGACGATGACGAAGGTGCTGTCATGTTCGGCCGCCTCATCGCGGAGCTCGCCAATCATGTCCATCGCGGAGAGATCGAGACTGGGAACATTGTCCAAATCGAGGATCAGCCGGGTGACCGGAGGATCGGCATTCCAGGCAAGCGTGTCGACCTGCTCCTTCACCGCATCGGCATTTGCGTAGAAGATGCCGCCATCGACCCGCACGATGAGCGTGCCGGGAATCGTCTCGTAGTCTGGATGCCGCGCGGTCGAGGCGAAGTCGGCGGTGCCTGGGATTTGCCCCAATGTGTCCACACGGGGCTTGGATCCTCGATACGCCAGCAGCAACAGCGAGAACCCGGCGCCGATAACGATCCCTTCGAGCATCCCGAAGGTGAGCACTCCGGCGGCGGTGAGCATTGCCGCGGCGAACTCACCGCGGTTGAGCCGGTAGATACGCTTCAGAGCCGGGATATCGATCAATCCCCGCACCGCCACCAGCACGACCGCGGCCAGGGTCGCCTCGGGGAGCTTTGCAAAAATGCCGGTCAGAAAGAGCAGCACCAAACCGAGCAGGATCGCGGCAATACCGCCAGCGAGGGGAGTTTTCGCCCCGCCGGCGTCGTTGACCGCGGACCGTGACATGCTGCCGCCGACCGGAAATCCCTGCGCAATGCCGGAAGCGACGTTGATGGCTCCGTTGGCATAGAGTTCCTGATTTGCGTCGACGGGCTGGCGATGCCGGGCGGCAAACGTTTTCGCGACGCCGATGCCTTCGACATAGGAAAGAAGAAAACAGCCGAAGGCCAGGCCGATGATGTCGCTGTAGTGGCCAGCGGGGAGGTGGCTGATCCCTAGACTGGGCAGTCCGCTGGGGAAGTCGCCCGCCACCGTCACACCCTTGTCCTGCAGATCGCTGAGATACATCAGGCCGATCGACGCGAGCACCACGATCAGCGAACCGGGAAGCGCCGGCAGGAATCGCTCGAAGGCAATCAAGAGCACAATGCTGGCAATACCAAGACCGAGCGTCCAGCTATTCGTTTCACCGATATGCTTGATCACGTTCCAGACGCGCTCGAAGAAATTCCCTTGCACCCCTTCGATACCGAAGAGCTTGGAAAGCTGACTGGATGCAATGTAGAGGGCCGCGCCGGCGGAAAATCCTTTGAGTACGGTCTCTGAGATGAAGTTGACGATGAATCCGAGCTTGAAGAGTCCGGCAAGAATGGCGAACCCACCAGCCACGACAGCCGTCAATTGCGCCGCGGCCAGGTATTCGTCCGGATCGAGCGCCAGCGCGCCGAGGGTGCCGGCGACCATGATCGCCAGCGCCGACGTGGTGCCGACTGACATCTGCCGCGAGGTGCCAAAGAACGTATAGACCAGCAGGGCGATCATGCTGGCATAGAGCCCGTGCTCAGGCGTCAATCCGGCCAGACCGGCATAGGCCATGCTCTCGGGCACCGAGAACGCCGCCACGGTCACCCCGGCGAGCAGATCGGGTCGCAGCCAGGCGCCCCGGTCGTACGTCCGAATCCAACCCAGGATTGGGATGAACGACGAGAGGCTCCGATGGGTATGTGCTGGTGCGGGTGCTGTTTGGCTCATCAGATTACCCCTCGCTCGAATCCTGGCGATCGGTCGATGACGGCCGTGCCTCGAATGCGACGACTGCGTGTCCGACGGTGTCGAAGATTTGGTCAGGTACCGCAAGACCGGCCTGCGCGGCACGATCGAGATCTCTGCGCACGTTGGCATGGGCAGTGGAGATCCACAGCTCCGCGTTCTGCTGGGACAGGTCGCGCGCAAGTCCGGCAAGCGCCTCCAGGACCGTAATATCCAGCTCGAACGTGGCTCCCAGATCGAGCAGGACAACCTGGGCCGGACGTCCGAGCCGATCGACGTTGGCGATGACTTCATCCCGAATCCAACTGGCATTTGCGAAGACCGCCAGCATGTCTGGACGCAGGATCACCAACCCCGGTTGGATTGGCAGATCGGGATGATTGGCCAGGCCGACAGCCGTATCCGAGCCGGGAAGGGGGACGGTTTCGGTGACATTCGGGCGGCCGATCCGGCTGAGCAGGATGAGAATCGAGATCGCCACCGTGATGAGCAACCCGGGCAGGATCCCGAGTACGAGCACGCCGGCCAGGGCGATCAGCGCGAGCGCGAAGCTGTCCCTCCGCAATGCCCGCACGCGCCGCAACGCGGCGATATTGACGAATCCCATCACCGCGTTGATCACAATGGCCGCCAACACCGCCTGCGGGAGGTTCTCGAAGAACGGCATGAGCGCAATGGATGTCAGCGCCGCCAACAACGCCAGGATGATGGATGCCATCTGGCTCCTGGCGCCGGAGCGGTCGTTGGCCGCCGATTGACTCGCGCCGCCGGAGGTAATGAATCCCTGAAAGAGACCGCCCAATGCACTCGAAACTCCCAGGGCGGTCAGTTCCTGATTCGGGCGAATATGGTAGTTGTGCTCATCGGCGAAACGCTTGGCCACCGAGATACTTTCGGAATAGCCGACCATCACGATTGCCAGCGCGCCCGGTATCAGGGTAAGCAGCGCCCCGAGATCGACGACCGGGATAGCAGGGGTCGGAATGGCGCGGTCGACCGTGCCGACCACGTCGACGCCCTTGTCGGCAAGATCGAAAATGGTAACGATCGCAATCGAGAGTCCCACCATGATCAACGCTGCCGGGAGCCTGGGCATGAAACGGTTCAGGAGAACAAGCGCCACGAACGCGCCGGCCCCGATGGCCAGTGTCCATCCATGCGTCTGGTTCAGATGCCGGGCAAAGGACCAGGCCTGTTTATAGAAGGGCCCCTCATCCCCGGCGATGCCGAAGACCTTGAAGAGCTGGCCCATGGTGATGGTCAGCCCCAACCCACAAAGAAAGCCGGTTTGCACCGCCGAGGCGATGAACTGGGAAACGAACCCGAGCTTCAGCCTGCCAAGCACGAGAAACGCAATGCCACACAAGATCGCCAGCGCCGCGGACATGGCGGCGAAGTCCTGCGGGCGATCGACCACAACCGGCGCCACTAGAGCAGCCGATATCGCCGCGGTGGCGCTGGTGGGACTGCAGATCAACTGCCGCGAGGTCCCGAAGAGCGCATAGCCCAACGGTGCGGCGAATGACGCAAAGACGCCTGCCTGCGGTGGCAGACCGGCAATCTGCGCATACGCGATCGCCTGCGGCACGACCAGCGCCCAGACGGTCAGGCCGGCGAACAAGTCCGCTCGAAACCAGCTTCTGTCGTAGGTTGGAAGCCACCCGGCAATCGGGAGATAGCGCTCCAGCTGCATCGGTATCCCTAGGTGAGCCCTTCGCGTGGCGATCCCGGCAATGTCACAAACGCCAGTGAACCTTCGGTCGCAGGCCATCGCGCGCCGGTCTTTGGACCTCATCCGATCCGACGGGAGCGAGAGCACGATGTGCATTCACTATGCCAGCTCTGGTTCCTGAGGTCTTGATCCAAAAAGGTTGGATTTGTTGGATGAAATACGAGGGAGGGTCCTGCCGCCGCAGATGCCCCGCTGGATGCTCCCGCGGCGAATGAAAACGGGCGCATGCCATGGCATGCGCCCATTCAGATCCATCTCGGTATGTCGTCGTTGGACTACACGTGCTTGTCGACTTCGGCCTTGGCCTTGTCGAAGCCGGCTTCGACGTCCGCTTTCGACTTCTCGGCGCCAGCTTTCACATCGGCAGCGGCTTTGTCGGCCTCCGCCTTGGTGTCGTCAGCGACGTTCTTGGCTTTGTCGCCAAGCTTATCGGCCTCGCCCTTGGCATCGCCGGCGACACCCTTGGCTTTGTCACCAAGCTTATCGGCCTCGCCTTTGGCCTCGTCCACGGCTGTATCAGCCTTGGCCTTCACATCGTCCGCGGCCTTGCTGATTTCATCGCCAGCCTTGTCCGCCTGCCCTTTGACGTCGTCCGTAACGCCCTGCAACTTGTCCTTGACCTTATCGACGAACTCTCCGAGTGCCATTGCTGATTCTCCTTCACGTTAGCCGTCTTTCCAAACGTCCCGTGCTTGCTGCGGAAGGATCCGATAAAGTGCAAGGTAGCACAGACGATGCGACCGTACATAAATCGGCATGGGGTACGTCACTGTACCTCATCCAGCATGTCCATGTCGCCGGGTCGCCAGCGCCGGTATACTTACGCCGTCGGTGACGTGTGTGATGGTCCTCCATCGAACCGGTCCGTGATTCGAACCGGAAGGTGTTAACAACAATGTTTCGATGCAAAGTCTGCGGCTGGATTCACGACGGTGTTGCCCCACCGGCCGAATGCCCTTCGTGCGGGTCACCCGCCGACCGTTTCCGACCGATGGATTCGACTGAAGTGGGACTCGCGACCGGCGAGCTGGCCAGCCACGGTATCGTTGGCCAGGGCTACGATATCGAGGTCGAAGATACGCGCCGTATTCGCCTGCTTGCGTTCGTCGATGCCTCGTTCTTCTCGCCCTATGTCGAGCGAACCGGCAAGCGGTACCAAATTGCCACGGGCGACGCCCAGTGGTTCTCTGACAACATTCCGTGCATGACGGCCTGCCCGTCGCACACGGACATTTCGCGGTACATCGCGCTGATTGCCGACGGCCGCTACTCCGACAGCTACGAGCTGAATCGAGAGAGCAACGTCTTTCCCGGATGTCTGGGACGCATGTGCGCCCGTCCATGCGAAGACGCATGCCGGCGGAAGGAAGTCGATGCGCCCATCGGGATCTGTTACCTCAAGCGCGTGGCGTCCGACTTCCGGGACAAGACCCGCCGTGAGGTGATCCCACCACCGAATGGGTTGACCGTGGCGATCATCGGCGCGGGCGTGAACGGATTGACCTCCGCTCGCCAGTTGGCCCGCAAGGGGTACACCATCGATATCTTCGAACGGTACCCCGTACCGGGTGGAGTCATGTGGGTGGGCGTGCCGGAATGGCGTCTCCCCCGCGATGTCATCTCGGAAGAAGCGGAGCAGATCCTCGATCTGGGGATCAACATCTACTACAACACCGAAATCGGCAAAGACATCCCGTTCACGGATCTCGTCGAGAAGTACGACGTGGTCCTCATTTCGGCCGGTTGCCAGATTGCGCAGGAAATCGGCATTCCGGGCGAGCATCTGAATGGGGTCGTCTCTGGCATCGGATTCCTGGAAGATGTCAACCTCGGTCAGAAAGATGTCTGGGTCGGCAAGCGGGTGGTGACGGTTGGTGGTGGCTTCACCTCCATGGACTGCGTCCGCACCGTGCTCCGCATGGGCTCCGAGCGGTCGGTCATGACCTATCGCCGGTCGATCCAGGAAATCCCGGTCGAGGAGTACGAGCTTCACGAAGCCGAGATCGAAGGGGTCGAAATCCAGTACATGGTCTCGCCCAACCGAGTGCTCGGTGATGCCAATGGCAATGTCATCGGTATCGAGATGATTCGCAACGAGCTCGGCGCGCCGGATGCGCGCGGTCGTCGCCGGCCCGAACCGGTGCCGGGTTCCGAGTACATCATCGAATGCGACATGGTCATCAGCGCCATCGGTCAACGGCAGGACAGCTCGTTCCTGGGCGATGCATTGCCAAACCGGGACCGCCGCGGCGTTCCGTTGCTCGACCAGAATCTCCGCACCGAGCTGCCGAATGTCTGGGCGGCTGGCGATTATGTCATCAATCCGACGAACTTCATCTCATCGATCGGCGAAGGCAAGCGTGTTGCCGAGATGATCGATACGCAGATGCGCGGCACCACGCCAAAGGTGCGCGACGTCGAGATTACCCGCGTGCCGACCGAATACATCTCCACCCCCAATGCGCTCCTTTCCGAGGGCGTGGCCGAGTGGTCGATGAGCGCCATGAGCCGGCGGCTGGTCTGGGGTGACGACTATTCGGCAGTCGGCCGGCAGGAGATGCCGGTGCTGCCCGTTCCGATGCGCGGCATGGGAGCCGGTGACACCACCGTCGAAGTAGAGCTCGGCTACACCAAGCCGATCGGGTTCGAGGAAGCCAAGCGCTGTCTCCAGTGCCAGCTCAACATCTTCATCGACGGTCATCGCTGCATTCTCTGTAAC
>JAMLHN010000049.1 GCA_023957115.1 Thermomicrobiales bacterium
GGTATGGTGTCGCGGTGGTGTCAGCGTCGGCGGTTCGGTATCAGATCGATGCGTGGATTGCGCAAGAGGTCGCGATCGGGCACCCGGTGGCCTTTATCATCGAATCGCTGGAGGGGGAGCGGGTCGGACTCGCCGTTCTCTCAGACGTGCAGCCGATCGACCGCAGCGCCGAGATCAGCATCTTTCTCGAATCGCGACATCGTGGCAGAGGATTCGGCGCCGACGCGTTGGAAACGCTCGTCGATGCTGCGTTCCATCAATGGAATGTTCATCGATTGACGGTCAGAACCGAGGAGCACAATCTCGCCGCTCAGCGGTTCTTTCTGGCGCATCGGTTCGCGCTCGAAGGGCGGATGCGTGAGGCCCGATTCATCGACGGCGCCTGGCACGATATCCTCCTGTTTGGACGAGTTCGAGACGAAACGGAGCCGAGATCATGAGCGACCGTGCGCAAGACCCCAATGAGCTCTTCGATGTGCTCACCGCCGGGGGCAGGCCGACCGGGGAGGCCAAGTCACGCGCCAGCGTGCATCGAGATGGCGACTGGCACGGCTCGATTCATGTCTGGGTCTATGGAATCGATCGGGATGAGCCCTATCTCGCATTTCAACGCCGCGGGAAGTTCAAGGACACCTTGCCACGCAAGCTCGATGCGACCGTGGGGGGACATCTGCGCTCTGGTGAGTCGGCGGATGAGACGCTGCGCGAGGTCGAGGAAGAAATCGGCCAACCCGTGACCCTGGCGGAGCTGCAACCGGTCGGCGTGCGCCTTGGTGTGTCAGAGGAAACACCGGGGGTGGTCGATCGGGAGATCCAGCGTGTCTATCTCTGGCGGCTCGACGGGCCGATATCGGTCTTCACGCCAAATCCGGACGAGCTCGAATCCCTGATCCAGCTGAAACTGGACGATGTGCTCGCCATATTCGGAGACGGCGTCGTCGCGGCCGATGCGCTCGAGCTGAAAGCCGGATCCGCCATCCTGACGCCCACCCTCATCACCGTCAGTGAATTCGCCGCGGGCATCGATCGCTATCCATTCCGCGTCGCCATCGCGGCAAGGAATGCCCTCCGCGGAGACCGGTACATCTCGATTTAGCACCGACCTTTCTGTCGTCCCGACTACGGTGAAGAGATCGCCTCGCCGCAGGGAGTCGAGCCAACGAATCGCGTGAGCTCCGGCGGCAACCAGCCTCGCATTTCTTTCAGCACGCCCCTCATCCGCTGGCCAGTTCGTCGCCCCGGTTCGATCCACCGAAATCTGAGTTGACAACGCTGAGTGGGCCATCTAATCTGCTTTGGTTGTTTGCGAAAACCCGAACCGCAAAGTCCATCGGCTGCGTACGTCTCGCTTAGGAGTGGTCTCAGTGCGTCGTCTTCGTGTGTTGCTTGCGTCTCTGGGTGTCCTTGCGCTGCTCGGAGCCAACTTGCTACCAGTCGTGCCGAACCCGAGCGTGGCGCAAGACCTGCCAATTGCCTGGGCGTGGCGTACCGATCTCGCGGAAAACCGCAATCAGCCCGTGGTGATCGCTGATGGCATGGCATTCATGCGGGTCGATGGGTCGATGGGCGTCAAGAACGCATTGAATGGGAATGGAGCTTCCGGAGACTCGATGGCTCGGGTGTCTACTCCTATCTGCATAGCCCAGTGTTGAGGCACGGTCTTCGTCGTCGCTGAGAATGCGAATGACGCTTCCCTCATCCTTCTGGCGCTCGATGCGAGCAACGGGGGCGAGCTGTGGCGCTCCGAGCCGTTCGAATTGGCTGATGGAATCGATCCATGGATGCAAGCCGCCGGTGGCGTGGTGGTGTACCGGAACGAGGAATCGTCTGTTCGGGCGGTCGACGCTGGTACCGGCGGTGAGTTGTGGGCGGCCAGTGATGCTGCATTGCAGGGGCTTCACGTTGCGAACGATCGAGTCTATCTGTCCGGCGCTGGCGATCTTCGCGCATTGGATCTGACGACCGGACAAGAGACCTGGCGCTACAGCTCCGGCGAGGAAGATTCGTACCCGGCCAGATTTCTCGAAGACAAGGTCGTGGTCCGAACCTTTTCCGACATGACGGATTCCGCAACGCTCGCGGTGCTTGATCTCGACGATGGAGACCAGCGCTGGAGTATCGACGGACGGAACCTTGCAGACAGGTACACGGTTTCCGGCGACGCTGTTTACGTCTATGAGTATCGATCGGACGAGGTCCATCTTGTCGCATTCGATCTGGACGATGGCGAGGAGCGCTGGAGCTTCCAGTCGCAGGACCTCTTCCTCTATCTGGGCGATCCGTCAGTGGGCGACGGGATCGTCGCGGTCTACACCCACGATCAGTCTCTGCTGGCCATAGACGCGGAGGACGGAACGCTTCTTTGGAAGGCGAACGAGCCCGATTGGATGAATCCCCGGATGCCGGTAATCGCCTATGGTCTGCTTTGGGTCGTCGGCCAGAGCGGCGGGCAGCTCATTGGGTTATCCAGTATCACGGGCGGTCGAATTATCAGCTTTCACTTGAGTGTCTATGCCTTTGCACTATCTCCGGCGGTGGTAGATGGGAGTCTGCTCTATATCCGAACCGAAGACGACCAGGTTGCGTTCGATCTGACTCAGATCCCTCCGATCGGGTCTCGAGCCGAAAACCTGCTCGCCGCGTTGGAGAATCTTCCGATCGAGCTGGAGGAGTCGCAGATCGACATCCTGGGCGATCGTGTACGCGTTGCGTCGATCGGCGTTTCTCCGAGTGACATCATCGAGGGGATCAGTCCGGTTGGATTCGTCGAGATCGCATTCGACGCGCTCAGCGACTATGACTCCGCGAGTCCGCGAATTGCCGTGTTCGAAGACGAGGATCTGGCAGAGCGGTATGCGACCCTCCTTATGGAGGGGTTGAATGACATCTCCACCGTCGACGGCAAGCGGGTCGATGCGGACGGACTGCCGCGTGGGGTCGAAATCACCCGGTTCGATGTCGATGAGGGAAGCGTCTTTGTCGGGGCGTATCGACGCGGTCAGATGCTGTGTGTCGTGTCGACCCTTGCGGAGGACGGGAGCGACACCGATGACGCGAAGAAACGGCTCGAGGCGATGCTCAAGATAGCTGTGGAGCAGATGGACCGTGCGGAAGAGCTCGCTGATGATGCCGAAGACGGGGGAGGCATTCCGACCCCGCCGGCACTCGTCATCCCCACGGAACCCTCGGCTGACGCCATTGCAACCAATACTCCGCTGCCCAGCGCCACCGGACTGCCGTCCACGACGCCCCTCCCTACCGAGACTCCGCTTCCTTCGACAACACCCGAGCCCACGTTCACGTCGACCGTGACACTGACCACGACGATCACACAAACACCGACCGTGACCGTCACGAGCACGCCAACGTCAACGCCGACGGTCACCCATACGCCGACCGCAACGCAGACCTCGGTCCCAACGCTGACTCCCACCGTTGACGCAGCGGCCCTTTCTTACGAGATTCCTGGCAACTGGAGCGGCCTGGGAGGCAATCCGTTCGGGGACGGTCAGGTTTCCATTCCGGCAGTCACCATTCAGCCTGAGTTCGCATGGACGTCAGATAGCTGTGGGGAAGACACCTGCGGCCAGGTTCTCGTTGCGGGTGACAAGATCCTGATCGATTCGCAAAATGGCAATGTTCTGTATGCCCACGATGCGGAGTCTGGTGATTTGCTTTGGACGCTCGGTGATCCCGAGTCCTATGGCTACATCAAATCGCCAGTCGTCTCTGGGGATCGTCTCTACGCCAACTGGTACTACGATCTGGTTGCCGTTGACCTCGAAACCGGCACTGTTCTTTGGGCCGTCCCCATGAAGGGGAGCAATGAGGTAGGGGTAATCTCAGTTCTTGGAGATCTCGTTGTCGCCTCGAACGGGAATCGCGTTTTCGGGGCACGAGCAGCAGATGGGCAGATTGTCTGGGATGTTGACATCTCGATCCAGCGGCCGATGTGGACCGGAACGTCCATCGTTGCTCGTGATGGATATCGCTATGTCTCGCTCGACCCCGCGACCGGAGCGGTGCTCTGGACGCATGACTTCGAGGTGGCTTCGCTGGATCAACCTCCCGTCGTGGTTGAAAACGGACCCATCCTTGTTCCGTTTGCGGATGCGATTGTTGCTCTCGACGCCGAAGATGGAACGGAGCTCTGGCGATACCAGTTCGAAAGCGGATCGTTCGGCGGATCGATCGCATCCTGGGACGGGAATGTCATGCTTGGCCATGGCATGGAACTGCTTGCGGTCGACGTTGAAACCGGCACGCTGAACTGGCGTGCAGAGCTCCCCGCACGCGCTCGCGACGGATGGAGTTCCATGCTGATTTCGGATGGCGTGGCGCTCATGAGGCTCGAAGGACAAGATCAAGCTATCGCCATCGACCATATCGTGGCCGTGGATGCTCAGACGGGAGAGGTGCTTTGGTCGGTTCTACCGGAGAGAACCCCAAGCTCTGGTTCGTACCTCTTCGCTGCAGGCGGTGACTGGCTGGTCGTGTCGCTACAGGATCACGTCCAGGTATTCCGGTTCCCGAACGACTGAGCGACGTGCTGACAAGTACGGACAGCGAGTTCTGGATCCATAGCCGAACCAAGTCGTCTTGGCGCGTACGTACCGCAGGAATGTTAGCCCAGCGTTTCAACGTTGGGAACTCTCCGCTCTTGGAGAATGTTCCCAGATTGAAATCTGGGGCTCACAGGGCGAAGCCTCTCCGAGGCTGAGCGCGAGCCGGTAGGAACGGCCGGCATGTGGCAGCCTTTCCCTGCGTGCTGCGTGCTGCGTGCTGCGTGCTGCGTGCTGCGTGCTGCGTGCTGCGTGCTGCGTGCTGCGTGCTGCGTGCTCAGGACCTCTGCAGCCGAATCAACTGCTCGAACGCCTCGTAGAACTCGATCAACTGACCCTTCAATCGGTCATCGACGAGATTCCCCTCATCATCGAATGCATCGGCAACGTTCGGAATGAAAACCTCGGGCTTCAGCAGTAGCGGCATGTTCAGACAGGGAAGGACCTGCCGCATGTGGAGCTGCATGCGCATCGTGCCAGATCGACCGCCGGACGCGCCAAAGAATGCCCCAGGCTTTCCGTAGATCGGAGACGAGCCGGCGGGTCGTGACGCCCAATCTATCGCGTTTTTCAGAACTCCGGGAATGGAATAGTTGTACTCCGGCGTGATGAACAGCATCGCATCTGATTCGCGAATGGCTTCCCAGAATCGTTCGACCACTGGAGTCGGATCTTGCTGGATTTCCTGGTTGTAGTGCGGGAGCTCCCAAATCGGAATCTCGGTCAGACTGATCCCCTCGGGGACGAGTTCATGAGACGCATCGAAGAGCTTCCGGTTATAGGATGCCGATCGCAAGCTCCCAATCAACACGCGGACATCGAGCTGGGTCAAATGTTCCTCCTTCACATGTTCGAGCATGGGCCGAGACGCGTTGCCCGGCCGGAACGAATCGACCCTTCCCGACGAGACCGGGAAGGGTCGTGGCATCGAAAACAGAATCGAATCAGGCGGACGGCGCCATCAACCCTCTGAGCACCGTCTGCAGGATACCGCCATTCCGGTAGTACTCCAGCTCGACCGTGCTGTCGATACGGGCGATAGCCTCGAATTCGGTGACGGCGCCATCCGGTTTGGTGGCCCTGATCTGGATACGCCCGCCCGGTTTGAGTCCATCGGCAATCCCCGCGATGTCGAAGACCTCCTCACCGGAAAGCCCCAGCGACTCGGCGTTCTGTCCCGGGAGGAAGACGGCCGGCAGCACACCCATACCCACCAGATTGCTGCGATGGATACGCTCGAAGCTTTCCACCAAAACCATCTTGATGCCGAGGAGAAGCGTGCCCTTGGCCGCCCAGTCACGCGACGAACCGGAGCCGTATTCCTTCCCACCGATGACGATCAACGGCGTCTCGTTCTCCTGATAGAACATCGCCGCATCGTAGATCGGCATATCCTCGCCGGTCGGGAAGTAACGCGTGATATTGCCTTCACTGCCCGGAACGAGCTGATTCCGCAGGCGGATATTGGCGAAGGTTCCCCGGATCATGACCTCGTGGTTGCCGCGACGGGATCCATACGAGTTGAATTCGATCGGGGCAACATCGTTGTTGATCAGATACTGCGCCGCGGGGCTCGTCTTGGCAATCGCTCCGGCCGGCGAGATATGGTCGGTCGTGACCGAATCGCCGAGCAGCGCCAGTACCCGGGCCGCATGGATATCGGACAACGCCCCTGGAGTCGGAGACAGATCGATGAAGTAGGGCGGTTCCTGGACGTAGGTGGACTCCGTGTTCCACTCGTAGAGATCGCCCTCCGGAATCGCCATCGACTGCCACAGCTCGTCCCCTTCGAAAACGCTGCTGTACTCGTTGGCGAAAATCTCCGAATCGACCGCGTTGGAGAGTGCGCTCTGCACCTCGTCCGGGGTCGGCCAGATGTCCTTCAGGTAGACTGCTTCGCCGTTCGGATCCTCACCGAGCGGCTCTGTATCGAGATCGACATCGACGCTGCCGGCCAGCGCATAGGCGACCACCAGCGGCGGCGAGGCAAGGAACGACGCGCGTACCTGTGGGTGAATGCGCCCCTCGAAGTTCCGGTTGCCGGAAAGCACCGCGGCGACGATCAACTGGTTCTCGTCGATGGCCTCGGCCACCGGAACGGGAAGCGGTCCTGAATTGCCGATACAGGTGGTGCACCCGTATCCGACCGTATGGAAGCCGAGCGCTTCGAGATACGGGGTCAGCGCCGCCTTGTCCAGCATGGCGGTGACGACCTGCGATCCCGGCGCCAGACTCGTTTTCACATATGGCGGCACGTCGAGCCCACGCTCGACGGCTTTCTTCGCGACCAGACCGGCGCCCAGCATCACCGCCGGGTTCGATGTATTGGTGCAGGAGGTGATTGCGGCAATCGCCACCGCGCCATGGTGCAGCTCGTCGTTCTCGGTTCCGATGGTGACCGGCACGGTGCCCATATGATGGTGGCCGTTCGAGCCGATCTGGTCTTTGTACGCTCCCCGGAACGTGGATTTCACATCGGACAGATTGACGCGATCCTGCGGGCGGCGAGGACCGGCCACACTGGGCAGAACCTCCCCGAGATCGAGCTCCAGCACATCGTTGAACACTGGATCGGGCGTTTCGTCGGTGCGGAAGAGCCCTTGCTCCTTGGTGTACCGCTCGACGAGATCGATCAGCTCTTCAGAGCGGCCGGTGACCCGCAGATAACGCAAGGTCTCATCGTCGACTGGGAAGAGTCCGGCGGTTGCGCCATATTCCGGAGCCATGTTGGCCAGGGTCGCGCGGTCGGGCAGCGAGAGGCTGCTGAGTCCTTTGCCGAAATATTCGACGAAACGTCCGACCACTCCATGCTTGCGCAAAATCTGGGTAACGTAGAGCACCAGATCGGTGGCGGTTGCGCCCGGTTGCAGCTCGCCGGTCAATCGGAACCCGACCACTTCCGGCATGAGCTGGTAGAGTGGCTGCCCCAGCAGAACGGCCTCGGCCTCGATACCGCCGACACCCCAACCGAGCACGCCCAGGCCGTTGATCATCGTCGTGTGCGAGTCGGTGCCGACCAGGGTGTCTGGAAATGCGACTTGCTCGTTTCCCTGTTGCTTGGTTGCCACCACCGGCGCCAGATACTCGAGGTTCACCTGGTGGACGATGCCGGTACCCGGCGGAACGACCCGGAAGTTCTGGAACGACTGCTGTGCCCAGCGCAGGAGCGCATACCGCTCGCTGTTGCGCTTGTACTCCATCTCTACATTGAAGAAGAAGGAGCGCATCGTGCCGAATTGATCGACCTGAACCGAATGGTCGATGACAAGATCGGCCGGGACGAGGGGGTTGATACGGGTGACATCGCCTCCCATACGGCCTACGGCCGAGCGCATGGCGGCCAGATCGACGACGGCCGGAACCCCGGTGAAATCCTGCAGCACGACGCGCGCCGGCATGAAGGGGAGCTCGAACTCCTCCCCGGCATTGCTCGGGCTCCAGGCTGCCAGTCGTTCGACAACGCTGTCGGCGACGAATTCGCTCCCTGCGTTGCGGAGCACATTCTCCAGCAGAATACGAATCGTGAACGGGAGCTTGTCGATCGTCCCCAGGCCACGTTCTTCGAGCGCGGCAATACGGTAGTACGCAACCGTCTGGGCGTCTTTCGTCGTCAGCTGGTTGCGAGCTCCGAATCGATCGGGAAGGATCGAATCAGGGGAAATAGACATGCGCTGAAATACCTCCTGGAGTCGCCTCGCTACGGCAAGAGTGCCGGGATCGCTCCAATCCATGGAGGCTTCTCATGATCTCCATAATTCTAAGCTATCGATCGGCCGTTTCGTCCGTGGCGAATCTGGTCTCTGATGAGCATTCATGCGGTAATTCGCGGAGGAATCACGCAGAGCGGCGTATACTTCGCCGAGCGCCACCGCAGAACGAGCTTCTGTGCGTGTCTTCGTGCCGGCCCACGCTCGTTCCGGCACGTCGTGATGTGGGTGAGAGCCAAGCGGCCGGTATGAATCGACGTCGAATCATTCTTGGGTTTGCCGTCAGCGCGTTTTTCCTCTTCTTTGCGCTGCGCGGACAGGACTACGGTGCCATTCGGGAGGCGTTCTCCCAGGTTACCTACTGGTACCTCATCCCGGCGTTAGGACTGTATATCATCGGCCTCCTGGTGCGTGCCTACCGCTGGAGTGTTCTGCTGCGGCCAGTCGAGAAGGTGAGCCCGCGGACGCTGGTTGGCATCAACGCGGTCGGTCTGATGGCGAACAATGTCCTTCCCCTCCGAACGGGTGAGTTCGTGCGCGCGTACGCACTCTCTCAGCGGACCAACATCAAGAAGTCGACCGGGCTCGCCACCATCGCGGTCGAGCGCATCTTTGATGGCATGGCGTTGCTGACGTTCATTGCCGGGTCGATGCTCTTCGTGGATATGACGAGCCAGCTCAACCGCGTGGCCGAACTGGCGCTGGCGGTTTTTGCGCTGGCGCTCGTCGCCCTTGTCCTGCTGGCCAGAGGCGGCCGCGTGCGGGACCGGATGCTCCAATTGGCGCTTGGCCCCCTGCCGGAAAATCTCGCAACCAGAGTCAACCGCATGGCCGAATCGTTCATCTCCGGTCTGGGGATTTTTCACAACTGGCGCCAGTTGACCCTGGTCAGCGTCTCCTCGCTGATCGCCTGGGGGTTCGAGGCGTCGATGTACTGGATGGTGGCGCGTGCCTTCGGCGGAAGCATCAGCGCGGTGATGGGCGTGCCCGAATCGTTGCTGACGACCGGCATCGCGAACCTCGCCACGCTCGTTCCCTCCTCGCCCGGATATGTCGGCCCCTACGAGGCCGCGGTCATCCTCGTCTTGAGTGGAGCGTTGGGCCTGACTCGGGAGCTGGCGCTGTCCTATGGCGTCCTCGTCCATGTCCTGCTCTGGTTACCAGTCACCATCTGGGGCGTGATCGAATGGAGCCGGTTGCATCTCTCGTTGCGGCAAGTCGAGGATGCCGAATACGCGTCCGACCCGGACGCCGTCACTGAATCGTCGGACGTCTTTCCTGCTTCTCCGCGGCCGCCAGCCGGCGTATCGCTCGATTCGTAGCGCCGCATGAGCTGGTTAGAAGCGATCATCCTGGGGATCACCCAGGGACTCACCGAATTCCTGCCCATCTCCTCGTCGGGCCATCTCATCATCGTTCCCTGGCTGTTCGGTTGGGAAACGCCAGGGCTTGCGTTCGATGCGTCACTGCATCTCGGTACCCTGGTGGCGGTGTTCGCCTACTTTTGGAGAGACCTCATCGAGCTCGTCCGGGCGATTCCGACCATCGTGCGGAAAAACGTCTCGCTCCTCAAATCCCCGGCTGTGGGCGAAGCCGACGACACGTTCTACGCCAGATTGGGCGTCCTGCTGGTGCTGGGATCGATTCCGGGCGGGATCGTTGGACTCCTGTTCGAGTCGCGCATCGATCGTCTGTTTCACAGCGATACCAACGAGAATCGCTCGATCGTGATCATTGCCGTTCTGCTCGCGTTCTTTGCGATCTTACTTTGGATCGCCGACCGGGCCGGCAGCGAGCAACGCCTCCTGCGGTCCATTCGCGTGCCCGATGCATTGATCATCGGCGCCGCACAAGCGATTGCTTTGATGCCGGGAACCTCCCGGTCAGGTGTGACGCTCACCGCTGGCCTCTTTCGGGACTTCAACCGGGCAGATGCCGCTCGCTTTTCCTTTCTGTTGGGTATCCCCCTCGTGACCTTTGCCGGGCTCACTGGCGTTGTCGATCTCCTGCGCTCCGACTTGACCGGTCAGGAGCTTGCGCGGATCGGGGCCGGTATGATCGCGTCCGCGATTTCCGGGTTCATTGCCATTCGCTTTCTGCTGCGTTTTCTGCAAACGCGCTCGACCGGTGTTTTCGTCGTCTATCGCCTCGTTGCCGCCGTCGTGCTCATCGGCCTGGTCGCGTCCGGCTTTCGCTAGCCCATCGCTGAATCAAATGCCAATCGCTCCGTAGGGCCACCACGCTTGGCGATTGGTGCGGCCCGAGATGCACGCCGTCCGTTCGCGACTGCACCGGAATCACTCCGCTTCATTCGAATCTGGTGTGCTTTCCCTTGTAAGCGTAAAATGTGCATGGAGATGCACATGTCTGGAGGAATGGCATGAACGACGATCTGTGCGAAGAGCTCAGTATTCATCCCCACCAGGTTCGAGAAGCGCGGGCGCGTCTCGCCCAGGCACGCATTGCCGATACGGCGCGACTATTCGCAGTGTTGGGCGATCCGACCCGGCAGCGAATGCTGGCGGCGCTCGGCGACGGCGAGCTTTGTGTTTGCGATCTTGCGCTCGCGACCGGGATCAATCGCACGACCGTCTCGCACCAGCTCCGCATCCTGCGCGAGCATCATCTCGTCAAATCGCGACGCGACGGCCGGGTGCTCTTCTATTCCCTCGATGACGACCATGTGGCGCACATCCTCTCCGTTGCGTCCGAACATGTCGCCGAACAACTCGTGGATGACGAAATTGCGGTGCCGGTATGACTACGGCGACCCAGGAAGCGAACGGAACGCGCACGGTCTATGACGTGCACGGAATGGACTGTGCGGAATGCGCGCGCAGCGTCGCGACGGCTGTCGAGCGGCTTCCGGGGGTTACCGCAGCCAATGTGAACTTCGGCGCGGGCACCTTGACCGTCGATGCGGACGAGCATTCCACCGTCGATCTCACTCCGCGCGTGCTGCACGCGGTCGAGGTCGCTGGGTATCGGGCTGTTTCCCGAGATTCCGAGGCACGGATCGAGTCTGGTGCGCTCCTCCAGGAGCGTCGAGCACAGCTCGCGGTGTCGGCAGTCGGACTTTGGTTGGTTGGCGCCGTCGTCAGCGTGATGCTCGAGCGGTACGATCTGGCCCGGTTCATCTATGCCGCGGCAGTGGTCGCTGGTGCGTGGACCTTTGGCCGTGCGGCCTGGATGGCGCTGCGTCATCGCCGTATCGATATGAATGTTCTGATGAGCGTGGCGATCGTGGGGGCAATTCTGCTGGGAGATTGGGCCGAAGCCGCGGCGGCAGCGGCGCTCTTTGCCATCGGGAATCTCGCCCAGAGTCTGACACTCGACCGGACGCGGAACGCGCTCTCATCGCTCTCGAAGCTGTCTCCCTCAGAGGCATGGCGGGTTCGCGATGGCCGGGAGGAGCTGGTTGCGGTCGAACAGCTCGTACCTGGAGACAGCATCCGCGTTCGGCCCGGCGAGCGATTTCCCATCGATGGGATGTTCATCGAAGGGTCGACCGCGGTCGACGAGTCCCTCATCACCGGCGAATCGATGCCGGTAGGGAAGCAACCCGGATCGGCGGTCTTCGCAGGTTCGCTGAACGGTTCCGGTTCGGTTCTCATCGAAGCGACCCACACCGTCGCCGAATCCACCCTGGCGCAGATGGCCGAATTGGTCGACCAGGCGCGCGGCGGTCGTGGGCAAACGGAGCAAACGATCGATCGCTTTGCCGCGATCTACACCCCAGCGGTGGTTGTGCTGGCCGCGCTCCTGGCGCTTGCCGGCGGCGCGATGACCGGAGACTGGCGGGACTGGGCAACGCGTGGGTTGGTGCTGGTCGTCATTGCGTGCCCCTGCGCATTGATCATCTCGACCCCGGTTGCCATCGTTTCAGCGGTTGGGGTGGCAGCCCGAAGGGGCTTCCTGGTCAAAGGCGGAACCGCACTGGAAACGATCGCGTCGATCAAGACGATTGCACTCGACAAGACCGGTACGTTGACCCGCGGCCGCCCGGTGGTCACCCAGGTCATGAGCGCTGGCGGGGATGCGAATGCCCTGTTGAGGCAGGCAGCAGCCGTCGAGAATCTATCGGAGCATCCGCTTGCGCTGGCGGTGATCGATCATGCGGTTCGCCAGCAGGTCGAGATTCCGGCGGCGGCAGGCTTCGAGGCCGTCACCAGTCGCGGCGCCAGGGCGACGGTCGGGTCGCGGACGGTCTGGGTCGGTTCGTCGACCTGGTTCAGCGAGCTGGGCATCTCCGCTCCGGCGATGCGTGCTGAAGCTGCTTCCGGTGGCGGGACCGTACTGTTGGTGGCGGACGATGCCGGCGGCGCCCCCCAGTATCGGGGCTGGATCGGCGTGGCGGACGACGTCCGGCCGGAGAGCTCAGCGGTCGTCCAGTTGCTCCATGAGCTCGGCATTCATCCCATCGTCATGATGACGGGCGACAATCGGGCTGCTGCCGAGGCAGTTGCCACCGGCACCGGCGTCGATGAGGTCCTGGCCGAGCTCCTTCCGGCGGAGAAACTGGCGCGCATTGCCGAGTTGGAGGACCGGTACGGTCCGGTGGCCATGGTCGGGGATGGAGTCAACGATGGACCGGCGCTGGGGCGGGCAACCGCCGGGTTCGCCATGGGATTGACTGGTTCCGATCTGGCGGTGGACACCGCCGACGTGGCCATTCTACGGAACGACTTGTTCGCGATTCCCGGCGCGATCGACCTCGCGCGCAAGACGGTGGCCATCATTCGGCAGAACATCGGCATCTCGCTGGCGGTCAAGGCCGTCGCGCTGCTCCTGACCCTGTTCGGAGTTACCACGCTCTGGATGGCGGTCGCATTCGATCTCGGCACCTCGCTGCTCGTGACGGCGAATGCCCTCCGGCTTACACGCTGGCAGCTCGAAGGGTCGGGACATCGGCATGCGAGCGAGGATCATGCTGCGGGTGGCGTGCCGTCTGCTGAGACCGGGCTCGCCGGCGGCGATGCCTGAGGCGTTGCGCTCGTGTCCGGCGGCAGCAGGCGAACGGGTTCGTTGAAATCGAAGAACCGCCAGCGCATGTAGTGCAGGCGCGAGACCATGGCTTCGTTTAGGAGATGCCCGGTCTCTTCGTCGATCCACCAGGCGTACCAGGCGGCAATCTGCGAATCCGTCTCGGGGACGTAAAAGGTGATGACACGCGCGATCCTGTCACCAACCATCACCCGTCTTCCGAGCTGGAAGTCCTGAGCCCCTTCGTAGGTGTCGCCCCATTGCGATGGCGGGAAGACCGGAATCGAGGTCCGTTCGATCCATTCCCCGCCGGGCGGTCGCTGCCATGTCCGGTCGCCGATCGTGAGCAGCTCGATGGAGCTGGTGGTCTGGAGCGATGACGGTTCCGATCCGTCCGCGCCCGAATTGACGGTTCTCTCCGAAATGGCGACACCGCCGAGCCCCGAGGCCAATCGTTCCGTGTAGTGCACGGTTTCGAGTCCCGTCAAATCCTGAAGCCCCTGCTCGAACAGCTGCTCGGCATCGGCTGATGTGCCGTCGAACGATGGGGCATCGAAACCGTTGATGTTTGGATCCGGAATCAGGACGAAGAAGGGGACGACCTGATCTTCCAGACCGGCCCGCCGGACCAAGACATCGATTTCCCACCAGCCGTTGAGCGTGAGCTGGATACCCTCGGAGACGAAATCCCCGGTTTCCGGATCCTGCACGAGCTCGAGATCCCGGATGTCCGCTTCGTGATTGAGGCTGATCAAATCCAATCGCACGCGTTCCACGGGAATGACCTCGCCACCCCCTTCAGGAGAAATGAGGCCAACATTGACCCGTATCTCGTTCTGCCCCGCGCGCATTGGGCTCATGATGAGATGAACCGCCTCTGCGGCCTGCTCGTTGCCGGTGAGCGGCGCCGCGAGATCGATCGAGGTAACCTCACCGGTTGATTTGGATGGCGGCGCGGAGAGCGCCAGAATCGAACCGCCCAGTACCACTGCCGCAATCAACGCCGTTTCCAGCCGGACCGTGGACCGGAGCGCGGATCCGAGGCGTTCCAGATGCTTCCGCAGCCAGAGATGGTGCCGCGCGGCGAGCACCATCACCGGAACCAGGATGACTACCTTGCCGATCAGCACCTTGCCCCAGGTGCTCTCCCAGAGCGAATCGAGCGACGGGAGAACGAGTCCGGAATTGACGATGCCGGTGAGGATGCCGATCGGCGCCAGCACCGTCGCGATTCTCGAGAACTGCCGGACAGCATCCTTGCCGGTGGTGCCCTCGCCTTCTTCGACTCCGCGGGGCCAGGCAAACGCCAGCAGCAACAATCCACCGGCCCAGAGACCGACCGAAAGCTCGTGCAACGAGGCAGACAGCTTCCCGGCCAGATTCCACTCCTCACGCGCGGCCACATGCGTCGTGAGCGCCAGTCCGAGTAGCGCGGCAAGCGCGCCCAGCGAGCCGAGAATGCCGATTGGTTTCCAGACCGGCTTGTTGCGATAGAAGTGCATGACCGCCAATGCGCCGATCGCAACCGCCAGCCCGGCCGGGCGCAACCACCAGGGATTGGGAAGCCCCGCGACCGCTTCAGAGAGCGATGGTTTCGTCACCCCTTCGGGTGGAAACTGGGATTGGAGAATCGGCTCCAGCACCGTTGCCCCGAGCGCAAGGACGGCGCCGGCCATGGCGACTGCACCACGACGAGCATGTTGCCGGTCCGAGTCGACCAGCGCACTGAAGGCGATCCAGAGCAACCCGGCGGCAGCCGCGCCAGCGCCCAGGAACGTCAGCCAGCGGAGGGCGACCGCCCACGGCGCCGGTTGCTCTCCGCTGACGGTTGCAGCGCCTGGCGCGCGGCCGGTGCCGATCCGGAAGCCATAGGTCCCGCTGAGCGTATGTCCATCGTCAGCCGATTGGACGGTCCAGGAGACCGTATACGTCCCCGTCGAGAACCCCGATACCTCGACGGTCAGATGCCGAGGATCGTTGGGGTCGATCGTGAGCGCGGTGGTCTCGAGCTGGTTTCCGTCCTCGTCGAAGACGATGATGGTGGGTGGGCTCGGATCGGTCGAGATACGCTCGGTGAACCAGAATTGCAGATTCTCTGGAGGGGCCGCCAGGATCGAATCCTGCGCCGGAGTCGTGCGCTCGATCTCGGCGTGAGCGCTTACCTCCATGCCGGTCGATACGCTCAGGATCGAAAGGATGATGAATACGGCCAGCGCGACAGGCAGGCATACGCCATGCCGTCGCATCGACTCGAACCCAGCTTTGACTCGTATTCCCGCCACCCGTGTCACCACTTGCCGTTCACGACGAAACGTCTCAACAATACGTCCGCGGAGACGCTCCGGATCAGATGCCCTGAGCCGTTGCCGGGAAGTAGAAGGGATCGACCCCGCCACGCAGCTCGCCATTCTCTGTCCGCTGAACGCAGGCGGGAGAGGCGAAATCGCCGAAGAAAAGGGTTTCGTCACGGACCGATACGCGATGCTCGAGAGCTGCGAGGCCGGAGACGACGGCCTTCGGCATCCGGCTGCTGACGTAGAGCGACCGAGTCGACCGATCGATCCGCGGCGAGGTGACCGCTTCCTGCATCGACATGCCGTGGTCGATCAGATTCATGGCGATCTGCGCCTGGCAGTTCTGGATGCGGCGCCCCCCACTGGCACCGATGGCGGCAACGGCCTCGCCGTTCTTCGTGATGATGGCAGGCGACATATTGGCAAGCGGCTTCTTGCCGCCCGCGACCGAGTTGGGCCGCCCTGGTTCGGGATCGAACCACATCATCCCATTGTTCATGATCAATCCGGTCTCCGGCACCGTCACCCGGCTCCCCCACAGACTGAGCAACGTCTGCGTGAGGGAAACGGCCACGCCATCCTTGTCGATTACGCTCAAATGGGTGGTGCTGCCGCCACTCGAATAGTCGGGCATCGAGCCGGGCAAGCCATGCGTGACCCCAAGCTGATCCGGCGTACCCGGGCGCAGATTGCCGATCCGGTCTTGCATCATCTCTTCGCATCGGGCATCGAGATAGGCGTCCGAGAGGAGCGCGTCGATGGGAACCTGGACGAAGTCGGGATCGGCAAGATAGGCAAACCGGTCGGCAAAGGCGATCGCAAACGCCTGAGCGCAGAGATGCAATGCCTCCACCGAATTGTGCGCGACATGCGACAGGTCGAATCCATCCAGGAGACCGAGCGATTCGACCAGGGTCGGCCCCCCGGTGCCGTAGTTGGTCGTGACGATGCCGTGCCCGTTATAGGAACCGACAAGCGCGTCTTCGATCACCGCCTGGTAGCTCGAAAAGTCCTCGAGGGAGAAGTCGGCGCCGAGACCGTTCAGGTAGGTGACGATCTTTTGCGCGATCGCGCCTTCGTAGTAGGCGCGTGCGCCGTCCTTGGCAAGGATTTCCAGGATGTCCGCCAGATCGGGTTGCCGCAGCAAGGTTGGGTTGTCTTGCGATGCGGACCAGGGGACGATGCCGTTTGGACACAGCAGCGCCTCGGTGGCCTCGAACTTGCGGAGGTTGGCCAGATCGCGCGCGATCTCCATCGACGTGTGCCAGGTCACGGGAAACCCATGACGGGCCAGATCGATGGCCGGCCCGAGCGCCTCGAAGTACGAGTAGGTGCCATATTTCTGGAGTGCGAGGGCGAGTCCGGCTGGGGTTCCCGGAACACAAACGGATTTTGCGCCAAGGACGTTCGCTCCCCCTACGACCGACGGCCAGCCGAAGAGATCGGTGTCGGGCGTGCCGCCCGAAAGCGGGAACATTTCCGGCGTCGCCGATTTCGGCGCAACCATCGGGAAGGAAACGACCGAGGATTCGCCAGACTTGCTGTCGTGCCGGACCAAGAACCCCCCACCGCCGAATCCGTTCATCCAGGGTTCGACGACGGCCGCCACCGCCGCGGTGACGACGGCCGCATCGACCGCATTTCCGCCTTCTTCCAGGACCTTCGCACCGAACTCCGCGGCGAGCGGGGTCTTGGCGGCAACGACTCCCTTGTCGGAGATTGCCTCGAACCGCCCCAACCGCCACCGGCTTACTGACGCCATCGTTTTTCGCTCCTTCTCCCTGTCGAGCTATCGGTCACGCGCTCAGTGGATCATACCGGAGCGGCAATTCGATGGGAGCAGGGTCATCGGAAAGCGGGAACGAGAGTTGCTGGAGCTGAAGAACGGGAGACGGCGCTGGCTCCGGTGTCCCCCGGCGGGTCGATTCGTCGAGCCCGAATCGGGATCGTGCCCGCTCGGCCCGGTGCGCGATGAGCTCCTGGTCGAGGCGGGGCAGGTGTTGCCCGTCCAGATGCTTCAGATACCAGGTCAGCAGCTCCGGAAACTCCTGTTGCAAGAACCCATAGAAATGGTTGCGTACCGGGGGCGCCAGCCGGAGCGGACCCGCCCAAAACGATGATGCCCCGGCGTCGGCGGCGGACCGGGCCACGGCGTCGATCGACGCCTGCGAATCGTTGATACCCGGCATGACCGGCGCCATCATCACCCCGCAGGTGATCCCGGCGCTGGCAAGCGTGTCCAGAGCGCGGAGGCGGATCGCCGGAGGAAACGCCCCGGGCTCGATCCGCTCGGCGAGCTCTGGATCGACCGTCGTGACGGTGAAGTAGATGCGGATATCGGCTCGTTCGCGCGCGGCCAGCAGCAGGTCCAGGTCGCGCACGATCAGCGATGATTTCGTGACCACGCTGAATGGGTTTCCGTGCCGGCCAAGCGTCTCGATACATGCACGGGTCAGACGGAATCGCTTCTCGGCGGGCTGATAGGCATCGGTTGCGGTACCGATGGCAACCGATTCTCCCCGCCAGCCGGGGCGTGAGAGCTCGCGGTCGAGCACGCTGGCAATATTGCCCTTGATGAAAATCTGCCGTTCGAAGTCGCCTTCGGCATCGAGACCGAGGTAGGTGTGCATCTCACGCGCATAGCAATAGTGGCAGGCGTGGACGCAGCCGCGATAGGGATTGAGCGACCATTTGAAC
Organism: Thermomicrobiales bacterium; assembly: GCA_023957115.1. Taxonomy (GTDB): domain Bacteria; phylum Chloroflexota; class Chloroflexia; order Thermomicrobiales; family UBA6265; genus JAMLHN01. Next base: position 18,244 of record JAMLHN010000049.1, read on the forward strand.
GGCATACCAGAGACGCGGTTGAGCGCGCTCTTGCATCGTACGTCGTGATAATGTGTAGCTGCCATATGGCCATAATAGCACAGATGTTCGTATGCGGGGGTTGTACGGAATCCGGGTGAACACACCAGGATGCGGCGATCGGTTCGCCACCGCCCCAGCCCAGCATCGCATGAGGTAGGTGCCGGCGGTGCTTCGCCGGCTTCTGCACAGGGCCGGCGGCTACGCTATCCCCGAGCAATCACCCGGATTCCGTATTAGGAGTTAGGATCTGGGAGCTGGGGCGTGCTTGAAAACTCCGTGACGTGGCTCCACCCACGCTGGATTCGCCCGGAATCCGGCGGTTCGCGCCCCGAAATCAGCCGCCCGGATCGTTGCAGGACCCGGGGCTCAGGACGCAGGGCCCCGCCTCGAACTCGGCCGAGCTCCTAGACCCCAGCTCCTCAAAGCGCTAGCTGGGAAACGGGACTGTGGTATTCGCGTACTCCGTGGTCAGCTCGGATTCGTCGGCAGGGGCCGCGAGCGCATCGCGGCGGTCGACTTGCACGCGGAACTTGTCCCGCAGCTCGGTTTCGCGGTCGATACGGGCTCGTTCGCCGGCATGAATCGCGGAGTCGACCAGATCCTGACCCTCCTTGCGGAGGTCTGCGCCGCTTTTGGGAGCGGCCAGATACGCAACGCCTGCCCCCGCCACCGCGCCGATGGCAACACCCGCGCCAAAGTCCACGACCCTCTTGATAGCTCGCATGATCATCGTTGGACTACTTCCCTGCATGTCATCGAAGACTCGCGGCGAGTGTACCAAACCCGCCTCGTCCAACGGTTTGGCATGGTGGCTCGGGCAGCGTCCGGTTCTACAATGAGTCGACATGTCGTGAGAGGAAAGTGCGATGCGGGTCTATCTCAGTGGACCGATGTTTACCCTGGCCGATCAGGAATACAACCTGCGATTGGCGGCGAAGGTTCGGGCGCTTGGGTTCGATGTCTATTGCCCGAATGAGAGCGAGCCGATCAACAACAAGGAACGGCCGGAGATCACCGCGCGAATGATCTACGAATGGGATATCGCCGAGTTGGAGCAGTGCAATGTCGTGCTCTGCCAGCTCAGCGAGGACTCGGGCACCAATTGGGAGGCGGGATACTTCGATTGTCTCTGCAGGTATGTCGATCCGCAGCGCTACTGGGGGATCATTGGGCATGCCAGCGATATGCGGTTCAAATCGCCGCCCCATCCGGACAAGCATGGGGTGGACAACCAGGCGGGAAACGCGAACGCGCTGGTCATCGGCGGGTTCCAGCAGTCGTTGGGCGTCTATCTCTATGAGGACGAGGTTCTGGCGCGGCTGGTCGAGGTTGCCGCCGAACGAGGGGGTCATTCGGGAAAATGACAACACCCGGGCCGATTTCTCGGCTCGGGTGTTGAGGGGAAATCTCCCGCTGATCTTACGGCTCGACTCGCTGCGGCGAGGAGGTCTCTCCACTGCGCTGCGCTCCGGTCGAGACGACGGGGTATTCCTAACTTCTGAATCCCAGCTCCTAACCCCTCATCAATTGTCTCGGGAGTTCCCGGTCAGCAACATGATCCAGTAGAGCAAGGACAGCAGCGAGGTCAGGAACCCGGCCACATAGGTCCAGGCGGCAGCGTCGAGCACCTTCTTGACGCCCTCGCTTTCCTGGCCCCGGCGACACCGACATCGTCGCTGGCCGCCTGCACCAGAGCCAATCTGGCCCGGCTGGATGCGTTGAACTCCACTGGCAGCGTAATCAGGGCAAAGACGGTGGCGAGCGCGAACAGCGCGACGCCCACCCAACCGATGGTCATACTTCCGAGCATGACACCCGCGATCAGGATGATGAAGCCGAGATTCGAACCAATCGAAACGGCCGGGACGATGGCTGTCCGTGCCTTCAGCGGAGCATAGGCTTCCTTGTGCTGAATGGCGTGACCGGCTTCGTGCGCGGCAACGGCAATCGCCGAGATGGAGCGTCCGCTATAGACGCCTTCGGAGAGCACCAGCTTTCGGCTGCGCGGATCGTAATGGTCGCTCAGGACGCCCTTGGTGACTTCGATCGGGACGCTTTGTAGTCCTTGCTCGTCGAGAATGCGCCGGGCCGCCTGCGCGCCGGTCATCCCAGCGGTATTGGGCACCTTCGAGTATTTCTCATAGGTGCCTTTCACCTTGCTCTGTGCCCACAGCGCAAGGATGAACCCTGGGAGCATGAAGATCAGATACATCGGGTCGAAGATCATGCGTTCCTCTCATGAGCCTGTGCAAACGTACGACCAATCGGGGCCGGATTCTACCGGCCGCCGGTGTGACGGGTTACCTGCAGCGGCTCGTTCTCCTTCTACGGCTGGTGGCTCAGGACGTGCATCCCAGCCGTATCCGTCTCGACGACGGATCAGCCAGGGTCTTACGCCATGCGAGCGGGCGCTCGCCATCATAGCCGGGAACGTATCGACGTCCGTAATGACGACTATGAAACCAACCCGGGGAACCGGATTGGGGGTTACTCCCCCTGTACGAAGTAAATTCTACTGCACTTGATATGGGTTGTGTCAAGAACCGGATCCCGGTAGTTCGACTAGGATGGATGGGTATGCTGGCAGCAGAATCCTCGAGGGTGAGTCAAATGAGCGACGATCGACCGCGCACGGTAGGCATTCTGGTATTCGAGGAGGTCGAGGTGCTCGATTTCTGCGGCCCCTTCGAGGTCTTCGCGTCCGCCCAGGATCCCCAAACCGGCGAGCGCGCGTTCGATGTTTCGATCGTTGCGGAGACGACCGGCATCGTTTCCTGCCGGGGTGGTTTACTGGTCAAACCGCATACAGATTTTTCGAACGCCCCGCAATTCGATTTGATCGTCGCGCCGGGCGGGTACGGCACGCGCGCCCAGAAAGACAATCCGGCCCTGATCGATTGGATCGGACGACAACATCATGGTACGGAAATTACGATCAGCGTCTGCACGGGATTGTATCTGCTGGCCGCCGCGGGATTGGTCGATGAGCTGCCGGTTACGACGCACTGGGCGGCATTCGACGAGGCTCGCGAGTTCTTCCCGGATTTGCAGCTGGTCTCCGATCAGCGCGTCATCGACACCGGGAACGTCGTGACATCGGCCGGGGTTTCGGCGGGCATCGACATGGCGCTGGCGATGGTCGAGCGACTTCTGGGACGCACCGCCGCCGAAGAAACCGCGCGTGACATGGAATACGACTGGCAGACCAGGATCTGATGCGGTGCATCCCCAGGCAATCACCCGGATTCCATATCAGGGCTCGAGGTTTCGGACTCCGGTCCCCACGCTGCTACACCGCACCAATTCGATAGGCATACCGATAGGCTTCTTGGAATCCGAGTTTCTGGTACAGCGCGATTGCCGGGCTATTGGTTGAAACCACCTGTAGATACGCGCTGGTTGCGCCTTCGGCGAAGGCATGCGCGAGCATGACGTGGACGAGGCGGGCGCCAAGCCCTTTGCGACGGTGACTTGGATCGGTGACGATGTCGAAGAGTCCCACGAGATTGCCATCGACGACCGACAAACCGCACGCGATGAGGGTGTCGTCTTCGAAGAGTCCGAAGAAGGACAATCCACCCGGGATACGCTCGAGGATACGACGATGAGCCGGCAGAATCTCCGGGGAGAGGTCGTTCATGCGAGCGTGGGCTTCGATGCCCTGTTCGATATCGAGCTTGCGCACCCCCGGATCGAGCTCGAAGACAGCGGCAAGGTCGAGCGCCATGACGAGCGTTGGGTCGGCCTCTCGATACCCGCGTTCGGCAAGCCAGATCTCCAGATCGGCCGGCGACGTGAACGACAACAATCGGAAGATCGGTGGCAACCCCTGGGAACGATAGAGCCGCTCGATCTGCTCGATGGTCGCGATCGAGGCCGACGTGGGTTGTGGGTACAGCAGTAGGGCCGAGTTGGCCCGCTTCGTGTACCCGTCGGACAGACGGGCAATCCATCCGCTGTAGACGAGTTGTTGACCGGCCGGCCAGGCGCGCAGCGCCGCTTCTTCGATCAGCCGGAGATCGAGATCGGTTGGAATCGTCACCCCGCTATCGCTTTCGGGCAACGACGTTCAAATAGGCAACTTCGGGGTGGGTGCGAGCGGCCTCGGTCAGACGTTGGCGCAGGCGCTCATCCTCGGGTCCGAGATCCAGCGAGCGGGATCGAAGACGCTCCATGGTCGAGGAGACGCGGTCCCAGTCGGCAATCGTCGAACGACCGGCATAGATGAGATCGAATCCCGCGGCATCGATCGCGGCCAGATAATCCTCCTCCGCATGGAGCTTTTCGCCGAAGACCATCTTCATCAGATCGGATGCTCTGCCGGGGGCGACGAGATCGCCGGTGATGATGATTCCTCGTGACTTCAGCCATTGGTGAGCGGCCGCCAGACCACCCTGGAAGCCGCCGGGAATGGTGTCGCTCAGACCGCCGCCCAATCCGAGGACGACATCGAAATCGCCTTCGGGATAGGACTCGACCGCCTTGGTTCCCGAAACGGCCTGCAGATCGACCCGCTTCCCGACCCCACGCGCGGATGCCAGTTGACGGCCAAAAGGCGAGATAGGCCGGATAGTCGTCGAATCCACATAGACGGTCGCGCCGAAGGCCTCAGCCATATCGACTGCCGAGGGTACATTGGACATCGAGCACCCGAGGCTTTCGGAACTCCCGCGATCAATGCATAGGCAATGAGGGTTCGCCGTCCGCCCGGCGACTGATAGTACTCATCGGGCGAAAGCTGGCTCAGCAGCTCTTCCAGCGATCGGCCGGACGTTTTCGCAGTGCTCATCGTTCCTCACTCACTCAGGGTCGTTGCCAGTTCGAGCGTATCCGCCACCACGCCGGCCGCCGTCACTGCCGCACCGGCGCCAGGTCCGGTGATGTTGATCGGATTGGCCGCATAGCGTTTCGATCGAATCGTGATGATGTTTTCCGGACCGGTCAGCGACCCGAGGACGGTATCGAGGGGAATCTCCCGCAGTCCGACGGCAATCGGCATACCAGCGGACACGGTGGCGACATATTTGAGCCGGGCGCCCTTGCCGCGGGCTGCATCGGCCCGCTGTGCAATGGCGGCATCGACCTCGTCGATACTGTTCAGGAAATCGTCGACCCCCGTTTCCCGCAAATGATCCGGTACCAGGTTTTCGATTTCGATCTGGTCGAGCTCCACCGGAATCCCGATGTTGCGCGCCAGGATCAACGCCTTGCGGGCGACATCGAGTCCACTCAGGTCGTCCCGGGGGTCGGGTTCGGTGAACCCGGCGGCCTTGGCGTCGACGACGGCCTGGGAAAAGGGCTTCCCCGCGTCGACATCGGTGAAGATTGCTCCCAACGTACCGGACAGCGCTCCGACCACCTCCGTGACGTCATCGCCGCTTGCGAGCAGGGACCGTACCGTAGAGATCACCGGCAGGCCGGCCCCGCAGGTCGTTTCGTAGCGTGTCCGTCCGTTGAATCCCGATTCTGACCAGAGGAGCTGGGCGACGGGATCTGAGCTCGGCAGGGCAAGGGGGGCCTTGTTCGAAAGAACCGCGCCACCCCCATTCGAAAGATTCGATCCGAGCAGCTCAGCCGTCGTGCTGCCGGCCGCCGTGTCGATGGCAATGACCGGACCGAACGGTTGCGTGAGGGTCAGCGCCTCGGCGGCGGTTCGCTTCGTCCATCCGAATTCCTCCGGAAGCGTGGCGACTCGGCCACCCGATCGCCGGTGGGCGACAAAGGCAGCCAGCTCGTCGTTCGAGTACCCGTTCTTTTCGTCGCAGGCAACTCCGCCACTCGCATCGATCAAGGCCCGGTAGATGACCCGCAGGCCGAAATCGCGTTCCCAACGAGCACGTTGCTCGATGACCTGCTCGATTACGGTCTGTCCGATGAGCCCCACGCCGATTTGGGCGAGAACAATGTCAGTCATCGGCAGTGTGCTCCTTTGGCGGTGATTCGTCGGGCGGTTCGAGGGTCGCACGGACATCGTGCATTCGTTCTGTGATACCCCGACGGGTGGCGGCGAAGCGCTCGGCGAGGTGGCTCATCTCCGATCGGTTGCGAGTCAGCCGGCGCATGGTCGGCAACGCCGGTCGAGTGGGCAGTTGCAGATCGATTTGCGGCAACGGCGGTCGCGGACCGAGCGCGGGGCGTTGCGGGAGCGATGGGAGATTGGGCAGCCCGAGCTGATGGAGCTCCAGGCGTCCGCGCAGCTCATCGATCGACCGCCCGAGCGACTGCTGGATCTCATGAAGCTGGGCGATCTCGATATGGAGCGCTTCCCGGCCGGCTGGTGTCGAAAGGCCCAGATGCCGGAGGCGGCGGTTTCGTTCATCCAGGAGCCGCCGGTGCCCCAGCCCATTGAGCTCGGCAAGTGCCTGGACGATCGACAGGCGGAGCTGCCGCGCGGCATTGGACATGTCCGCGTGGGCGCCGCCAGCGGGTTCGGGGATGACTCCATCGATGATCCCCAATCGCAGACATTCGCGTGCCCCTGAAAGCCCGGCTGTTGGATTTGGGGCGATTCCCGGTTGCGTTGGACGGTCGAGCCCACGGTTCGAGAAGATGGCATGCTCGAGCATGTAGACCCGATCGGCGATGGTCAGGGCCATAGATCCAGGCCCCGAGGCAACACCGGTGACGATCGACACGATTGGAATCGGCAGTGAAACCGCGATGCGCATCGACTGGGCGATTGCGTTCGAAAGGGCGGCGCCGGCCATCGCCGAGGTCTCGGGAGGCCCCGGCGCATCGATGAGCACGACGATCGGGAATTCGAGCTGTCCCGCGAGCCGGTAGAGCCGGACCACCGTCCGGAACCCATCGGCCGAAAGCGGCCCGCGACTCACTCCGATCAGCCCGATGGTGACGCCGTCGATCTGACCGATCCCGGCAACAAGATGGGGATCGACCGTACCCGTGCGATCCCCCCGGATCTCGATGAATCCGGAGCTCAGTTCGTCGATATAGTCTGCTGGCGAGGGACGCTCGTTGACGCGGACGAGCGCCGGATCGTCGCTGCCCCGTCCACGGGGAACGGAACTCCAAACTGGAGACGCGCCGATACGGGGAGCATTGCGCGAGGTAAGCAAGTCGAGCGCGGTTACGAGCCGCTCGCGCAAGGCGGTCCGCTCGACGATTCCGTCGATCATTCCGCCGGCGAGCAACTCCTCGCTACTGGCAGTACCAAGGTCGAGACGGCTTGCCGCGCGTGATGCGCCAAACCCGAGCTGTGCGGCAGGCTCGGCGAAGATGATGTTCCCGTGGTTGCCGAGACCGGTAAAGAACGCTCCGGTGGTTGGGTGCGTCAGCACCGAGACGAGCGGCACGCCGTTTCGTTGCAGTCGCCCGACGACCGCGGCGATTCGCACGTTTTGCGCAAACGTCAACACACTGTCGCTATCGGCCTGTACGCCGCCTGAACAGATTGCGATCAGTGGGACGCGCCGATTGGCGGCTTCCTCGAATGCCAGGCAGATCTTTTCGCCGGTGACGATACCGATCGAGCCCAGGGTCATGGCCATATCGACCACGACCAGCATCGCGTCGTGACCGCCGATCGTGACTCGCCCGGTGACCACGCTTTCCCCAGCAGACAGGTGCGCCGTCGATCGTTCGTCAACCGGCCACGCATCCTGGAAGACCAGGGGATCGATCGAGACGACATCCGTGTTCGTTTCACGGAACGTTTCCGGATCGGCGACCAGCGCTACTCGTTCGCGGGCCGGAATCCAGAAGTGCCGGTGGCATTCCGGGCAGACCCGGAATTCCTCGAACAGTGGGTTCCCGGTCAGGACGAAGTCGCAGCTCGGGCACGTAAGCCCGAACTCGTCGCCAGGGTCGTCAGTGGATACGTCGTCGAAGATATCGAGATCGCGCTCGTTGGCAGATAGCTCGGCTGATCGATTGAGAGAACTGCGCATATCGATTCCCCGTCCGAGCTCTGAATTGGCTGAAGAGCTCGCGTCGCGCTAAGAATGACAGATTCGGTCGTTGGGGAGCCATGGAGCGCGCTGGTATCCTCCCGTGCAGCATGGAGGAGGCACAGGTGCGAAACGATCGGGCGGACGTTGGATTCATCGGAGCGGGACAACTGGCGCGTATGAGCGCCGCCCCGGCAAGTGCGCTCGATCTGCGGTTGGCCGTGCTGGCGAATCGCTCGGACGACGGTGCGGCGCAGGCGCTCCCAGACGTGACGATTGGAGACCCGGATGACCCCGTCGCCGTCGAGGCGCTGGCGGCCCGATGCGATGTGCTTACCTTCGACCATGAACTCGTCGATCCCGATCTGCTGGAGCGTCTCGAAGAGAAGGGGTATGTCGTCCGTCCGTCCTCGGGGGTCATGCGCCTCTCCCAGTCGAAACGGCAGCAACGTGAGCGATTTGCCGCGCTCGGCCTGCCGGTCCCGGCGTTCTGCGTCGTCGAGCTCGATTCCGACGTTGCCGGCTTCGTGGAACAGGTCGGATTCCCATTGATCGTGAAAGCGGATCGGGGCGGATACGATGGCCGCGGGGTTTGGCAGGTCGACACCAACGACGAGCTGCTCGAGGTGATGGTCGGATTGCGCCGGCGGGGTATCACGCCGGTGCTGGAAGAACGTGTCTCGCTCGACCGGGAGCTTGCAATGCAGATTGCCCGCCGTCCCTCGGGGGAGACGCGAACCTATCCGCTGGTCGAGACGGTGCAGGTCGATGGCATGCTCCGTGAGCTGATTGCCCCCGCGCCAGGAGGCGAACGGTTGCAGGCCGAGGCGGAACGGATCGTCGAGACGATTGCCGCCGATGCCGGGGTTGTCGGTATGCTCGCAGTCGAGTTCTTCGAGTCGAACGGCGAGTTGCTCATCAACGAGATCGCGACCCGCCCGCACAACTCCGGTCATTTCTCGATCGAAGGGGCGCAGACCTCGCAATTCGAGCAGCATCTACGGGCGGTGCTCGATCTTCCATTGGGGAGCACGGCGCTGACCGCGCCGTGGGCCGTGACGGTCAACATCGTTGGAGGACTCGCGGGCGATCTGACCCGCACGCACCTGGAGCGCGCGCTGCAAATCGAGGGAGCTCACCTGCACCTCTATGGCAAGGAAGCG
>JAMLHN010000005.1 GCA_023957115.1 Thermomicrobiales bacterium
GCTAGCGGTCCCCCGCGGCTCCGGCCATGGTTCTTTTGCTGTCGCCGCCGCCCGTGGGCGGGCCGCTACTCTATCCCCAAGCGATTACCCGATTACCAGGCGATTGCCCGGATTTCGTATCAGGACCCAGGGCTCGAATTGTCTTCGTCTGCCGCGCTTTCCGGTTTCAGCCATTTCTCGAACCAGTCCCCAATGCGCGTAAGCAGATCGATCTGGTGATTGCGCTCCTTGAACCCATGTGGCTCACGCGGATAGCGCACGAATTCGACTGGCACATCGAGCACCTTGAGCGCGCGGTACATCTCCGCGCCCTGGGTCACGTGCACGCGGTCGTCCGCTTCCCCGTGGACGATCAGCGTTGGGGTGACGCAGTTGGTGATGTGCTTGATGGCCGACGATTCCCAATACTCATCGAGATGATGGTAGGGCTGTCCCGGGTAGTAGGAGAGATTGGCGGATGGGATATCGTCGGTGCCGTGATCGGAAATCATGTTCGAGAGTCCGGCGCCCATAACGGCCGCCTTGAACATCTGCGTGCGCGTAATCGTGTAGGCGGTCAGATAACCACCCCAGCTCCAACCGCCGACACCAAGCCGTTCCGGATCGGCGATCCCCCGGTCGACCAGCGCCTGGGCTCCGGCAATCACATCGCGCATCTCACCACCGCCGACATCGTCGATCAGCCGGCGCTGAAATTCCGATCCGCGTCCGGTACTGCCTCGCGGATTCGGAGTGAGCACGGCGAATCCACGAGAGACCAGGTACTGGGTCCAGTCATGCCAGTCGAGGAAGCAGTTGTCCTGCCATTGCCAGCTTGGGCCGCCGTGAATCTGGACCACGAGCGGCAACGGAGCGTCGTCGTCGCGTTCCGGCAGGGTGAGCAGGCCGAAGATCTCCAAATCGTCCGATTGCCACGAAATCGTCTCGCTGGGAAGCAGCTTGCCAGCGAAGTCCTTTCCGAACTCGGTGAGCTTTACCGGCGCTTCGGCATCCTCAACCAGGTAGATTTCCTCCGGGACATCGCTATCCGACCAGAGTACCGCGACCGATTCGCCGTTCGGGGTTACCGATGGAGTGTAGGGAAACGCTCCATTGCTGGTCAGCTCGTCCGGCAGAATCGACGTCCGTTCGCCGGTCCGCACATCGAACCGGTAGAGTCCGGTGTGGACCCCTTCGGCGGTGTGTATGGCCACGGCGCCTTCGATCTCGTCGAGTGGCCGAATCCCTTCGACATTGCCGGGAAATTCGGGCAGGAGATCGACACAGGCGCCGGATTCCAGGTCGACCAGATAGATCGATTCGGCCGGATGCGCCCGGAATCCATTCTTGCGGATGGCAAGCGCCAACCCGTTCGGCCCAGTCACGAAGACCGGAAACATCGGCGTTTGATCGAACTCGACCAGATGGCGCGGTTCAGCGCCCTCGCGGTCGACGAGCCAGATATCGCCCCGCGCCATCGGAGCATCGAATCCCGTCTCTTCGGACGTGAGATAGGCAATCTGACTGCTGTCCGGTGACCAGGCATAGTCCCAGAGCTCGCGATCTCCGGAGTCCACCTCGCGCTTCTTGCCCGTTTCGACATCGAGCATGAAAAGCCGGTTGTAACGTGGCTCTCCGTCGACCACGATCGCATCGTCGCGCTTTTTGTTCTTTTTCTTGCGTTTCTTCGTTTCTGGCTGCCGCCGAAGGACGGCCAGCTCGGCGCCATCTGGCGACCACTTCAGGGCTTCCAGCTCGCCGTCGATCTTGCCGAGCGCGGTGGCTTCGCCGCCATCGAGCGGCAGAAGGAAGATTTGCGTCTTCTTCTCATCGTTGCGATTGGAGAGGAATGCGAGCTTCGTCCCGTCGGGAGAAAACGCCGGCTCGCTATCGACTGCTGCGCCGGAGGTAAAGGCGCGTGCCGGCTCCCTGTTTCGCGAGAGCCAGATGGCTTTGCTCGCCGATTCTCCCTTGTAGCCCCAGGGTGCGACCTCGAAGGCCACCAGCGATCCATCCCGGCTGATCACCGGGGTCCTGGGCACCGTTCGATCGACGATCTTCTTTGCCTTGAGTGGGTTTTGCGTCATTGGTACTCCATCGTGCGTGGCACTCGGGCCACAAAGCTGTCTCGTTCTCATCTCGATGCCGGTGTTGTCACGCTGAGCGCCAGCGAGGAACCTCGTCTTCACTGACCCGGAACGACGAAGAGATCCTTCACTTCGTTCAGGATGACAACGCGGAGCGCCTGATTGCTTACCTCTTCGAAATCGATGACATCGCCGTTCCGGCCGAGATGTTCTCGGGATCGACGACGACGTCGATCACACTGATACCCGGGTTGGCGATGGCCGCCGCGATCGCATCGGCGGCCTGATCGTTCCGCTCGACTCGGAACCCCTGGCCACCGAACGCTTCGGCATACTTGACCAAATCGGGCGTCCAGATATCGGTGCCGCTGACCCGGCCCGGGAATTCGCGTTCCTGATGTGCACGGATAGTGCCATAGATGCCATTGTCGAAAACGACACAGATGACGTTGAGCTTCCGTTGCGCAGCGGTTGCCAGCTCATTGGCGGTCATCAGAAAGCCACCATCGCCCGAAAGCGAGACCGAGGGGAACGCGGAATCGTTCACGATGGCCGCGGCCACGGCCGACGGAACGGCGTACCCCATCGCCCCCGAAACCGGTCCCAGGAACGTGCCTGGATGTGTGAACGAACCGTACCGCTGGGTCCAGGTCCAGAAGTTTCCAGCATCGCTGGTCAACACCGATCGATCGGGGAGCTGCCGGCTCAGCTCTCGCATGACGACGGCTGGATCGACCCCGTGGGCGGTGCTGACGCTTGATGCATCGAGCACGGCGGTCAGCTTCGCCTTGAGCTCCTGTTGCTCGGCTGACCGGTCTGGCCAGGAGACCGTTTGCGCGGCATTGGCGAGCGTCGCAATGGCGACGCGGGCATCGGCCGCGATCCCAATGGCCGCGGGGTAGGTCTTGCCCACCGTTTCGGGATCGATATCGACATGGATCAGCGTTGTGCCCGGTGTTGGAACCGTGTAGCCGAGGGTCGTGGTTTCGTTCAGGCGTGCGCCGATCGCCAGGATCACATCCGCGGTTGCCATTCGCTCCCGAACCACCGCTGGCGTCCCAAACGAGAGCGAGCCGAGTGAAAGTGGGTGATCGGTCGGGAACGCATCGAGCCGCCGGAATGCGGTTGCGACCGGAATCCCGGTCTGCTCGGCAAATGCCACCAGCGGGGCAACTGCTCCAGCACGAAGCACACCGCCACCGGCGATGATGACCGGTTGTTTGGCGTTCTTCAGCAGATCGATGACCTGCCCGGCAACGTCCGCCGCCACCGCGGTTTCGATCGGAGCGGTGCTGGGGAGATCGGGTTCCGGAACCTCCTCATCGAGGATATCGCCACGCAGGACGATGCCGACCGGTCCGGGTCGTCCACTCATGCTCATCCGGTAGGCCTCACTGACCAACCGGGGAAGCTCGGACGCGCTGGGCGGTTCGACCGACCATTTGGTGATCTCGCCCAGGAACGGCGCCAGCTCGACCTCTTGCAGCGCTTCGCGATGCCGGAACGGCGTCTCCACCTGACCGACCATCGCCAGCATTGGAGTCGAATCCTGGTAGGCGGTGTGAATGCCGATTGCCAGATTGGCCGTCCCCACTCCACGGGTGCCCATACAGATCGACGGTTGTCCGATCAGCTTCGCGGCCGCGTCGGCCATGAATGCGGCGCCGCCTTCGTGCCGGCAGGTCACCAGCTCGATCTCCGGGGTCTCGTAGAGCGCATCGAGCAATCCGAGGAAACTCTCGCCCGGCACGCCGAACGCGTACTTCACCCCTCGGTCGCGCAGCAGCCGCGTTGCGGCAAGACTCGATCGGATCACCATTGACTCCTTAACTGGGGAGTTAGGAGTTAGGAGTTAGGATTTGGGAGTTAGGAATGCGTGTCCCAGACACTATTTCTCAGAGGGTGTTTGAAAGCCCAACAAGGTCGACCTGCTCAGGACATAGCCCCCCCATGACTCAGGATCTGTTCAGATACGCTCTAATTCCTAACTCCTAACTCCCAATTCCTAGCTCCCCATTTGACCTCTGTTCGCTCCCCCGCATAGGATGGCGCGACAGATGCGCTGACCACGTTGCGGGAGAGCTCGATGCCCAAGTTTGCCGCCAATTTGACGATGTTGTACCAGGAGTATCCGTTGTTGGAACGGATCGAGCGCGCCGCGTCCGCTGGATTCCGGGGAGTCGAGATCCTCTACCCCTATGGAGCGGACCTCGATGCGATCAAATCGACCCTCGATGCACACGATGTCGAGCTGGTGCTTTTCAATATTCCAGCCGGAAATGTCGATGCCGGCGACCGGGGGTTCGCCAACGATCCGCGCAGGGTCGATGAGTACCGCGCCGCGGTCGATCTGGCGCTTACCGTGCAGCGATCCCTGCCTGCGCCGAGATTCAATACGCTCGTTGGGCGGAGGCTCCTCGATGTTCCCATCGCCGAACAGTTTGCGACCGTCCGGGAGAATCTCCGGTATGCGGCAGATGCGACCGCGAAGCAGGGCGTAACGCAGCTCGTCGAACCGCTGAACGCGATCGACACGCCAGACTTCCTGGTTCCGACCTCGACCCAGATGCTCGTCTTGATCGAAGAGATCGGTCACCCGAACCTGCGGTTGCAGTACGACTTCTATCATCAGCAACGGATGGAAGGAAATCTGATGGCCTTCTTCGCCGGCCATATTGGGCAGATCGGACACATTCAGATTGCGGATAGCCCCGATCGACATGAACCCGGCACCGGCGAGATCAACTATGACTACGTCTTCGACCAGCTCGATACGCTGGGCTACGATGGCTGGGTGGCGCTGGAATACAAACCGGTGACGACCACCGAAGCCAGTCTCGGCTGGCTGAAACGATTCGGGTATGACGTTTAGCAGCCGGCAGGTAGCAGTCAGCACGTAGACTCTCTCGTCGGAGTGACCCACAGCCAATTTTAGAGTTCGGACAGCGTGTCATAACCAGGGGAAGGAACGACATCGTGGCGGAAACAGTTGGATTCATCGGGCTTGGCATCATGGGCAAGCCTATGGCGCGTCATCTGGCCAATGCCGGATATGATGTCGTCATCCATACCCTGAATCGGGAAACGATCAGCACCTTCACCGCGGAGTCGAACAAATTCATCGCGGCGAGTACGCCGAAGGACGTCGCTGAAAGAGCCAAAACGGTCATCACCATGTTGCCCGATTCCCCCCAGGTGCGCGAGGTTGCCTTGGGAGAAAACGGTCTGATCGAGGCGATGGGCGAGGGATCGTTGCACATCGACATGAGCACGATCGCTCCCGCCACGGCCATCGAGGTATCTACTGCGCTGGCCGGAGTGGGCGCGCACGCGCTGGATGCGCCGGTCAGCGGTGGAGAAGCCGGCGCCGTCAACGCGGCGCTGAGCATCATGGTGGGCGGCGCGGAGTCGGATGTCGAGCGCGCCATGCCGCTTTTCGAGAAGATGGGCAAAACCATCGTCCACGTTGGCGCATCGGGTGCGGGTCAGGTTGTCAAAGCCTGCAATCAGGTGATGGTTGCGGTCAACTACGCCGCTATGAGCGAGGCATTGATCCTCGGCGCGAAAGCCGGGGTCGATCCGGAGAAGATTCTCCAGGTGCTCGGTGGCGGCTTGGCCAATAGCCGCGTGATGGAGCTCAAGGGCCAGAATGCGATCAGCGGCAAATTTGCCCCCGGGTTCCGGGTCGACCTGCATCGCAAGGATCTCAACATCGCCATGAACGCCGGCAAGACGACCGGCGTCCCCTTGCCGGTGACTGCACTGGTGCAGCAATTCTTCGAAGCATTGACGGTGGCCGGTCGCGGCGATCTCGATCACTCGTCGCTCATTACGATCTATGAGGATCTGGCGCATTATCGGATCGGACAGGATCTAGAAGCCTGATGCCGGCCCTCTTGTCTCGGCAAGCCCGGGGAACACGGCCGGAATCCTGACAATCCAGGGAGTCTCTGATGGGGCTGCAACCAGTGCGTGCACGGCTGTTTGGATCGGTCGATTTGCGCTTGGGAGCGGCCCCGCTCCAGTTTTCCCGCCGGGATGCGCGTGGCCTCTTGCTCCTGTTGCTGTCCACTCCAACCCACCGGTTGGGTCGGGAGGCTGTGCTCGACGCGCTTTGGCCGGACGTCCCTCCGGATTCCGCGCGGAACTCGCTCTACAAGGCGCTCCACGCGTTGCGACGGGCGCTCGAGCCCGATCTGCACGCCGGACGTGCGTCCAGCTTTGTCGTCGTCGAACACGATACGATCGGACTGCATCCCGATGCGGATATCCGGATCGATGTCGACCATTTCGAAGCGCTCTTGCGGCAGGCCGAAACAGCGGCCGATCCGCGCGAGCTCTTGCGAACCGCGCTCGATCTGTATCGGGGACCCCTGCTGGGTGACGACCCTCGTTTCGACTGGGCGCGAACACGACAAACGGCGTTGCGGAATCGCGTTCGACAGGCAACGCTGCGGCTTGCTCGAATCGAGCTCGAGCATGAGAACGGAATCGCGGTCATTGGGCGGCTGCACGCGTTCCTGGAAGACGACCCGTTCGACGAAGACATGCAGCGAGTGCTGCTGCGTGCCTATAGCTCCAGCGGCCAGCACATTGCCGCGCGGGAGCATCTGGCCTGGACCCGCGAGTTCTTCGAGCAGGAGCTTGGCGTTTCTTTCGACATCGATGACGACGAGATCGCTCCCGCGCCCTCGGTCTTGTCAGGACATCGAGCGCACACCCCGGCCTATGGTTTGCCCGGACTTCCAGGCGAGACGATTGGACGCGAGCGCGAGATCGATTCGATCATCGCTCGATTGATCGCCCCCGGTGTCCGGGAGATCACCGTGCTTGGACCCGGTGGGGTGGGCAAGACACGGATCGCCATCGAGGTTGCGCATCGTGCGTTGCCGCATTTTGCCGGTGGTCTCCTGTGGGTAGAACTCTTCACGGTCCAGGATCGGGAGCTCGTCTTTGCGGCGATCGGTCGTGTCCTGGGACTTGCAGGGCAGGCCGGCGGTCTCGAACGCACACTGGTACTGGCTGCAATTCGGCGGATGGGACGTTGTTTGATCGTGCTCGACAATCTCGAGCATCTCCCCGGGGTGGAGCAGTATGTGGCAGACCTTCTGCGCGAAGCGCCGGAGGCACGCATTCTGGCAACCAGCCGCTCGCCCTTGCGTATTCGCGCCGAGGTGCAGATTCCGCTCGGTCCGCTCCCGCTGCCCAGCGATAACAGTCCGGACTCGGTCCGGCGCAATCCGGCGGTACAGCTCTACCTGCGACGGAGCGCGGATTGGAACGGAACGGTCGAGCCGTATTCGCCCACCGAGCTTGCCCAGGTGGCGGATCTCTGCCGGCAGCTCGATGGGCTTCCCCTTGCAATCGAGCTGGCTGCGTCCCGGTCGCACGAGATCGAGATTTCGGAGATCCTCGCCCAGACGTCCAGCCGGTTCGCCCTTCTCCGCGACGGCCCGGTCGATCTTCCGGATCGTCAACGCACGTTGGAAGCGACGGTGGGCTGGAGCTGCCGCCTGCTCCTCGATCGCGCGGACGAGGAGAGCCTGGAGGCCGAACGGATTGCGTTGCTCGTGCGCGATCGGTTTGCGCTTCCGTGGTCGGCGTTGATGCGTTCCTGGATCGCCTGGGAGCGCGGCAACGACCGCCGTTCCATCGAGCTAGGCGCGCTGGCAGCCGAGCGGTTTCGGGATGCCGGGGACGAGCGAAATGAGATTCACGCGTTGGTTCCGATCGTGGCCAGTCTCAACCGACTTGGCAATTCGGATGCCGTCGTGACCGTCCGGGAGATCGCGCGCAACATGATCGAATACCCATCCGATATCGTGCTTGCCCTGGGACTCACGCCAGTTGCGGAGACGGTCTGGAGATTGCGTTGCGACGAGCGGGCTCGTCCAATGCTGGCGGGCGCTGAGCTCGCGGCCGAACGCGCGGCGGTTCCGCGTATCGGCATCACGACCAGATACCGTAATTCTGTGAAGGAGCGGGTCGAATCGGTCGATCGCGCCGGTGCGCCGTGGCCGCGTATCGAGCCACTTGCCGCGCTCGATCTGGCCATTGCCGCCGTTGCCGATCTGGGATAGCCCTGGAAGATTTCTGGAAGATCTGGCTGGTACAAGTGGGCTCTGTCCTTGAGTACCGGTCGGTTGCCGTGGATCGAACGTTGCGGTGGCCCCGGGGAGGTTTCGGAGGTCGTTCATGGTTGCGTCATTTGGGCGCCTGCGCATGCTCCTGTTGGTTGTTGCCATCACTTTGCTGGCGGCTCCCGTCCTTTCTCTTTCCGCGCAAGATGCCTCGCCGGAGGCAGATGGCTCGTTGCTCGGAGCGCTGGGCCTGCCGGTGCTTGAGATAACCGTTACGCCGGATGGAGTCGAACGTCCAACCGAGATCGTCGCTGGGCCACAGCTGTTGGTTATTCATAACCAGATCGAAGGACCGCTCACCTCAACGTTTGCGGTGCTGCCGGATGGGATTACTGACGAACAGTATCTGGAAGCCGCTTCGAGCGAAGGTCCGCTGCCGGATTGGCTCGGAGACGCAGTGATTGCTGGCGGACTCGACCAGGATCCGGGGACGACGGCTTCGGCGATCATTGATCTTGCCCCCGGCACCTGGTCGGTGGTGCTGACCAGCGATGGTGCGGAAGTGGCCGAACCCGTCCTGCAACTCACCGCCGCCGGCGAAGTGCCCGATGGCGCGACCGATTCGATCCCAACCGATCTCGTCGTAAATCTGGGCGAGTATGTCTTCGACTTCCCGGATACCGTGCCGGCAGGTCCGCAGATCTGGCAAGTGACCAACTCGCACACGGTTCCGCATCACCTCATTCTCTTCGGCGCTGACCGGCTTTACACGGCGGACGAAATCACATGCGGACTCGCGGCGTTGTTCATGGGTACGCCCCCGGCAGAAGATGGCTTCGTCCCAGCGGCGTTCGTTCTGGGGACGTCGCTCATTAGCGGCGGCGTCTCGACCTGGATCGAGGCCGATCTCGAACCTGGCTACTATGTCGCGATTTGCTTCCTGCCCGATCCGGGCGGCGAGGATCCGCATGCCTTCATGGGTATGGTCGATTCCTTCGAAGTGACCGCATGAGCACGATGAAGGCTGGCAGATAGAACCCTTCAGTAGATCCCGCAAGCTTTTTCGGTCACGAACCGCATTCCGAACGAATGGAGAAGAGATGGACTTCGGGTTCCGGGTATCCCGTATCGACTCGATACGGCTGGTGGCGAGTGCTGCCCTGTTCAGTCTGTTGCTTGCCATTACGCTGACGGCAACTCCGCAGGTGGGTGCCCAGGACGCGGAGTCCACCGTGGATCATCCGCTCGTTGGTTCCTGGATCATCGTTGCCGATGGGGTTCCTTCGATCGTCTCGCTGTCCAGCGATGGCCTTGTGAGTGATATCGAAGCCACCGGGGAAGTTGGGCTTGGATCGTGGGCAGCCACGAGTCCCACCTCAGGTAACGTAACGTTTGGATTCTTCATCGACTTTCACGGGACCCCCGCGGCGGTCGTTATTCGAGCCAGTCTGGACTATGACGAATCGAGCGACAGCGTCAGTGCGACCTACTCAGTGACTGGACAAACGCTCGAAGGATCGGTCTTGTTCACTGAAACCGGAGTCGCGGACGCGACCAAGTTCCCGGCTGAAGGTCCTGAAAGCGGCGGCGCCGCGATCCCCGGACTCATCGTCGGAACCGTGGCAACTCCGGAGAGTTAAGGGCGGAGGGCAGCTCGATTAGCTGTTGAGCCTGGCCGGGATCCAGAACGAGCGTTGTCGACGTTCGTTTCTGGATTCCGGCCCCGTTTTCTACTGCTCGAACCGGTACGCCTCGCGCTCCGACGTCATCTGCTCGGTCTTGTACGTCTCGTATTCGGCTCGGGTCGCGTCGTTGGCCGGATAGGTGCCGGGAAGCGGCGCCCCACCTTCGATCTTCTTCAGAATGAACGCCTCGAATGCCTCCTGCTCGGCAGCCGGCTCGGCAATCTCCGCGGCCAGGTGACGCGGGATCACGACCACGCCCTCTTCGTCGCCGACCAGAATATCTCCGGGAAAGACCGCAACCCCCGCGCAACCGACCGGGACATTGATGTCGACCGCGTGATGCACCGCCAGGCTGATCGTGGCGGACGCGCCGGCCGCGAAGACCGGAAAGCTCATACGCGCGATCTCGGGAGAATCGCGAAACGCGCCGTCGCTCACGATCGCGGCCGCGCCTCGTGTCATCGCCCGAGTGGTCAGGATGCCGCCACCGTTCGCGGCCCGGAGATCGCCACGGCAATCCATCACCAGCACCTGACCGGGACCGACCGATTCGATCGCATTCCGCTGCGGGTGATTGGGGTCTGCAAACGCGCTGACCACATCCAGATCCTCGCGGGCGGGAATGCTGCGCAAGGTCACTGCTTCTCCCACGAAACGGCATGCCTCCGGGTTGAGGGGGCGAACCCCGTTCAGGAAGGTGTTACGAAATCCCCGCTGAAAAAGCTGCGTCGTGATCGTGGCGGTGCTCGCCCGCGCCAACGCTTCGAGCACGTTGGGTGCGACAGGATCCATTTGAAATTTCCTTTCAACCATCCGGCGGTGAGTCTGCCACAATGCCGCCATTCGATTCGTCTGTACGGGAGGGTACGGAAAATGGCAACCAACACGCTGAAGCAAAAACTGGCCGCGGGGAACTGGGTAAGCGGCCCCATCGTCGAAGAGATTCGCACGGTCGGCGGTGTCAAGATGCTGGCGCTGGCCGGACACGACTTTCTCTGGTGGGACATGGAGCACAACTTCTACGATTGGGACTCACTTCTCCACATGGTGCAGTTCACCCATCTGTTCGGGATGACGCCGCTGGTGCGTGTGACCGACCTGTCCTATGCCAATGTCGCGCGGGCGCTCGACACCGGCGCCCAGGGAATCGTCATTCCCCGGGTCGACAATGCCGATCAGGCCGAGCAGGCGGTCAGCTACGCCAAATACCCGCCCCGCGGTCGTCGCGGCGCGGGCGGTATGGCCCGGAACAACTACGAGAGCAAGACCCCGCTCGAATCGGTCGAAGAAGGCAATGCCGAAACGATGGTCGTGCTCCAGATCGAGCATCCGGACGCTATCGAGGAGCTGGACGCCATTTGCCAGGTCGATGGCGTCGATGTCATCTGTGTCGGGCCGCAAGACCTTTCGGTCAACATGGGGATTCACGGGCAGTTCGGCAGTCAGGAGTTCCAGGCAGCTATCGGCCGGATCAACGAGATCTGCGCCAAGTACGACAAACCGGTCGGTATGGTCAGCCGCGATGCCGCCTCGTTCAAGACCTGGAACGATCTCGGTTGCCGGTTCCTCGTCTGCAACAGCGATCTCAGCCTGATCTTCCAGCAGGCATCGCGTGACCGTCAGACCCTGGAAGAGGTGATCGGCTAATCAGCTGGTGCAAGCGTTGTTCGGGAGACTGCCTGCCGAACGACCGCATCCCACGCGAATGGAAGCTCGAAGTACTCGCCCCCGATATGCCGGTCGATCTGATCGGCGTAGTGGGGGCTCCCGGCGTGACCGGATTGTCCTGGCCAGCTTACCGATTCGGTGGGCGCATCCGGACCCAGACTCGCGACGATTCGGTAGATTGGCCCGATGCGCGTATCGAACGACCCCGGTGGGAGATAGAACGCACTGTTGAGCACACCCGGTCCACCTGGGTGCGGCGTGGGCACGAGATCGAAGAATTCATGCTGGAGCGGTGTCCGGGCAACGGGATGAACCGTGCCCAGACGATGAATCCGGCCCCATTGCCATGTCTCGGGAGCATTGCCCAGCCGATCGGTCAGCCAGTCGAGCGCTTCGGTCATCGCCATGGCCATGGTTTCCAGCCGTTGCGCGTCGGATTCGAACCAGCCGGTCGGGTCACCGTGCAACAGGGCGCTGCTCAATCCCCATCCGCTATCCTGCACCAGCTGTGCCAGCGCTTCGGGAAACCGCACTCGGACCACATGCTGGTGCCACCGCCAGAAGAAGACGGCAAAGATGGCCGCTCCTGGAGCATCGACCGAGTAATCGAAACCCCAACTGCGCAAAATGCGCGCCGGCTCTTCGAAACGAGAATCGTTCGCCGATTCGAGCAATGCCAGCAACGGAGGGAGCGCGCGTTCAGCCCGACCGGAGCGCACATCGTTCTGCATCGCGCGAAACGTCTCGACTGCATGTGGTTTCAGCTCTTCGAGCAAGCGCTCTGCCCGAGCCGCCCGGTCTTCCACGGTCCAGGTGCCGAAAAGGGGATAGGGGAAATCGGGCGGCGCGGTCGGATTGTTGGCGCTCGACACATGACCACTCGCCGGATCGATCGCGTTCGGAAGCCCTTCGAACGGAATAGAGCCCACCCAGGCGTCACTGGGATCGTTCGCATCGCGATACCCGCGATGGACGCGGCCCCGAAGTGGTAATGCTCCGGTGCATTGATAGGCAATCGATCCGTTGTCGTCGGCCAGCACATAGTTCCAGGTGGGACAACGGATCCACGAAAGCGCCTGCCGTCCTTCCTCGATGGTGTTCGCTCGGCTGAGATCGAGAAACGCCTTCGGTTCGTCCGAAACCTCGAATCCGACCCAGGCGAGCGAGAGTGCGGTCTGAGCTCCTCGTTCCGCGGGCCAGAGATTTCGCGGATGCGCGGCTTCGGTCACCAGATGGTCGACGATCGGCCGCCCATGCGCGAACCGGACGTCGAGTCGATGCTGCGCTTCCCCTTTGACCGCGATCTCGACCGGCCGATGATCGATATCGACCCAGGTATCGCCATCGAGATAGCGGTTCGAGTTCTCCGGATCGAGCCGCTCGATATAGAGATCGCGTTGCATACAGATGTTGTTGGTGATGCCCCATGCCAGATGCCGGTTCCGACCCAAACGCGGAATGGGCGTCCCCGCATACGTCGTCCCCGCGACATCCAAGCCGGCTCCGTGGAGATGGACTTCGTAGAAGTCGGACGGAACCGCGTAGTAGACGTGCGGATCGGAGCCAACCATCGCATGGCCGTCTGCGGAGAGCGATGGAGCGATGGCCCAATTGTTGCTTCCACCCGGCTCCTGCGGTCCCCAGGCGAGCTCGGCCGGATCTGCCACCGGCAATCCTGGCCAGCGCGGTTCCGGATCGTACGCGCCGGGCGGCACGATGTAGGTGATCGGACCGTCCGGTTGGTAGAACTCGGCTTCCCGTTCGCCAATGACCGCGCGGACGCATTCGGGATTCGAGATGACCGGGAGCCGTCCGGTGAGATACCAGAACCAGCGTCGCAGGATCGCCAGCGAATCGACCGGCGACCATGGCTCGGGTTCGTATCCAAGCAGCTCGAATTCGACTGGAAGCCCGGCCGGCAACGTCGCTATCCAGGCGTTGCAGCCGTCCGCGAACGCCTGGAACATCTCCTGACAATCGGGTTGCGACGCGTCGAATGCGGCAGTGGCAATCGTCGAGAATCCTAGGGTATGCGCGACGATGTCCTCATTCAGCTTCTCAGGACCGAAGATTTCCGCGAGTCGTCCATGCGCCCACCGGCGAAGATAGTCGAGCTGCCAGAGGCGATCCTGCGCCTGCGCGTAGCCGTGTGCGAAGAAGAGATCGTACGCACTGTCCGCGGCAATATGTGGAATACCGCGCTTGTCGCGCAGGATCGTTGCGCCCGTACGAACGGCGGAGGTGACATCGGTGGGACCGAGGCCGGCTTTTTCGGTCAGATAGCGTTGGATCAGACGTCTCGATTCCGACTCGGATCGTTCCGGCGCCTCGGCAAACGACCGTCGATCGGTAAGGAGATCGAGCGCCACCAGACGCTCAGCCTCGGTCAACATGAATTTCCGCCTCTATTCCTCGGGTGTGTCTGATCGTGCTTTTGGCAGGGTACCGAAGTCGCGAGATAATCGCTTGCTCAACTCGGGTCGTTTCGGAAATGGTCGAACGCTCCACGCCGAACTGGTTCGAGCCGGCCGTCGAGCGTGCGTGCGTGCAAGCGGGGACTCGCGGAGACGTCGTCGATCTGACCGATGACGGTCAAGGTGCTCTCGAAATCCGAAAGCGCCTGCGTCAAGCCGTCGATCCGATCCGGTGGCACAGTCAAGAGGAGCTCGTAGTCCTCACCCCCGCGGGTGGCGAAGTCGAGCCATCGATCGGGGAAGAGTGCGCGTACCGACGCGGCGACCGGAAGCTGGGCCAGATCGATCGTCGCATCGACCCCGCTGGCGGTCAGAATCTTGGGAAGATCGCCGAAGAGTCCGTCGCTCAGGTCCATGGCCGCGGACGCATGGTGCTCCAGGGCGTGCCGCCCGGCCCGAACTCGGGGTTCCGGTCGGGTGTGGGCCGCTACGAGGAGCGGCGCCGTGGTGGCAGTCCGCCGGGGATCGTCCGATTCCAATTGCAGCAGAGCCAGTCCCGCCGCTGCCGCTCCCAAGGTACCGGTGACGCAGATGACGTCTCCCGGTTGTGCGCCGCTTCGGGTGAGATAGCGTCCCCGGCGAGATTCCCCGAGTACGGTGACGTGGATGCCGAAGTCGCGCGGCGCCCGTACGATATCGCCACCAGCCACGACGACCCGCTCTCGTTGCGCGATACGCCCCATCCCACGATAGAGTTCCTCCAGATCGGCAACCAGCTCGTCGCCGGTCAAGACCAGCGAGACCGTCGCCAGGCCCGGCTGTCCACCCATAGCTGCGATATCCGAGATATTCACGGCCAGTGACTTCCAGCCGAGATCGTCCCAGGTGGTCCAGTCGGTGCGGAAATGGATGGTATCGATCAATGAATCGGTCGTGATCAGGATGGCTTCGCCGATATCCGGACGCCAGACGGCGGCATCGTCTCCGATGCCTTCCGCGATACGAGCGTCGGCGCGGGCCGCGGCGGGCAATGCGTCCCGCAATCGGTCTATGAGATCGAATTCGGAGATATCGCGGACTCGTTCAGGCATCTTCGACCGCCTTGCGATACGACGCCGCGGTCAACGCGGCGGTTCGGTTCCAGGTGAATTCCGCTGCCCGCACCGGACCGGATTCGTGCAGCCGCTGCCGGAGCTCGCCGTCGTGCAACACCACCGCCAGCGCCGCGGCAATCGAATCCGCATCCGGATTGCAGAGATAGGCGGCGTCTCCGGCCACCTCCGGGAGTGACGACCGGTTGGACGCGATCGACGGTGCTCCGCAGGCGAGCGCCTCCAATAACGGTAGCCCGAATCCCTCATAGTGTGACGGCATGACGAAACAGTCGGCCGCCGAGTACCAGGCTGGCAGCTCGGAGTGGGGCACGAAATCGACGAATCGGAGCCGGTCGCCAAGCCTCGATTCCGCGACCGCCCGATCCAGCTCGTCGGGTTTCCAACCGGCGCCTCCGGCATGGATCAGCTCGTGCGGGACCGAGTCTTTGATCTTGGCGAATGCGCGCACCAGCGCGGCCAGATTCTTGCGTGGTTCCCGGTTTCCAACAGCCAGAACGAAGGGCCGGGTGAGCTCATTCGCTTTTCTGAAATCGGCAATGGCTTCCGCGGAGGACCGGCGAAAGCGTGCGTCGACTCCGAGCGGGGTGACATCGATTCGATCAGCATCGACGTTCAGGAGCTCGATGACATCTTGTTTGGTTGCCTCTGAGACCGCGATGACCCGCGTTCCGTTGCCGGTTGCGGACCGCACCGCACGGGTGAGGTGGAGGGCACGCCCTTTTGGCACCTGTTCCGGCCAGCGGAGAAACGCCAAATCGTGAATGGTGACGATCCCCGGTACTGGCAAGCGGGCCGGTAGCGCGAACGCCGTTCCGTGAAAGAGATCGACCTTTTCGGCACGAATTGCGCGGGGCAGCCCGATCTGTTCCCACCCGACCCGCAACGCCTTGTTGCCCGTGAACGCTGGCGTTGCGTGGATCGTGAACTGGCTTTGCGCGTCGATTGCCGTTGGATTGGCGAAGACCACCAGCTCGTCGTTGGGCATGGCTGCTGGCAAGGCAGAAAGGAGGCCGCGAACGTAGCGGTCGATCCCTGATTGCCGGTACCCCGCCTCGTTCGAGAGCAGGAGTCCATTGATTCCGATTCGCATAATCGTCCTGTCGATTGCTCGGTCGAACTCTTCGCGGTCGCAAGATGGTATTCTCGCGGCTACTTCGTTTGCCTGCGCGCTGACCCTCAGCGCGATTTTGCCGCCCCAACAGGGAGTGGAATCTTCTGACTGCTGATACTGCCTCTGGTAAGCCGAAACGGATCCGGCGTAAGAAACCGGTCGAACAGGTCGAATCTGCCGTGGAAGTCCCCGTTCTCGCCGAGGATCACGTTCCCGCACCTCGATTCGTCCCGACAAAGAAACAGCAGGCGGCCATCGATCAATTCGCCGCGCTTTACCCGTTTCCGCTCGATACCTTCCAGCAGGAAGCCATTGCCGCCTTGGTCGATGGCGATTCAGTCATGGTTGCGGCGCCAACCGGTACGGGCAAGACCGTGGTTGCGGAGTATGCGGTCTACTCCGCGTTTCGTCGTACCGGACGGGTGATCTACACCACCCCGATCAAGGCGCTCTCCAACCAGAAATTCCGCGATCTGCGCCAACTCTACGGGGATCAGGTCGGGTTGCTGACCGGGGACGTGACCGAAAACAAGAACGCTCAGGTCGTCGTCATGACCACCGAAGTGCTGCGCAATATGTTGTTGCAGACACCGTGGGATGTGGACGATGTCGACACGGTCATCTTCGACGAGATTCATTTCTTGGCCGATCCGGAACGCGGGACGACCTGGGAAGAGTCGATCATTCTCTGTCCCGATCACGTCCAGCTGGTTTGCCTTTCGGCGACCGTTTCCAACGCTGAAGAGATCGCCGGGTGGATCGGCCGGACGCACCGGCCGGTCCGGCTGGTGACGCATTATGAGCGCGCCGTTCCGCTGTCGCTCTACTACTTTGTCGATTCCAGGCTCCACATGGTCGTCGATCCCAATGGCGAGGTCGTCAAGACCTTCCCCAATACCGGGGGAGAGGCGAGACGGCAGGTCGGACGGCGAACCGCCCAGCGGGGACGGTCGGAGCAGGACGCGCCGACCATGGACGAGCCGTTAGCGCACGAGATCATCGACGAGCTGGCCGCGCGGGATATGCTGCCGGCGATCTATTTCCTCTTCAGCCGCAACGATTGCCAGGTTTTTGCCGAGCGGTTGGCCGCAATTCGTTCGGGTCTGGTCGACGAGGCGCAGGAAGCGCGCATCGAAGCGGTCATCGCAGCGACACTTGCCGCGCTCCGTCCGGAAGACCACGAGCTCGAACAGGTAAAGATCATCACCCGGCTCGCGCGACGGGGGATCGGCTTTCACCATGCCGGTCTGCTGCCGATCCTGAAGCAGCTTGTCGAAGTCCTGTTCGGTATGGGCCTCATGCAGGTCGTCTTTGCGACCGATACGCTGGCCCTGGGCGTGAACATGCCGGCCCGGACGGTCGTCGTCGGCCGGATGAGCAAATGGGACGGGCGCCGTCGCCGGGTGCTGAAACCAAACGAGTTCCAGCAGATGGCTGGCCGGGCCGGACGCCGCGGAATGGATGCCTTTGGGCATGTGGTCGTGCCCTATTCGCCGTGGCTGCCGTTCCGAGAGATGCTGACTATCGCCACCGGCCCGTTGGAACCGGTCCGATCGGCGTTCGCGGTTCGCTACAACACGGTGCTCAATCTCTGGGACCCGCCGCACGGCGACCGCGTGCGCAACATGCTGCAGCAGAGCCTGGCCCAATATCAGGCCGGAGAGCGGATTCGCCAGCTCGAAGACGACATCATCGAGATCAGCGGGGACATCATCGGTGTTCGCAAGGGATGTCTGATCGGGCTCGCCGATGGTGACGACCTGCTCGAGGACTACCGGCTGCTCATCAGTACCCGGACAACGGCTGAGCAGAAGGAACGTCGTATCAGCCAGCAGATTGCGGAGATCGAACGGTCGCTGGAATCCGCCCCCTGGCCCGAACCGGGCCGCCAGGCGCTTCGAAAAGTCCTGCGGACCGCTCAACCCGGTCTGATCGTCCACGATCGCAGTCGTGGTTGGGGGGTTTATCTTGCGCGGACACCGGCTGGTGTCGGGCTTTTTCTCTTCGATCGCTCGGTTCAGGTCGTGCCCGAATACCGCTCCATCGACTACGTCTTCGATCAACCGGTCGAGCGGGTACCCGAGGGATTGATCGCGACGGACGGCCCGGCTGAAGACGTCGTCGCGCTCAAACTGGTCACCGGGCGGCAATTGTCTGCCCTTTGGACGCGAGTCAAAAAGCTCGGGTTGCCCGATCTGGCCGCAATGCGGCGCGAGCATCGCAAGCGTGAGGAAGAACGCGTTGCCACTGAGCTGGAAAAGGTCACGCTGGCGTTGACCGAAACCCGCGAGCAGATCGCGGCCATGGACGACACGCGCGCGAACCACCCCTGTCACACCTGCACCGTACGGAAAGAGCATCGGAACAACCTCCGCCGGGCGGACAACCTGGAAAAAGAGCGTAGCTTGCTGGAGGACGTGCTCGAACGAGAGAGCGACGCCGAGGAGGCGCGCATCCGGGGTGTGATTCGCGGGATCCGCGAGGTGCTCAATCGGTTCGGGTATCTCTATCGTGGGTATCCGACCGAAAAGGCCGACATGCTCGCCAGCGTCTTCGACAACGACGCGCTCATTCTCTGCGAGCTGGTCGACCGGGGCGTGCTCGACAAGCTTCCGCCGGAAGATCTGGCGGAGGTTTTTTCCTGGTTCAGCTTCGATCGCGATTTCCGGTATTCGAATCAATTCATCTTGAGCCGGGAGCTGATCGCGCTTCGCCGCCGTCTCGACGATATCGAGCGCGCGGTGCTCGGTGAAGAGCGGGACAACGGACTCTACATCTCCGAAGGACACAATCCGAGTTTCTACGGCGCCGCCAAGGCCTGGACACAGGGACAGACGATGGTCGAGATCTGCGAGCAGATCGAGCTCTCCGAGGGCGATCTGGTGCTGACCTTCAACAAGACGATCGATCTGTTGCGTCAGGTGCGCGAGATGCTGGCCGATGTGCTTCCGGAAAACCCGTTGCGGTTTGCCCTGCGCGATGCCGAGCGCCTGATCCGGCGCGACATCGTCGAGCAATCGCTGACGCTCGGATTCGCTCCGCTCCAGCTCGAGGGCGCGGATCCCGAGGAGGTGGCCGAAGAACCGGTCGACGAGATCTGATCGCGCTCAGCCGATCTATTCCATCCTGCGGTAATCGGTGAGAGAATGGCCTTGCCAGAGATATCGTCAAGTCAGGAGGATCGCAATGAGTGCAAGCGACTATCAGGCGATGGTGAGCAGTGAAGTCTATTCATCCGATGGGTCCAATGTCGGACATGTCTCCGAGATCGTCGATCAGGATGGCACGGCGGTGTTTCTTCAGGTAAAGGACAATGGCCTGTTCGGGATCGGCGCGGAGAGCTTCCTCGTGCCGGTCGATGCAATTGCCAGTACCGAAGAAGGTAAAGTCACGGTCAACCGTACGGCCGAAGACTTGGTCGGTATTCCGGCGCATGACGGGCACGAGCCGAAATCCCCGAGCTATTTCGAGTCGCTCTACGCGTGGTGGTGGCGGGCCGACGCGAATTAGGCTGCGCTGGGAGCTGGGAGGATGCATCCCGGTCATCTCGACCGGGGCGAAGCGAAGTGGAGAGATCTCTCGTTTCCCGCAACTCAGTTTCCAGACCGGAGTCCACGTTTCGGGCTACGAGAGATTCCCGTGCCACTTCGCCCAGGGGCAGGCGCTCGACAAGCTTGGAATGACGGTGTCGTCGTCCGCGCGGAGCCCCGGGATGATCGTTCCGCAAATGGCTGAAGAACACTCTTCTTGCCGCTCGCGGTCCTTCTCAGGACCCAGGGCTCCAGACTCAGGACATCGTCCTATGCTGCTTTCGGATCGTCCACGCTCTGCGCGGTGATCGGACCGTTCTCCTCGACCTTCAGGATGCCCCACATTCCCGCGGCCTCGTGCCCGGGAATGTCGCACCAGAAGTAGTAGGTTCCGGCAGGGGCGTTGATGGTGGTTTCGCCGGTTTCGCCCGGCTGGACCGCGAGATTGATATCGAGATTCTCGACATCCTGGTTGTTGTGATCCGAAATGACGAAGGTGTGTTCGGCGGCTCCAACGTTGTGGAAGATGACCTTCACATCAGTGTCAGCCGGAACGGTCAGCAGGTTGGCGCCAAAGTAGATGTCATGCATATCGTCTTCGATGCAGTTGGCCTCGGCTGCCGGCGTGCCGGCCGGGGAGCCTTTGGTTTCGGACGCCATTGCGCATCCGGACGTGCCGCTTGCCGGAGTCGAGTCGGCCGCCTGGGCCGCACCCCAGAGCAGGGACACGGTCAGCAGGGTACATCCCAGACCGATGGCAAGCGCGATTGCACGCAGGCGCGCAGGCACAGGGAAATTCATAGAGACACTCCTTGTCTCATTTGGCGGAAGGGGCTGATTGGGCTCGATTCCGTCGACCATTCGGAACGCGAGGATGCGTTCCGGTTCGGGTAGGAGGGGCGATGCGTCTCACGAACGCGCAAATGTACGCGCCGGGCGCCATCGGGCACTACCATTCCCTGAATGATAGTTGGGAATCCACTGGATTGACCGAAAGGATCGCGCGAAGTGCGTGGAAAACCATGGGGTGAGAAAGAATCCGATCCTGTGCGTCCGCACTTCGACGCTCAGAATCCTCCCGTCTATGAGGATGTCGAATCGCTTCGCTGGAAGGTGCTGGTCGATAACACCGGCGAGCGTGTCGGTACCATCGAAAACGTGGAGGCCGACGAGGATACGGGTCGGGTCGAGTTCATCCAGATTGGGCGAGGCGGGTTCCTTGGATTTGGGGCCGAGCGGTTTCTCGTTCCATTGACAGCCATCGAGACGATAGACGAGAAGCAAGTCGCGATCGATCGGTCCTTGCGCCAGCTGGATGGCGTTCCTCCATATGAGATCGACCGAATGAACGACCCGCACTACCGTGCGAAGGTGCGCGCCTGGTGGAGCGTGATGGCGCCGGAGCCCGAAGCGGTCGTACTGGAGCAGGACGATTCGGTA
Source organism: Thermomicrobiales bacterium (assembly GCA_023957115.1). Classification (GTDB taxonomy): domain Bacteria; phylum Chloroflexota; class Chloroflexia; order Thermomicrobiales; family UBA6265; genus JAMLHN01. The sequence goes on from JAMLHN010000005.1 coordinate 21,110, forward strand.
GACATAGAGCCCCGAACGCCGCCTTGAAGGGCCGCGGGGCGCCGGGCGACGCAGGCGGGGCGAATCCTTGTTTGGCCACCGGTGGTGCTGACTCGAATGCTGTGGCGTCACCGGCCCAGGAGACGGCGTCAGGCGCCTTGACTCCCCGGACCGTCAACCTGATCGACTCGTAGTGGCGTGGAGATCGTTCCACGCCACTACGAGTCGAGTCCGTAACCCCATGGAGGCGGAGACGCAGATCGCAGTGCGAAAATCCCAACTCCTGGGCGTGTTCGAAACGCCGAACGTGATATCCCCTCCGAACCGGACTTCGGATCATCGGGCCGTTTCTACCTGGCCATTGGTCTCGCCGGTCTTCTCCTGCCCCGGACGCCGGGCTCCGGACGCATTTGCCATCCCGTATGAATCCCAGCTCCTCATACGCAATTGACAACGTCATCCATGTCCTGCTAGCGTATACGCAATCCAGAAACGCTAAGGCGTCGAGGAGGACGAGTACCCGGACAGGTGGACGCAGAGAGCCGCGGTTGCTGCGAAGCGGTGTCGGTCGGTCCGGGGAAAAAGACCTCTGAGCTTCGCTCCGAACGGCCAGTTGGCCAAGTAGGCGGCGACGGGGGCCGAAAGGCCAAGGGACTCCCGTTACAGAGTCGCCGCATCGCCCAACCGAGGCCGTGCGGTAAAGCGCCTCGCATGTCCTCCATGCGAGGAAGTGGGGTGGTACCACGGGCCCAGACACCGCTCGTCCCCAGCCGGGGCGGCGGTATTTTTGTTTCTCCAATCCGGAAGACGGTGTCACGTTCGGCGTTGTGTTGAAGCGCGCGGAGGTGACGTATGTACCGCAAACCTGGACCACTCCTTTCGAAAATCGCTCGCTCCAAGCGCAGGGCGCGCTGGCAGGTCGCCAGTCGCGCCGAAACCGCCATCGTCTATCGCCGTTTCTTTGGCCGACAACGAATGAGGCGCAATGCGCCAGGAGTGTTTTTCGATGACCACCTCAGGTTCGACCCCAACGATTAGCCAGCGCCTGACCGGCGCCTTCACCGCACTCATTACTCCCTTCCGAGACGGAGCGATCGACGAACGCGCCTTGCGTGAATTGGTCGAGTTCCAGATCGGCAGCGGGATCGACGGTCTCGTCCCCTGTGGAACCACTGGCGAATCGGTCACGATGACGGACGCGGAGCATGCTCTTGTCATCGAGACGGTGATCGACCAGGTCGCTGGACGCGTGCCCGTCATTGCCGGAACCGGCACCAACAACACGCGGGTCACCATCGAGCGGACACGCCATGCGCTGCACGCCGGCGCCACGGCCGCGCTTGTCGTGGTGCCCTATTACAACAAGCCCACGCAGGAGGGATTGATCGCGCATTACACCGCGATTGCGGACGCGGTCGCTCTGCCGATGGTGCTCTACAACGTGCCCGGCCGCACCGGTATCACCATGAGCGCCCAGACGACGATCGAGCTTTCGCGGATTCCAGCGATTGCCGCAACCAAGGAGGCCGCCGGCAATCTCGATCTGGTAACCGAGATCGTCAACGAGACGCGGGACGATTTCATCGTGCTGTCCGGTGATGATTCCCTCACCCTGCCGATGATCAGCGTCGGTGCGCGCGGCGTCATCTCGGTCCTTTCGAACATCCTCCCGGCCGAGGTTGCTGAGCTGACCCATCTTGCCAACGCAGGCGACTTCGCGGCGGCGCGCCGCCAGCACCTGCGGCTCTTCGATGTCATGCGTGCGATGTTCACCGGAAACAATCCGACCGCGGTCAAGACCGCCGCCGAGCTGATGGGTATCTGCTCCAGCGAGGTGCGGCTGCCGTTGACGCGACTCAACGAAAGCCAGTACCGGATCGTCGCGCACGCGGTTGCTCCGTGGGTGGCGACGACGCAGTCGCTGGCGGCGGACTAGTGGCTCGCACGACCGGCATCCAGTCCGAGCCGTTGCGCATTGGCATCGCCGGTGCGACCGGCCGGATGGGACGGGAGATCGCCACAGCCGCCCAGAGCTGGGCCGGCGTCGAGATCCGGGGTGGATTGGTTCGCCCCGGATCTCCGGCGCTCGATAGCGATGTTGCGATCCCGCTTTTCACCGATCCAGTGGCGTTGTCGGCGGTGGTCGATGTCGTGATCGACGTTTCGACGGCAGCCGCCACTCCCGGGATTGTGGAGGGCGCTCGGCAATCCGGAACACCCCTCGTCTGCGGGGTTACGGGACTCGATGGCCACGGACGCGCAACGCTCGAATCGGCTGCCACCGAGATCCCGGTGCTCTATGCTCGCAACCTGAGCACCGGGATTGCGGCGCTGCTCGACCTGCTGCCTCGGCTCCTGGCGGCGTTGCCAGATGCAGACGTGGAGATCGTCGAAATGCATCATCGGGGCAAGAAGGATGCCCCGTCTGGCACCGCCGAAGCACTCGCTGAAGTCATCGTGCAGGCTCGCGCCGAGCTGGACGGCCAGCGAATCGTTTACGGACGGCAAGGCGTTGCGCCGCGCCAACCAAGCGAGATCGGGATGCACTCCCTGCGCGGGGGCGCCAACAGCGGAGAGCACACGGTGCTTCTCGCGACCGGTGGCGAGGAGATCCGCATTGGCCATCGCGCCCTTAGCCGCCGGACCTTTGCCGATGGCGCCCTGCGCGCCGCGGTGTGGATCGTCCGCCAGCCGCCCGGGCTCTACGCGATGGCGGATGTGCTGTAGCAGGCAGCACGCGGCATGCAGCACGCAGATCCAGCGGCGGGAGAAGCGTTCAGTTCGCGCAAATTGCAGAATGATTGGCACACGGTTCTCAACGAAGCGCGAGATTTGGCGGAGAGGTTCCCCAGATTGAAATCAGGGGCGCCCCGGGCGAAGCCGCTCCGCGGCTGAACACGAGAGGGCAGACACGCTAATGGTTACAACTTAAGCTCAGATCCCCGCGTACGAACGTTTGGCGGAGGTCGTAGCGCACCAAGAACCCCGCTCGTCGCTTTCCCACCGTGCATGCGCGTGACCTGCTCGCTCCCGCGCCACCCCACCCATCCGCCGAGGAGTTCGATGCGCACCTGACGCTGCTGATCTATCCGGTGGCGCTCGGCATCTGGAGCCGGGCCCGAGGAGCAAGCTGCGTGACCCGGGTGCCGGCTTGCCGGTCTGGTCGGGATTTTGCTGTCACTGGTCTGGCGACAGATACACCTCGGTGACGGTGCTCAAGCAGATGCTGACCCGCGAACCGCTGCTCGGCCGAGCCGACCACGGTCTCCCAGCCAAGCCATCTCTCAACGGTTGAATACGTTGCCGGCGGCCTTGTTTGCCCGGCTGTGCGAATCGGTCACCCAGCCTGCGTGCGCGTGCCGCGCAGCGTTCCGACCTTCATGCCGAGTTGCTGGCAGCACTGGCACCGGCGTACCAGCGGAGTCTGGATCACGGACAGTAGCCGGCTCGAAGCGGTCTTCAAAGAAATCGAAGGCCTGCGCCACGGACGGGATGTGCCGGATGGGCGGCACGCCTGGTGACGGTGCTGGATCTGGGCAGCCATCTGCCGGTGCAGGTCTGGGTGCACCCGAGTGCCACCGTCAATGACTGCCAGATAGCACCGCCAAACTGCAGGCGTGCACCCCATCCGGCACGATTGTGGTGCTGGATCGGGGGCTTTCGACCTTTTGCCAGCTTCGATGCGCTCACGGAGGCCGGCAGTGCGGTGGTGGACGCTGACCGCGAACTGGACATACGAGGTCGTGGAGACGCTGAGCAGCAGCGCGACCCACCTCGACCAGCAGGTGCGCCTCGGTCGCTTTCGTTCCAGTCCGTGCCAGCTTCCGGTGCGACGCATCGGTCGGCTCGATCAGAAACAGTGGCACTGGTGGCACCACCGAGCTGATCCGGAGCGGATCTCGGCCGAGCAGGTGATCGCTCTGTTCACCCAGCGCTGGCGCCTGAAAGATGCGTTCTTGCAGTCGCCGACTTGCATGATTATCTGGGGCAGCACCGCCAATGCAATTGCCCTACGGGTGCGGACTGGTCCTGATGTACGCCACGCTGGTGGATCTGTGCGGCGAGTTGGGACAGGCGCTGGCGGTGTCGGCGGAGCGGATCTCGGTCAGGTTGACCTTCCGCAGTCTGTAACTATGCCCGACGTGCCAGCAGGGCGAAAGACCCGCGGGCTGATCGCCTGGCTGGGTATTCTCTGCAAGGGGATCTGGGATTGGTCAAACGGCACCGCGCGCGCCTCGCCAGGCGGGGCCAGAACAGATGCGCTTAAGTTGTAACCATTAGCAGACACGCCCTCGGCTACGACCGATCGGTTCGTCGGGCAGATACGCGGGACTCTGGACGCTGGACCTCCATCCCAGTCGACTAGAATTCAGTGGCAACAATTTGCCCCATTGCACCGGCGCCGGCCGAGAGGAGCTCCGCAACGATGAAGCTCGCGACTGATATTGGCGGGACGTTTACCGACCTTGTCTATTTGGACGAGACCACCGGCGACTACTTCCTGGCCAAGTCGCTTTCCACCCCTCCGCACTTCTCCCGTGGAATCATGGATGCGATCCACAAATCGGATCTCGATCCAGGAGCGGTGACCGGTTTCGTGCATGGCGCGACGGTCGTCATCAACGCGCTTACCGAGCGCAAGGGGGCAAGGACTGCGCTCGTTACCACGGAAGGATGTCGCGATGTGCTCGAGATCGGGCGCGCCAACCGTCCCGACATCTACAACATGCGCTTTCGCAAGCAACCACCATTCGTCCCCCGCGAGCTCCGGTTCGAGATCGCCGAGCGTATGAACTACAAGGGCGAGGTCGTGACGGAGCTCGATATGCGCACCGTCGATACGGTGGCGAAGCAGATCGAGGCGGAAGCGTGCGAAGCCGTCGCGGTGTGTTTGCTCCATTCCTATGCCAATCCGGACCACGAGCTCAAGGTTGCCGCTCGTTTGCGGGAGCTGCTACCGAACGTGCTCGTGACCGCCTCGTCCGAGATCACCCGTGAATGGCGCGAATACGAGCGCACCAGCACGGCGGCGCTCAATGCCTACGTGCAACCGGTGGCGGCCGCTTATCTGCGCCAGCTCGCGACGAGCCTGAATGAGGAAGGGATCGAGGCTCCGGTCGATATCATGAAGTCGAACGGGGGCACCTCCAGCCTCGACTTCGTCGCCGAGCAACCGATCCACCTGGTCGAATCTGGACCGGTCGGCGGCGTCATCGGCGCGGCGGCGCTCGGGAAGCTGATCGGCGAGCCGAATCTGATCACCATGGATATCGGTGGCACGACTGCCAAATGCTCCCTGATCGAAAACGGCGACTACAAGATCACCACGGAGTACCGGATCGAACGGGACGACCGCTCGGCGGGATATCCAATCAAGGCGCCGGTGGTCGACATCGTGGAAATCGGCGCCGGCGGTGGCTCGGTCGCCTGGATCGATGTGGGGGGCGCGCTCAAGATCGGACCGCGGAGTGCCGGTGCGTCGCCTGGACCGGCCAGTTACGGTCTCGGTGGGACCGAACCGACGGTCACCGATGCCAATCTCATCGCCGGGCGTATCAATCCCGACTATTTTCTCGGTGGCGAGCTGAAGCTCGATCTCGCAAAGGCTCGGGCTGCCTATCAGCCGATCGCCGACGCGCTGGGCGTGTCGATCGAAGAGACCGCCATCGGTGTGATCCGTTTGGCCAACGCCAACATGATCAACGCGCTCAAGCTCGTCTCCGTCCGGCGAGGATATGACCCGCGCGAATTCGCCCTGATTGCTTTTGGTGGTGGTGGATCGATGCATGCCGTCGCTCTGGCAAGCGACCTGCGGGTCGGCAAGGTCATCATTCCGGTTGCGCCCGGACACTTCTCCGCATTCGGCATGATGATGTCGGACGCCATGCAGGACTACCTGTTGACCGCGCTGACCAGCTCGGTCGAGGAGTCGCGCGGGCGGGTGGGGACGATCTTCGAGGATCTCGAATCCCAGGCAATCGACTATTTCCTGGCCGCCGGTTTCGATCGTGGTCAGATCGAGCTGATTCGCTCGCTCGACATGCGTTACAACGGACAGGAGCACACGGTGCGCGTGCGCGTACCGGATGGCGAGCTTGATTTCGAGACGCTCAACGATCAGTTCCATGCGGCACATGAGAAGGCCTATACGTTCCGACTGCCGTCCGGAGTCGAGATCGTCAACTACCATGTGTCCGCGGTCGTTCCCACCACCAAGCCGGCGTTGGCGGAGCTGCCACCGGGTACCGGGCAACCGCCGCTGAAATCGACGCGGACGGTCGATTTCGATACCTGGGGCATCCTGGAGAGCGCGGTCTACGAACGGACCGATCTCTTCCCCGGCTGCATCTTTCACGGGCCGGCCATCATCGAAGAAGCCGCGGCATCGACCGTCGTGCCGCCCGGCGTACGCGGAACGATCGATCCGATTGGCAATATCGTTCTGACGATTGGAGACGAGGCATGACCGCGACCACCCTCGACCCGTTCACGATCGAAATCATCAAAGATGGGCTCAACGTCATCGGTGACGAGATGTTCGTCTCGCTCCAGCGCACCAGCAAGAGTCCGATCATCTACGAAGTGCTCGACTACTGCTGTGGGATTACCGACGAGAAGGGACAGCTGCTTGCCCAGGGGAACGGCGTGGCCGGTTTCCTGGGGACCCTGACCTTTGCGGTCCAATCGGTGCTCGACAAGTTCGGTCCGGAGAATCTGAAGCCGGGCGATATCTTCATTACCAACGACCCCTATACCGGGGGCGGAACGCACCTCTCGGATGTCTCGCTGGTCATGCCGATCTTCTACCGGGACGAGCTGGTTGCCTTTTCGGCCAACAAGGCGCACTGGACCGAGGTCGGTGGCAAGGACCCTGGGTCCTGGACGACCGATTCGACCGATGTCTTCCAGGAAGGCTTGCAGTTTCCCTGTGTGCGACTCTTCTCCGCTGGAGAACCGAACGAGGCGCTATTCGATGTCATCGGCGCCAACGTTCGCACGCCCGATATGAGTCTCGGCGACGCCTGGGCCCAGGTCGCCTCCTGCCGGCTGGCGGGGCTCCGTTTCCAGGACCTTTGCGACAAGCATGGGCTCCCGGCGGTGAAGGAGGCGATCGACATCCTGCTCGACTACGGTGAAGCCATGGTCCGGCAGGAACTCGGGAAACTCCCGTCCGGCGTCTACGAAGCCGATGATTGGATCGATGACGATGGCATCACTTCGGAGCCACATCATTGCCAGGTCAAGGTGACCGTCACGGCGGACAAGTTCATCGCGGACTTCACCGGTTCCGCGCCACAAACGCAGGGCCCGATCAACTGCACCTGGACCGGACTCGTCTCAGCCGTTCGCCTGATCTTCAAAGCGTTGACCGATCCGCATATCCCCGCCAATGAGGGGACTTTCCGGGCGCTGGAGGTCATCTGTCCTCCCGGTACCGTCCTGACCGCCGAGCGGCCCGCGCCGGTCTCGACATATTGGGAGACGATGATCTTCGCCGCCGATCTGGTCTGGAAGGCACTGGCGCCCGCGGTGCCCGACCGGCTTTCGGCCGGTCATTTCCTGAGCGTCTGCGGCGATGTCACATTCACGATCCACCCCGATACCGGCAAACCTGCCATCCTGGTCGAACCGAACGCGGGTGGCTGGGGCGCCTCCATCGACCAGGACGGCACCAGCGGTCTGGTCTGTGTCGGAGACGGTGAAACGTACATTCTTCCCCTCGAAGTTACCGAAGCGATCTACGGTATCCAGGTCGACCGGTACGAGTTCAACCTCGCTCCCGGCGGAGAAGGCAAATATCAGGGCGGCCGCGGGCTCGTTCGCGACTACCGCATCCTCAGCGATCAGGGGGGCTTCATCACCGCGACCTTCGGACGGCATAAATTCCATCCGTGGGGGGTCGATGGGGGACGGAACGGATCGATGAATGCGGTCCAGATCCGCTTCGCGGACGGGCGCGAACCGGTCACGGTGGGCAAGACGGCCCGGTATCCGCTCAAGAAGGGCGATGTTGCCCGTCTCATTACTGGTTCCGGAGGCGGTTGGGGCGATCCAGCCGCACGTGACAAGGACGCCGTCCGCGCCGATCTGCGCGCGGGATTGATCAGTGCGGAAACCGCCCGGGACGTGTACGGGTTGACCGGCGAGAAAGCGTGACGACGATGGCGATCGATCTCAATCCCTATTTCCGCAAGCTGATCCTGGTTGCAACCCATAACCCCGTGGTGGCGAAGATCGTCAACGCCTATGGGATGCGGCTCGGCGCATCCCGTTTCGTTGCCGGCGAGTCGTTCGATGAATGCGCGCCGAAGTTGCAGCAGCTCAATCGGGACGGTTTCAAATGCAACACCACCATTCTTGGCGAAGCGATCACCGATCGCGCGCTCGCCAATCAGGTGACCGACGACTACATCAGCATTCTCGATCGAATCGAGCGGGATGGGATCGAGTGCAATCTGGCGGTCAAGCTCACCCAGATGGGACTCAATATCGATGAGGAGCTGGCCTACGCCAATATCGAGCGGCTCGTTCGGCACGCGTGGGCGAAGGGTAACTTCGTCCGCATCGATATGGAGGACTCGCCGCTGGTCGATGTCACGTTGCGTATCTACACGCGTCTGCGCGACGCGGGATACGACAATGTCGGTACCGTGCTCCAGTCGTACCTCTATCGCACGGGGGACGATTATGAGGGGTTGATCCCGTATCGACCCAATCTGCGGATCGTGAAGGGAGCCTATCTCGAACCGCCAACTGTCGCCTATCCCAGTAAATCCGATGTCGATGCCCGGTACCTCATTCTGACCAAGGACATGCTGGCCCACAACGTCTATACCGGTATCGCCACCCATGACACCAAGATCATCGATGCGGTCATCGAGTACGCAAACCGCAACGGCATCTCCCGCGACACGTTCGAGTTCCAGATGCTCTATGGAATCGCCACCAACTTGCAGAAAGACCTCGTCGCGCGTGGGTACACGGTTCTGATCGCAACCCCGCACGGTCCGCAGTGGTACTTCTACCTCATGCGCCGTCTCGCCGAACGCCCGGCAAATGTCTTGTTCTTCCTGAAGAACCTCTTCCGTTGACCTCCGAAGCCGGTTGGGACGGCCCCTGTTCGGATGAATTGCACCGGCATCCGGGCGTTGGGACACCAGGGTAACCACAGGGAGTTGCCCCTACCGGTTGGTGGTCACGCGACGCGGAGGTTGTCGATCGCGGCGAAGTCCCAGGCGATGCCGATTCCGGGATCGCTTGGGGCGATGGCGTAACCGCCGGTGATTTCCATGCCGTGTGTGATGAGGCGGCCGAGCTGCGGGATGTGCTCGACATAGAGCGCGTTTGGAATGGCGGCGGCCAGACTGACGTGTAGCTCCATCAGGAAATGCGGCGCGACCTTGACGTTGAACGATTCGGCGAGATGCGCGGTCTTGAGCCAAGGCGTGATTCCGCCGATACGCGCGACATCGACTTGCACGATGCTGCACGCGCCCGACGCCAGATACTCACGAAAATGGCTCAGCGAATAGATGCTCTCGCCGACCGCGACCGGAATGCTGGTCGAACGGGCAAGCTCGACATGACCGCTCATATCCTCGGCCGGCATCGGTTCCTCGAACCAGTAGAGATTCAGCGGTTCGAAGAGATGCGCGCGCCGCTTGGCTTCGGCATGGGTAAATGACTGGTTCGCATCGACCATCAGATCGATATCGGGACCGATCGCGTCGCGCACGGCGGTCAACCGCGCGAGGTCTTCCATCGGGTTTGGTTTCCCGACCTTGACCTTTACCCCGGGCCATCCTCGGTTCACCGACTTCTTCGCCTCCGCGACGATGACGTCGATGTCCATGTTCAGCCAACCGCCTTCGGTGTCGTAGAGTGGCACGCGCTCGCGGTAGCCGCCGGCAAGGAGCCAGAGCGGTTGCCCCGCATCCTTGCATCGGAGATCCCAGAGCGCGGTATCGACCGCGGTCAACGCCAGGCTCGTGATCGCGCCGACGACGGTGCCGTGGGTTGCCCAGAAGAGCTTGCTCCACAAGCCTTCGACCTGTCGCGCGTCTTCACCGATCAGCCGGTGCAGCAAATCCTCCCGCAGCAGTGAAACGATGGCGCGGCCACCGGTGCCGATGGTGTAGCTGTATCCGGTGCCAGTCAACCCATTGTCGGTCTCGATCTGGACAAAGATGGTCTCCTGTTTGGTGAATTGCTGGATGGCGTCGAAGCGGACCACTTCCGGTTCTAGATCGACGAGGAATGCCTCGGCGCGAACGATTTTCATTCTGCTGCTCCAGTCGGTGCGAGGACATCGGGCGCGAGGTACCCCTCGTCCACCGTCCATTCGAGATGATGGGTGACGAGTGTTTCGTAGATCGGGCGTGCCCGATCGTCCCATCCCATCATGCGGTACCAGGTTTTGATTGCCCGCGTGAACGCATCACGGTCGATACGATGCCCGGCCCAGATACCGGAATCGATCGGATCGTTGAAGAACCGGTCCGGCAGCGTGTCCGCTTCCGGACCGATGCCTTCCCGCAGGTTGTAGAGATGCATGAGCTGGATACGACGCTCGCCAATCCGCATGATCTCGTAGTTCGATGTGTTCCAGCCGGTGACTGCCGTCAGCATGGCCGCCATTTGCTCGAAGCTGAGCAGCCGTACCGGCGCGATCGCGAAGATGCAGAAATCGAGCGCATCGGCCGCCGACCAGAGCGTGTTCAGGGCGGTGTAGTTGCGCACCTTTTGCGGCGAGATTTCGTCCATCGGCATCCGCTCGAAGATACCGAGCGTGCGCGAGTTCTCCAGTGCATGGCTCCAGCCCGCTTCATCGAAATCCCAGTCGTGTTCGGCAATATCGAAACGCGGTCCGATCGGCGCGGTCGCATATCCGAACGCCAGGCCGGTCTGCGTGCGCGGTTCGAACGGAACCAGCTCGAGCCCTTTCACCTGCATCGCGTAATCGGGCGCGCCATTGCCCAGTTGGTCCGCGGCCCGTTTGCTTCCTTCCGCGAGGAGGTCACCGACTCCCGCGCGATGACCAATCGCCTCGATCAACTCCAGAACACCAGCTGTGTCTCCGAATCCGGGGACGTCGTGGGCGATCTCCGGTGAAAGCAATCCCCGCTCGCGACACTCCATCGCCATCGCGATCGTGAAGCCGAGCGAGGTCGGGTCCATACCCAGCTCGTTGCAGCGGATGTTGGCCGCCAGCACCGTATCGAGCTCGGTCGTCCCGATGACCGGTCCCATGGAACCGGTGATCTCTTGATGGATCCCCCCGGAACGGGGATCGAATCGGTCGTCATCACCCGCGCCAAAACGCTTGATGCAATCGTTTGGGCATCCGGGACAGGGAGATTCACCCGCGTACCGGCGCATGAACCGGTCGGGATCGTAGGCGCTGGCAGCGGCGAACGCACTGATGGAGTAGTTCTCCGCCGCGATCGCGGTATCGCCGGTCATCAAATGCACCCAGGCGGCAAAACCGGGCGGTTCGAGCTGCCATCGGGTCAGATCGTTGACGCGTACCCGATCGGCGTAATAACGGGTGAGCTCGTCGCAACGATCGGGATCCGCAACCGGGGGAAGCGATCCCCCGCGAATCACGATGGCTTTCAGCCGTTTCGAACCGGCGACTGCCCCCATACCCATGCGGGCCGCCTGGTGATTGCGGTCGGACACGATGCTCGCGAACCGGACCAGCCGCTCACCGGCGGGGCCGATGGCGGCGACATGCGCGTCCGCGCCATATCGTTCGCGCAACGCCTCGGTGACCGTGCCGGTCGTGGCTCCCCAAAGCGATTCTGCCGGTTGGAGCGAGACGGCGCCATCGTCGATGACGAGCACGACCGGCTCCGATGCTCGTCCACGAATCACGATGGCGTCGGCGCCGCTTCGCTTGAGCGCGATCGCGAACGGTCCTTCGCAGCGGGTCTCGCCGATGCCTCTGGTGAGGGGACTCTTGCCCGCCACCGTAAAGCGGGCCAACCCCGCATACGGATGCCCTGCCACAACACTCGACGTAACGATAAGGAGATTCCGCGGATCGAAGGCATCGATGCCGGCTGGCGTTTCCCGAAGCAGGAGCTCGGTTGCCAGCAATCCACCTCCGGCATAGGTGCGCCACCAGCGGTCGTCGCGTGTTTCGTGGGCGGTCGCGCCTGTCGACAGGTCGATGCGCAGTAACCGGCCGCTATATCCGTATCGCTCCACGATGAATGCTCCGGATTCGCAAACGGCGGCGGCCCGGTGGCCGCCGCCGCTGGGCAGGTCAGTCGCTCGTGAGACTACTCGCAGTCCATGTAGTTCTCGGCGAAGGATGTCTGGATACCGTCCGTGATCTCCTTGAGATTGTCGGCGTAGGTGTCGACCGTCGTCTCGTCGATCAGGAAGGTGCCCGAGTCGATGAGAAACGGCGAATCGGCATTCATCTGGCAGCTGTGACGCAGCTGATCCAGCGCCCAACCGGCGATGTAGGCCTGGCCGTACGGGTTCTGGGCCATAGTGCCGACCAGATAGCCTTCGCGAATTGCATCGAGCACGATCGGGTCATCGTCGATACCGACCATCTTGATTCGCTTGTCGCCAAGGTTGCGCAGCGCGGTGGCGGCAACGGTCGAAGGAACGTACGCGGTCGAGACGATACCGTCGATCTCGCTCGCCGATGCGGCCAACAGGGCGTTGATCTTGTTGTCGGCCTCTTCCTGGCTATCGATGTCGGCCAGGTGCTGCATCAGGGTGACCGCCCCGTCGGTCTCGGCCACGGCTTGCTCGACCGCCGCCATGCGAAGCTGCGTGTTCGGATCGACCAGGAATCCGGTCAGGTGAACGATGGTGCCTTCGCCGCCCATCGACTCGATCAGTGACTTGGTGGCCAGGTAGGCGGAATTGGCGACATCGGTTGCGATGCAGAACTGCGCCTGCGATGGCTCCGATGTGCACCCGCCGACGAGCACGGTCGGGATGTTCTCATCCATCAGCTCTTCGACGGTGCTGTTGGTGCCGTTGGCATCGCCGGGGAAGATGGCAAACGCGTTGTAGCCCTGCGCCTGCAGTGTCGAAATGAGCTCGTTCTGCGCGTCGAGTGTCCATTCCGTCGGCGACTTGAAGGTGCTGTCACCGAACCCGAAAGCCGCCTGCGAATCCGCGATTGCTCCCTCCATTGGGGCGAAGTACGGATGTGGTCCTCCTGGAACCACGGCGACTGTGGTCTCCGAGTCGTCATGTTCCACTGCGGGTGCGGCTTCCTGGCGCGCGTCCTGGGCGAACGCCGAGGTCGCCATACCAACTACGAGCAGGAACGCGATCACCAGGCTCGCGTACCGATTCAATCCCTTGACGTTCATCCGTTGCTCCTCCTCATCGAAGCGCTCCGCCCAATGGCGGCAACCCAAGAGCGACCGGCCATCCTGCTCATGCAGGCGCGTACATGTATTTGACGGTCGTTCGTATGCTGTATACGATATATCCCATACGTTGAACACGCAAACAGGATCGGGTCATGGCGGCCGACCGGTCGACGACGAGCGAAATCAATCTGCGTCTCGGTGATGAGCTCTTCGCCCGATTCGTACCTCCATCGACTGAATCGTTCCCCAGCGTGGCGGAGACGGTCTATGACCAGCTCTGGCGCCGGATCGTCAATCGCGAGTTCCGTCCGGGCGACCGGCTGGTCGAGGACGCGCTGGCGAATGAGCTCGGCACGAGTCGCACGCCGGTACGTGAGGCGCTTTTGCGACTCGGCCAGACCGGTTTGGTGCAGGTCAGCAGCCGCAAGGGCTTTTCGGTTCCGGTCATCACCCCGGACGACGTGGTCGAGCTCTACGATTTGCGGGCGGCCCTGGAAACCTATGCGATCCGGCGGGCGACACCGCTGATCTCCGATGAAGAAATCGAGATGCATCGCAACTCGCAGGAAGCCGTCTTGCGACAATCGGAGGAGCGTGACACGGCCACCGCCGAGGCGTTTTTTCGCGCCGACCTGGCATTGCATTCCGTGCTCCATTCGTTGGGCGGGAATGCGCGCAGCGCGCGCATCCTCTCGGAAGTGATGGGGCAGCTCAGCCTGATCAGCATGCGGGCCTCGCTCATTCCGGAGCGGAATCAGCTTGCAATTGCCGAGCATCATGTGATTCTCGATGCGCTTGCGGCGCGCGACCCGGAGACGGCGGCGGAGGCCATGGCAGCACATATCGAAGCGGTGAAGACGCGGTCGCTGGCCGACCTGGAAGGAGGCGTTCGTTGAATCTCGCCTTGCGAATGCTCGATCGGACCGGGTTGCTCGCGGTCATCGTCGTCTTCTGGGCGATCTTCGTCGTCTTTGCCGATGGGTTTCTGAATCGGGTCACCATCTTCGGGCTTAGTCGAACCGTTGCCGTCACCGCGGTCATCGGTCTGTCGCAGATGGTGGTGCTGGGGATCGGCCAGATGAATCTGGCGGTCGGCGCCATCGGCGGGATGATCGGGGTTTTTACCGGTTGGCTGATGCAAAGTGTCGGTTTGCCCGTCTGGGCCGCGGTCATCGTTGCGCTGCTCTTTGCCGCCTTCGTCGGCTGGGTCAACGGCATCATCATCACCAAGACCGGGATCAACTCGTTCATCGTGACGCTCGGTATGGCGAGCGTGATTACCGGGCTGGTCTTCATCCTGACCAAGGCCGAGGCGTTTCGCGATCTCCCCGACGCGTATACGTCGTTCGGCAAGGTGCCTTGGGTCGAACTCGGCTGGTTGGAGCTTTCTCCGCTCATCTTCATTGCCGTCGCGATTGCGATCGTGATGGCGTTGGTCTACAAGCGAACGACGTTTGGACGCTGGATGCTGGCCACCGGCGCAAACCCGCGGGCGGCGGAGCTTTCCGGCGTGCCGGTCAATTTCGTTGTTCAAGCCACCCACGCGCTCTCCGGATTACTGGCCGGAGCGGCCGGAATCATGATCGTCTCCCGGTTGGGCTCAGCCCTGCCGAGTATCGGCGAGAACTGGCTCCTGCCCTCGTTCGCCGCGCCGATCGTCGGTGGCACGTTGCTGAGCGGTGGAGCCGTTGCGGTCTTTGGAACGTTGCTCGGCGCGCTCTTGATCGAAAGCGTCTCGGTCGGCTTGACGTTGATGAACGTGCCGAGTTTCTGGATTCAGCTCTTCATCGGCCTGGTGTTGCTGCTGGCGGTGTTGATCGACCGGGCGCGCACGGTTGCGGTGGCGCGCGGGCAACGTGGTGTCCGGCAGACGCCGGCGGGAGCGACATCCGGATGAGCGCGGTCGCACTTCACCAAGCGTCGTCGAGCCGGCTGCAATCGCTTGCGAACAAGGAATGGGCATGGCTGGCGGGCATCATCCTGCTGATGTCGGCCGTCTTGACGATCCTCGAGCCCAATTTTCTGACCCAGTTCAACTTCTACGTGCTCTTGCGCGGGATTGCCGTGACGCTGATCGTCGCCTACGCGCAATTGATGGTGCTCGTCGTCGGACAATTGAACCTCTCGGTGGGCGCGACCGGCGGCATGGTCGCCATTTGTACCGGCGGCATGATGGAAGTCTGGGGATTGCCGACCGTCATCGCCGTTGCCCTCGGCTTGCTCATCGGCGTGGGCGCCGGTTTGGCGAACGGCCTGCTCACCACCCGCACCGGCATCAATGGCTTCATCATTACCCTGGCGACCGCGAGCGCCTTCACCGGAGTGACCATCGGGCTCAACGACGCGAAACCCTGGTACAACTTGCCGAAACGGTTCGTCGAGTTCGGACAGGGGCGTATTGGCCCGTTCCCCTATATCGCGATCGTTACCATCATCGTCGGAATCCTCCTCTGGGTCCTCTTCGAGCGAACCCTGCTGGGCCGGCAGATTCTGGCGGTGGGCGGGAATCAACGTGCCGCCGAGCTTTCGGGTATTCCGGTCGATCGCATCCTGGTGATCGTCTTCGTGCTTTCGGCCATTCTTTCGAGTATCGCCGGCATCATCCTGATGGCGCGTCTTGGTTCGGCCCAACCGTCGATTGGGTCCGACTGGTTGCTGCCGTCGTTCGCCATTCCCATCGTCGCGGGCATCGCGCTGTCGGGCGGCTCGGCGCCGGTCATCAATACCGCGCTGGCGGCCCTGCTCATCGCCTTGATCGACAACGGACTGGTGCTCACCAAAGCCGATCCCTACTGGATCCAGTTCCTGCTTGGGTTGATCATCCTGGTCGCGGTGGGACTCAACCGCCTCCGGGCGGTCCGCGAAGCGAAACGGACGACCGCGTCATGAGTACCACCCTCGAAGCCCCGCCTCAGACGTACGCGCTCGAGCTGCGTGGAATCCGTAAGGCATTTCCCGGCGTGCAGGCGCTCGATGGGGTCGATCTGGTGATGCGGCCCGGTGAGATTCACGCGCTCGTGGGCGAAAACGGGGCCGGCAAGAGCACCTTGCTCAAGATCATCACCGGGATCTATCGACCCGATGAAGGCACACTGGAGGTCGACGGGCAATCCAGGGCGTTCGGCTCGCCCCGGGACTCCCTCCATGCCGGTATCGGGATCGTGCACCAGGAACGCAACCTGATCCCGAAATTCTCGGTTGCCGAGAACATCACCCTCGAACAACCCCCGGTTCGCAACGGTCAATGGATCGACCGTGACCGGATGCGCACCGAATCGGAACGCTGGCTGGATTTGCTCCAGATTCCGATCGATCCCGAGCGATCTGTCGAGGACCTGAGCGTTGCCCAGCGCCAGCTGGTCGAGATCGCGAAAGCGTTGTCATTGGAGAGCCGCATTCTGCTGCTCGACGAACCAACCGCCTCGTTGACGCCACACGAAACCGCGGTGCTCTTCGAGATCCTGCAACGCCTGCGGGATGACGGCGTGGCAATCCTCTTCGTCAGCCACAAGCTGGAAGAGATCTTTGCCATTTGCGACCGGGTGACGGTGCTGCGCGATGGGAAGGTCGCCGCGCTCGACCGGGATCTCCGCGAGCTCGACCGAGACCAGCTCGTCACCTTGATGATCGGCCGCTCGGAACACGTTGCTGAGTTTCCGCAACGCGATCTCTCCGAGGCTCCGGTCGTCCTCGAACTCCGCGATGTCACCTCGGCTGCCGGTCCGACCGACATCGATCTGGCGCTCCACAAGGGCGAGATTCTCGGGCTTTATGGACTCGTCGGCGCGGGCCGTACCGAGCTTGCGCGGACGATCATCGGCGATGTACCGATGACCTCCGGAGAAATTCTGGTCGACGGTCAATCTGCCATCATCAGTGACGCGCGCGCTGCGCTGGAGAGGTACCGAATTGGCTACGTCTCCGAGAACCGCCAAACCGAGGGACTCATCCTGAGCCATTCGGTGCTGGCGAATGTGGCCATGACCGTCTGGTCCCGGCTCGCCACCTGGTTGGGTTGGATTCAACCCGGTGCGGAACGAAGCGCGGTTGGACCCTTCATCGACCGCCTGCAAGTCAAAACCCCATCGCTGGAACAACAGGTCGGCAACCTCTCCGGCGGGAATCAACAGAAGGTCAGCCTGTCGAAATGGCTGGCGGCACAGACTGCCATCTTGATCGTCGACGAACCGACGGTCGGGATCGATGTCAAAACCAAGCACGAGCTGCACGAGCTCATCTGGGAACTGGCCAACCAGGGACTTTCCATCCTCCTGATCTCCAGCGATATGCCGGAGATGGTCCAGCTTGCCGACCGGATCGTGGTCATGGTCGACCGCCGCGTGGCCGGCTCCCTCCCCAACAACCGCAACTACGACGACATGAGCCAGCAAATCATGTCCCTCATCCACCGGCGTGCCGACCCCCCGGACACCCCAGCCTAGGCTTCTGCGGGAGTTGGGAGTTGTGCTCTCGTTGTCTCGACCGAAGTGGCAAGGAAGTCTCGCTGCTTTGGTCGAGACGGCGGAATAGCCAATACCGGACCCGGGTGATTACGAAGGAGTCTTATACGGAATCCGGGTGAACGCTACGGGACGGTATGGCGTCGATTCGCCGCGTTCCCAACGTTGAAACGCTGGGCTAACACTCCTTCAGTGCGTACGTTCACGAACGCACGACGTGATCCTCCGTGACCATCCAGCGCTCGTTGTCAGCACTTGTCGGGGCGTCGTTCGACTATCCCTTCGTAGTCATCCGGATTCCGTATTAGCCCAGCGTTTCAACGTTGGGGAATCGAGTCCTGCTCCACAAAGCGCTCTAATATCCTTTGGTTCGTACCTACGCGACAGCGCGGCGTCGTTCATCCTGAACGTCCACCGTCCGTTGTCCAGACGTATCTGCACGTCACCCGAACTCCTCGGGCGTGTTGAAACCTCGACGACGTGCCTCTGCCCGCCCTGGATTCGCCCAGAAGCCGTCCGCTCACGCCCCCAACAGCAGTCCCTGGACCGTCGCAGGACCCAGGGCTCAGGACGCAGGCCCTTCTCAAAAGAGCGCCCATCCTTGAATAGGGTACCCCAGTAGGGTAGTATTCACTTACGAAAGATAATGCCGGCAAAGCTGGCGTTTCGGCTACAGGCACGGAGTATCCCGGATGGCAAACATCTCCCAACTCTCCGAAGAGGAGCGCAACGACATCGTTCAGCGGCTCAAGCGCATCGAAGGGCAGGCGCGGGGCGTGCAGAAAATGGTGGATGAAGATCGTGAGTGCGGCGACATCCTCACGCAGCTCGCATCCATCCGCGCCGCGGTCAATAGCCTCAACGGCGAGCTGTTGGAGGCGTATCTCCTCCGTTGTATCCAGAACCCGGACGATTTTGGCTCTCCCGAAAAAGCGGTGCAGCAGGCTGTACGGGCGTTGGTCCGCAGCTAACCACTGAGAAGGATTCCACTATGATCATCGATCGTGTTTTCACCCCTGGGCTTGCCCAGGTTGCCTATCTCGTCGCGGACGAACGCACCGGTGATGTCTCCGTCATCGATCCCCGGCGTGACGTTCAGGTTTACCTCGACTGGGCGAACGAACGGAATCTCCGAATCAGCGCCATCCTCGAAACGCACGTTCATGCGGACTTCGTTTCCGGTGCGCTTGAGCTTCACAACGCAACCGGCGCGCCCATCTACTCGAGTCAGCTCGGCGATCAGGAATTCGATCATCGGCGACTGCAGGATGGCAATCGGGTCTCGGTCGGTGAGCTCATCCTTGAGGCCCGTTGGACTCCCGGCCATACGCCCGAGCACATCGTCTTCCTTCTCTTCGATCCAGCGTCGAGTGAGTCCCCACAAGCCATGTTCAGTGGCGACCTCATCTTTGCCGGGGAGGTTGGCCGTCCAGACCTGCTCGGCGCGACACACACCGAACGGCTTGCCCGGCAGCTTTTTCAAACGCTCACCCATCGGATCGCGGATCTCCCCGACGATCTGGTGATCTATCCCGGGCATACGGCCGGATCGGCGTGCGGCCGCAAGATTGGCGATGCTGCCGCGACGACTCTGGGCGCTGAGCGCCAGTTCACGTATGCATATCAGTTCGACAACGGAGCCGACTTCGTACAGGGCATCATGGACGAGATGCCGGCTCCGCCGCCGTACTACCCACGTATGAAGCTCGTCAATCGCGTTGGGCCCGATCCGATCGCATCGTTGCCCGCGGGCGAAGCCATGACCGTCGACGAGGTCAGCGCCGCGGTTGCCGCCGGCGCCTTGATCGTGGATGCGCGTGACGAGCGATCCTTCGACCGGGCGCACATTCGCGGCTCGTTCTACGCCGGTTCGGGCGTGGATTTCGTCGCCTGGGTTGGGTGGCGCGCGCCCTACGATCAGCCCATCGTCCTGCTGCTCGATCGAGATGAGGATTACCAGGCTTTCCAAACCGAGCTGCATCGAATCGGTATCGACGCGGTGGCTGGGTACCTGGATGGCGGTATCGATGCCTGGCTCGATCGCGGGCAACCCGTCGACCGATTGCAGGCGCTCTCGCCGGAGCAATTCCAATCGATGCTCCAGGCTTCCGATGATGTCGTGCTGCTCGATGTCCGTAGCCGGGACGAATGGAAATTGGGTCATATCGAGCGGGCACGCAATGAGTTCGCGGGAGACATCTCGGCGGGCGCTGAGGTCGAAACCGGTGACGCCGAGATCGTCATGCTGACCTGCGCCACCGGATATCGCTCGCGTGTCGCGGCCAGCATGCTGGAGTCGCGGGGCGTCGCGAGCCTCGTCCAGCTCGATGGTGGCATGGACGCCTGGGATGCGGCCGGGCTCCCAGTTGCCTACGATCGATGAGGATGGGGTGATGAGTTTCCTGAGCAGAATCTTCGGCCGCGTTCCGGCGGTCGCGGAGATCGATGTTCCGGCCACAGCCGCTGCGCTCAAAGACGGTACGGCCCAGGTGGTCGATTGCCGGATGGAACGGGAATGGAGCTCTGGTCACATCAAGGGTTCGACGCTCATTCCACTTGGCTCGATCGAATCGCATCTGAACGAGCTCGATCGCGAGCGTCCGGTCATCGTCGTTTGCCGGTCGGGGCATCGAAGCTCGATTGCCGCCCGGCAGCTGATCTCGGCTGGGTTCGTCGATGTGAAGAGCATGAAGGGTGGCATCAATGCCTGGTCGCGTACAGGCAACACGCTTGTCTCATCCTGACCCGAGTACCCTTCGCAGAGTGATGACGAGACATGACGAGAACAAGGTGGAGAAATAGATGAACCCAGGACGCTCGGCCCTCGATCCATTGGAAGTCGACGTCGCGACCACCGTCGCTGCACTCGATGATCCAGGTATTCAGATCGTCGATTGTCGGGAGCAGGACGAATGGGATGCCGCGCATGTCGACGGGATGACCCTGATGCCGCTGGATACCATCGGCCAGCGTCTCGACGAGCTCGACAAGAACAAACCGTTGATCGTCGTTTGCCGCTCAGGACGCCGAAGTCTGATCGCTGCCCGGCAGCTGGCTGCCATCGGCTTCACAGATGTCAAAAGCATGAATGGCGGCTTGATCGCCTGGACGGAACAGGGACATCCCCTGGTTTTCTGAACGAAAGGAAAGAGAAAGATGACTGCCGGAACCAGCGCGCCAGTTGCGCTCGAACCGCGCGCAACCCTTCCCGTCCCCATCGACGATGCACTCGACGCGACGACCGAAGCGCTCAAAGCCGAAGGTTTTGGCGTGTTGACGAAGATCGACGTCCGGGCGACCATGCAGGAGAAGCTGGGCGAATCGTTCGATCCCTATCTGATTCTGGGCGCCTGCAATCCCAAGTTGGCGCATACCGCGCTGAGCACCGATCCCGATGTCGGATTGCTTCTCCCTTGCAACGTCGTTCTGCACGAGCAGAACGGCTCGACCACCGTCTCGATCCTCGATCCCGCGACCATGTTTGCGGCGGCAATCGACCGGCCGGAGCTGGAACCCGTCGCCCGCGAGGCTGGCGAATGCCTGCAACGTGTCGCCAGCGCTCTCGCCGCACAGGGCATCAGGTAGGACGTCTTTGAGGAAAGTCCAGGGTCCAGTACTCAGTGTCCAGAGCGACGCGCGCGATCCTAACTCCTAAATCCCAACTCGTCATTCCGCTTCGGGCGTCGCCGCAAGCGGAATGACGAGCTCCTGACCGACGAAGATGTTGTCCTGACTCTCCAGATTATTCGCCTGGATGATCGCATCCCAGGTGACATGGAACATATCGGCAATCCCGGACAATGTATCTCCCTCCTGCACCACATACCGGCTCTCGGTCAAGCGAGGTGTCGGTGAAAGGGCAATCGTCACCGTCACGATGGTGAACACGGGCTCGTTTGCCAGCTCGTCGCCGTCATCGGACGACGACCGGTCGAGCTGCGCGCACCCCACCACCAGCACCATCGCCAGAAGCACTGCCCCCCATGCCGTCACACGAGTAGGAGCCCCCCTCCTCTCCCAGGATTGGGAGAGGAGGGGGGCAGGGGGGCGGTGAGGGTCGAGATGCCGCTCTTCGATCATTCTTCCTTAGGACGCATTCCTACGTATGACCCGCCCGTGATTCTCTCAGGACTCAGGACCTCTAACTCAGCACCACCGATTCATCCGGCCAGCGATAGAGATCCGCCTGCCGGTTCTCGACCGAGGGCACCTGCCGCCGCACCTTCTGAATGTGATCCCGGTCGACCGTCGTTGTCACTACGCATTCCCGATCGGGGGCAGTCGCAACGACCGTTCCCCACGGATCGGCGATCAACGACCGGCCATAGCACCATTTACCTGACGAGTCCGGCCCGAACTGGCCGCAGGTCACCATGTAGACCTGGTTCTCGATCGCCCGAGCGCGGATCAGGACCTCCCAATGGTCCTTCCCGGTCGTCATCGTGAACGCGGCCGGAAGCACGATCACCTCGGCGCCGTGCAAGCGCAGAATGCGGAAGAGCTCCGGGAACCGGAGGTCATAGCAGATCGCCAGTCCGACCGTCACGCCGTCCAGATCGAAGGTCACAATCTCGTCCCCCCGCTGGACCGTGTTCGATTCACGGTACGAGGCGACACCATCGAGCACGACATCGAACATGTGGATCTTGCTGTATTTGGCGACGATCTCACCGCTGGGATCGATGACCACCGTCGTGTTGAACAGTTTCGGTTCGCCCTCTCGCTGCTCCAGAATGCTGCCGCCATGCACGTAGATCCCATGCTGGCGGGCCTTTTCCGCCAACGCGCCGGTGACCGGCCCGGGGATGGATTCGGCGTTCGGCCGGTTCCCGGCTTCGTCACCGAGATACGTCCAGATCTCGGGAAGCACCACCAACCGCGCTCCGGTCGCGGCCGCCTGATCGATCAATCGCAAGGCGGTGTCGATATTTGCCGCTTTGTCTTCGCCGGAGTTCATTTGCAGGACGGCGACATCGAAGGCTGTGCTGGTCATGGTGACGGCTCCTGGTGAATGACTGGGTCGAACCTGTGCCTGGATCATAACACTGCGGATCGAATGCTTTGCGGGAGCGGCAAACTCTTCTATTCTTTACCGGATACGTGGTTGTTCCAGTTCCTGGTTACCAGCCCGTTCCACTCGCGAACCATGAGAACTCCAGGTGCTGGCGATCGTGAACATGATCCTGGACGACCAACGAGGCAAGGAAGGAATCCGCTTACCATGACCGATACAACGATCAAGCGACCGGCGCCGGAAGCGCCGAATGCGTTGCGCGACTGGTTTACGAACGGACTGCGCGCCGAAATCGAATCTCGGGGCCTGCCGGTCATCCAGGGGGACGAGCCGGCCGAACGCGGCGGTATCGCGCTCCATCCAATCGACATCGATGCGCCCAAGAGCTTCCGACGCAAAAACCGCGCGGTCTTCGTGGTGGGGATTGGCGAGAGCAAGGGCGTCCCTGAGATCCCGCTGGCGACCCTCTATCCGCTCCAGCTTCGGTCGCTGGGCAATATCTTCATTCTGCTGATTCCGGACGGTACGCATGGTGGCGTCGAGGCGTTCGTCTCGACCCTCGAGCAGGGTTCCTATTCCTTCAAGTATTGGGGTGACGATCAGGCGTTTTTCACCGAGGTTGCCGATCGGCTGACCCCGCTGGCCACCTCGACGCTCATCATCGAAAACGAGTTCGTTCCAGATCTGGAACCGGAGCTCTGGGGTGGTGACGAAATCACTGCCTCCATCACCCGGGCGGGCAAGCTGCTCGATGAGCTCGACCTGCTGCCGTCACCCTTCCCGATCGATTCGTACCTGCCCGAAGCCGATCTGCGTCATCTCAAGCAGATGTTCAACATTGGCGGTCTGAGCTATGGCAACGTCAGTGCCCGCAAAGACGATCTCCGCTTCTGGATGAGCGCCAGCGGGGTCGACAAGACGAAGTTGGAAGAGATCGGTCCCGAGATTCTGCTGGTGACCGACTTCATCCCCGAGCGCCGGGCGATGCGCTTGAGCGTTCCGCCCAATGTCACGCCGCGCCGTGTTTCGGTCGATGCCATCGAGCATTTCATGATCTATCGCGAGCATCCCAGCGTCGGCGCCATCCTGCATATTCACGCCTGGATGGAGGATATTCCCTCGACGCGCATCAACTACCCTTGCGGCACGATCGAGCTCGCCACCGCGGTGGCCGACCTGGTTCGCCAGTCGCCGGATCCCGGTCATGCCGTGATTGGATTGCGCAATCATGGATTGACGATCACGGGTGAGTCGCTGGATGAGATCTTCGCGCGCATCGACGGCAAGATCCAGCGCCAGGTTCCGATGGCCTGATCGGACCGGCGAACCGATTCGACGGGCAATGGTGCGCTTCGTGGCTGTTCGCCGCGAAGCGCCTTTTGCGAGAAGGGATGTCCCGCGATGAGCAAGGCGCTCCAGTACAAATTCTCGATTCCGAACTTCGTTGCCGTGCGGGCAGCCGATCGGCTGCCTGGCCGGATGCTGGAATCCGGCCGGATTCCGGGGCTCAGCGAGATTGAGCGCGGGCAGGTGCCGCTTCCCAGTCCCGCCTATGCCCGATTGAAGCCGCTGCTCACCGGGATCTGTGGCAGCGACATCTCCATGCTTACGAATCGGGCCGGACCGGCGCTCACGCCGTTCACCTCGTTTCCCCTGACACCTGGACACGAGGTCGTGGCCGAGATCGTCGAGCTTGGTGATGAAGCCGCCGAGATAGACGGGATCTCGGTTGGTCAGCGGGTCGTGCTCAATCCGGTGATCTCCTGCTACATGCGCGGGCTGGAGCCTTGCCGCATGTGCCGTACTGGCGAACCGGGACTTTGCACCCGAACGGCCGAAGGATCGCTCTCCCCGGGAATGCTCACCGGCTTCTGCCGCGATCTTCCCGGTGGCTGGAGCACCGATATGGTCGCCCACTGGAGCCAGCTCGTTCCCATCCCCGATGAGATTTCCGATGAGGTTGCCGTCCTGATCGAACCGTTCAGCGTTGCCGTGCACGCGGTGCTCAAGGACCCGCCCCCCTCCTATGCCAAGGTGCTGATCATCGGATGCGGATCGATCGGTCTCTTCGTCCTGGCTGCGATGCGCATGATGGGGATCAAGAGCGACGTCACCATTTTGGCGCGGCACCCATTGCAGGCAGAGATGGCGACCGCCCTGGGAGCCGATCATGTCCTGCGCGGCGAATCGGCCGGTGACGCCGCGGTCAAGATCGCCGGGGCCAAGAAATACAAACCGATCAAAGGCAAGCCAACCTACGCCGGTGGATTCGATTGGGTCTACGATTGCGTCGGTTCCACTGCCAGTGTCGATGACAGCCTGCGCGTGGCCGGACCGCATGGACATGTGGTCATGGTCGGGTGCGCAGCCGAGACGAACCACCTCGATCTCACCTTTGTTTGGAACCGCGAGCTCCAGGTTACCGGCTGCTATGTCTATGGACGCGAGAACTCGATGGAAGGCAAGCCGCACACGTTCAAAGTTGCCATGGAGCTCATTCTTGGGCACCCGGGTCGATCTTTCACGCCTGATCACCCACCGATTCACCCTCGATCAATGGCAGGACGCCATGCAGGTCAGTCTCGCTCGCGGCAAGCACGGCGCCATCAAGACTGTCTTCGATATGAGGAGTTAGGAGTTGGGGCGTGTTGAAATGGGTCCGGAGCCCGAGGAGACCGAAGCAACGAGTTTCGGAGTCTCAACGGCATGAAGCACCCGAAACGCGGCGCCCATCGGGCCGCACGATGGGCTTTTCAAACACGGATTAGGAGTTGGGATTTAGAGCGAATTTCAGAATGGTTGACCCTCCAGCGGAGCCGGGCCGTTGCGGACCACCCGCTGCGGGGGAGATGCTTCGTTCCTCAGCATGACAAGCGGATATTGCGGGGACAACCATTCTGAAAACGGCTGTAGGAACGAACCCATCGTCGGGTCGAGCCCAAAACCAACTCAAGATCCGGAAATTCCTAACTCCTATACGGAATCCGGGTGAACACACCAGGATGCGGCACGATCAGTTCACCACCGCCGGCACCGGGCCGGCGGCTGCGCTATCCCCGAGCAATCACCCGGATTCCGTATAGCTCCTCGATCCTAACTCCTCGTGAACCGATCCCAATGCACTAGCTCGTCCAGCGGTTTTCGGCCACCGAGCTTGGCGGGGCGGGCGGTTTCGGCTGGATGCCCGATCGCGACTGCACTGTAGACCGACCAGTCGCCGGGGACCTGAAGCGCCTCGTGCGCGATTCGTTGTGCCGAATCCGAGCCGAACGTCACGATTCCCGCGCCCAATCCCAAGGCTTGCGACGCCAGCAGAATTCGCTCATCGACCCGGCCAAGATCGTACGCATGCGCATACCGATCCGATCCCGCCGTCAACACGACGATGACGATCGGCGCCTTGGGAAGCCAGAACGTGAACATCGTCGCTTTGGCCAACTTGGCAATTGTCTCGGGATCGCGCACCACCAGGAATTGCCATGGCTGCCGGTTGCTGGCGCTCCCGGTCCAACGCATCGTCTCGAGCACAGCCCCAAGATCGTCATCGCTTACCGGATCGCTGGTGAAATCACGCGTTTGTCGTTGTCCCGTCAGAAAGTCGAGATACTCCGCTCCGCTTGGCATCGGCCACTCCTCTGAGTTCCTAACTCTTAAATCCCAGCTCCTAACTCCAAATCTGCTGGGCAATGATGAAAATGATGATCGCCACAACGATGACGAACCCGATGATAAGGATTGCCTGGCAACCGCGGGCGGCCACGGCAACGTCTTCAGGAGAACTTCCTCGACCTTCTGGGGCGTCGTCTTCTGGAAAACTCAAGGGGTGGCTGCGTCTTTCTGCGACTCACGCCAGACATGGATCATCCGCATGAGGGCGGTCAAATTGGTGGCGATGGCCAGGATGATGAGCGCCCACATTGGCCGGTCGATGATCAGGCCAAGCGAAAGCACAACCACACGCTCTGGCCGAGCCAGAATCCCGACCGATGCTTTCCAGTCCGCGGCTTCGGCGCGGGCGCGGGCATAACTGACCATCACCGCCCCGGTCGCCGAGAGGAGCACCAGCAAGGCGCCCCATTTCCAGTCGTCGGTCCCGAGCAGGTACCAGAGCAACCCGACGTAAACCACGATCTCGGAATAGCGATCAACGGTCGAATCGAAGAATCCACCGAACTTGGATGTCTTGCCGGTCGAGCGGGCGACCGCGCCGTCGAGCATATCGAACGCACTGGAGAAGAGCAGTAACACGCCGCCGAGCTGCCCGCGTCCCGACGCGATGATGGCGGCCACGATGCAATTCAGCAGAAATCCGGCGATGGTGAGCATGTTCGGCGTGATGCCGAATTTGCCAAGGAACGCTCCGACCACCAGCAGCCTCGCCCGTGCCCAGGTCCCTAATCGCTCAGAAATCACACCGTTACTCCCACCCGGCCGGCCATCACGTCGTTACGGCGGCGCCCGATCGCGCATAGACATCCAGTACGCGCTGCGCGACACGGGGCCAACTATAGTGATCGGCCGTCTTCTGCCCTGCCGCTACGAGCTGGGCGCGCAATTCCGCATCCGCCAGCAATCGTACGATAGCCAGCGCAATCGCTGAAGAGTCCCGCGGGGGCACCAGCAATGCGTCCTTGTTGTTGGTCGCTACGCTGGCATAGCCGGGGATATCGCTTGCCACCACGGGCTTCATCGACGCCATCCCCTCCAGGAGCACGATACCGAAGCTCTCCCGATGGATCGAAGGGGCGCAGAAGACATCGCAGCTCGCATAGTAATGCGGCAGACTCTCCTGCGAGACCTCGCCCACGAACTCGACATTGCGAATCTGATACCGGTCGATCGTTTCGGCGAATCGCTCGCGGTGTCCCGGACCCACGACCATCAACTTCGCATTCGGGAACTGCTGGTGCACCAGTGGCATGGCGCGCAGAAGATATTTGAACCCTTTGCGCGCCTCGTTGTACCGGCCGACGAACAGGATGCGCGGCGTCCCAGGGCTGACCCAGGGAAACGGTTCGATGTGATTGCCGAAACGTTCCACATCGATGCCGTTGGGCACGACATCGTAGTGTCCGGCGAAGTACTGCAGCATATGTTGCCGGGCCGGTTCGGAGACGCAGATCTTGCCGTTCAGGCGATTCATCAGAATGGAGAAGTACGGCTTCAGCATCCCATACCAAGGGTTCGTGTCGCGGGCCGCATGGAAGGTGGCAACGTTTACCGTGCGGGAATTGAGCAGCACCATATACGGGAGAAGCGGCGTCATCGGTTCGTGGCAATGGATGACATCGAACTTCTCGTACTGCAGGATCTCTTTGATCACGTTGTACAGCGTGACATCGAACATCAACCGGGCCTTGGAGCCATTGGCCGGAATGGGAATGGTGCGGCCGACCCCATAGAATCCCTCGTTGATCTCGACACCGCCTTGCCGCGCCTTTGGCGCCAGCACCACCACCTCGTGCCCCAGACGTTCGAATTCGCGTTTGAGGTTTTCGATGTGCTGCGCCACACCCCCGGGGTGCGACATGTCATATGGGGTGACCTGCGCGATCTTCACGGGCGCGCGATCCTGGTTGTACAAGTCAGATGTGCTTCCAGCGGTTCAACCATGCGGGTTCCCTTCCGGTCCCGGATGATACCGCGAAACGGGTCCGGAGGCCGGAGGCCGGCATCCTGAGAAACGAGTCATCCGATTGGTGGGTTAGGAGCTGGGATCTCGGAGCTCGGAAGTTCGTGCTCCTATCCCATTCCGGTCGACCTCACTGTCCGATCGATCGCGCCCCGAAGACTCTTGCCTTTTGCCTCTTGCCAATTTCCGAACCCGTCCAGGGCTTACGACCCCGTCAATTCTCCCGCGTAGTGGCAGGCGACGAGGTGATTCGGGACGATCTCGCGCAAGAGTGGGACTTCGGCGGCGCATTGGTCGGTGGCGTACCGGCATCGGGTCCGAAACCGGCATCCGCTGGGTGGATTGACCGGACTGGGCGGATCTCCGGTCAGCAGGATCCGGTCCCGGCGCGCCCGGGGATTCGGAACCGGCGCCGCCGCCATCAACGCCTGGGTATACGGATGGAGCGGATTGTGGAAGATCTCCTCGGTCGGGGCTTGTTCGACGATCTTGCCGAGGTACATGACGGCGACCGCGTCAGAGATGCTGCGCACCACGCCAAGCTGGTGACTGATGAAGAGGTAGGCCAATCCCTTCTCTTCCCGCAGCCGGGCCAGCAGTTGCAGAATCTGGGCCTGGACCGAAACATCGAGCGCGCTGACCGCCTCGTCCGCCACGATGAGCTCGGGATCGACCGCCAGCGCCCGGGCAATGCCGATGCGTTGCCGCTGACCGCCGGAAAGCTCGTTGGCGAACCGGTTGCGGAACTGATCGTTGAGTCCCACGGTGTGCAGGAGCTCCCGTACGCGGTTGGACCGTTCCGACTTCGGCACGATCTTGTGAAATGCCAGCGCCTCTTCCAGTGTCTGCCCGACCGACATGCGCGGATTCAGCGAGGAGTTCGGGTCCTGGAAAACGATCTGTAGCTGCTTGCGCCGTTCGCGCATCTCGTTGGTGTTGTTGGGGTCGATCTGCTCCCCGCGGAACGCTACCACCCCTTCGGTTGGCTGTTGCAGGTAGAGAATGCACCGGCCGGTCGTGGACTTGCCACACCCGCTCTCGCCCACCAATGCCAGGGTTTCGCCCTCGCGGATGGAGAGATCGACATCATCGACCGCACGCACCACCTGAGCCGGGTGCCCGCGCATGCGATCGAAGAATCCACCGCGCATCGGAAAGTGCTTTACCAGGCCCTGGACCTGGAGCAGGGGAGGCGCTTCGCTCATGACGTCCTCCCGGCGATCGCCGGCTCGGGCTCGTTCTTCTTGAAATCGCCTGCGAAATGACAGCGTGCGCTATGCGCCGGAGAGACCGCGACCCGAGGAGGAGGCGTCGTCTGGCAGATCGCCTGCCGGTACCGGCACCGGGGCGCGAATCGACATCCCTGGGGCAGTCGGGCCAGATCCGGGGGAGCGCCGGGAATTGGCCGGAATTGCGCGCCGTCATTCGATGTGCTTGGGATCGCTTCGAGCAGTCCGCTCGTGTAAGGGTGCGCGGGCGCATCGAAGATCGGCTCGATCGACGCTTCTTCCACGATCTGACCGGCGTACATCACCGCGACCTTGTCGCACATCTCCGCAACGACCCCGAGGTCGTGGGTAATCAGCAGAATGCTCATGCCGAATTCGTCCTGCAGATGTCGCAGCAGGTCCAGGATCTGCGCCTGGATGGTCACGTCGAGCGCGGTGGTCGGCTCGTCGGCGATGAGGAGCTTGGGCCGCGACGACAGCGCCATCGAGATCATCACGCGCTGTCGCAGGCCACCGGAAAGCTCGTGCGGATAGGCGGAAAAACGCTCCTCGGCATTCGGGATTCCGACCGTGCGGAAGAGCTCGATCGTCTTTGCCCTGGCTTCGCCTTTGGACGCGCCCTGGTGGGCGCGGATCGCTTCGGCAACCTGCTCTCCGGCGGTGAAGACCGGATTCAGAAAGGTCATCGGATCCTGGAAAACCATCGAGATCTGCCCACCCCGTAGGGATTGCATCTCGCCATCGGAAAGGCCGAGAAGGTCTTTTCCTTCGAAGAGGATGCGGCCACCGGCGTACCGTCCCGGCGGCGTCGGCACCAGGCGCATGATGGCACGCGCGGTCACACTCTTGCCGGACCCGGACTCCCCGACCAATCCGAGTGTCTGACCGGGCTCGATGGTCAGGTTGACGCCATCGACCGCGTGAACGGCGCCGCCGCGCGTCGCAAATTCGACCTGCAGATTTTCGATCTGGAGGAGCGGTGTCGTCGTCATTACTTGTTTGCCTGCCGGGGATCGAGCACGTCCCGCAGCCCATCGCCGAGCAGGTTGAACCCGAGGACTGCGATCAGGATCGCGACGCCGGCCCCGACCGCCACATGGGGAGAGGTCAGGAGCACCGCTCGGCCCTCACTGAGCATCGTGCCCCAGTCGGGCGTCGGTGGCTGCACACCCAGACCCAGAAACGAGAGCGCGGCGATATCGAGCATCGCGAACGCGAGGTCGAGACTCGTGACGACGATAACGGACGAAAGGGTGTTCGGCAGGATATGGCGAAAAACGATACGTCGTTGCGGGTAGCCCATCGCCCGGGCGGCTTCGGTGTAGACCATTTCCTTCTGAACCAGCGTGACGCTGCGCACGACGCGAGCCGCAAACGGCACATAGAGAATGCCAAGTGAGATGATGACATTGCGCAACGATGGACCGAACGCGGCTACCACGGCGAACGAGAGCAGCAGCGGAGGGAAGGCGAGCATGAGATCGAAGAACCGCATGATGACCGCGTCGACCCGGCCGCCCTTGTACCCGGCCCAGATACCGAGCGGAACCCCGATTAGCTCCGAGATGATGACGACGCCCAGCGCGCCGCCTATGGCAACCCGGGCGCCATAGATCAATCGACTCAGGACATCGCGGCCGTTCTTGTCGGTTCCCAGCAGGTATTCACCGCCGGGGCCTACCAGACTGGCCGAGAGGTTTCCGTCCAGGGGATCCTGAGGCGCCAGAATCGGCGCGAAGATGGCAATGAGGATGAGCGACAGGACGATGACCAGACCGACGACGGCTTTCGTGTTCCGGCGAAAACGCCAGACGAACATCGAAAGCGGTGTTGGGGGCGCCTGATCGGCCGGTATCGATTGGATGCCTGCGGCGTCGATCTCCACGGGCGGCCCCTAGTACCGGATACGCGGATCGATGACCGCGTACAGAATGTCGACAATCAGATTGACGAGAATGAAGATGGCGGCAATGAAGATCGTCGCCCCCTGCACGATCGGGTAATCACGAACCTGCACGGCCTGCACGATCAATGACCCAAGCCCGCCGATACCGAACGTGTATTCGATCAGCACCGTACCGACCACCAGAGCCCCAAATTGCAACCCGGCCACCGTCACGATCGGGATCATCGCATTGCGGAACGCGTGCTTCATGACGACAGTGCGGGCCGAAAGCCCTTTCGAACGCGCCGTCTCGATGTAGTCCTGCGAAAGCGCTTCGATCATGGCCGAGCGCGTCAATCGGGTGGTGACGCAGGCGAGCGAGAAGCCCAGGGCGAGTGAGGGGAGGGCAAGGTGCTTGACGGTATCCCAACCGCCATCCCCCTCCCCCAGCGCCGGTAACCAATTCAGTTTGTATGAAAAGAGCAGGATCAGGATGATGCCGGTGAAATAGACCGGTGACGATGCACCGATCAAAGAAAATATCGTGGCGCTGAAATCGACCCACGTATTCCGCCGTAAGGCGGAGATGATCCCGAGGGGTATGGAGATGATCATGGAGAGGAGAAAGCTGGATATGACCAGCTGGGCAGTGACGTTCAGCCGCTCCAGGATCAGCGTATTGACGTCGGCTCGCTGGCGAAACGATCGTCCCAGATCGCCTTGGGCCAGATCCTTGACCCAGTAGCCGTACTGGACGAGCACCGGTTTGTCCAACCGGTATTGGACCCGGATGTTTTGCAGATTCTCTTCGGTGATTCGCTGGTTCCCCACGATGATGCGGGCCGGATCTCCCGGTACGAAGCGCAGCATGAGAAAGACCACCGATGCGACGATGAACATCAGTGGAATCATCGTGAGAAGACGCGTGATGATGAGCCGTGCCATGTGATGGGCCTGTCATGCCAGGGAAGCGGGTCGTCCACGGCGACGACCCGCCTCCCTGCGGTCGAATCGAGTCTTACTCGGCGACGGTGGTCATGTCGCGGCCAAACGAGTCCCAGTACCAGAGCGGGCTGATCTCATATCCAGTGAAGGTGGCGGACATCGGCATGAACCACTTGAAGTGTTCGTGGAAGACCATCGGTGCGTCTTCGGCAATGAGCTTCTGTGCGTCGATCAGGAGTCCGTTGCGCACGTCCTGGTCCAGCTCGGTCTCCGTCTGCTGCAGCAGCTCGTCCACCTGAGGGTTGCTGTAGTACGAGTGATTGTTCTGCGGCGGGAAATTCCAGCTGGCGAAGAGCGGAATCAGGTTCCCCGAGGCATCCGGGAAGTCGGACGCCCACTGGGAGTTCATCATCCCTTCATAATCGCCCGCCTGTTGCAGCGTGATCATGTCCGCGTAGGAATACTGGACGATGTTCATTTCGATGTTGAGTTCCTTGAGGGCGTCCTGAATGGCGACGGCCATCGGAATCCAGACATCGTTCGGCGCAATCACGTGGTAGTCGAAGGAGAAGCCGTCCGGCTGGCTCGATTCGGCCAGGAGGGCCTTCGCCGCCTCGACATCGTACAGCATCGGCTCCAGCTCGCCCTCGGCGCTGCCCGGCATGTTTTCCGGTACGGCCGACTGGCGCGCCTGCACACCGGTTTCCTTGATGATGGCGTCCATGATCTCTTGATGGGGGATGGCCATGGCAACCGCGCGGCGAACGTTGACGTCATCGAACGGCGGCTTGTCGCAGCGGAACGCGGAGTAGTTGATCGTGTAGCCAACAACCTCGTTCCAGTTGACGTTCTCGAAGCCCAGAATGGTTTCGATCTGGTCGGGCGGAACCTGCGTCAGCGAGTTCACCTCATCGTTCTTGAGCGCGGTGACGCGGGTGGTGCCTTCTGGCACGATCTTGTAGATGAACCTGTCGAGGTAGGGCTTGCCGTCCTGCCAGTAGTCCTCGAACTTCTCCAGCTCGATCTCAGAGCCGGCGTCCCATTTCACGAACTTGAACGGACCGGTGCCGACCGGATTGCGGAGGAGATCGATTCCATACTCCTCGATCGCGGATTTCGGGATGACATGGCCGGCTGTGGTCATCGCCACGAACTGGAAGAGCGCGCTCGGCTCGGAGAGCGTGATCGTCAGGGTCGATTCGTCCGTCGCCTCGATCGTCTCGACCGGATCGAAGAACCAGGCCATCGGGCTGGCGACCTCTGGATCGCGCACCCGCTCCAGGGAGGCGAGCACATCGTCCATGGTCATCTCTTCGCCGTTGTGGAACTTGATGCCCGACTTGATCTTGTAGATATAGGTAAGCGCATCGGGGTGCTCGTAGCTTTCCGCCAGCAACGGTTCCATCGAACCGTCGGGCAGCCCCTTCATCAGACCTTCGCTGATGTTACAGACAACCGGATTCGCGGTGAAGTCATAGGAGAGCGCCGGCTCGAGCCCGCGTACGTCGCCTTCCAGCGCGAAGGTGAAGGTGCCCCCGTCCTGCGCCAGCACACTGAGACCGGGAAGGAACGGCATTGCTCCACCGGCAACCGCGCCAGCGGCAAGCGCGCCTGCTCCAACCTTGAACAATCCTCGCCGTGAGATTGCCTGCTGATGCAGCGAATTGAAATAGGCACTCATCTTTCGATCGTAGTCTCGGCCGGTAAGCCGTTTGGGTGCGCTCGACACTCTGCTCACTCCTTCGAACTGGTCATGCGTCAATTGATCAATCGCAACGTTGCGACGCCAACATTTCCTCATGTTTTGGCATTAGCGGATGATGGTACTCCAATGATCGAGAACTCAGCATCCCCAGATGCGAAAACCCCTTATACGGAATCCGGGTAAATACACAAGGATGTCTCCCCCGTGTCTCCGAACACCTGTTACCCATGTCTCCGGTCCGCGCACCCTGTGCCGGCGGTGCTTCGCCGGCACAGGGCCGGCAGCTATCCCATACCTTGTATCCCCAAGCAATCACGCGGATTTCGTATCACGTTCCCTTCTCTTCGGCGAGTTGTCTCGCCATCCTGGTACACACGATCAGCGAGTAGATCGGGCCCACGATGCAAACGGCGACCACCACGAAGACCACCGCCGTCTGTCTGGCCTCGTTGTGCGCAAACACGATGCTGACAACCCCGAGCAGCAGGAGGATTGTCCCGGTCACGAGCAAGTGGCGCCCCGACCGTGCGTTGACTGGATTCCAGATGGCAGGATCGTCGAGTGTCTGCCGAGTCCGAAACCCGTAGATCAGATTCGGCTTCACGCGTTCACGCCAGAGCGGATACCCCACAAGGATAAAAATTGCGCCGGTCAGAAACGCCAGGAGTGACGCGGTCCAAGTGTTCATCGTTCACCGATCATACTGGCGGCGGATAGAATCGCCCCATTGAAACGTCGCTGTCGGGAGGAACGTGGCATGGCAAAAGTCAAAAAGGTCGATCACATCGCGATTGCTGTCAAGAGCATCGACGAATCGCGTTCGTGGTTCGAGCAGGTCTACGGAGCTCAGTATCTGGGACAAAAGGAGAATGTCGAGCAGCAATACATCGTTGCCTATTTTCTGATGGGCGAGAGCCTGATCACGATGCTGGAGGGAACGACTCCAGAAAGCTTCGTGACCCAGCATATCGAAAAGCGGGGCGAAGGGATTCAGCATGTCGGGGTCGAAGTCGACGATCTGGATGAGTTTCTTGCCAAGGCCAAGGAGCTGGGCGCTCGTGTCTCGGCCGAGCGTACCCTGGACGGTATTCGCAAGGAAGCGCTGATCTCGCCGAAGAGCGCATTCGGCATCATTCTGCAGCCGATCGAGTGGCTCGGCGAGCTGTCCAGCGAACCCCACCACGAACGGATCATCAAGGCCGGTGGACTGTAGCGAGCAGGCGGCAGGCAGCACGCGGCACGCAGATTCAATTAGGCAATGGGCAAAAGGCAATAGGTGGGATCATGCCGTTCCCGGCCAAGCTTCTGCTGACTGCATAACTCTGTGGGCTGCGTGCTCAGCCCAAACCGAGCTCCGCCAGAATTTCGGCGGTGTGCTCGCCATGCTTCGGAGGGTGACGCCGGACGCTGCTCGGATCGGCCGAGAATTTGATGGGGATTCCCGGCATCTTGAGCTCCGGGATATCGGGATGCGGGACCTGCGCGACGTATTCCTGGTATTCGACCTGCGGAAGCGCCAGTGCCTGGGCAAGATCGTGAATCGGGCTGCAGGGAATACCGGCGGCGTCCATGATCGTTGCCCATTCGGTCGCGGATTTCGACGCGAGAATGTCGATCAGGATTGGATCGAGCTCGGGGCGGTTTGTCACCCGGTCCGGATTACGTGCGAACCGGGGATCGTCGATCAGCTCCGGGCGTCCGACCAGCTCGCAGAACTTGGCCCAATGGGAATCGAACGCGATCGCCACCACCAGAAACCCATCACCGGTCGGATACCCTCCATAAGGTGAGACCGACGGATGATGCGATCCGGTACGGCCCGGAACATTGCCGGTCGCGAAATAGGCGACCGCATGGTAGGTCATCCAGGCGATGGTGGTGCCGAGCAGGGAGACATCGATACGCTGGCCCTCACCCGTGCGCTCGCGTTGGTAGAGCGCGGCCAGAATGCCGCTCAACGCCGCTGCCCCGGTGCTCAGATCGACCACCGAGGTGCCGGTTCGCACGGGCTCGCCCGCAGCTTCTCCCGTGATGCTCATCAATCCCGCATAGGCCTGGATCAGCAAGTCGACCCCGACCCGGTCCTTGTCCGGACCTTCGCGACCCGCCGCGGAGATCGCGCAGTAGATCAGCCTGGGATTGAGCTCGTGCAGCCGTTCCCAGCCGAGGCCCCACTTTTCCATCTGGCCTCCGCGGAAGCTCTCGATCAGAATGTCCGACCGAAGCGCGAGCTCGAGCCCGATCTGCCGGTCTCGCTCGGTGCTGAAATCGAGCGTGATCCCGCGCTTGTTCCGGTTGGTCGACATGTAATAGGTGGATTGGCCGTTCCAGATGGGAGGGAATCCCCGGGTCGTGTCGCCTGAAACGGGATCTTCGACCTTGATGACGTCGGCGCCCATGTCGCCCAGATTCATTGCGGCATAGGGGCCGGCAAGAGCGCGGCTGAGATCGAGTACGCGAATTCCGTCGAGTGTTCCCATGAAACCTGCGAGCCTTGTCGTTCGAGAAGAAGGGCCGTTTCAGGAGATGGTAGCCGACCCAGCAAGACACCATCTCGTATGACGGCTCTACTCGGGCCGTGTGAGCCAGGACGCGCGATCCCTCTGCACGCACGCCTGGTCTGTTCCGCTCGCGCGGCTGGGTTACCTGCCAACGTCGTACAATTCCCCGCACACGAATCCGGGCCATTTTTGGACAGATGGATTGAAGAACGCAGGAGTTCGCAACCATGGTGCTCAGTAGTTATGTCGGCGCTTCGGTAAAACGAAAAGAAGATCCGCGCCTCATTACGGGATCTTCGACCTATGTCGATGACATCAAGCTGAGTGGCACGGTTCACGTCGCCTTCGTCCGTAGCACCTACGCCCATGCAAAGATCAAGGGGATCGACGCAGCGGCCGCACTGGCGGTGCCGGGCGTCATCGATGTTTTTGATGGCAAGGCACTGAAAGCCATCCTCAAGGATTTCTATGCCGTGGAGCCGGCGGGCGAAACCGGGCACGAGACCTACGATGAGAGCGGTGTCGGCGTCGATTCGAACATCATTCCCAACGTGCATCCCCTGGCGATCGACAAGGTGCGCTACATCGGCGATCCGATCGTCGCGGTTGTCGCAGAGACGGTCCAGATCGCACAAGACGCGGCTGAGCTGGTGGAGGTCGACTACGAAGAGCTGCCCGCCGTCATCGATCCCTATGAGGCGATCAAGGACGGAGCGCCGCAGCTCTATGCCAGAGTCAAGAACAACATCAGCGTGCGAGAAGCGAGCGTGCATGGCGACGTCGAAACAGCCATGGCGAACGCCGCGATCAAGGTGAAGACAAAAATCCGCGAGCCGCGTTGCCACGGGGTGCCGATGGAAACCCGTGCCGTGCTGGCGGCGCCGGATCCGATAACGCGGGGCATCACCTTCTGGAGCTCGACACAGGCGCCGCACTGGAATCGCAACTCGATTGCCGATGCGCTTGGGCTGAGCCAGAACCAGGTGCGTTGCATCGCCCCTGAGGTCGGGGGCGGGTTTGGTGTCAAGATCGGCGCCTATCCCGAGGACTACATCATCTCGGCGCTGGCGTTCAAGCACCACCGGCCGGTCAAGTGGATCGAAACGCGGTCTGAGAGCTTCCTGGCCACCAATCATGGTCGCAATCAATGGGCTGAGTTCGAGATCGGGGCGGATGAGAAGGGCAAGATTGTCGCGCTCAAGGCGCGCGTGCTGCTCGATTCCGGGGCCTTCCCGAAGGCGCTCGATCTGGCCTGGTGCACCTGGGTCATGTCGACCGGACCGTACAAGATCGAGAACGTCGACTACGAGGTCGTCGGCGTTTACACCAACACCATGGCCAACGGCGCCTATCGTGGCGCGGGACGTCCCGAAGCGACCTTCTATCTCGAGCGTTTGCTGGATATGGTCGCCGACGAGGGTGGGCTCGACCCGACCGAGGTTCGCAAAGTCAATTTCATCCCCCCGGACGAGTTCCCATTCATCACCCTGACCGGGGAGAGCTACGACTCCGGTGAGCACCAGAAGGCGCTCGACAAGGCCAAGGAGCTCATTGGATACGACGAGCTGCGGGCCGAACAAGCTCGGTTGCGCAAGGAAGGTCGCTATCTGGGAATCGGCGTGGCGTCCTATGTCGAGATCTGCGGGTTCGGGCCGTTTGAAAGCTCGACGGTCCGAGTCGAGAAAGGTGGTCAGGTCACAATCTACACCGGTATCTCACCGCACGGTCAAGGACAGGAGACCACCTTCGCCCAACTGGCGGCCGAGTATCTGGGCGCCGACTTCGACACGGTTGAGGTCTTCCACGGCGATACCGCCAATACCCCGCAGGGAAACGGCACCATGGGGAGCCGTGGGCTCGCGACCGGTGGCGCGGCGCTGATGATGTCGATCGACAAACTGCGCATCAAGGCATGCCAGATCGCGGCGCACATTCTCGAAGCGTCGGCCGAGGATATCGAGCTCAAGGACGGCACGTATCAGGTCAAGGGCGTTCCCGATCGGTCGGTAACCCTGGCGGAGATCGCCGACAAGGCGTATTCGGATGACCTGCCTGAGGGCATCGAGCCTGGGTTGGATACGACGGACTTCTTCAAGGTTCCCGAGGAAACGTTCCCCTTCGGGTCGCATATTGCCGTGGTGGAAGTCTTCCCGGAAACCGGTGAGATCAAGCTGACCCGCTATGTCTCGGTCGACGATTGCGGCAATATCATCAGCCCGAATCTGGTGACCGGTCAGGTTCATGGCGGCCTGGCGCAGGGCATCGGACAGGTGCTTTGGGAAGAGCTGCACTACGATAGCAACGGCGAGCTGTTGACTGGTACGCTCAACGACTATGCCTTGCCGAAAGCCCAGTTCTTCCCCGAGTTCGAAACGCACCACACGACCACGCCGACCTATATCAACCCGCTCGGCGCCAAGGGGATCGGTGAAGCGGCGACGATTGGATCGACTCCCGCTACCGCGAATGCCGTCATCGACGCGCTTGAGCCGTTCGGCATCACCCACATCGACACCCCGTTCCCGCCCGAGAAGATCTGGCGGGCCGTCCGGGACGCCACAGCCACCGCCTCCGCCGCGGACTGAGCCGTCCCATCGCAACATTTGCCGTGACGTGAAGACAGCGGTCCGGATTTCCGGACCGCTGTTTGTCTCCAGCCGCCGTCCCGGCTGAAACGGGGCGACTTGGGGAGGTCTCTGGGTGGACGTAGCATTCGTGTTCGCCGGCCGTCGTAACTCTCATGAACGTTGCGCTCATTCCTCCACCTCGGTCCAACCAGAGGCAGTTGCCAGCCACACGCGGTCCCGGCTTCTCCCGGGTTAGATGCGATGGCCCTGCTTGCCAAGGCGGGCGACTTGACAGAATTGCGAAATTCGCTAAGGTAAATTCACCGAACATCCCGAGTCGAGTTGATTTCTGGCTTGCGCCGATCGCTTGAGTTGTCGTGGTGACGCTCACGCCAGAGGGAGAAATCATGCGTAGTCCTCGATTGATTCTCAGGCTGCCACTCACAGCATGCTGCTCGCATTGTCATTCGCCCTG
Source organism: Thermomicrobiales bacterium (assembly GCA_023957115.1). Taxonomy (GTDB): domain Bacteria; phylum Chloroflexota; class Chloroflexia; order Thermomicrobiales; family UBA6265; genus JAMLHN01. Next base: position 60,851 of record JAMLHN010000005.1, read on the forward strand.
GGGGACGGATCGGCACAGGAGAATGCCTCGCCGCCGACGCTGCGCCCCGAGGAGGCATGACAGCGTTGGCACGGGAGGTATTCATCTCCGAGGAAAAGATCAACACGTACTTGCAAGGGGCCCCGCTGATCAGCGCAGACGGGTCGACCGCGATTTTCGCGATCAATCGCAAGGATGGTCCCAATGGAGAACTCGTTGGCCATGTCTATCGGATGCTGCTCTCGAGCGGCGTGCCTCAGGAGGTTGGGGTCGTCGGCTCGAGTCCCCAGCTCGACGTTAGCAGAGACGGACAGACCATCCTGATTCGAACCTTGCCGAACACCGGAAACAAGCTCTATGTGGCTGACCTGGCCCAGAACAATCTTGTGCTCGAGGAAGACGGCGGCACCGAGCTGACCGATGCGGTGTTGAACCAAGAAGGGCGCGTCATCTATTTCACGATTCGGAGAGACACGAAAATCGTTGGAGTCGACGAGCCCGTTCGCGCTGGGCTCTGGGCCATCGATGCGGCCGGTGGCAATCTGCGGCCGGTGGTCTTGCTCGACGATATTCGGGATCTGGTTGGCGCCGATGAGGGCGACCAGCTGACGGTTCCTGAGATCTTGACCATGGGGATCTCTGCCGTCGCCGATCGCGCCGTGTTCGCGATTCGGAATGACACGAAGGGTGAATGGTATGTCATCTCGTCGTTGGGAGATGGGGGTGAGACGCAGCTCCTTCATGGCCCCTCAGAATTCGTCTGGCGAGTCACCATGTCCGGCAGCGGATCGACGGTGTTCATTGCCGATGTCGTCCTGGGAGATGAGTCGCGTACGCCGCGATTCACCATAGTTGGACCCGCGGGCGGAAGTCCGCGGGAGCTGCCACCGATGATCGCTGGCGGCACAGGTGTTGGCAGCCGCGGTCTCATGCTGAGCTACGACGGCTCGATATTGCTTGGGGGTGGCACGGGCTTGATGATGTACACGGCCGACGGCGTCGTTCGTTCGATGCTGTCGAATTGCGCGCAGCTCACGAATGTGCCGAGTTATCTCGAAGCCGCAACGATGAGCAGCACCGGCCACCATGTGCTCTTCCTGGGTGCTTATCCTGGAGGCAGCCGGCTTGTCGTCATCGAGGTGCAAACGGATGGGGCGCTCACCGCGCCCAATGACAACCAAGTCACGGTCGAGCCTGCGGCGATTGAGGCCGGCGCCGCCGATACGCTGACGATAACGGTCGAAGAACGGGCAACGCCCGCAAGAGTCTGCGCTACCTTGCGCCGTGGGACCGACGTGCTTGCGGGGCCGCTCGACCTGAACGACGAAGGAAGAAACGGGGACGAAGTTGCCGGGGATGGCGTCTACACCCGTGATGAAGTCGTGCTCCCTGCGTCGATCGATCCTGGGGATTTGACCGTCCGGGTAGCGATCGAGGTCGACGATCCGGATGGCTATCGAACGACGACCATGTTCGATCTGACCGAGCGTCTGACCGTCACCGAGCGGAGGGCGCTGGCGAATCCTGGCATAGCTGGCATGGCCTGAGCCGCTGCGAGCACGATCTCGACAGGCCGGAGCTCACCGATTTGACCACTGCATGTATTCGGCGTCTGAGAGATCAGGCGGGACCGGCGGCGCGGACGTCGCGGTACGCGCGTTCACCAATACGGGACCTTCGACTGGCTTGGATATGGCGTTCCCGGGGGGATGCCAGGCGGGAGCGGGATGAGTCATGCCGCGGCCAGTCTTGCCCTGCCGGGCAAACTTGCGCTCAACCCCCCGTGCGCCGGCCCCATCCGAAACGGTTGCCCATTGAGTTTTGGGAAACCTCGTCGCGTCGCCATTACAGCGGATTGCAGAATGGTTGGCACGTCGTTGGAGGCGTGCGGCGTCGGAATGCCCACTGCGGCGGGGAGATTCTTCCTTCGTCAGAATGACAACCGGGGTTTCGGAGCGTCAACTATTCTGAAATCGGCTGTAATGGCGACGCGACGGACCAATCGGCAATGGCTACGGTTTCGGTCTGTGCTGTAGAGGCGTCGGTGCAGTCCTGGAGAACCAGGTCGATGTCCGAACACGCCTCGCCTCGTGGTAGGTTCCATATCAGGAACTCCCGCGAACGTGTCCCGATCTCGCCTACCCGGCCCGGCGACCTGCACCGCGTGTCACGAACGCCAGGCCGCCCAGAAGCGCGCCGGCGATCAGGGCAAGGAACCAGTAGCGAGGCACTTGAGCCAAGGGAGAAACGCCCACACCCGGAAGACTGGTCGCATCTTTGACGCTGGCGATTGCCTCCGCATCGACATCTTCGGCCACCAGCGAGGTGAATGAAACGCCCGAGAACGAGCCGCTGGAGGTGTAGAGCGCGCCGGCATCGCCGACCAGCTCATCGGTTACCAGACCGCCGGTGGCCGATCCGCCAGGTCCGCCCGCTCCGTCGGTCGAACCTCCGCTGCTCGACGTGACGCCTTCAGAAACCATCGCGGTGCCGGCGCCGTATCTGATGATCACGCGTGTCACGGTTCCCGGTGCGATCTGGAATGTTGTATTCGCCCCGGTGAGCCCCTCGGTCAGGGTGTGTGCGCCCGCCGTGCCCGTGGCGGGAACTCCCTGGATCGATTCGACCCCGTCGCGGCCAAGTTTCAATGAAGGGATAGAATCGCCGGTTGCCAGACCGATCTGAATCGTGGCATCGCCCGCGAAACAGCTCGATCCACCCAGATCCGAGGCCGATGCGCTGGCGCCAGGGGCGAGCGCGACGACGCTCGTGCCGCTGCCAGTCAGACAGTAGAGGGCCGCCACCGTCAGCGTGCCGTTTCCTTCGGTCGATTCGACCGTTGCCGTCACCGTTGGAGGCGCGCTCGTCGCGGTCTGCGTTGGAGCAGGCGGCGTTGCCGTCGAGGTCGCCGTGGTGGCCGGTGATGTTGCGGTGCGGGTTGGACTGGCCGATGCAGTGTGCGTTGGAGCAGCCGTTGCCGTGCGTGTCGGACTCGCGGTTGGGGACGGTGGCACCGGGGTATTCGTCCTGGTTGGCGTCATCGTCGCCGTTGCGGTTGCCGACGGCTCCGGGGCAGCAACGATATTGAAGAGATGAATGGTGACGTCACCGTCGTACGTCGTATCGAGCGAGACCGTAGCCGAAGTGAGATCGACCGAGACAATCGTGCCGACATCCTGCGCCGTGGCGCCGCCAAAGGTGGAGCCGTCCGGCGCGTAGTCTTCCGTGATCGAAACCGAACCCTGCGCTGCCTGCCCGAAGCGGTAGGTCGGGGCATCGACGCAGGCGTTATCGCCGCCGTTGCCGTTCCAGTCGCCGATATCCGATTCGCACGTCGTCGTCCAATCGAACAGCGCCGCATCGAGCGACCGGTATCCCCAATTGCCATCGTAGACGGACACGCCAAAATCGGCGCTTCCGCCTTCTGCGTACCGCGCGACCGCGGGGCAGGCGAGCAGCTGGGCTGCCAGACTACCCAGCGCCTCGAGATCGGAGGACGATCCGATCTCAGTCCCGCAGAGATGAACGACCACGTTCACGCGGGGGGATCAGATAGTAGAGATGGACGATCGGGTGTTCGGTGCCACGCAGACTCGTGTCCAGTCCCAGATATCCCGACCATGGATCGGATGCCGCAATCACGCCCGCATCGGCGCCGCTGCCGGTTTCGGCCGCCACATACCGCATGGTGTCGGGGATTGCCGTTTGCGTCAACGTGATCGGCCCTTCAGCGATCTGGAAATCGAATCCTGCGGTGCTGACGCAGCGGTCATTGGTCGGATCGTTGTCGAGCGGTCCGACCGAGCTCTCGCAGAAGTAATCTGCGGCCAGACTCCCACTACCGGTCGGCGATTGCGGATCGCCGGTGGCTGGAGCGAGCGTAAAATCGAAGTAGAGCTCCCCACCGTTCACCGTGCCGCCGGGCGATGGATAGCCAGGTAGCGTAAACGCCGGACAGGCATTCAGGCGGTCGGTCACGCCCCCAAGCGCATAGAGTTGATCGACGGTCTGGATATCGGGTTTGCAGGCGTGTGCGACGATGCGCAGCCCGGTGATCGTGGGCTCCGCGGCGATGTCGACCGGTTCATCGGTCGGAACGACCTCAGGAGGCGTTGTTGGCTCCGGAGCCGCAAACGTGACGATGACGACGGACGTCACCGCATCGGCGTAGATCTCGACATCCCGGGATGCGCCCGAGCTCGGATCGTAGAGGTTGTGATACCCCGCTTCGATCTGAAGCTCCAGATAGGGGGCGACGGGTCCGTAGTCGATCCCGTCGATCAACAGCGCCTGATAGCCATCGACGCAATCGCCGGGTGGAGCATATTCGGATGCGAGCAGAATCGTAACGACGCCAGGATCGCCACCGCCGGTACAGGTGATCGCCGAAACTTGAAGCCAGCCGAAGGGCGGCTCGCTTCCTTCCTCGGGTGGGGGAGGGTCCTCCTGAGCTGTCGGGGCTTCACCGCCATCTTGCGCGGCAGCCGGCACGAGTCCGCCTCCGAACAGGGAGAGGATGAGCGCGAGCGCGAAAACGGCTGGCGAAAGGAAGCGACGAGGCATGAATCAGACAATGCTCCAGATAACGGGCGAGTAGCGCGCTATCTGGGCAATTGTAGCGTTCGCCGAAGAATCGATGGCGAGAAAACGAGGCGGAGATACTCGAAAATGCTCCCGGGAAAGTCCAGTGTCCAGAGTCCGATGTCCAGAGCGGTTGTTTCGACCTCTTTCCTGGATCCTGCTCGCGGTTTCTAACTCCTCAATCCCAGCTCCTAGCTCCCGGTCGTGACGGCGTCGTCGCGGGGTTCCTCGTCGAGAATCTCGATCCCGATCGATGCGACGGCCTCCCGCAGCGCGCCGACATACCGCCACGGGAGCTCCCAATAGCGGGCGGCCATCACCACACGTTCCGGATCGCCGGCCAGGAGCTCATCTGGGTCGAACAGGACCTGCAGGGATTCGCCCCGATCGGTCGTTGCCGAGACCGGGACTCCAATCCCACCGCCATTTGGCAGTTCGACGGCGACGCCCCAGATGGCCGCAGGAGGTACCGAACCAAACGCTGCCGGCAGCGAGGCCGCTCCCGCATCGATTCGTACGCGGGCGACGAACTGCGCGCCCGGCCACCGGCTATTGATCCGATCGGGCCAAATAGCCTCTCCGGTGAGTAGCTGGATCGTGACTCCGTCCTGTTCGCCCATGATTGCTCCGCTCGTCAAGCTGTCCAGATCGGGAGTTTACCGCCGGAAGCCGGTCAACGGCTGGCCGAGATCGACCCTGCGGGTCATACCGAGCACGCCAAACCGCCCCAAACCGCCTGGGTCGATGAGCCGGAAGATGGCGGCTTTGGCCGCCAGATAGTCCTCGGCCGTCATATCCGGTTCATTTTGGAGATCGAGCAGAAACTGCCCCATCCCCAGCTGCGCCAGGAAGTCACCCTGATTGGCGAATCCCGCTGGTTCCATCCCTGCCTCGATTCCGGCCCGTTCGAGCGCCGAAAAGTCGACATGAATGGTCAGATCGACCCGTCCCGGATCGCTGAAGGGATGGTCCGAAACGCGCTGCGACCGATATGACCGGAGCGTTCCTTCGAGCCGGTGTCTGGAATAGAGCTCGTTGGCCCGGTAGCCATAGTCGATCAGCAGCGCAATCCCCCGATCGAGCTGCTGAGCCGCGTCACGGAACCAAGCCGATGCGGCTGGACTCACATCGAGTATCGAGCCATCCGGCAACGTCAGGGCGAGCTGCTCGATCTCCGGGAGCGAGCTGACGTCGTTCGAGCGGTCGTGCTCGACCCAGGTGAATCCATCGTTGTCGATGGTCACCAGGCATTCGCGCAAGGCGCCGGCGCGAACCACCAGCCGGTGTGCTGGAAAGGCATCGGCGACTTCGTTCCCCAGCAGGACACCGGTGAACCCCGGCATCGAATCGGTCGGGTCGGAGATCAGGACCCGTTCGCCAAGACCGGCTGCGGTCATCGATGCAAGGGCTTCCGCTCGCCGGTGGGGATTCGATTCGACCAGCCGGTATTGGAGTCCGTCGATCGCCTCGGGCGCATCATGCGCAACGCCGGCCAGGATGTCGTACGCCAGAACACCGCTTCCGGCGCCGAATTCGCGGATTTCCCATGCATCCGGTTGCCCGAGCCGGTCCCAGATCTCGATGAGTTGCCGGGCAACCGTCAGCCCAAAGTAGGGTGAGGCTTCCGGGGCGGTCAGAAAGTCACCCGTCCGGCCCGGGCCAACTTCGGCGCGTCGATAGTAGCCATGCTCAGGGTGATAGAGCGCCAGTGCCATGTACCGGGACAGCGGAATCGCGCCCAGTGGAGACTCGGTAATGGCGGCGCGAATGATCTCGACCAGAGGGGATGGTGTGGACTCGTCGCTCATGCCGGCAAGTGTACGAGGAGCTCTTGATCGGCGCGCCGCGATGGTGTTGGAGAACCCTCGTTCATCTCTCAGCTCTTGCTCAGGAACGCCCGGCACGCTAAGGTCAGCTGTGACCGAGAGTCCCATGGACGCTCGTTTCGACTTTGCCATCAAGGAGCGATTGCGATGCCCGCTTCTCCAAGCGTCTTGATTCGCCTGCTGGTAGCCGTTGTGCTGCTGGCGCCCGCCATTTTGACCGTGACCTTGGTCGCCGTTGCCCAGGACGAAGCGTTGGTCGTGGTGATCGACGACAACTTCGACGATCCTGCGGCCGGCGTTCTGCCGGAAGGATCGGACGACCCCGACCTTCGTTACGACTACGACGACGAGGGCTACGAGATCGATGCCTTCGCAGACGATTTCTCTGGCGATCTGACCGTACCAGTCCCGGGTGAGTTCCCGGACGGCACGATCACGATCGATGCCGCCCTGACCGGTCGAGACGACACGAACGGTCACTATCTCTTTCTCTCCTGCCGGGTCGGAGAGCAGACCGGCTACAAGCTCGAAATTCGCCCCCTGGCGCAGGTCGCCGCCATTTGGCTGTTGAGCCCTGATGGGAATGAGCGTATCGCCAGCGTCGGTCTCGAAGGCGACGCCGGTCCCGGTCCCTTCACACTTGCGTTCAGCTGCATGGGCGATCAACTGGCGGGCTCCATCGACGGAAGCGAGATCGTGACGGTGACCGATTCCACCTACGATGCCGGCAGCTTCGCGTTCGGCGCTGGCGTCTATAAGCTCAGTGCCGGCCCAGTTTCAGCAGATTTCGAGAATCTCACTGTTGCGGTTCCGGCCAGCCAGGCCGAAGCAACCGAGCAACCGCCCGCGGCCACTCCGGATGTCCTCCAGGAGCAGGGCGAAGAGTTGGAGGCGACGCCGGTTCCCACCGAGGAAGCGGCCGGCGCGCTCTCCGAGGGCGCCACACCCGAAGCGGCCGAAGAGCCAGTGGAAGAACCAACCGAAGAACCGACTGAGGAGCCGACGTCCGCGCCGACGGAAGTGCCCACCGAAGACCCAACCCAGGAACCGACCCAGGAACCAACCGAGGAGGTCGGCTCTCAGGCCGCGCTCTTCGACCGCACTGGACTGGCCGCCGCGGCCGACCAGCTCCGCGGTCAGGTGGAATCGCAGGCACCGGTCTTCGGGCCCGAGCGTGGGCAAACCGACCTCGATACCGGACAAGACCTCTTCGACTTTGTCGCCACTGCCACATTCACCGTTCCGGATGCCGATTGGTCTGCCGGATATGCCTTCCGGCAGGTCGATGGACTGGGCGGAATCTTGCTCATCTCGTCCAACGGGGCCTGGTTGTTGACCAATGGCACCGAGCAGGTTCGCGCCGCGGGTATCGTCGAGTCACTGAACACCGAGCCCGGCGAGACCAACACTATCGAGCTCATCGCCCTGGCGGACACGGGGTATCTGACGGTCAATGACGAGTTCGTTGCCCAGCTCGACCTCTCACTCTGGACCGATGCCGGTACGCTCGCGTTCGTTGGCGCTTCGGCTGCCGGGAGCGCGCCCTTGGACGTCGCCGATGCGACGGTCTGGAACACCGGCGAGGGCGCCGAGAGCCAACCCGAAATAGAGCCGACCCCGACCGCTTCGCCGGTCCCCGAGGAGACCGAAGAATCCGTCGAGGCCGAACCCGTGGAGCCTGTCGAATCGTCAGAAGCCGGTGAGGAGACGGCATCGCCGGAGGCGTCTCCGGTTTCGGAGGAAGATGCCATTGCGGCGTTCGATGAGATCGTTGCCGCGATCGAGGGCGCCGATCCATTGGCCGGCCCGGATTCCGGTACGCTGACCCAGGCGATCGGCTCGCTCGATATTGCCAGTGCCGGTGTGATTACCGAGAATTTCTACACCACCGTCCGTTTTGCGAATCCGGCCAGTGCCGATGCTCCCGATCATCCGTGGGATATCGTGCTCGGGTTCTGGCATACCGGTGGGGACAATCAGATGCGGCTTGTGATCTCGTCGGACGGAACCTGGTCGCTCGCGTCCGGTACCGCGCGACCGATGCTCTCGGGAACGGTCGAGAATCTCAATCTCGGCCAGGCGCGTGGCAACGACATTGGCCTCGCAATCCTCGATGGGACCGGCTATCTCTCGATCAACGGCGAGTTCGTGGCGTCCTTCGATATTCCCGCCCCATCGAATGCGGGTGACCTCTGGCTTGCAAGTGGTACGTTCCCTGAAAATGCGCAGGAAGGCGTGCAAACGCAATTCAGCGATTGGACGATTTGGTCGTTGGAACGAGGATAGGAAGCGCAGGGGGGACGCATGAAGATCACGGCCGTCACGTCGTATCCGGTCAAGGTTGGGTTCCGTAACCAGTTCATCGTCAAGATCGACACGGATGAAGGCATCTCCGGCGTCGGCGAGGGCGGCATGTCGGGTCGCGAACTCGGCATGGCCGGTATGGTCGATCATCTCTCCCGTTGGTTGATCGGTGAGGATCCGGGCCAGATCGAGCATCTCTGGCAGACCTGTTATCGCACCTCCTACTTCGAAGGCGGCAATATCCTGACTGCCGCGCTTTCCGCGATCGACATAGCGCTCTGGGATATCCAGGGCAAGCGGTTGGGCGTTCCGGTCTACGAGCTGCTCGGCGGCGCGTGCCGGGATGTCCTGCCGTGTTTCGCCACGCCGGGCGCGTTGGAGGAGGGGATCGTCGCGCAGGCGCAGTCGATGTACGACGACGGTTGGAAGGTCCAACGCTTTCTCCCGGTCATGCCCGCCGATCCGAATGAGCCGGACCGACCGGAAGAGGTCTACGAACCGCTCGAAGCAATCGACAACGCGATCCATTGGCTGGGCGAGATTCGGTCAGCGCTCGGTGACGGCGTCAAGCTCGCGGTCGATTTCCATCACCGGCTTTCCACCGTTGAAACCGCACACTTCTGCCAGCGAGCGGCGGACTTGCACCTCTATTTTCTGGAAGAACCGATGCGGTCCGAGAACCCTCGGGCCTACCAGCAGCTCCGCGAGATGACCGGCGTGCCGCTCGCAATTGGCGAGGAGTTTGCCAGCCCGTTTGCCTTCGTCCCGTGGATCGAAGACGGTATCACCAACTTTGCCCGGGTCGACGTCTCGAACGTTGGCGGTATCTCGGCCGCCCGCAAGGTCGCGGCCATGGCAGAGATGCACTATATCGACATGATGCCCCATAATCCGCTTGGCCCCATCACCACGGCCGCATCGATTCACTATGGGCTTGCGACTTCGAATTTCGCCTACCTCGAATATCAGCACCTCATTGCCCGGCACAACGACGATGCGCTCTTCCCGAATCGCTCCAGATCGAAGGAGCCGCCTTCCCGAAACCGACTGCACCCGGTTTGGGCGTCACCTTCGATCACGAGCTCGCCGCCGAGCGCGCCTTCGAGTTCTGGGACGCTCGCGCTGGCGCCGCCGCGACGGCTCCTATCAGAACTGGTAACGGATGGAGCAGGGATCTGGGAGTTGGGCGGTCGGATCTGGGAGTTGGAGAGATCGCGTTCGCTGGCGTTCCAAATTCCTAAATCCCAACTCCTAACTCCCCCGTAAATCGATCCACCAGAAATGGTTCGATGTCGATCGCCGGCGTCTCCCCGAGAATCAGACCGGCCACCAGCCGGCCTGAGAATGGACCGAGCTGCAGCCCCGATGGACCGTGCCCGGTGCAGAGGAAGACATTGTCGTAGCCAGGAACGGACCCCAGGACCGGCAGGCGGTCGGGGCTATAGGGCCGGAGACCGATGCGGATCTCCGCGATCGTCGCATCGGCCAGCCCTGGTGCCACCGCCAGTGCCTCGTCCAGCACCGATTTCACCCCGGCAGCCGTCAGGCGGACCTCATATCCAGATTCGCTCTCGCGCGTCGCACCGGCCACCACGCGATTGGGACGGAACGTCAGCAGGTACTGGGTCCAATATCCGAGCACGATTGGCCAGTCGCCGGTATAGGCATCCGGCATGTCCAGGTGAACGATCTGACCGCGTTGTGGAAAGATTGGGAGTGTGATGCCGAGCCGCTTGACGAGCTCCGCCGACCACGCCCCCGCCGCGATGACGAGCGAGTCCGCGTAGACCTGCGTGCTTCCCACCCGTACCTCGACGGTCGATTCGCCAACCGAACGCAGCTCTGCTTCACCGATGATCAACTGGGCGCCCTGACGTTGCGAAGCGGATCGAATCGATTCGCGCAGCACTCGTCCATTGACCCGGGATGCCCCGGACGCATGGATCGCCCCAAAGGTGGCGCCCAGCGGCGGGAAGAGTTCTTGAGCTCCCTCGGAATCGAGCAACGTGACTTCGCCGACATTCCCGAGCCCGCTATCGCGACGCGCAATCATTTGCTCCGCCAGACGGGGAAGCGTTGCGGCTTCGTCATCCGAGCGCGCGATGAAGAGCGCTCCAACCGATTCGTAACTTGTGTTAGATTCGCCGTCTTCGGTCAGGAGCTCGACGATGGTCGGGTAATAGTCGATCGCTGCTTCGAGGAGCGGATAGATGGCGTCCGGGTCGTGAATATTCATCCCCGGGGCTATGATGCCGGCCCCTGCCTGTGTAGCATGGCCCTCATCGGCCCGGTCGATGACCGCCACGTGCTGTCCCGCTCTGACCAGCGGATATGCGGCGCTCCAGCCGAGCAAGCCCCCGCCAATGACAATCGTATCGACCTGCAGCGACGGCATTGGCAGACCCCTCCGCGACTCAGGAATCGATTGGGCGATTGGCGCGCATATTCAACCGCCAGTAGTCGAAAACAAAGGGAGGATCCTCGGAGGCAGCGCCTTCGACCAATCGTTCGATAAACGGCACGCGCAGCTCTTCGGGCAATCGCGCCAGATGCTCGCCGAAAATGACATTGGTTGCGAAGGTCCGGTACCCATCCGCATCCTCGAACGGCGTGGGCGCCTCGTAGACCCAGGTCGAGATGTTGGTGAATCCGGCGTCCTGCAACCGATTGGCCGTGGTGACGTCGTCCGCGAACTCCCAGGGACCGGTCCAGTCGGCAAAATACTGCTGCAGCTCCGGCGATGACATCTGCGCGGCAACGCGCTGCAACAACGATTTGAGGTTTGGCCCGCCGCCACACTGCGCCGACAGCAGCCCTCCCGGTTTCAGCACGCTGAAGATGCCGCGGAAGAGTGCGGGATGATTCTTGACCCAATGGAACGTCGCGGTCGAAAAGACGAGATCGACCGGCTGCCCAACCAGATCCAGGGTGAGATTTCCAACATCGCCTTGCACGAACGTGACACGGTCGCCGAACTCGGCAAGATTCGCGCGCGCTTCGGCCAGCATGTTGGCCGACCGATCGATCGCGATGACGTGACCGTTGGGGAGCCGGTCGAGCAGCTCTGTCGTCAGCCGTCCAGAGCCGCACCCGGCGTCGATCACCGTCTCATCGCCGCGGAGTGTCAGATCGCCAAGAACCGTCCGGCCCCATATGACATGCGGATTCGAAACCTGATGGTAGATCGATGCATTCCATTCAGCAGGTTGCTGGGTTGTCAATCGCGTAATTCTCCTTCCCAACTCGAATCTAGCACGACCGCATCGATCTGGAATCCCCCTTTCGTTCTCCTGGCATTGGACGAAGGGCGAGTCTGGATAAGCGCACCTGCTCAGTCTGTCGGAGATTCCTCGGCAAACGGATCGTAGAGCGAGGGATCCGGAGCCGTCATGGGACCCCAGATGAGTCCAGAAACCCCCGTGGCCTCTCCAAATGGCAAGGAGAGCAACTGCACCGGACCGAGCCGGTCGCCCACGGGCACGATCATGGCGGGGGCGGTTGGATCGAATGGAGGAACCAGAATCCCGACTCCGCCCGGTCCCCAGCTGATCGCGCCATCTCCTGGCGCCGGGAGCGCCAATGTCCGCTCACCGATTCCGGTTCGGATCCGGATGTGCAGCGTCTCGCCTCGGTCCAGATAGGCGAACTGGATGCCATCGGGCGCCCAGGCTGGACGCGATGGCGCTTGATTCAGGCTCGTAACCGGGAGAACTGACCGGTCGTCCAAGGCGACGAGATAGATGGCGCTGCCGTGTTCGGCCGTCCAATCGGACTCCTCGGTCGATGTCCAGACGAGCAGCACCGGCGCGCTCGACGACCAGCTCACCGCACGAATGCCCACCGGCAGATCGATCGGCGGTTGGGACACCTCGAGGGATGATGTATCGACGAGTGCGATCGACCCGCCGGTCGGCTTGTGGGCGACTGCCGCGAGTTGCCCTCCATCGCCCGACCAGCTCGGTGAGGTAAGCGAACGCACGTCCTCCGGGAGCGGGACGTGCTGTTTTCCGCCGGAGCCCACGTCGGCGACAGCGAGGGTCGTTCGACTCCCCGTATCGTCCGGGTCGACCAGTCCGGTGTAGGCAATCGAAGCGCTGTCCGGGCTCCATGCGGGGAGCGAGAGCATGGCGCGATCGTCGATCAGGACGAGATCGGAGCCATCCGCGTCAACGACAAACAACGCACCGGCGTATTTTGCGCCGGTAACCACCGAGAAGAATGCGAGTTTGCTTCGGTCGGGACTCCACAGCGGCATCGCGACCGGCACGTCGTCCATGACCACCGATTCGTCCGCCCGGTCGGGCCCGATTCGAGAGAGGATGCCGTCTCGGGTAAAGAGCAGGGGAGCATGGGCGAGCCGCAATGCCGCCAGGGCATCCGCATCAGGCGGCTCTCCGGTGAAGGCGGCAAGCTCCAGCATCGCACGCTCGGCCGCCAGCCATGCTCGTTGGGTTATCGCCAGGGTGATCGATTGCTCGAGCTCGGTGCGGTACCGGTCTTCCGCGATGCCCAACAGTGTTGCGGCATCGGCGTTGTCGGGAAGCGCGTTGACCACCGACCGAAGTAATGCGACCGCGTGCTTCGTCTCTTCCCGATCGAGGGCAATCTGCGCGTCGAGCATTGCCGCCTGGTAGGCGGCTCGCTGCTGCTGGGTGACGAGCCGTTGCTCCGCCGCGTCGCGATAGTCCCCGGCTCGCCCAAACTGCGCGATTGCTTCTGTGAGATCCCCGGTTACCAACGCCTCCATCGCGCGGTCGTAGGCCGCCGACTGCTGTCGCTGCGCATCCCATGTTCGCCAGCCGACGAAGAGGAGCGCGATCAGGGCCAGCCCGAGTGGAATTACCAGGAACCAGTGTTCCCGGCCGGCCGATTGTTGACGGCTCCGCCGCGTGCGCTCACGGGGATCGAGTCGTGCGCCGCAGCCGATGCAACGAAACGCGTCATCCGGATTGAAGGTGGCGCATCGCGTACAGAACACTTGCGCTCTCCAGAGATGGAGTCGATCTTCGTATCCTACCCGCTGGAGGCGACGCGATGTGCGTCCGACCATTCGGGAAAACAGGAATGGACCGTTTCAAACAAGCAGACGCGCGCAATCTGGTCGGCTGTCTCTTCATCCTCGCGATGGTCGCCGCGCCCTTCATCGCCTTGATCTACGGATTTGGGTTTGCGCTGGCCGTCCTCACGGTGGGACTCGTGCTCACGGCATTCCTCGCCTACGACGCCCGCGATCAGGTCGAACCCAACCGCCGGACCATCGTATGGGCCATGGTTGGCATCGCCCTCGTGCTTGCCGTGCTGACTGGATTCGCCGCATTTACCCAGGTTCGATGAGCGTTTCCGGGACGTGCGCCATGCTCATTGCGCACGACCGAGTTGACAGACCGCAAGATAGAGGAGAAAATGATAAAGAACTCAGATATAGCCTTCCGGGCAATGCGCTGAGTCCTCGATACGCACACAGCTACCCGGCCGGGCAGCGCCCTCTCCCCGGTCCATTCAAACAGCGGAGCCAGGACGAGTTCTCGTCCTGGCTCCGCTGTTTGTCGCTGCAACAGTCTCCAGGTGCAGGCACGCATCGTGGGTCGTCCTCCCACGGAATCCGGGCAAATACACAAGGATGTCATCCCCGTGCCTCGTAGCCGCAAGCAGTCGCGCGGATGCCGTATAACTCCCGACGCTATCGATGGACTCACAATCCACGCTCCGCTGCAGTAGCATGCCCTCCATGAACGACAACACCCCACTCCCGACCATCACCGGAACGCAAATGGCCGCGGTCGATCGCGCGATGGTCGAAGTCTGCGGGCTGGAGCTCCTCCAGGTGATGGAAGTCGCCGGGCGGGCAGTCGCAATCGTCGCCCGTTCCCTGATGCGGAAGCGAGCATCCCGCGGACCGGTGGTCATTCTCTGCGGGAGTGGGGGGAACGGCGGCGACGGACTCGTCTGCGCGCGTTACCTGACCGGATGGGGATGCGCGGTCGAATGCTGGCTCGTCCGTCCTGCCTCCGAATATCGTGGTCTCGCGGGACATCAGCTCCAGATTGCGCGGCGAATCGACGTTCCCCTGCGCGAACCTGGCAGCGCCATCGCGTTCGACGACGCGGCCCTGATCGTCGACGGGCTCTTTGGATTCGGCCTATCGGCTGCGCCCATGGGGTATGCGGCGGAGCTTATCCAGGCGGCGAATGCGGCTCCGACGCCGGTGCTGGCAATCGATATCCCGTCCGGGGTCGATGCAACTTCTGGGGTAGCGCTCGAACCAGCGATCGATGCCGTGACAACGCTCACGCTTGGGCTGCCAAAAGCCGGGCTGGTGGCCGGCGACGGCGCGTCGTATGCCGGCGAGGTGGTGGTGGCGGATATCGGAATCCCGGCCGCGGCGTACACCTCGGTCGGGATTCCTCTTTCATCTCAGTTCGACACCGCCGAGTTTGTCGCGCTTGACGGAACACCCAGGCGATTCTGACCGGCCCCGCTACCGTCGTGGCGCGCGATATCCGGCCGCCGCGGCGTCTTCGGCGCTGGCGAAACAGACGTCGGGAATCGTTCGATCGTAATGCCCACTCTCGGGCTCGTAGTAGATCATCGAGTTGGCCTTTGCCTTCACCGGATGCGTCTCGGGGCAGTCATGCGAACCATCGCCCCGCACCCAGTCGGGCTCGATCTCGATGACCGGTTCTTCCTCCTCGTCCGTCACGACCAATGGCTCCGGGAAATCCTGAGCCATGGGCGTGCGCTCGACCGCCGGCTGTTCCGGATCGAGCTCACCCGGGACCCCGGCGCGCTCGGCTGCCTTGAGCTCCGGATCTGGAGCCGGAACCGGTTCGGCGGCCTCGAGCGTGTCGAGAATATCCGCAATCTCGGTGTCTTCCTCGATCTGTTCCTCGACCAGCTCTTCGATCCTGGCGGTTGCCTCGTCTTCCGGCTCGGATCCGAGGTTCGCAAGATCGATATCCTCGACCGAACTGCCGGTGACGATCGTTTCGACCGTGCCGGCATCGTCGGCGATGCGCGCCACCGTCTCGGTCTCCCCGTCGACGCTGACTTCGTGGAGCGTGATGGTTTCTTCCGTTCCATCGGCAGCGATGCCTGTGACTTCTGAGCGTGTTTCCGAAACGGATACGGATTCGGTCTCCTGGCGAGTTTCGGAAGCGGCGCCCCCTGCGGGAGAAGGCGTGTACCGCATTGCTTCGGCCCAGGCGGAATCCACCTCTTCGGAGGGCTTCCTCTCCAGGCCGACCAGTGCGCGCAGCTTCGCTGCCACCCAGCTGGAAATGCCCAAGAGCACGATGAGACGCCAAAGCCAGTTCAACCGCATCAACCATTTGATACGGCCAAGGGTCAGCGTGATGATCAGGAACCGGACCAGTCGAAACATGACGGAGCGCCTCGCTTTCCGGGCGAAATTCAGTGCGATCGAATGTCCGACGATGCTAGCACAGCGCCGACGGAGCAGGCAGTACACGGCAGGCAGCACGCAGATTTGAGCGGGTCAGCAAGCGCATGCACTGGACCCGGGACTCCGGACACTGAGCAACTCTCAGGACTCAAAACTCAGAACCCCGGTTACATCTCGTTCGGAGCTTCGATCCCGAGCAACCACAACCCGTTGGCCAGCGCTTGCCGTGTTGCGTCCACCAGCGTCAGCCGGGCGCTGCGAACGGGCTCCTCCGAATGGATCACCGGGCAGGCGTGGTAGAAATCGTTGAACGTCTTTGCCAGCTCATAGACATAATTGGCGATCAGCAGCGGGCGATACTGGTCGGCCGACCGCTGGATCTCTTCGGGCAACGCCGAGATCTGCTGCAGCAGGGCAAGCTCTTCCGGCTGGATCTCGCCGAAATCGAGCGTGAGGTTGCCCAGATTGGCCGCATCGACCGCGCCGGCATGGTCCCATTCGGCGTTTTCCAGGATGCGACACGCGCGAGCGTGGGCGTACTGGATGTACGGAGCGGCATGCCCGTCGAATGAAAGCGCCTCGTCCAGATCGAAAACGACGATCTTGCTGTTGTCGCGCGCCAGCATCGTGTACTTGATCGAGCCGATTCCGACCTGCCAGGCGACGTCGTCTTTCTTGTCGCTGGCAAGCTCGGGGTTCTTTTCATCGATGATCTCGCGTGCGCGCTGCAGCACCGCTTCCTTGACGTCGTCGTAAAGGGGGGCCCGTCCCTTGCGCGACGAGATGATCCCCTCTGGCAACGTCACGATCTCATAGGGAAGGTGATATGCCTGTTTGGCTTGCTCGAACCCCCAGAGCTCGAGGATCTTGAAGATCTGCTTGAAGTAGAGCGATTGGCGGACATCGACCACCCAGACGGCGCGGTCGATACCGAATTCCTCGAATTTTCGTTTGGTGAGCGCGAGGTCCTTGGTCGAGTAGAGCGAGGTGCCATCGGATCGCAGAATCGGCAACGTGCGGTAAACCGGTTCGGTCAGACCCAGCTTTTCGTCGATCTTGACGACGGTCAGGCCGTCGCTGATTTCGGCCAATCCAGAGGCGACCAGTTCTTTGACGATCTCTTTCCCCGGCTCTTCCACCTCGCTCTCGAAGAACCAGACATCGAAATGCGCGTCGAGCTCATCGAAGATGCGCCGGAAATCGTTCAGGCTCCATTCGCGGGTCTCCTGCCAGCGTGCGACCAGGGCAGGCTCTTGGGCTTCCCAGCGCGCGAAGGTCTGCTTGATCTCTTCACGCCATCCGGGAACCAGCGGCCACCAGTCGATATGCTGGTTGAGCTCTTCCCAGCGATCGAGCCGTTCGCCGGGGGTCATCTCCGGTGGATCGACGCCTTCGACCTCGACATAGGGTTTTTCGTTCTCCAGCTCGAGTCGGAGCTGCTGACCGACGATGGGCCAGAACTTGCGAATGGTCGCGTCGTCCCGAAACTCCGTGTCCTTCAGCTCCTGACCGAAGGAAACCCGGCCGAGCAGGTAGGCGATATCCTCGGTATCGGCGTCTTCTCGCCAGAGGAGCTTGAGCAACCGGTCGATCGACTCGACGAAAATCGGATCGTCCTTGATGAGCGTTTGCAGGAATCCGATCAAATCCTTGCGATATTCGAGCCGCGCATCCGATTCGGTGTAGACCTGACCGAGCCAGCGGCCGCGTTCCTGCTCGTCGGCCGGTTCCTGCCCGAGGTGGAAGCGCTCGTAGCACCAGAGGCACTTGATGACGTGCATCCCAATATCGCCGGGGTAGGTTGCCTCCATGACCGGGTATCCCGCAGCCGTCAGAATGCGGCTGACCGACACCCCCAGCACGGAATTGCGGAGGTGGCCGACGTGGAACACCTTGTGCGTATTCGGTTGGGAATGCTCGACCATCACCCGTTCGGTGCGTGGCGCCCCGGCGCCATACTCCTGCGCCCGGGTCAGTACCTCGCCGACCAATCCCGACGCGACAAGATTGGCATCGAACGAGATATTGACGTACCCGTTGGCGGCGTCCACCGAGGCAAAGGCTCCGGACGCGCTCAGCGATGCGGCGATCTTTTCCGCAAGCTCGACCGAGAGCATGCGCGCCCGTTCGCTCGTCAGCTTTTTCGCCTCTTTTTTGGAAAGTCCTTCCAGCGCGCCAGACGCTGCCAGCTCGGCAGACGCCGCCTCTCCGGCAAGCGCGTGACTAATGGACGAGGCAACCCCCCAGGTTCCGGCAAAGGGAACGGGACGCAGATCGATGGGGCCGCGCGGGGTCAGGCCGAGGTCAGCGACTGCCTTGGCGATCGCGGTTCGAGCATGTTCCTCGTAGCCCGCAATGACGCCATTCGTTGCTACCTGACTCATCCTGATTTGGCTCCTGGTTGGCTGGGCGGCTGGTTTGGGCGCACATCACGCCGCCGGAAAATCCAGCGGCGCGGCCCACAACGAGTACGAAGGGACATTGCGTCCCTGGATCAGGCGTCCCCGGTCGATCGATCGCTTCGGAAGAGCGAGCTGAGTCCCAACAGGGCGATGGCGCCACCAAAGATCGCGCCGATCAGCTGTTTCCAGCCGAGCCCCTCGCCACCGCCACTGACCCCGATGGTATCGGCCAGTAATGAAATGACGGCAATTGCACCGCCGCCGACAAAGGCGGCCAATCCGAGAATTCTTGTCGTGAGCTGCGAGCGGGCGTTCTTCACCACGACCGTCCCTCCTGGTGTAGAGCGGAGGCCGCCGGAAATTTGGTTACGATCCTGTAAAATATACGGCGAGGCACTGGCGGCGGGACCTCGACCTCACCGGCGGATTGTAGCATTTTATGTTGCACGTCACCGCTCGGGACCCCTGGGTCCAAAAGTGCTATTCTCCGCGTTGTCGAACATGCGCATACGTGCAATTGATGAAACACCGCAGGCCGATACGTTGTAGGATGCGGATACGAGAAAGCCGGAGGCAAAGCTCGATTGGGGCGAGCGTTTTCGGTACGACTTTTGCTGAAGAGTGTTTTTTGTGACGGCTCATTGCCAACTGCGATGGGACGGCACTCCGGATAACGAAAAATCCGCAGGCTGACGGGTCGATGCGGGAAGGCACGGGAGGAGCAATGCACCGGGGATCAACAGGCGGCCGCCGACGGACGTTGACGCGCTTGGTGACACTGCTCGCATTGATCGTATTGGCGGGAGGTTTCCTTCTGCCAGTCGTCGGTGCGCAAAGTCCCTACTCCACCATTTCACCGCAATCGCCGCAGGCGGAAGATATCCAGTGGCTCTATCGCCTTGTCTTCTGGCTGGCGCTCGCGGTCTTCGTTGGCGTTCAGATTGCCATCGTCTATGCGGTGCTTCGCTATCGGCGTCGTTCGAACGACGAGCGTCCCGAGCCGATTCACGGCAACAAGAATCTCGAAATCATCTGGACCGTCATTCCAGCCATCATTCTGCTGATCATCTTCATTCCCACTGTTCGCACGATTTACGCGCATGCGGATCAGGTCGAAAACGGGAACTTCACGGTTGAGGTCTACGCCAAGCAGTGGTGGTGGGAAATCCACTACGCCGATGACACTGGTGAAGCCGCCGGGGTGGTGACCGCCAACGACATTGTGGTGCCACAGGGCAAAGATGTCGTTTTCAAGCTCTATTCCAACAATGTCATCCACTCGTTCTGGGTTCCGCAGCTGTCGGGCAAGCTCGACGTGATGCCGGGACACGAGAACAAGCTGCCGATTACGACTGAAAACGTCGGTATGTACTTCGGGCAATGCGCCGAGTATTGCGGCGATTCCCACGCGCTCATGCGCTTCAAGGTGATCGTCCAGCCGCAGGAAGAGTTCGATGCCTGGGCAACCGCGTGGAAGGCTGGCCCGAGTGAGGCATCGGCCGAGTTCGTTGCGGATGGTGATATTGCCAAGGTGCCGGAGGCATTTGGGCTCTGCCTGGCATGCCACCAGGTCGAGGGAACCAATGCGGCATTCGCGCCCGAAGGGCTCGACGAAGAGGCCGTGACCGATACGGGTGACATGGGACCGGCCAAGTTTGCTGGACCGAACCTTTCCCTGATGGGGTGCCGGACGACGATTGGTGCTGGAATCCTGCCAAACACGCCGGAAAACATGGCGAAATGGCTGGAGGATCCAGGTGCGATCAAGCCCGGTGTCTATATGGGCGAGGTCATCGAAAAGGGGACGCTCAATGATGAGCAGATCCAGCAGCTGGTGAACTACTTGGAAAGTCTGAAGCCAGCGGAGGGGTGTTCTGAGATTCCGGTTCAGCCGGGAGTCGAAGAGCAGGTTATGCCTTCGAATCCCTAGGTGATCCTGTTAGAACCACAACGCCCAGCGGCGCGTCAATCGCGCGAGTAGATCCAGGAGTCAGGAGCGGAATCATGGCGTCGATCGCTCATCAGCCACAAATTGTTCCACAACCGGTCACCACGACAAAGCCGGCGACCGGTATTTGGAGCTGGTTGACCACAATCGATCACAAGCGCATCGGCTTGATGTACGGCATTTCGGCCTTCTTCTTCCTATTGCTGGGAGGATTCGAGGCGTTGCTGATTCGTGCCCAGCTTGCTCAGCCGGAGAACGATCTCATTAGTGCCCAGCGGTACAATGAGCTCTTCACCATGCACGGCACGACGATGATCTTCCTCGCGCTGATGCCGTTGACCTCCGGGTTCTTCAACTACGTCATGCCGCTCCAGATCGGTGCGCGTGACGTGGCATTCCCGAGGCTGAACGCATTCAGTCTCTGGGTGTTCATCTTCGGCGCCATCATCATCAACATCTCGTGGTTCTTCAATGAAGCGCCGAACCAGGGCTGGTATGGATATGCTCCGCTGACGGGCACCGCATGGAGCCCGGGCCGCAATGTCGACTTCTGGATGATCGGCATTCAAGTCCTCGGTGTGGCGTCGATGGCCGCATCCTTCAACTTCGTCGTCACGATTTTCAACCTGCGGGCTCCGGGCATGAAGATGATGCGGCTGCCGATCTTCACATGGTCGACGCTCATCGTCTCCATCATGATCATCTTCGCGTTCCCGGCCATCACGGTTGCCCTCTTGCTGCTCAGCTTCGACCGCTATGCCGGCACCGGTTTCTACGAAGTCGCCGCTGGTGGAGACCCGCTGCTGTGGCAGCATCTGTTCTGGGTCTTTGGTCACCCTGAGGTCTACATCCTCATCTTGCCAGCCTTCGGCATCATTTCCGAGATCATTCCGGTGTTCTCGCGCAAGCCGCTCTTCGGCTATTCGGTCATGGTGTATGCAACCATCGCCATCGCCTTCCTCGGCTTTGGCGTGTGGGCGCATCATATGTTCACGGTTGGCCTGGGCCCCACGGCCAACGCAGTCTTCGCCGGCGCCACGATGTTGATCGGCATTCCCACCGGTGTGAAGATCTTCAATTGGGTCGGCACGATGTTCAGAGGGTCCTTACGATTCACAACGGCGATGTTATTCGCTGTCGGTCTCGTTTCCCAATTCGTGATCGGCGGGCTCTCCGGCGTGATGCATGCCGTGGTGCCGGTCGATGCACAGCAGAACGACACCTATTTCATCATTGCCCACTTCCACTACGTGCTCTTCGGCGGCACGGTCTTTGGACTGCTGGCCGGCATCTACTTCTGGGGTCCCAAGGCCTTCGGCAAGATGTTCGACGAGCGGATCGGAAAGTGGCATTTCTGGCTGACGTTCGTCGGATTCAATCTCACCTTCTTCCCCATGCATTTCCTCGGTCTGGCGGGTATGCCGCGACGCTACTTCACCTACGCGGAAGACAGCGGCTGGGGACCGTGGAACGCGGTTGTCTCGTTCGGGGCGCTGGTGCTCGGCTTCTCGTTCCTGGTCTTCCTGTACAACATCTACAAGATGGTTCGCCACGGCGAGCCCGCTGGCGATGATCCCTGGGATGCCGCTACGCTGGAATGGGCGATTTCGTCTCCGCCTCCGGCCTATAACTTCGCGGTGATTCCGACCGTGACCCATCGCGATCAGCTTTGGTGGGACAAATACGGCGATGAGCACGGCCACGCGCATGTGCAAAACGACGATGTGCCGAAAACCGCTGAGATTCAGCGAGAGGCCAACGCGGCTCACCCGCACGTTCACCTGCCGAACCCAAGCTACTTCCCGTTGCTGGCGGCGGCTGGACTGGGAACCTTCGCGCTGGGTATGTTGTTCATGAATCCAGCCATCACCATAGGGTTGCTTCACCTGCCGGTGCTCGTCATCGTGGGGGTCGCGCTCCTGATCTTTTCAGTCTACGCGTGGGCGTTCGAGCCGGCGGGCTAAGTTCGATGAGGTCGGCTGGGCTGGCGGTCGTCTGATCGCAGCCCGGCAGAGCACCTGGAGGAAATCAAGTTGGCGCAAGCAGTTGCCACCCTCGAGCATGCACACGGAGCCGGTGACATTCCGCATGCCGCCGATCATGCCGATCATCCGCCATCTTCGACCGGTCTCGATAGCCGAAAGCTGCTGATGTGGCTCTTCCTGGCTTCGGACTGCATGTTCTTCGGCTCGTTGATCGCGATGTACATGATCTATCGCGGAGACGCCGAACGCATGTTTCTGGCGGGTCAGGGGGCCGGCCCGGTTCCGCATGAGATCCTGGATATCCCATACACGTCGATCAGCGCCTTCGTGCTGCTGATGAGCTCGCTCACGATGGTGCTGGCGCTCGCCTCGATTCAGCGCGGCAATCATCGGGGGCTCCGAATCTGGCTCGGTGCGACCGCCGCGCTCGGACTGGTGTTCATGGGCGGCCAGTTCTACGAGTTCACGGCCTTCTATCATGAAGGACTCGGACTGACCACCAATATCTTCTCGAACTCGTTCTTCGTCCTGACGGGGTTCCATGGCGCGCACGTAACCATCGGCATCATCTGGCTGATCTCACTGGTCATCGTCTCGTTACGGGGCGGACTGCGGCAGGATCAAGCGATGAACGTCGAGATTGCCGGCCTGTACTGGCACTTTGTCGACATCGTCTGGATCGTCATCTTTACGCTTGTTTACCTGATCCCGTACGATGATGTCACGACCATTACGGAAGGGGCGGAACATGCGCTCCGTTTCATTGGATTGGGGTAGGGTGCGTCTATGACTGATCATGCGATGCATGCACCGGCTGAAGATCACGGCCAGGAACATCTGTCCGATGCGACGTATATCAAGATCGCGTTGCTCCTGGTCGTCATTACGGCGGTCGAGGTTGCGATCTACTATGTCGATTGGTTCCACACCAGTGGGACATTGGTTCCGGCCCTGGCGGTCCTGTCTCTTGTCAAATTCATCACCGTCATCTCGTACTACATGCACCTGAAGGTCGATGATCCCCGCTACCGCTACATCTTTGTGTGCGGTCTCATCCTTGCTGGTCTCATCGTCGCGGCCCTTGCCGCGCTGATGCGCACGCACAAGATCGACTACGCGCTCCGCTTCATCACGGGCGCATAGTTCGACGAGATTCTCATCGAGCCGCGTTCCGATCGCACAGAACGCGGCTCACCGGTACTCCCCATGATCGACATCACGATTTCGCTTCTGCACACGGGGCCCCCGCCGACCGGCTGGTTGCACTCCGACTGGCGATTCCAACCCGCGGTCCTCCTCAGCACCTTCCTGGCCGCCGCCGCCTACATCCTGGTGACGGGTCCGATCAACCGCCGTTTTCCAGGAAGCGAGCATCGTCCGGTCACCAGCCGGCAACGGGTCTACTTCCTCCTCGCCTGTCTGGTCTATCTCATTGCGCTGGGACCGCCGATCGACGATTGGTCGGGGTTCTATCTCATGTCGGCGCATATGCTTCAGCATCTGTTGATCATGATGGTCGTCGCCCCGTTGCTGATTCTGGGCATTCCCGCCTGGATGCTGGCACCGCTGGCCAGGAATCGCTACACCAATACGGTCATCTCCATCCTGACTCGGCCGCTCATCGCGGGGGCGGTATCGTTATTTATCGTCATTCTCTGGCACCTGCCCGGCGCCTACGATCGGTCGCTCACCAGCGACCCGGTCCATATCGCGCAACATGCCTCGCTGCTCGCCGCGGGAGTACTGATGCTCTGGCCGGTGCTGAGCCCTTTCCCCTGGTGGCCAAAGATCCAGTATCCGCCGCTACAGTGCCTCTATTTGTTTCTCTACATGTTGCCGTCGGGCATCGTGGGCGCGTTCATCACCCTTGCGGCTCCCGGGGTCTACCCCTTCTACAAGACCGTGCCCCGCATTTTCGGTATCTCGCTCGAAGTCGATCAGCAGGTGGCGGGATTGATGATGTGGGTCGGCCAATCGACCATCCTCTTGCTCTGGATTACCTATATCTTCCTCTCCTGGGCGGGTCGGGAGGAGGCCGCGGACCGCGAGGCGCGTCCGGCGGAGAGTACGTGAGATGGCCCGCCGTTCGAGCTGGCGGGAGACCATCGCCAAGCACACCCGGTCGGATGTCAAGACTCCGGAACAGCAAGCAGGCGATGAGCGGCTCGACGGCGGATCGTTCCGCGCATTCATCTGGATTCTCTTCGCGTTCAAAATGGCGACGGTCGCCGCGGTTGTCTGGGCGGCGGGCGACTCGTCCGAAGCGTGGATTCTTCTCTCCGCGACAACGTGGCCGTGGCTTATCATTCCTGGAATCGTTATCTTCGGATGGCTGACCTTCCGGCTGCGTCTCCGGCGTGCGCGCGCCCGGCGGATCGAGCTTCAGCGCTCGGAATGGATGGTCGATGAACAGACGGTGTTGGACCCGGCTCGACAGGCGAGCGATACGAACGGGTGACGAGGGGAGTTGACGGTTGGGACGCTATGTAGCAGTTCGATGGATTCGTCCAGTGCTTGTGGCGGTCATTGCGGCCGCGTTCACGGGAGTGTTCATCTATAGCATCGGGCATCTGCTTCTCCATTTTGCCGATCATTCGGTGACCCAGGAACTCCGGCGCCAGGAGCTCTGGATCGGTCTGGTGCTAACCTTCGGGATCCTTGCCGTGGCTTCGTTCCTGGCAAGGCGGTCGGCGCATGGACGGCTCGACAAGCAGGTCGCGATCGGCAAATCGCCGATGTCTGGCGAGCTGAACCTGGATCCGATCCCCTTGAGCGCCAAGTACGGCCCAGAAGGCACCGTGGCCGATCTCAGCGCGGGATACACCCTCTATGCGCGCAACGGCGCATTCGGTGAGACGATCGATGTGCTCAAGAGCGTCGAGGACATCGGCGGTATCCAGCGTACGCTCATCTACGCCAAGGGTCTGTACGGCGGTCAAAACGAGCTCTGGATCCCGATCGAAGCCGTGTCCGGCGTGTATCCCGAATCGAAATCGGCCTTCCTGGCAATCGGCGGTGACGAAGCCGAGACCTTCGGCTGGAACCGTCCGCCGGCTGCCTTCTCCCGGGTCGAGCGGCCGAAAGAAACGCCGCTCTACTAGTGGCTGATTCCGAACGACAACAATTCGACGTCATCGTCGTAGGTGGGGGGACGGCTGGCTGCATTATTGCCAGCCGTCTTTCGTCCAATCCAGACCTACAGGTTGCCCTGATCGAGGCAGGGGAGGACACGCTGCCCGGCCACCAGGATGACGTCATCTGGGACAGCTATCCGATCGTCGCCTACTTCGATCCTCGGCACCACTGGCGTAGGTTGCGTGTCTTTTATGGTGAGGCTCCCACGGGAGACAACTCCGCCGGTGGGATCTACCGGTACGAGCAAGCGCGCGTCATGGGTGGGGGATCGTCCATCAATGGGATGATGGCCAACCAGGGCGCTCCCGGTGACTATGACGAGTGGGCTGCTCTGGGGGCAGCTGGCTGGGAGTGGGACCAGGTCCTGCCGTACTTTTGCCGCCTGGAGCGTGATCTCGATATTCGGACCGAGCGACATGGCGCCGAAGGCCCGATTCCGATCAGGCGTGTACCGGAGTCGGAATGGCCAGAGTTCAGCCGGGTTGCCGGCCGGGCCCTCGGCCGCGCTGGCCTTTCTCGCATCGACGATCAGAACGATGGGTTCGAGCAAGCCTGGTTTCCGATCACCATCAATAACGAACATGACCGGCGTGTTTCGACCGCGGCCGGCTATCTCACCGTCGAGGTTCGCCAGCGTCCGAATTTGACCATCCTGTCCGATGCGACGGTCACGCGCATCGCGTTCGACGGCAGCCACGTCTCCGGCGTAGACGTCCGCGACAGGGGTGGTTTCCGGTCACGCGTCCTGGCGGCTCGCGAAGTGGTGGTTGCCGCCGGGGCGATTCATACCCCGGCTCTCCTGATGAGATCCGGAGTGGGACCGGCTGCCGAGCTGTCCGAGCTTGGCATCGGGATCGTTGCTGACCGGCAGGGAGTCGGCCAGAACCTGCAAGAGCACCCGCAGATCGCGGTCACCTCGTTGCTGAAACCAGAGGCGCGGCAGCCCTGGTCGCAGCGGCGGCACATTTTTGCCGGATTTCGCTATTCCTCCGGAATCGAAAACTGCGCCGACGTCGATATGTACGGCGTCGTGGTCAACCGAGGCGGCTGGCATTCGCTCGGACAAAAGCTCGGCGGATTCCTGATTTGGGTCAACAAAGCCTATTCCCAGGGACGAGTCTCGCTGGTGACCCCTGCGGTGCTGGCCGAGCCGCGGGTCGAGTTTCGCTTCCTGAGCGATGAGCGCGACTTGCTCCGATTGACCGATGGGCTCCTACGACTTGCCCGTCTCTATCAGGATCCGGAGATGCGCCGGGTGACCTATTACCCGTTTGCCACAGCCTATTCAGAAAAATCGCGGGATCTGGCAATCGTTCGCCGTTCGACCGAATGGAAACTCGGTCCGGTTGCGAAGGGGATCGATGGACCCGCATCCGTACGCCGGCGGTTGATGCGCCGGCGGGTCGCGTCTGGGCCGAATCTTTTCGAGATCGTACGGGATCAGGCGGAGCTGGAAGCGTTCGTCCAGCGCGGACTCACGGTACGTGGCATTGTTGCGGAACCGCCCGCATGGGACAGGAATCGGATCCTATGGCCGTCACCGATCCATCCGGGCGCGTGTACGGCGTCAGGGACTGCGGGTTGGCGATGCTTCCCTTATGCCGACCGTGCCCCGTGCGAACACCAACCTGCCGGTCATGATGATCGGTGAGAAGATTGCCGCCGCCATCCTCGCGGAGCGTGCGTGATGCGGTTCGATCGCATGATCACCGCGGTCGAAGCGCATGCCGGTGGCGAGCCGGGCCGTGTGATCACCGGCGGAATCGTCGATGTTCCCGGCGACACCATGTTCGCCAAGATGCAGCATCTGCAGCGGCATCGTGACGAGATCCGCAGACTGATGCTGCGCGAGCCGCGCGGCTATCCGGGGCTCTGCTGCAATATTCTCCTGCCACCGACCGATCCCGCGGCCGATGCCGGATTCGTCATCATGGAACAGGTCGAATACCCGCCCATGTCGGGTTCGAACACCATCTGCGTGACGACTGTGCTCCTCGAAACCGGCATCTTGCCAATGCAGGAACCGGTGACGACCTTGACCCTGGAGGCTCCCGCCGGACTCATCGAGGTCACCGTGACGTGCCAGAACGGCAAAGTCACCGGAGTCACCTTTCGGAACCGGCCCGCGTTTGCGGCATACCTCGACCAAACCATCGACGTGCCCCAAATCGGACCGGTCACACTCGATGTCGCCTACGGTGGCATGTGGTATGCCATCGTCGATGCCGCCCAGATCGGCCTGGAGATCGACCCATCGCAGGGAGCGGCCATCGTTCGTATGGGAGAGATGATCAAGGCGGCTGCCCGAGAACAGCTTCCGGTCGTTCATCCGGACAACCCCGATATTGCCGGGATCAGCATTCTGGAGTTCACTGCGCCACCGGCTCTGC
Source organism: Thermomicrobiales bacterium (assembly GCA_023957115.1). GTDB lineage: Bacteria > Chloroflexota > Chloroflexia > Thermomicrobiales > UBA6265 > JAMLHN01. Next base: position 88,803 of record JAMLHN010000005.1, read on the forward strand.
CCGGCGCGGATGGGAAGAACACGGTCGTCATCTCGACCGGGACCTTCGACTGGAACGATCCATCGACCTGGACTGGCGTGCTCGACCGGTCGGCCTGCGGAACCGGTACCTGCGCTCGTATGGCCGTGATGCACGCCAGGGGGCAGCTTCCACTCCAGCAGGACTTCGTCCATGAAAGCATCCTGGGCACGACCTTTACTGGCCGCCTGATCGAAGAAACGACCGTTGGTCCATATCCCGCGGTCGTTCCCGCCATCACCGGCCAAGCCTGGATCTACGGTCTCTCCAACTACCTCGTAGACCCCTCCGACCCATTCCAGGACGGCTTTGTCGTTGGAGACATCTGGGGTGGCGTCTCCTGACTTCCTGGGGATCTGGGAGTCTGGGGCGTGCTTGAAAAGCGATCGTAGCTCAATGTCTCGTGTCCAGTGGAGCGATTCTCGGTGACTTCTTTGGGCACCGGACATCAGATACTGGACTCCAGATTGGGGGCTCGCCGGCAAACGACGTCCATCATGCGTGCTACGCTTTCAATGCGTCCAAAGCACTCGGTCAGGCAATGCATCATGGTCACAACCCGAACGATAACCGCAGCCGAATTGCTCGTGATGGGCAGCGACGTGCCGTATGAGCTGATCCAGGGAGAACTCGTCAGCGTGTCGCCATCGTCCATCAAGTCGAACATGATCCTGAGCAACATCCATGGGGCAATCTTCGCCTTCGTTCGGTCCAGGAAGCTGGGTTTGCTCAGCGTCGGCGAAGGTGGGTATCTCCTGGAGTCGAATCCGGACACCGTAGTTGCACCCGATATCGGGTTTGTTGTCCGCGACCGGCTGCCCGATCCCATTCCGGCGCGGGGCTATCTGCCGGTGCGTCCCGACCTCATTGTCGAAGTCATCTCGCCAACGGACGAACGGAGCGAGATCGAGCGCAAGCAAGCGCTTTACGATCGCATCGAGGTTCCAGTGGTCTGGTGGATCGATCCACGGCGTGAAACGGCATCCGTGCATGTTCCCGGCCAGCCGGTTCAGGTGATCGACCGAACGGGGCAGCTCGACGGGGGCGATCTGCTGCCCGGATTTACGCTGAAACTCGCGGAGATCTTCGACGAGCTCTGATCAGCCGCCGCGCGATCCGAACGGCCGGGGCGTCGCCAGCGCAAACCCGATCATGATCACCGCCAGTATGGGGAGCATCAGCAGTGCCCGCTCGAACGAGCCGGTGGCGTCTTTGACCGCGCCGCCCAGAATTGGACCGGCTGCCGATGCCAGATACCCGATGCAGAGCACCATCCCGGCCGCCTGACCCGTCCGGCCCGGCGGCGCGACATCGACCGGCATCAGCAACCCCATGCTGAAGAGTCCGGCGACCCCGAACCCGCAGAGTGCCGGCCAGACCCAGAGCACGACCGGCGTCGTCGCGGATGTCGCCAGCCCGATCGACCCGATCAGCAGGGAGCTCCCTGCGATCAGCGTCGGAATCTTGCGCGATCCCAGGCGGTCCGACAGCATCGGCATCCCAACCATCGCGGGAAAGGTCGCGATGTTGTAGACGGCGAAAAGCAGACCAGAGGTGTGGCCGCTCAGCCCGTCATCCTCGTAGATGGATGGCAGCCACGCCAGCAACAGGTAATAGGCTAGGCCCTGTCCGGAAAAGATCAACGTGACGACCCATGCGCGTCGATCGCGCCAGGGACTCCACGATCGCGCTGCGGCGGTCTGCTGCGGCGTGTCAACCGTGCTCGACGCTTCCGCGACCGACCAGTACCGCAGCCCCGCGATCCAAACGACGGCTCCGACCGCCGCGAGACCGCCCCAGCCCGCGAACGGAAGCCGCCAGCGCGAGGCGGCATCCGAGGTCGAAAGCATGATTGGCGTCAGGAGTGACGCTGCCACCGAACCAAGGAAGAATCCCCCGGCGTACACTCCAGTAGCGCGGCCCGCATTTCTCGGATAGAGGGCGAGTCCCAGCCGGGGAAGGCCCGGCTGTGCTATACCGATGCCGGCACCGAAGATTGCGGTCATCAGCACGAGCACCGGGAAGATGCTCGATGCGGCACGCAACCCGCCGGCAAGCGCCACGAGCGTAAGACCGGCGGTCAGAATGGAGCGGGCGCCAAAACGATCGACAAGCCGGCCTCCTGGCAACGCGGCGAGGCCCATCATCGCGGGCGGCAACGCAACTAGCAAGCTTCCCTGGGTGTGAGAGAGATGCAGATCCCTGGTGACATCGGGAATAAGCGGGCCGGCGGCAATCATGCCGGTGCGCAGGTTGAATGCGGCAAGCGCCAGCAATGCCAATGCAAGCGACGCGCCGCGTACGCCCGTGGCCACCTCGAACGTTCGATTGTGACGTGAACCTAGTGCTACGGTCAGCTCCTGCCATATGGATGTTCGTACCGCATTCTAGGCTCGGCGGGGATTGCCGTGTCTGATCGAATGCCACCACCCGGGAAAGTGCCTCCTCCTGGGCGGGTGCCTCCACGAAAAGCGCCGCCCAGTGGCGCGTCCCGAAATCGAGCCGTATCGAAAGCGCCACCACCCGGAAAAGTTCCACCTTCGGTCCTCAGACGGGATCAGAAGCCTCGGATTTCTGGTTGGAATCTGGCCGTCGTCGTGGGGATCTTTGCGATCCTTATCGTTGCGTCCGCGGTCTGGATCGTGCAAGGCGATCCCGAAGCGCCAACTGAAATCGCCCAGAACCTGACCGGCACCCCGGCGGAAATATTCGATTTCGATGCGACCCCGCCCCCGCCGACCCAGGCGCCCTCTCCCACCTTTCCGCCGGAGGACACGCCGACCACCGGACCCACGCAGCCGCAAGGCATCTGCAACCCGCTCTGTCTGGCACGCATGCCGTCCGATGAGCGTACCGGCGCCTTCCTGATGGAGTTCGGGGCCAAGGTCACGTACGAGCATGACGGCCAGGCCTGGGTGAGTGTCGATAATCGAATGCTGGCGCAGTTCGAAAGCGACGAGTTCGACTTCGCATTGGTCGAAAACGTGGCCGATACCTCCCAACTCTATGTTCTGCGCCTGCCCGAGGGTGTCGATCGATCGGCGATCGAGAGCATGGGAACGATTGTCGATGGCGTCTCAAATCAATTCCTGGTCGATATTCCCGGACCGCCCCCGTATGTGCGCGATATCGTGAACATGGGTATCTCGATCGAGAAGCTTCCGCCGTTACTCCCCGTGATTGGCCAGAAGTCCGACCTGCCCGCAATCTCCGATCCGGGAGTCGTGGCGGAGAGCATCAGTGTCGGCCAGCTCAAGCAGCGCATCCTCGATCTGGAGGCAATGGGCGGAGTCGACGGCGCCCTGGGAAGCCGGGAGTACGCACAGGTTGGCAATGTCAAAGCGGCGGAGTATCTCTACCGCCGGCTCGCCAGCTACGGACTCGATGTCTGGTATGAAGACTTCATTGGCGACAACGGCCGATTGCTGCTCAATGTGGTGGGGGAAATTCCGGGCAACGACCCGAGCAAGATTTATCTCATGACCGCCCATTTCGACTCGATCGCGACTGATACCAACGATCCTGTGCTGGCGCCCGGCGCGCTCGACAATGGGTCCGGGATTGCAGTGCTCCTGGAAACAGCCCGCGCGCTCTCCGGCTATCAACTGGAGCATCCGGTCCATATCGCGTTCTTCAACGCCGAGGAGTACGCGATGCAGGGTGCCCACGAATTCGCGCGCCATGCCACTACGGTCGAATCACGTCCCTATGCCGGAGCCTTCAATGTCGACTCGGTGGGCGCGTCCGTTGGGCAGAACCAACTCTACGTCAATGCCAACCAGTCGAGTCTCTTCCTTTCGAACCTGCTGGTCGATGTCAACGACCGCTGGGGCCTGGGAATTGCGGTCTGGCCATCGATGAGCGACAAGATCACGGCCGATGACACCGAGCTGAACAACTTCGGCATACCGGCAATCATGGTTGCCTCGGTCCTTTACGGGGATCCATTGATCAATCAATCCAAGGACACCGTTGACGCTATCGATATGTGGTACCTGCAGGCGGTCGGGCAGTTGGTCACGATCGCAATGGCAAATCTCGTGATGCCGGGAGGCACGTGATCGTGACCTCGAGCCGGCACAAGGCACGGGCGCACGTGATCGCCTGGGCGCGTCAACGAACGGGAAATAGCAAGACTCTCTTTCTCGACACCGAGACGACCGGACTGGGTCCGCACGCCGAGATCATCGATTTGGCGGTGCTCGATCTCGATGGAAACGCGCTGATCGACACCTTGATCGCACCGTCCATTTGCATCCCGGCCGAGTCCTCACGTATTCATGGCATTGTCGATGCCGACGTGCAAAATGCTCCCGCCTGGAGCGACATCTATCCAGAGCTGGCCGGCCTGATTCGCGAGCGGCCGGTGGTTGTCTACAACGCGTCGTTCGATCAGCGCATGATCGCCGCTTGTTGTCGCGTGTACGCCTGCGAACCGGTGTCCGTCGAGTGGCACTGCGCCATGCAGCAGTACGCCCGCTATGCGGGCGAGCGGTCGTCACACAAGCGCAACCGCTTCCGGCTCCACAAGCTGGGGGATGCCGTCTCTGCCTTCGGACTGCCCGCCGGTACCCACCGGGCGCATTCGGACGCGATGGCCTGCCGCAACCTCGTCCTCGCGCTCGCCGATCTCGACCCCGAATCGGCGTAATCGAGGCGTCCAGCAGGGTATTCGCGGTCTCGATCCCAATATCCCAGCATTGCGATATCCCCTTGACGGAGCTCATGCACTGATACAAACTGCGCATATTCCGAGTATTTCAGTCGGAATTGAACGTCGATTGTGCCGCCTGCTGGTTGCGCGGCACCGAATCCAAACAGGAGCACATCATGTCGAGATTCCGCCGGCTCGGGGCCGGAGTCGCGCTGACCCTTGTAATGTCGTTTTCGTTCGTGCCCTTGGTCGCGGCGCAGGAGGCCACTCCGGTCGTCTCGGCGTCACCGGTTGCGGTCGAGGATCTGGAACTCTCCGGTATCAAGACCTATCTCGTCGAGCGGGTCGACGCGGTGGTGGCGGGCAATGCGACATTGCTGGCCGCTGCCCAGCAGTACTACGATCTGGTCTCGGCCAATGACTTCGACTATCAGGCGGTTTGGGACCAGTTTGGGCCCGTGCTCGTTCCCGAGATCGAGAAGGCGCGCGATGTCTGGATCAACCAGTCGAGCGGCAACTACGAACTCTCCGAAGGCATCGTCGCCGGTGTGCCGGCGCTCTCCTACTACGATCTCCTGCTCGATGCTGGAGCAAGTGGTGAAGAAGATCCCGCCAATGCCCTCGACAATGAGGTGACCCTGCCGGATGGCACCGTACTGCAGAGCCCTGGCAGCTTCTACCATCACCTGACCGAGCCTGCCTTGTGGGGAACGCACCCGGACTATGTTGGCCTGAAGGTCGATTTCGATGGCGATGGCACGATCGAGATCGGCGAAGCGCTTCCCGATGCGAACTTCCTGCTCGGTACCATGCAGGGGCTAAACCAGGCATCGCTCGATCTGCAGGCCGCAGTTGCGGCATGGGAGCCGACCCCGGAGGACGCGTTCACGGCCCTTCTCACCATGGTTCCCACTATGAACGAGTATTTCGACGACTGGAAGAACTCGCCCTTCGTGCTCGGTCAGGACTCGACCGCTGAATCGTTCGTTGCGGTGAGCCGGTTGGTCGATGTCGCTGGTATTCTCAACGGCCTGCTCGTGACGTACGACCATGTCCAGGGCGTCGTTCTCTCAGTCAATCCCGAACTGGCTGCACAGATCGATGCCGGGCTCGATGAGATGATGGCGTTCGTTACCGATATTCACGCCCAGGAAGATGGAGGTACGCGGTTTACTCCGGAGCAGGCCGATATCTTCGCGGCGCAAATGGAAGAGATGTCATCCGCGTCCGCAGGGCAGATTACCCAGGCGATGGCGCTGCTCGGTATCGAACCCGCGAGCTAGCTCACCACTGGCTCGACCGGGAGCACTGAATCGAACGAGGGCGGTACGGTGAACAGATTCGCGCGTGTTCTCTGCGCAGGTGTCCTGCTCGGTCTCACCTTTGTGACCACCTACTCGTCCCATACCCAGATCCATGCGCAGGAGTCGGCATCGACGCCGGCTCTTGCCGCGCATGACCTCAATGCCGGCGTCTTCGCCGCTCAGTCCCAGTTGATCCTGAGTAATCAGGATGCGGCTCAGGCAGGAATCGACCGAGCTGATGTGGCGTTGGAGATCATCGCTCCCATGTTTGCATCGGATCCCGATGCCGTCGCCGAGTTCCAGACGTATCTGGACGAGGCACGTGTCGCCGTCGAAACCGGCGACAATATCGCGCTCGCCATCACCAAGGCGAGCATTTCGACCACGATCCTGGGCGCCGCCTATCGACAAACGATCGCAGCCGTCCAGAGCGGCGATCTCGACACCGCCGCGGCATGGTTGCTCGTCCGTGAATACCGGCCCACCACCAGGTTCTCGGGCCCCAATGCGAAGGCGACCACCGCGCTTTCCGCGCTTTCCACTGGTGAGATGACGCTTGACGATGCATTGCTGGCCATCTCGGCCGATTTGCTCGACGCGTATCAGGGGCAGCTCGACGCTGCCGTTGTGGATGCCGTCCAGGCGGAGAAGAGCGGATATCCGATAAGTCAGGCGGAAGCGACCAGTCGCGCGAAGGGCTACTGGCAGATCGTGGCGCCCGCATTCGAAACACAACATGGCGCCGACGCCCGCCTGGCGGTCGATCAGACCTTCGCCAGCCTCGTCGCCGCCGCGGTGGCGGGGGACACGGCCACCTTCGATGCGTCGATCGCCGAGGCGCAGGAGATTCTCGGTCAGTTTCGGGCTGCGCCGATGACCGATGAAGAGCGATCGGAGCGCGCTCATCAACTGATCCAGTTCCTGGGATTGATTCCGGTCGAATACAAGCGTGGGGTCAATGGAACGACCGTCACGATTCCGCTCGAGATCGAAGAGGCCAAGGCCTTCTCCGAAGCTGCCGGCGCGGCGTTTGCCGATATTCGTCCCGCGCTCAACCAGATCGATCCCGATGCGACCAAAACCATCGCGCTGGGGTTGCAATCGCTCGATCAGCAGCTGGCTGACGCCCGGGCCAGGACGACGGTCGTCGAGTCGAGCGTCATTGCGGACGCGGTGAACGCGCTCGAGGATCAGCTGCGGACGGTGTATCCAACGGAATGGAATCAATCGAGTAGCACCGCCGACTTCGATGTCGTCGCGACCTTGCTCGATCAGGTCCTCGCGGCCACGGCCGCCGGTCAATATCAACAGGCCGAATCAGCCAGGCTGCAGGCGTACGCCGTCTTCGAAACCGGTCCGGAAAAGCACTTGCTCGGGTTCGCTCCCCGTCTCGCCCAGGAGACCGAAGCGCTCTTCTGGGCAGGGAATGGCAGCACGCGTGGTTTGCAGGTGGCGATCGCCGATCACGCTCCGGTTGCGGAGATGCAGGCAATTCTCGCCGAGCTCGACAAGGTGCTGGCCGAAGGAAAGCAGCGCCTCGGCGCCGATCGGCCGGGAAATGCGTCGATCATCTTCAATTCCGCCACCATCGTCTTCCGTGAAGGACTCGAAGGGATCCTGATTCTGGCGTCGTTGCTGGCGAGCATGGTGGGCGCCAATCGAATCTATAAGAAACCGCTCGTTGTCGGCGCCATCGGTGCATTCGTGGCGACGGTCATCCTGTTTGTCCTCGCGCGCACCGTTCTCCTTTCGCTCGGCCAGTACGGCGAGAAGCTGGAGGCCGTCGTTTCATTGATCGCCATCGGCGTGCTGCTGATCGTGATGAACTGGTTTTTCCATAAGGTCTATTGGACCAAATGGATCGCCCACCATCACCAGCGACGCCGCATGCTCATCAGGGGTGCCGCGGGGCAGTTTCTCGGGCTGGCCATCCTGGGATTTACCAGCGTCTTCCGGGAAGGCGCCGAAACCGTTCTCTTCCTGCAGGCGATGGTGCTCGATGCCGGCACCTGGACCGTGGTGCAGGGTGTTCTGCTCGGTCTTGCCGGGGTGGCGGTCGTTGGCGCGCTGGTCTTCTTCATGCAAGCCAAGTTGCCGCACAAGAAGATGCTCATCATTACCGGATTCATGATCGCCTTCGTGCTGGTCACCATGGTTGGGACGACCGTGCATGTCCTGCAAGTCGTCGGCTGGATGCGGATAACCCCTATCGAGCATGTCATCCTGCCCTATTGGTCCGGCGTCTGGCTGGGACTCTATGCCACTTGGGAAGGCGTCATCGCCCAGGTCCTTGCAGTCGTTTTCGTCATCGGGAGCTACTTTGCCGCCGAGTGGTCCCACGAACGGTCCCAACGCGCCAAGATCGAAGCGTCCATGGCTACCCACTCGTCCGGAGCGCTCAGCCCTGACTCGTGAAGCACGGCCGTGGGACAACAGGCGGCTCGCGGCATGCGGCAGGCTGAAGCAAATCTGGCGCGCACGGCTCCTCGCTTCGTCACAGAAGAGTCCTCGTCCCTCATAGGTCTTATCCCCAGGCAATCACGCGGATTCCGTATCACTCATTCTCCGGAGAAATACTTCGGAGTCCGTTGTATGTTGCGACCACGCAACAGCGCGAACGCGAAGCTCGCGCCAAATTCGTATGTAATCGGTTTGTTTTCGATCCCGGAGAGTGGCGCAACAAGTGTAGAATTCATAACGTGCACGCAACAGCGGCGTTCTGTGCCATGCACCTTGTGTTCTGGATCGCGTGTGCCGAAGTGAGCAGTCCCTTAGCGGCGTGCTGATCAGGAACAAGTATCTTTGCGCGCCAAACACTCAGGTGGAACGAGCATGTCCGATCTCGGAGCTTTTTACGGGCCAAATGCCGGCTATGTGCTCGAGCTCTATGAGCAGTATCAACAGGACCCGACCTCGGTCGGGCCGCGCTGGCAGACCTATTTCGAAGAATTCACTCCAGAGCTTCCGCGTGTCACGAACGGGCACGTTGGCACACCGGCGACGGCGACCCCCGCGGTCGATTTGGAGAAGGTCGTTGGAGCGGCTGCACTCGCGCAGGCCATTCGCGAATACGGTCATCTCGATGCCTCGATCGACCCACTCGGCCGGCCGGTTGCCGATAATCCCGATCTCGATCTCGACACCTATCGGCTGACGGATGCCGATTTGCGGGCATTGCCGGCCATGGTCGTTGGGGGGGAAGTGGCGGCTTCCTCCGCCAATGCGTATGAGGCAATTCAGAAGCTTCGTGCGATCTATACCGGTTCGACCGGATACGACTTCGATCACGTTCATCTGCCGGCGGAGCGCGCCTGGCTGACCGAGGCTGCGGAATCCCAACGCTTTGCTCAGCCCATGGAGCGTTCGGCACGCCGGGCGCTCCTGCGCCGGCTCACCGATGTCGAAGCCTTCGAACGCTTCCTGCACCAGACCTACCTGGGGCAGAAGCGTTTTTCTATCGAAGGGACCGACATGCTGGTTCCGATGCTCGACGAGATCGTGCTGGCTGCCGCGAGTGACGGGGTGCGCGAGGTCATCTTTGGAATGGCCCACCGTGGACGCCTCAATGTCATGACCCATGTGCTCGGCAAACCATATCAGGCCATCATCGCCGCGTTCGAAGGAGCCAAATGGCATCCGAAACAGGATGAGAACGATCCAGCCCAGCAGTTCTCCGGGGACGTGAAATACCACCTTGGCGCCCGGCTGCTGCGCGGCGAGCAGGGCCACATGGTCGAAGTCCCGCTGGCGCTTGCGCCAAACCCAAGTCATCTCGAAGCGGTCAATCCGGTCGTCGAAGGGATGGTGCGCGCGCTTCAGGATGTCACCGATAAACCGGGCAAACCGGTGCGGGACAACAAGGCCGGAATGGCCATCCTGATCCATGGCGATGCCGCCTTCCCCGGTCAGGGCGTCGTCGCAGAGACGTTGAACCTCTCCGCGCTGCCCGGCTATACGACCGGGGGCACTATTCACATCATCGCCAACAACCAGGTTGGATTCACAACCTCTCCCAGCGATTCACGCTCGACCCGATATGCAGGCGACCTTGCCAAGGGCTTCGAGATTCCGGTTGTGCATGTCAATGCCGACGATCCCGAAAGCTGTCTAGCGGCGGTTCGTATGGCGATCGAATACCGCGACACATTCGGGAAGGACTTCCTGGTCGACCTTGTCGGATATCGCAAGTGGGGGCATAACGAGGGCGACGAGCCATCGTTTACCCAGCCAGAGATGTACCGGCTCATCGATAAGCACCCAACCGTACGCGACCTCTTCGCCCAACAACTGCTGAGCGCGGGTGATATCCAGACGGGCGAAGCCGAGACGATGCTTCAGGGCGCGCTCGACAACCTGGCGGGCATCCGGCGGTCGGTGACCGATGGAACCGCCAATCTGAGCGAGGACGTTCCGCCACCGCCCCCACGCCGCGGGGTCGATACCGGTGTGCCAGAAGAAACGCTGCGCGAATATCATCGAGACATCCATGCGGTTCCGGAGGGCTTCACCATCACGTCCAAGCTTGCCCGGCAATGGGACCGCCGCGCGAAGGTGCTCGACTCGTCCGATGCGCGGATCGATTGGGCACATGCGGAAACGCTGGCCTTTGCCGCCATTTTGGCCGAAGGAACGCCGATTCGCCTCACCGGACAGGACTCGGAGCGCGGCACCTTCAGCCAGCGGCATCTGGTGCTGCACAGTCTCGATGGATCGACCTATACGCCGCTGACCGCGCTTCCGGCCGCGACGGCATCGTTTGCCGTGTATAACAGCGCTTTGTCGGAAGAAGCGACCGTTGGGTTCGAATACGGTTACAGTGTCCAGGCTCCTGGCCGGCTGGTGATCTGGGAGGGCCAGTTTGGCGACTTCGCCAATGGCGCCCAGGTGATGATCGATCAGTTCATTTCAGCCGCTCGCACCAAGTGGCGGGTCGAGCCATCGCTGGTTCTTCTCCTGCCGCATGGGTATGAAGGGCAGGGGCCGGAACATTCCAGCGCTCGTCTGGAACGATTTCTTCAGCTTTACGCACAGGACAACATCCGCGTCGTGAACGCGACGACGTCGGCGCAGTATTTCCATTTGCTGCGACGTCAGGCGGCGCTCCTCCTTTCCGATCCGCGGCCGCTGGTCGTCATGACGCCAAAGAGCTTGCTGCGTAACCCGGCGGCTGCGTCCGAGCTGAAGGATCTGGTGCAGGGCACCTTCCAGATGGTGATGGACGATGCAATCAATACCGAGACCAAATCCGTGACCCGGCTGGTGCTCTGCTCGGGCAAGGTGGCCGTCGATCTCGATGCGAGCCCCTTGCGCGCGGAGACCCAGAATGTTGCGATTGCGCGTGTCGAGCAGTTGGCGCCGTTCCCGAAACGAGCGCTTGGGAAGACGCTCGCGCTCTACCCCAATCTGAAGGAAGTCGTCTGGCTCCAGGAAGAGCCGCAGAATATGGGGGCGTGGACCTACATTCACGCCAAGCTGCGTGAGATCGCCAGCGGACTGCCGGTGAGCTATATCGGGCGGCCGGAGCGCGCCAGCCCGGCCGAGGGCGCCGCGGACCTTCACGCGGTCGAGCAGAAACGGATCGTCGCTGCCGCGTTCGAAGGCGCGCCGTCACCGCGTGCGTCCCGGTCGAATGGAAATGGACGCAAGAACACAGCCAACGGGCACGCCGAATCGGGTGAATCCGTCGAGATTGTCGAAAAGAAGACAGCCAAGAGCAGGAGTTGATGAATGCCGGTTGAGATCCGGGTGCCACCGCTGGGAGAGTCGCTCGTCGACGCAGTGGTCGGTCAATGGTTGAAGTCCGAGGGTGATGCTGTCACACGGGGAGAGACGATCCTCGAGCTCGAGACCGACAAAGTCAATCTCGATGTCACCGCCGACGAGGACGGGGTCCTGGCTTCGATCGCGCATGCCGAAGGTGACGTAGTCACGGTCGGCGAGGTGCTGGGAACGATCTCCGCGGGCGCTGCCGCGACCAATGGTACGGCTTCCGAAGCCGCTGCTCCGGCGGAAACGGCTCCCGCTCCGGTGGCCGAGCCTGTTGCCGCTACGACTGCTCCTGCCGAGACCTCGGCTGTGTCAGACGGTGCCGGGCGTGCTGCCCCGGCGGTGCGCCGTCTTGCCGAAGAGCACAATATCGACCTGAATGCGGTTCCGGGAACGGGGCCGGGCGGACGCGTGACGCGCGAGGACATTCTTTCGATTGCGACTGCGCGGCAGCAGACCGCGGCGCCGGTTGCTCCGTCGGCTCCCGCCCCGGCGCCGGCGCCATCTGTTCCCGCCCCGCAGCCGCCTGCTCCGGCCGCTCCACGGGTCGAAGACGCACGTGGCGAAGAGCGTATTCGCATGAACCGGCGACGCCAGACCATCGCCAACCGGCTGGTCGAAGCGCAGCATACGGCCGCCATGCTGACAACGTTCAACGAGATCGATATGTCGGCCGTCATGGATCTGCGCGCCCAGCGCAAGGACGCCTTCAAGGAGAAGTTCGGGGTCAATCTCGGCTTCATGTCGTTCTTCACCAAGGCGACGGTTGGGGCGCTCAAGGCGTATCCCTATGTGAACGCCGAGATCCAGGGCGACGAGATCGTTCTGAAGAAGTACTACGACATCGGTATTGCGGTCGGCATCGATGAAGGACTGGTCGTTCCCGTCGTGCGTGACGCGGATCGCAAGTCGTTCGCTGATATCGAGAAGACCATCGTCGACCTGGCGACGCGCGCGCGTTCGGGCGACCTGGAGCTATCCGAGCTCATGGGTGGCACCTTTACGATCACCAACGGTGGAATCTATGGGTCGCTCATGTCGACCCCGATTCTCAACGCGCCACAGGTTGGCATTCTCGGGATGCACGCCATCCAGAAGCGAGCAGTCGTCGTCGATGACGAGATCGTGATCCGCCCGATGATGTACGTCGCGCTTTCTTACGATCACCGAATCGTCGACGGCAGCACGGCCGTACGTTTCCTGGTCAAGATCAAAGAGCTCATCGAGGATCCCACGACGCTCCTGCTGGAAGGATAATCGTGATGGTCCGGGGGCCGGAGTCCTGAGTCCGGAGAAAAGGGCAAACTAACACGTGGAACGGAAAAGCCGTTCCACGTGTTTTCTTCGCGTTCGATTGTTGTGCGGGGCCTCGGCTCAGCGTTTCGGTTCGGTTTCTTTGCGGCTTCTGGGATCCGCGACCACGCCCAGCGCGGCCGCCAGCTCGATCTGGTGATCCTGCTCCTGCTTGGTGATCTCCTGCAGGACTTCGGCCAGCGCGAACTCGCCGATCTCTTGCGCCTGCAAGATCCGTTTCCGATACTCGGCCACCGTCTCGTCCTCAGCTCGGAGGTCGGCCCAGAGCATTCCCTCGGCATCCTCCGGTATTTCGACCGGCTTTGGCTTCTCGGTCGGATAGACGCCGAAATAGTCGAGCTGCTTGGCAACCGCAATAGCATGATCGAGCTCTTCATGCGCATGCACTTCCAGCTCGCTGGCAATGTCCATGTATTGCGGGCCATCCAGCACCTGGCTGTAGATCACATACTGGATGATTGCCTTGTATTCACGCGCCAGATCTTCCTGAAGTCCCTGAACCAAAGCGTCACGTTTCGTGGCCAGTTCTTGATCGTTCACGTCTGTTACCTCCATCGGCTCCAACGATGAATTCACTCGTCCCCTCTGCCTCAATTGAAGCTCAGTTGCCATGAGCGTGCTGGATTACTCATACGGATTCCGGGTACAACAAGGATGTCATCCCCGTGCCTCGTAGCCGCCGGCGAAGCACCGCCTGCACAGGGCCGGCGGCTACCGTTGGTGGTATCCCCACCTCATCACGCGGATTCCGTATCAGTCATCTCTGCCTGGAGACGGGCAGGCGCGTTTCCGATCCAGTACGGGGCTGGGCCGGTCGATTCGACCGTGCGTGAGGTCGCGTGCTCAGATTGCGGTTTCGGGTGTGGGCTCGGTGGATTGATCGAGCCGGAACTCGCGAGTCAGATCTGCAGCCCGGGACTTGAAGGCGCGCCAATTGCCGATCGCGGGAATCAATCCGGTCACGATAAAGCTGCCCCAGATCCAGGCAATGCTTTGATCCAGAAACTGCACGCCAATCCAGGCAATGAGCACCGCCAACCAGACGGCTACCACCCCTCGAATCATCGGCGAGCGGGTGTCGCCCGCCCCGCGGACAGCGCCCGCGGATGACATCCAGAGCCCCCAGATCGGCAGGCTAATCCCGATGGCGCGCATGGCCACCGTTCCGAGCTCGATCACATTTGCATCGTCGGAGAATGCCCGCACGATGTACTCGGCAAAAACCACCATCAACACCAGGCCAGCGACTGTCACGATCACGGCCCACTTGCGGGAGATGTTCGCCGCGGCGATCCCTTCATCCATACGCTTGGCGCCGACGCTCTGCCCGACGAACGCGGTTGCGGTGGTGGCGAATGCGATCGTCGGCAGGAACGCGATGGACATTGCGGTAAAGGAGATCTGCTGGGCTGCCAGCGCATCGGTTCCAATCGTTGCCGCGATTGCCACGAGGAAAATGAATCCGAACTGCATGACCACCTGTTCGAACGCGGCCGGCAGGCCGAGTTTGAAGAGTCCGCGGCCAATGGTCAGGCTGGGGAACCAACCCCTGCGGCTGCGAATCGACAGGCTCACCTTCCCGGACCAGAGCATGACCAGCATGAACGCCGCTCCCGTTGCGCGGCCCAGAGCGGCGCCCCAGGCCGAACCGCCGACCCCCAGCTCCGGAAATCCGAAATGGCCAAAGATGAGCACGTACGCAACGACGACGTTGACCGCATTGGCGAGCACCGCTGCTTTGAGGGGCGTCCGACTATCGCCCGCCCCGCGAAGTACCGCCCCGCAAAGATAGGAAAGCAGGATTGCGACGCTGCAGGCCGAAGTGATCTGGAGATACTCGACGGCATTCGCTGCCACATCATCCTCGACATGGAAGAGGCTGATCGCCTGCGGCGCCAACACATAACCGAGAATCGAGAGCGGAATCGCCAGCACGACACCCCACGAGATGGCCTGCCGCGCCAGCTCGTTTGCGCGCTCACTCGCTCCCGCGCCGATTGCCTGTGAGACCAGAACCGTCGCACCGATCGTGACGGCGCTCAGGATGGCAATGATGAGGAAAACGGTCTCGAACGCGATACCGACTCCGGCAATTGCATCCGCGCCCAGCCGTCCGACCAGCAGCGTGTCGACCGCTCCCACGGCAACCTGCAGCATGTTCTCACCGATGATGGGAAGCGCCAGCAGAAGCACGCGACGCTGCGTCATCGGTTCCCATGCGGACCCTGGAAGGGGTTGCTGCGTTGCTTCGGCGGCGAGCTCGAGTGCTGGTTCGGTCACGGCAGGCGCACCAAATTGGCAAAGAGCGCATCCAGCTGCTGCGCCGGATCGATACAGAGCCCGGTATGCGCCGGCGATGATTGCACGATCGTGCTGGATGGCGCGGCAAGCCAGTGCCATCGTTCACGGAAGTCGAGTCTGGCGATGGGGCCGGCTTCGGGATCGCCCGCGGCGATACGTGGAATCAGCCTGAGCTGTTCCTCGATTGCATCGATCTGATGTTCGGAGCAGAACGGAGCGAGACAGACCAGACGACCACGATCGAGCTCGACCCGGGCTGCAAGATACCGCCGCGAGCGGCAGATGAGAACCACCCCCGCGTTGATGAACTCAGCCCGTTCGACCCGGGGAACGATGCGAATTACGGCGTATTCAAATGCCAGCCGTGCGGGCACGTTCCGCCTCCTCCTCGAAAACCGAGGCATGACCGAGCCGGAGCAGCAGGAGATCCCGATATGCTGCGCGGACCTGATCCGGCGTACGGTCGAGCGGATCCTCGGTCAACCATTCGTCGGGGATATCGGCAACGATTTCGTCCAACATGGCCGGCGTGACCTTGCCTCGCAGGCGGTCACCCGCCGCGAGAATCGAACCAGCGGCAGGAAGCAGGATATGTTCCCGGCTCAACTGGAAAGGTGATCGCGCCACACGTTCCGCATCGGGCCAGTTGTGATGAAAATAGAGCGATGCTCCATGGTCGATCAGCCAGAGCTTGCGGTGCCAGGCAAGCAGGTTGGGGTTGCGCGGCGTCCGGTCGACATTGAGCACGAACGCATCGAACCACACGACATCCGCGGCCAGCTCCGGGGTGAGATCGGGCGGGGCGGCCGGCGCGAAGGCAAGCGAACCGGGGAGAAAATCGAGACCGAGATTGAGACCGCCGCTCTTGGCAATCAGCTCCTGAATCTCCGGATCGGGTTCGGCGTTGGCGAGCACCGGATCGAGCTCGATCAGGACGATATCAGGTACGGGGAGTGCCAGCCGCCGACCGATTTCCCCAGCGATGAGCTCGGCAATGAGTGATTTCGGTCCCTGCGCCGCTCCATGGAACTTGAGTACGTAGAGCCCGTCATCGTCGGCTTCGACGATGGCAGGTACGGAACCGCCTTCTCGGAGCGGGGTGACATACCGCGCGGCCTGAACAGTTCGGACTGGCATGGATTTCCTCGAGCATCGACCCATGTTCGGGCCAGCAGCACAGTATAGGTGGCGGTCGTCTGCCGAGGAGGTCGAGATGCTGGGGCGTATTGGCGATGGTGCACCTCGGAGAGCGGACGGAGCGCACGATCGCCACGAGGGGCGGGCGTTGGACATCGTGCGTCCGGCGCAGAATGAGACACCCGAGCGCGAATGGCTCGGGTGTCTCATTCTGTCTTTCGAGCCGGGCGGATCGTCGAACGCTGGCCCAGCTCGCCGTTTGGAACTCAGTCCAGACTCCGGGTTCCGGGAATCCGGGCGACGCGAGCTAGCTCACGATCACCTGCCCGGTCATCCCGGAATGGAACTCGCAGAAATAGTCGAACGTGCCGGCGGATTCGAAGGTGTAGCTGAAGCTCTCTCCCGTTTGCAGCGTGCCGGATTGGAACCCGCTGCCGGACGGATTCTGGGTGACTGTGTGGGGTGCCGAGTCGTTGTTCGTCCAGGTCACGGTGTCGCCGACCTTTACTTCGAGGGTGACCGGATCGAAGGCGAACCCCGAAATCGACACTGCCACGGCGTTCACCGTTGAAGCAGAACTGTCATCCGATTCCGCGGTTCCCATCATCGCGGAATCGCCGTCCCGATGGTCGTCATCATCGTTGTGCTTAGTGAGGTAGACCGAGACGGTCGTCGTCCCGTCGCCATTGTCGTGCAGGGTGGCGATGCCTGAAGCGCCAGAGTCGTTCCGTTCCCCCAGCGCGATGGCAAGATCAGATGGTCCCATCATCGTTCCGCCAATAACGCCGCAGGCAATGTATGTTCCGATCTCGTCCGCGGATTTGTGGACATTGATGGCATACGGGCTGCTTAGCAGATCGGAGAGGGGCGACGACACGGTCGTCACGCTGACCTCGACCTTATCGTCATCGTCAGACATGCTCATGTCGTCTTCGCCGGCCATGCTCATATCGTCTGAGTCGTCCATCGACATATCGTCGTCGTCATCGCTGGCCATGCTCATGTCATCGGAATCGTCCATGGACATGTCGTCATCGTCGCCAGACATGCTCATGTCGTCCGAGTCGTCCATGGACATGTCATCGGCCGGCATCGCTGCACCGACATTGCTCAAGGGGAAGACGACATCACCCAGCTCGTCACATGTTCCGGAATGAATATGAGCCGGGTGATCGCTGTCGTGTTCGCCGTCGTGAGCGACGGTCGCGCCGGGCGTGGCAATTGCGAACGATACGGCGAGAACGAGGGCGAACGGTGCAAGAATCGAGAATGCATTCCTGATGTGCATAGTGCTCCCTTGCTATGAGTAACGACGTCGGCCGGCTGCATCGAAGCGAAGGCTGACCTGTTGCTGGTACGGATGAGCTCTTCGCTCGGATCATTCGAGGTGCCGAAGGAGATCGGATGTTGGGTACACTGTGATGGACATATCGGGGTGAGAGCCAATGTCAGATCGAAACTCTTCCGAGTAGTGAAGATTGCGGTTCTTCCCGGAAGCTGACCGTATTCCTGTCCAGCCAGCGTCGAGGGTGGAAACCGGCGTCCGGCGAATTGTTACGATTTTGTAACGTCGCATCGCGCGTTGAGGCGCGTCTGCGACCGTCCACAGCGGACAATCGGACCAGAGCCGTCGAACGACGGAAACTCGGACCGAAACGCTGGGGAACGCGAGATGACCACGTCCACGAACTACACGCTGCCGATTACCGACGAACTGCTTGGGCAGATTGCCAACCGCACGATTTCCGATCTGGTCGAGCACGCCCCGGGTACCATGACGGTCTTTTCCATGTATGGGCTGGACATGTGTTGCGGTGGTGGCCTCCCATTGGGTGAGGCTTTGACGAAGCACGGTATCGAGCCGGAGCCTGTCGTGCGTCAGGTGGCGACCATCGTGTCTGAATCGCAAGGCTGGTAGGAGCAATTGGATCCACTCAGCTCCATCATGGTGAGATGTTCGCTTCTCTGGATGCTGAGTGGGTTCTTGTTCGGCGGGGCAATGCTCGTCGATCAGGATATTCCGGGTAACTGGCGACTGTGGATGCAGCCGACCCATGGGCATATGCTCTTCGTCGGCTGGTTTCTGCAGTTTGCGCTTGGCATTGCGTACTGGTTGCTTCCCCGAAAAAGATCCCCGCAACGCCCACTTGGGTACGATCTCAAGACCGCGCAAATTGCCGTGCTGGCCCTGAATCTCGGATTGCTTTGCCGGGTTGCCGGCGAACCCTGGCAACGAAC
This sequence comes from Thermomicrobiales bacterium, assembly GCA_023957115.1. GTDB lineage: Bacteria > Chloroflexota > Chloroflexia > Thermomicrobiales > UBA6265 > JAMLHN01. Next base: position 107,535 of record JAMLHN010000005.1, read on the forward strand.
TGGGCATAACGATGCATTCGCATCGCTCATTCTCTGGACTTCGGCCATCCTGCAGATTGCTGCGGCGTTCATCTTTGCCGTTCAGCTTTGGCCACGGGTGGCCGCGCGTGCACCGCGCGCGCAAACCGTCGAAAGGACGAGATCATGAGTCACCGGCGACTGGGCGCGGCGATGTCGCTTGCACTGCTGGCCCTGGCAGTGGCGGTTGGCGTTGCAGGGTTTACTCGCACGCATCCGACCTGGTGGCAAGCCGCCGTCTGGCTCGCTGTTCTGGGTGGCGCGTTTCCAATGATCCTGGCCGTCAATTCTCGCATCGTACCGGTTTTTTCCCGCAGGGACTGGGTGTCGCAGTCGCTGGTAGACGCAATGATTGCCCTCGCAATTGTGGGTGGATGGACCGTCTTTTTCGGCCGCGTTCGTGACCGGGACCTGCTGGTGACCGCGGGGAGCGCGGTGTCGCTGCTGGCGGGGCTGCTGTTCATGTACAACATCAGTCAGCTTTTCCGGCACAGTCAGCCGAAACGACCGGCACCGCCATTGCCCTACCCCGAGCAGGTGGTCGCGGATCGTATTGCCACCAAGTTCACCCGGTTGTCATCGATCTGGCTGCTGGTTGGATTGACCGTTGGTTTCATCACATCGTTCTATGAACCCGATCGGGGACGGTGGGAGCTTGTCTGGGCCCATGCCATGCTGGTCGGATTCGTGCTTTCGATGGCAAGCGGCGTGACCTATCACGTTTTGCCGCGCTGGACGACGCGGCGCTGGCGATCGTTGACCGGATTGCGAATCCACTGGTGGGTGACGGTGATCGCGCTTCCGCTGATGGTGATCGCGCTGGCAATCGACTCGCAGCTCCTGTTCCACATGGCCGGACCGTTCGAGGCAATGGTGATCGTCCTCTGGATCGCCAACTGCCTGCCGTTCGTTCACGCGTTGCCACGTCTCACCGGGGTCGGATTTGGAGCTGCCCTGGTCGCGTTGACCTGCGGAGTGGGACTGGGGATGAGCTTTGCCGTTACGCCTGCCCAGGGGGCATTGTTGCGGCCGGTGCATGCAGAGCTCAATCTCTTCGGCTGGGTCGCGCTGATGATCTGTGGGGTGACCTACTACCTTGCCCCGAGATTTGCCGGAACTCCGATCCGCTGGCCGCGCCTGGTACCTATCCAGCTTGCCGTAACGTTGCTGAGCCTAGCGGCTGGAATCGTGCTCATCTGGCTCCGAATTGAAGGGCACGACACTGGTTCCGCGGTCCAGCTGGCCCATGTCGGAAGTGCGGCGGGGCTTGCGCTTCTCGCCGCCATTGTCGCGGCCACGTTCGCAACACCGGTGCGGCAGCCGACTGGCATGATTCAGATCACGCCAAAGACGCAGCTTCACTGAGGCTCAGCTATGCTGGATCAAACGACCGTGTTCGGACGATGCGCATAGGGAGCCAATGATGGCGAAAGGGAAGAAGACCGCCACCGCTAAGGTAGCGGCGGCACGGGCAACGCCGGTACTGCAGTGGAAGATTGGCGCGGCAGAGTATGCCGCCCGGGGCACGCGGGTCCGGGAGGTCATGGCCGAGCGTAAGCTCGATGGGCTGGTCGTGTTCCATCCCATCCGTATCGCCTATCTCTCTGGCTTTTTCCATGTCACGACCGAGCGCCCGATGGCGATCGTGGTGGCGGCTGACGGCAGTTTGGGCGCGCTGGTGCCACTGCTCGAACGGGAGAATATCCAGCAATACCCGGTCACCAATGTCGCGGTCTATCCCGAGTACCCGACCGGCGGGGTCAAGGCGCCCATGGAGTTCCTGGGCGATCTCCTGACCGAGATGAAGCTGAACCGGAAGGGTGTCCGCATCGGCTATGACAATAACGGCTACCTCGATGTCAATGGCTATGAGGGGGCCGGTCTGTCTGAGATCGTACGGAAGGGTGTCGAGACGGTTCGCGCCCGTGACATCGTGGACCGGCTCCGGGCGATCAAGAGCCCTACCGAGCTGCAGTTCACGGTCGAAAGCTGCGTGTGGGGCAACTATGCGCACCAGGTCATGCACGATCTGATCGAAGTCGGCAAAGCCCCCCTCGATATCTCATATGAAGCGTCCGGAATTGCGTCGCGCGTCATGCTCAAGGCGTTGGGACCGGGCTACCAACCGTTGACGGCAGTCTGGGGATACCCGGCGGGCGCCGGATTCTCGGCGGGGCGAAGCACATCGATGCCGCATGGCCTCTACAACGCGGTTGGGTTGCGTCCCGGCGATGTGCTCGTGACTGGTGCGGGATCCGATATTGGCGGGTACAACTCCGAGCTCGAACGGACGATGATCATCGGGGAGCCAGACGCCGAATTCATCAAATACTTCGACATCATGCTGGAGCTCCAGCAAGCTGGATTCGATGCACTGCGGCCCGGGCGATCCTTTGCGGATGCCGAACGAGATGTCAGCCAGCGTTTTGTCGATCTCGGCATCGAAGACCTGCAGCGGCATCACACCGGTCATGGATTGGGCCTCGAAGGACACGAATGGCCGTTTATCGATAAGGGGAGCGACGAGGTTGTGATCGAGGAGAATATGGTCCTTTCGGTCGAGCCGGGAATCTACGTTCCGGGATTGGCTGGCTTTCGACACTCTGATACGGTTGTCATTCGATCGCATGGGGCTGAGCGACTGACCTTTTATCCGCGAGAGCTGGAAGCGTTGATCGTTCCTGTATAGCAGTGGAGAACGGACTATGGCAGTCACGCCAACCATCGTCAACCGGGCAGATGAGCTGACCGAGATCGAGCAAAAGCGAATCGATCGTACGCTCGAATCACTCGCGAAACGATTGACGAATTTCAGCAATCCAGCGGTGGAATTGACCCTTTCCAACGCCAAGCTGGCCGGTTCGGTCGATGCAAGCTTGCGTGTGATTCTGGGGGTGCGAGACATTACGCTACGATCGACCGAGACGGCGCGTTCCGCCGATCATGCGACCAAACTTGCGTGTGACGATGTGAAAAAGCAGCTCGAACGAACGATTGCCGACCTGCGGGGTGAGGAGAGTTTTGGGACCCCGAGCCGGCGAAACCCCGAGCACCTGCGCCCGTCCAAACAGACCGATGACTCCGGCGAGGACGCCGAGCAGTACGAGGATGAAACGTTCGATGAGGGAGACGAGCGCAATACTGAGGCCTGGGCGATGACCCCTCCGCGGTCGTAATCGCCCGCGTTACCTGGGACCGACCCGCGGTCCCAGAAGCGGGTCGATACCCCCGCCCAACACTCCGGTCATTTGCGGAGCCAGCTCGATGATCTCAGTGGTCGGCTTGCCGAGCGCCTTCGAGAGCTTCAGGCCAACCACCATCGAGGCGCGTGCGGTTCCATCCTCGATGGCGGCGATGGATTCCGGCGTCACGTTGGAGGCAGTCGCAAGCTCTTCGATGGTAAGCGACTTTTGCTCGCGCGCTTCCTTGAGGCTGATCATATTGCTCCCTTTCGGACGAAGCATTCTTCCCGCAGACCACTCTACACCGTGCCCGTACCGGCCGTATACAAGGTGATCCGGTTCGTGAGATGATCGTACGCGGAGATGTTCAATTGGTCAGCGGATGATTTCGGGGAGCTGGTTTCGGCCGGGTTGCCACCGGCGCGGACTTGGACGGAACACGCTCCTTGTCTAGACAAGGAGCGTGTTCGAGCGATTCGACGAATCGGGCGGAATCAACGCGTGGAATTGGCGCGTTCGATCGACTCCCGGGTGACCACCACCACCGGGGCCCGTCCGTTCCGGATGAGCTTCATGGACGTGCTGCCGATGACCCAGCGAGCCATCCCCTGCCGCGCGTGACTGGAAAGCACCACGATATCCCCGTCCTGGAGCTCGGCCATGATCGATGTTGCCGGCTGGCCGGAGTAGACCTGTCCCTGCGCTTCGACCCCGGCGTCCTGCAGGATGCCGACCGCCCGGTCGATCAGCTCCCGCGCTTCTACGCTCAGCCGTTCGAATTCCGCCTCATACGCGGAAGGGGGAATGGTGCCAGCCATCGTTGGATAGATCATCGCCATATCCGTTTCCGGGACGATGACATGCAACAACGTTACCGGGGCGCCGGTCGTGCGCGCCAGTCTGGAGACGATCGGTAGCGCGGCCAGCGAAAGCTCCGAGTCTTCGACCGGCGCAATGATGCGCTTGACCTCGGCATCCGCGGGAATATCGCCTTCCGGTCCGACGATCATGACCGGTACCGGTGCGTGGCGCACGACCCGGTCGGCCACCGAGCCACTCACGAAGCGTCCAATGGCGCCGCGCCCGTGGCTCGACATCACGACGAGGCCGGCGTTCTGCGCCAACGCGGCGTCGATGATCTGCTCGGCAGGATCCCCAACCGCGATCTCAGTCGAGACGTTCTGTTGTTCGGGGAGCCACTTAGCAACCGCGTCGTTCAACTGATCCTCGGCAATCTGCCGGTATCCTGCCTGGATCGTTTCGGCATCGCCGATGATCTGGCCACCGATCGAGCGGACCGCCATGGCGACCGGCATGACCTCCAGAAGAACGATGCTGGCATGGTCTCCAGCTACCGCCCTCGCCCACGGGAGCGCCCGCTCACCGGTCTCGGATCCATCGAGCGGAACCAGCAGTTTCTGGATCGATTGTGCATCGCTCATCGTGTTCGTCTCCCTTACGAGCTGTGGTGGATCGGCGCCGCGTTGCGCGGTCGCGCGCCACCTTCGTACCTCATGTTCGAATGCTACCTAAAACCGCCGGGAAAAGGTTGGGATCGCCGTGCGGGACGCGCGATTCTGCGCGTCCCGGCGGTTTCCGGGACGTTCTGTAGAAGATTCCTTCTTGACATCGACTTTCATACATTCCTACAATCGCAGCGCCCAAACAGCTGAGTTGCGCAATTGGTGCGCGACCCACAAACTGGACCGTTTACCATAACGGCACAGGAGGAATGTGAAGCATGGCGGAAATGACTGCAACGCAGCGGCTCTGGCGTGAGGCGCTAACCGGCAAAATCAGCCGGCGCGACGTTCTCGTCCGGGGTGCGGCGCTCGGTCTCAGCGCTCCGGTCATTGCGGCCTTGGCGCAGGAGACGATTCGAGGCACGCTCGCCGCGGAGGAAGGCAGCCCGGTCGCGACATTCTACGACTGGCAGCTGAATCTGCATCCGGCGATCTACGACGTCGGCGACGAGCAAGGGGTGGAGATCGAGATCGCCCCGACCGAGAACTTCGGCAACGATCGCTTCATCGCCGAAGCCCAGGACGAGACCAGCACGTGGGACATGTATGCGGGCGTCACCCCGTTCCTCGAGATGCTGCAGCTGGTTGCGACCGGTACGATCGAGCCGTGGGACCCGCATGTGACCGATGAGATCAAGAACGATCTCTTCCCGGCCACTCTCGAAGAGGGCACGGTGGATGGCAGCTGGTACGTCTGGCCGCTTCTGCTCGATATTACCGTGCAGGCATCGCACGCCGGTATTCTCGAGCAGGCCGGGATCGATCCCGAAGTTGCTCCGGCAACCTGGGACGAGTTCATTGCCAATGCCCAGAAGGTGCAGGAGAGCGGCGCGGCGCCGTACGGCCTCACCTTCGACAATCGTGACTGGCGGTCGCTAATTCCGCTCACCCACTCGATCGACACCGACGTCTACACGCCGGACGGTCTCTTCCGATACAACAGCGATGCCGCGGTGCAGGCGCTGGAGATCATGAAGAGCATGATGCAGTGGACCAGCGCCGACATTCTCGCCAGCGCCGGTGTGGACAACACGGTGCTGGTCGACCAGGCGACCTGGGCCGCCGAGCAGGCCGGGTACTACTTCAAGTATCAGAATGCTCCGCTGACCTATTCCTTCACCTGGCCCGATCCGAGCCAGCTTCGCCTCGCCCGTCTGCCGAAGACGGCCGATGGCGTGGGCGGCACGGTCTTCTGGGACACGGGCGCCGTGCTCTTCAAGTACGGCGCCAACAAGGCGAAGATGGTCGAGTTCATCCAGGCCATGCAGCAGTACGAGCCCATCTGGGCGAACTCGGTCCAGGGCAACCCGGACGAGGGCACCTCGGCCGTCGGTCAGATGCCCGTGACCCAGTCGACTTGGGCGAGCTGGGACGCTGAGCCGCCGGAATTCATCAGCGGGAACCCGTGGGTCTACCAGATCCGCGACGCGCTCGCCGATGCGCGCGCCATTGCGCCGTCCCTGCTGGCGATTTCGCAGTTCGACGTGGCCCGCCCGCTTTGGCACAAATACCTCTCGGGCGAGACGGCCGACGCCCGGACCGCCGGCCAGGAAGCGATGGACGCGGTGATCGCCGAGTACCAGAAGCAGACGGGGAACGACCCGCAGGTCTAGTCCCTCGAACGTGCGCCCGGTGGAACGACGTCGTTCCACCGGGTGTGCGTCGCTCGGGACCGAACCGGTTCACGTGTTCGCTCGATACCGTGTCGAGGGGCGCGCCGGCCGACTGAACACGCTATTCCGGTAACCGACGATCCAGGAGTACTTCGGTATGGGCGATACCAGTGTCGCGGAGGCGACTGCAACCGTGGCAACGACACCGGCGGCCACAACACGCTCCGGCTGGTGGCGGACGGCCAAGGATATGCTCTCCAGCTATCCCTACCTGCTGATTGCCATCTTCTTCTTCGTCGGTTGGCAGATTCTGCCGATCTACAGCTCGTTCCGACTGAGCTTTACCGACGATAATTTTCTCGACCAGAATCCACCGAATTTCATTGGGCTGCAGAACTATCGTGAGGTGCTGGGTGACCAGCTCTTCTGGCAGGGGATTCAGCGCGCGCTGATCTTTACCCTGGTTTTTCTCCCGGGAATGATCTTCATTCCGATGATCACCGCCATCTTCATCGACCGGGTGAAGAACGAGCGGGTGGCGACGCTGTATCGAATCATTCTGCTCATCCCGGCCATGATTCCGTCACCGCTGATCTTCGTCCTCTGGCTCTGGATGTACAACAACTACATCGGTCCGATCAATTACATCCTTGTCGATAAGCTGAATCTCTTTACGTTGGCCACGCAGCCACAGTGGCTGCAGGATCCCAAGTTGATCTTCCTATCGATCGCGGCTATGGAATGGTGGTGGGGTCTTGGCTATCACACCATGTTCTTCCTGGCCGGTCTTGCGACGATACCCAAGGATCTGCCCGACGCCGCTCGGGTGGACGGCGCCGGCGAATGGCGCATGTTCTGGGGCGTCACGGTGTGGCGGTTGCTCCCGATCCTGCTGGTGCTCATGGTTGTCCGTTTTGGTAGCGCCATGGCGGTTATTACGGAGTACCTGATCATGGGCGGGTACGACCGAACCAAGAACACCTATACCTGGACGGTCTATATGTACGACACGGCCTTCAATGGCGGTGTGCAGTTTCGTGGGTACGCCGCGGCGATCGGCTGGGTGGGCGCCATCATCATGCTCGCAGTCGTTGCGGTGATGTTCTACATCTTCCGGCCACGGGACTAGGGGGAGCAACATGAGTACGATGCAACCGGCAGTCCCCGCGACCTCCGCACCTGCGGCCTATTCGTCGGTTTCTGCTTTGGATGAACCGAGACGGGGCTTCAACTGGAAAGCGGCGGGACGGCATCTCTTCCTGGTCATCATGTGTCTCTGGGTGATCCTTCCCCTGCTGTGGGTCGTGCTGCTTTCGTTCAAGACGCTGCAGGACGGCGCACACAACTGGATTTGGCCCAGAAATGGGTTCATCCATCCATTTCTTACCCACTATGACTATGTCCTGAACAACCCCAGAAAAGTGGGACCCATCTGGACACTTTTCAAGAACAGTGTCCTGGTCACCATGTTGACGGTGGTTGCGGCCACGGTCATGTCGGTGCTGGCCGGCTACGCATTGGTTCATCTGCGCACGCCCGGTTCCCGTATCCTGACCGCGTTGCTGGTCGCGTCGATGTTCTTCCCAACGCAGGTTACGGCCATCGTTGGTATCTTCAGCATTCAGCGGCGGCTCGGGCTGATCAATCAGACCTGGAGCCTGATGCTGCCGTACACCGCGCTCAGCGTGGCCATCTCGATCTTCATCATGCGGGGGGTGTTTCAGACGGTCCCGAAGGACCTGATCGATTCCGCCAAGATCGACGGCGCCAACTCGCTTCGGACGCTGGGGGGTATCGTGCTCCCCCTGGTCCGCAACGGGATCGTGGTGGTGATCATCGTCAACTTTGTGGCGGCCTGGGGCGAATATCTGCTGGCCCTCACGCTCATGAATGACCTCGACAAACGGACCTTGCCGGTCTTCCTCGGCTCCGCCAGTGGCGGCGTGGGCGGACTTCTGTGGCCGCGGATGGCTGCGCTCTACATCATTGCCATCATTCCGGCGCTCATCACCTTTGCGGTTGCGCAACGCTGGTATATGAAGGGTCTTCAGGAAGGCGCGCTCAAGACCTGATCGGGCGCGAGCTGCCGGGGCGGTCCATGACCGCCCCGGCGTTCTGTTGCGCTTGCGGATCGAGTGCTGCGTGCAACAATGTCAGGGTGAGCTTGAGTTCGGCCGAAATCACCGCACCGCGTTCCCGAGAGCTGGGGCACGAGCAATCCACCACTCGGCCCGCACGTCGCATCCCCTGGCGGGCCGCCGGGCGCCATGCGGTGTTGATTCTGCTCTGTTGCTGGATTCTCTTTCCGCTCGTCATCGTGGTCATCAATTCGACGAAGTCACGGGTCGATAGCATTCACCGGACGATCCTTCCCAACGAGTTCGTATCTCCGATCTGGGCCAGCTATGAATGGGTCTGGACGAGCTTCACGCTCGATAACATCTTCTTTCGCACGTACTGGAACAGCATCTTCGTCACAACCCTGACCATCGTCGCCGGGACGATCTCGGCGGTGCTGGCCGGATACGCCCTCTCCCATCTTTCGACTCCGGGCAAGACGATCTTCCTGCTGATTCTGGTGTCGTCGCTCTTCCTTCCGATCCAGATCACATCGATGATCGGTATCTTCCGGCTTCATCGGGATCTTGGCTTGATCGACGAGACCTGGGCGCTCATGCTGCCGTATGTCGCGGCCAGCACCGCGGTCTCCATTCTGGTCATGCGTGCGGTGTTCCAGATGATTTCGAAGGAGATTCCCGACTCCGCGCGCATCGACGGCGGTTCATCGCTGCGTATTCTGGCCGGGATCATGTTGCCAATGGGGCGAAATGGCGTCATTCTCGTCGTCATCATCAATTTCATGTACGCCTGGAGTGAGTTCGTCCTGGCCAGTGTGCTCATGAATGACCAGGAGTCCCGTACCCTTGCCGTCTTGATGGGGGGTGGAGGATACGGGGCGGGCGTCTCCGCCCGATTCATCGTTGCAATCGTTCCCGGGGTCGTCGTGCTCATTTTTGCTCAGCGATGGTTTGCGAAGGCGTTGCAGGACGGCGCATTCAAGGGATAGGGGAGGAACTGTGAAACTCGAGGATCGTGTTGCGTTCGTAACCGGTGGCGGCTCAGGTATCGGCCGGGCAATCTGTGAGCTCTTTGCGAGCGAGGGCGCTCTGGTGGTGGCCGCCGATCTGATACCCGAGCGTGCGGTCGAAACCGCCGAGCGGATCGTCTCCGCCGGCGGGACGGCGCTTGGCCTGGAGATCGATGTTGCCGATGCCGGCAAGGTCGAGCGTGCCATCGATGCCGCCATCGCGGAATACGGCCGCATCGACATACTCGTCAACAACGCCGGGCTTTCGGTCGGCGACCGGATCACCGATTTAGATGAGGCGAGGTGGGATCTCAATATCGACGTGGTCTTGAATGGCGTCTACATCTGCTCGCGACTCGTGATTCCGGGGATGGCGGAGCGCCAGTCCGGTGTCATTCTCAATATCGGTTCGGTCAATGGGTTGCTGGCGATTGGAGAATCGGCCTATTCGGCAGCCAAGGCCGGGATGGTCAATCTGACCCAGAATATGGCCATTCACTACGGCGACGACGGTATCCGGGTCAACCTGATCGCTCCTGGCACGATCCGCACGCCCATCTGGGACGAGCGCCTGAAAGCCGAGCCTGGCGCATTCGAGCAGCTCGCTCCCTGGTATCCCCTTGGCCGCATCGGCACCCCGGACGACATTGCCAAAGCCGCCCTCTTCCTCTGTTCCGACGACGCCTCCTGGATCACCGGCGTCGCCCTTCCGGTCGACGGCGGCCTCACCGCCGGAAACTACCGCTTCAACAAAGATCTCCAGGGCGTGCGGGAGAAGCCCGCGACGTGAGCCCTGAGTCCGGGGTCCGGAGGCCGGAGATAGAAATGCGAGAAGAAGCGGTGAGCTGGGCAGAAGAGTTTCTCGGAGACGTCGACGATATTCCCCGGCAGTTTCGAGTCGAGGAACCCCGCCAAGGCTATGTACCCGGTGGCCCCAGAGACTTGATCGTGTGGAGAATGGCGATGGAGCTAACCAAGGCTGTGTATAGCAGTACCAAGTCTTGGCCGGCGGATGAACGGTACAGTCTGACGAGCCAAGTTCGTCGATCGGTCGTGTCGGTCCCCGCAAATATTGCGGAGGGCCATGGTCGAAGTGGAGACCGAGAGTTCTTGCATCATCTTTCGATTGCGAGTGGGTCGCTCAGAGAAGTCGAGACACTCCTCGAAGTTGCGCGTGATGCCGAGTATCTTCAAGATGTTCAATTCGGCGAGCTGATGGTGATGTGCGAACAGACCAGACGGCCATTGCGTGGGCTGATTGCGTATCTGAGGGGGAAGCAGTGAACGACCTCGGAAGCAACCCAACCTCTTCTCCGGCCTCCGGACCCAGGGCTCAGGACCCGCTTCCGGCGTACGCCGGCGCGGTCGTCATCGGCGCGGGGGCGTTTGGGCTCGGAACCGGATTTGCACTGGCGAAGAACGGGCTGAATGGAGTGCTGGTGCTCGATCAGTTCGAGCCGGGGACGCAGACGTCGGCGCGGGCGGCGGGGCTGTTCAAGAACATTCAGGCGAGTGCGACCAAGACCGAGCTGACCCGGCGTTCGATCGAGATCGTCACGCGGTTCGAGCAGGAGACCGGGGTTGCCGTGCCCTACGTGCAGCCGGGGAGTCTCTTCGTTGCCCGGACGCCCGGTCATGCCGCCATGATCGAGGCGGAGATCGAGGACTCAGTGGGATGGGGTGTGGCGGTCGAACGGCTCGATCGACAGGAGGCGCAACGACGCTGCCCCTACATCGACAGCCGCGATTTCGTCAGCGCCTATTTCATTCGCGACGATCTCTATATCGACGAACCCAAAGCGCTCCTGGTTGCTCTGATACAGGCGGGACTTCGGGTCGGAATGCAAACCGTCGGACAGACAACCGTCACCGGGATCGACGTTCGCAACGGTGAGATACGTGGTGTCCAGACCAACCGGGGGTATATCGGCACCCCGGTGGTGGTCGATGCCGCCGGCGCGTGGTCCCGGATCGCTGGCGCCATGGCCGGTGTCGATGTCAAGATCGTGCCGATGCGACATCAGCTTGGCATCACCGCTTTGGTCGAAGGCATTCCGCCCGATTTGCCGATCGTGCGGATGACCGATGGCGCGGCCTATGTCCGCCCGGCCCGGGGTGGACTCATGTACGGCATCTTCGAACCCAACCCGCTGCCGTTTGGACCCGTTCCGGGTGAAACGATGAGTCTCGATATGGTCCCAGTCGATCACAGTGTGCTGCGCGAGGCTCGTGACCGAATCGTTCCCTCGGTGCCCGAGCTTGCGCATGTGACCGATCAGGAGCAGCGCGCCGGATTGTTCACCATGACGGCGGACGGCAAGTTCATCGCCGGGCCAGTTCCCGGTGTTCACGGTTTCTGGGTCATCAGCGGGTGCAACGGCAGTGGATTCTCGATGTCCACCGGGCTGGGCGCCGCGATTGCCGAATGGATCGTGGGCGGCGCTCCGGAAATCGACCTTTCCCTGCTCGATCCGGCTCGTTTCCTCGACCTGGAGATTAGTGAGTCCGATCTGCTGGCCCAGTCGATCTGGCAATACGCCAACTACTACACGCCACTCAGCTGAGCGGCGTCGTGGGCGACGCCGCGGAACTCGGTCGCGCTCCACGCTACTGATTGCTGGGAGGACGTTTGCCGCGACGAAAGACCGAGATCACCCAGGCGAGCCCCAGCGTCGCGCCGACCCAACTGGTCGACCAGGTGCGGATCGACCAAGCGGTGAACCGGACGCCCATCGCCGTCGATCCGCGCACGATGGACTGCCGACCGGCAGCGGCGCCCAGGTCGAGCTGCAATGCAAGGGCATCCAGGAGATTGCAGAAGAGTGCCGTGCCCCTGCTCAGTGATCGACGATGTGCGGTGGGCGTGCGCACGATGGCTGCTTCCTTCACTCGACGCATTGGCTGCGCGGCATTACTGATTGGGAACAAATGAGATGATCGAACGTTGACAATGTATCGCGGCCGCTAATAGAATCCGCAACGACCGGATTGTATACATACTGGCGCGATTTTGCGCATGAACCTCGTCCATCAGCGAACGCGTCATTCGCATGGCGTGGCACATCGTAGGACAGAACCAGCGAATCGGGGAGTGCACGTGGTCCAAGCGGTATCGAGAAGTGAATCGCCCGCGTCATCGCAGACTTCGGGCACCGTGCTCGTCGAGCATGCGACCAAATACTACAAGACCAATACCGGGAGCGTTCACGCGCTCGAAGACATCAATCTCGACATCAAAAAAGGTGAGTTCATTGCCATTGTCGGGCCGTCCGGTTGTGGTAAGAGCACGTTGCTCTGGGCAATCTCGGGCCTGCACGATCTTACCTCTGGTCGCGTCGTGCTCGACGGTCAAACAGTCGATGGACCTCGCCCGGAGATCGGCATGATCTTCCAGGAGGCAAATCTGCTTCCCTGGCGCAATCTCCAGCAGAACATCGAGTTCCCGTTCGAAATCAAGAAAGTCGATTCCAAACCGTTTCAGCCCCGAATTCAGGAGCTGCTGGCGGAAGTCGGGCTCTCCGGTTTCGAAACCAAGTTCCCACGTGAGCTTTCCGGCGGTATGCAGCAACGGGCCAGTATTGTGCGCTGCCTTTCGTTCGATCCCGAGATCATCCTGATGGACGAGCCGTTCGGCGCGCTCGATGCCTTCACCCGTGACGAGATGAACCTGCTGATCCAGAAGCTCTGGATGGAAACGGGCAAGACCATCATTTTCGTGACCCACAATGTGGCCGAGGCGATTCTGCTGGCCGATCGGGTCGTCGTCCTCTCTCCACGACCGGGCCGGATTGCCCATATCTTCGACATCGATCTCCCACGACCGCGCACCATCGAAGAAACCTACTCGCCGCCGTTCATCGAAAAGATCTTCGAGATCAAGGACACCATCATTCAGGGCGAGTATCGACCAGATCACGTAGCGGAGCTCACGCGGCAGGTTGCTGGTGTGGCCCGCGGGATAGAGGACCAATTCGATGGCAAGTGAGCTGCGTGACAACATTCCAGCATTTGGAGAGGGTGGCGACGAAACCCAGGAAGTCGGCCTCTCCAACATGTCGGCTCTTGCCGATACCGGATTTGCCAACAACTGGAAGGAAGCGCTTATCCTCCTGCTGGTTGCCTGCGGGGTCATCGGCGGTCTGGAACTGATCGTTCGTGGTTTCGACGTCCCAGCCTATACCTTCCCCGCGCCGAGCGAGATCGGAGAGTCGCTCTGGCACAATTTCCGGCCGCTCTATTGGCCGCATCTCCTGGTAACCCTGAAAGTGCTCCTGCTCGGCTACCTCATCGGCGCGTCCATCGGCATCCTGTTGGCCGCCATCATCACGCAATTCCCGTTCGCGGAGAAGATCGTGACCCCGTATATCTTGCTGCTGGTTACGACGCCCATGATTGCGCTGGTTCCGCTGCTCGTGCAGAAGCTTGGCTTCGGCATTCAGCCGCGCGTCATCGCGGTTGCATTGGCCAGTGGTCCGATGGTGATGATCAATTCCGCGACGGGGTTCCGGAGAACAGACCTGGCGAAACTGGCGTTAGCGAGGTCCTACGGGGCCACCACATTCCAGATCTTTACCAAGGTTCGGTTCCCGCTGGCGCTGCCGATGATCATTGTCGGACTCATGGTTGGTGCGATCTTCGGGTTGCTGACCGCGGTTGGCGCCGAGATCGTCGGTTCGGGCGAGGGGCTGGGCAACCGGCTGATGTACTACTCGTCGCGCATCCAGATGGCCAACTTCTGGTCCATCATCATCATTCTGGCCACCCTTGGTATTCTGATCTACGTCATCTTCTACTGGATTGGAAAACGCTGGGCCAGTTGGCAGGCCTGATCACCGCAGAATTGACTCGGCGCCCGGCACACTGTTCAGCGCCGTTCAAGATACGGTTCGACGACGAGCCGGAGATCAATCGGATATCGGCTGGCCGATTGGCCAGCTGGGTAAACAGGAGGACACATGAGCAGTCTCGATAAACTCGCAGTCGATTTGTCGAAGAGTCGTGCTTCTCGTCGCCGGTTCCTTGGCACTGCCGCCGCCGCTGGATTGGCCGTTCCCATGATGGGCGGTCTCGGTCGCCTCAGCGCCGTAGCGCAGGACGAAGCCCGAAATTCAGTCGTCTGGGTGTCGCCGCGGGGAACCCTGGAAGTGCTGGACGACTATCCGTACTGGGTTGCCAAGCAATTCGGCTATTTCGGTGATATCGAAACCGAGATTCTGCCGGCCATTCTCGAGTCGACCTCGTCTGCCAAGAACGTCGTCGACGGCGATGCCGATATGTCCTATGTCTCGCCGGGCGTCTTCGCTGACGCGGTGAGCCAGGGGCTCGATCTCGTCTCGGTCTTCCAGATGGGCGCCTATGACGTCTTCGATATTGCGCTGCCGAAGGGGAACCCGGATGGGATCACTACCCCCGCGGATCTCGAAGGCAAGACCGTTGTCCTTGGTGATATCGGTTGGGCCGCCATCGTCGACCCCATGATCGTGCAGGCGGGTGGCGATCCGTCCCAGGTCAACTATGTGGCCGCGGGTTCCGGATGGGCGCAGACGCTCGAAGCCGGCCAGGCCGATGCCGCCCTCTCCTGGGAGGGTCTTCGCGCGCAGTGGCTTGCGACCGGTCTCGATTTCGACTACATCCTCGGGTATGAGTGGTCGGTCTTCCCGGCGAACTCATTCCAAATCCGTCGCGGTGACTTCGAGGATGCCAGTCTCACCGAGCTCTACACCAACTACCTCAAGGGGTGGGCAATGGGGCTCGAGTTCGGCTATCAGAATCCGGTAGCCGCAACCCAGATCACCATGGAAGAGCCGTCGATCTCGGCTGCGTTGACCGATACCTTCCAGGACCTCAATGTTGCGGTCGAGTCACTCTGGCAGCTCGCCAATGTCTATCGTGGCGACTGGGACTCGCGTGAAGGTTGGGGCTGGGCAAGCATCGAGGGTTGGCAGTCGTTCTTCGACGCCAGCGCGCAGGCGATGGGCGCCGACCCGATCGATGCGTCCACCGTGGTCTTCAACGACTATGTCGCTGGGGCAAACGAGTTCGACCAGGAGCAAGTCATTGCTGACGCCTCCGGGTTCGAGCTCAGCGAGGCATTCGCGGCTGTCGCGGCGCCGGAAGGCGCCGGTCTCGCCGCAAGCTAGGCGCAGTACGTCTACACGTGAGATGATCCAGCGCTCACGAATGGCGATGGTTGTCCACGGCAAGGAAGAGCCGGGTGGTATGGCTCGATGCCGCACCGCCCGGCTCTTGTATGACTGACATGCGGACACGCGTCCCAACGAGGAGCAACATGGGAACACGCACCTTTCATCATGTCGGATTGCGGGCGTTCGACCCGCAACCGAAAGAGAACTTTGTCGAGGCGACGCGTGTTTGGGTGACCAACCCGGACGACGATCCTCGCAAGATCGAATGGCTCCGATACGAACCGGATAGCTGGCTCAGCGAAGAGTTCAAGAACTCGCCGCATGTGGCCTATGTAGTGGACGACATCGACCCCTGGATCGCCGGCAAGAAAATGGCCATCGAACCGTTCGAGGTCGGCGATCCGGCCTTCGTCCGGGTCGCATTCGTCTGGGAAGATGGCTGGGTGGCCGAGTATATGGCGTTCAAGCCGGGTGTCGCCTGGTTCGATCCGGACGACCAGGGCACGGCGCGTGCCGCTGGCCAGGACTAGCGAGTAAGCGTAGATCCGCAGAGATCGAGGAACGGAGGAAGGAATTCACCATGGCCGACCGGCTTACGTTTTGCACGAATAGTCATCACACCTACACGCTGGAGGAGTCGCTCGCTGCCGCGGCTGCTGCTGGGTACAAGAACATCGAGCTGACCTCGGTGCCGGGTTGGACCGAGCATGTCCGCCGCGATGCCACCGACGAAGAGCTCGCGCATGTGAAGGATCTGCTGAAGAAGTACGGGTTGACTGCGGTCAGCTTTGCCGGTCATTCGGATATGGCATCCGATACCGGGGTCGCCGAGTTTCGCAAGGCGCTCGATGTCGCGCACAAGCTCGGAATTGGCTACGTCACCACCAGTACTGGTGGTCATGACGCCTCATCGTCCGGCTCGCTCGACGAGCAACGAGAGGCCTTCCTGGCACGCATTCGCCCGCTCTGCGACGAAGCGGCTGAGAAGGGCATCACCATTTGCCTGGAGACCCACGGCGGCCTGGTGGCCAATGGCGCCATCTCGGCCGAGCTTGTCAAGCTGATCGATAAGCCCAACATCGGCGTCAACTACGATCCGGGAACGTGATCCACTACGGCGCGACCGATCCGGCAACGGATATCGAGGCCGCCGCGCCCTATCGTGAAGCACATGCATGCCAAAGACCAGATCGGTGGACCGGGTGTCTGGAACTTCCCGGCGGCTGGTACCGGAGAAGTCAACTTCGATGCCATCTTCGCCGCGCTGGACGAAGTCGGATTCGACGGCCCGGTCTCGGTCGAGATCGAGTTCACCGGCGAACCGTGGCCCCCGCTCGCCGAGGTCGAAGCCGCCGCAAAATCCGCCCACGACTTCCTGCGGAAGTTTGTGCCAGCGTAGGCGACAATCGCGAGCAGTCAGCAGTCAGCAGTCAGCAGTCAGCAGTCAGCAGTCAGCAGTCAGCAGTCAGCAGTCAGCAGTCAGCAGTCAGCAAGGGCGTGCATGACCGGGAATTCACGACATGCAATGACTCAAGTCAAGAGCTATAGAGACTTGCGAGCCTGGCAAAGTGCCATGGACTTTGTGGTGCTCGTTTACCGGGAATCGGATCGCTGGCCAGCCACAGAACAGTACGGGCTGACTCAACAGGTGAGGCGATGCAGTGTTTCGGTCCCATCGAACATTGCCGAAGGGCAGGGGCGTCGAAACGATCGTGAATTCGCCCGTTTTCTGCGAATCGCCCACGGATCCTTGCAGGAAGCGGAAACTCAAATCATGCTGGCCCGGCGGTTGGGATATTGCGAACCAGAGACAGAGGATGTGTTGCTGGCCGCTGCCGGTGACCTTGGTCGAATGATCCAAGGTTTGGTTCGCATCGTTGCCCGGTCTTCGGCAGACGATCGCTGACTGCTGGCGGCTGACTGCAAAAATGGGGGAAACCATGAAAGTAGCAATTCTTGGTGCGGGATTTATGGGAGGCACGCATGCGCGGGCATTCCAGCAGGTTCCCGGGGTGGAGATTGCGGCGATCTATGCGCATTCCGATCGTCGCGCGGCGCCGCTGGCGCAGGAGCTGGGTACGACCTACACGGACCGTATCGACAGGATCCTGAACGACGATTCGATCGATGCCATCGACAACTGTTTGCCGACCCCGGAGCACCGTCCGCTCACCGAGGCGGCTCTGGCGGCCGGCAAGCATGTCCTGTTGGAAAAACCGATTGCATTGACCGATGCCGATGCCGCCGCCCTCGTGGCAGCGTCGGACGCCTCGGATAAGGTGTTCATGCTGGCCCATGTACTGCGCTTCTGGCCCGAGTACATCGAGCTGCAAAAGATTGCGACGGACGGCACGATCGGCGAACTGCGGAGTGGCGTTGCCTACCGGCGGCAACCGTTCCCGGCCTGGTCGGAGCTGTTCGCTCGCTCGGATCTTACCGGCGGCGCGGTCATCGACATGATGATCCATGATATCGACGCGGCTAATTGGGTCTTCGGTACCCCGGTCTCCGTCACGGCAAACGGAATCCGCAATCCTCGCTCCAACGGATGGGATCAGGTCCAGGTGCTGATCGACTACGGCACGGCGTCGGCGCTGATCGATGGTGGCATGATGATGCCAGATTCATACCCCTTCTCGTCGACTTTGCAGGTGCTCGGATCTGACGGATTCGTGCAATACGATTTCCGCGCCGGTGGACGAAGTGTGGAAGAAGCCGGGGGCACCAACGAGCTTGCACTCTATCCGGCAGAAGGGGATCCCAAGACCCTGGAGGTTGCCCAGAAGGACCCCTATCTGGCCGAGATCGAATATTTCGTCGAATGCGTACGGAGTGGAAAACCGGCCACGCGCGCCACACCGGCCGCGGCCCGGCTCGCCCTCGCGACCGCCCTCGCCGCCCGCGAGTCGATCGAGTCGAACCGGACGGTTACGCTTTAGGAGTTAGGAGTTAGGAGTTAGGAGTTAGGAGTTAGGAGTTAGGAGTTAGGAGTTGTCACGATTGCCTCGTGTGCAAGGCTGGCCCCCGAACTGGAAAATCCGAACTCCCAGATCCTAACTCCCAACTCCCCTAATCCTTAATATCGAACGCGTTGATCACCGCCCGTTGGTAGCTCGGATGACGGTCGAGCAATCCGTCGATCGTCATCCGCAAGAACGATGCGAGCTGGATCAGCTCCAGCGGTGAGAGACTGAGGGTCAGGAAGTCGATCGAAAGGTCAATTTCGTCCGACTCGGCAAGCTCGTCCTTGGGTCTAAGGGGTGCGACCGCCCTGGTGTGCAGACCCGTCTCGGGCCAGATGATTTCGAGAATATCGTCATGCGCGGTCATTGCGTTCGCCTCCGCCGTCAGTGTACCGGAGGCGTCGCGACGCAATCGCGCGGATGCCGAAAACGTCGAATCCTCTCCACGCTTGGGATGGGAGAGGATTCGACAGGGGACGGAGAGAGTTGGCCGGATCTTTGGCACGAGATGCCCGGCCATACGGCTCGTCGTGTGCCGGAATTCGCTTAGGGAAGATCAGATGACCGAGGTCGTGTGGTCGCATCCGAGCGGAGGGCGCCGCTTCCATTACCCGACGCGCGCTCCGCAAATCTCCGGACTGCAACCATCGTCTGATGCCACATCTTTGCCCTGGCCTGGGCGCTTCATAACCTTCTCCTGGCGCGGGCCCGGATCGTCTCTTGATCCGCGCAGCTCAGGAATCCATAGAGCGGTTCATCCTCTTATTCGACCGGACGCGTTTGGGAACCATTCCCGTCCGCGTCCGTGGTGTGGCTTCGCTTATTTGCCACGAGCACAGGATGCCATCGCCCGCACAAAAAACACATCGGCCAGACGACGTATTCCAGAGCTCACGTTCACCCTACGCAATATGACGTAGGCTGGCGGAAAAAGGTTCCCGCCAGCAATGCCGGTTGGCCCGATTCGTACCCTCTCAGCGTTTTCCCATATTGCGAGAATAGACTCGAACCGGTAGGCTGGGTTTGCCTGGCAGGCATACAAAGGTCAGCCAGCTCCATTTGATCGCGGATCTCGATCGCCGATCCCGCGGCCAGAATCCAACCCGTAGGAGGAGGAAACTCATGAAGAGAGGGAGTCTACGGCGGTTTTCGTTCGTTGCAGCGATCGCATTCGCCATGCTGGCGCTTGCGGCCTTGCCGGCGACCCGCACGCTGGCGCAAGACGATGTCATCGTTCCTATCAACGAGCTCAACGACTCTGGAGTCGCGGGTGACGCCAGTCTGACCGACAATGGTGACGGCACCACCACCATCGATATCCTCGTCGATGGTGCAACTGGCGGACACCCGGCGCAAATCGTCGCCGGATCGTGCGAGATGCCGGGCGAAGCCGCGTATGCGTTGACCGAGGTCGATGCCAGCGGTGGCAGTGTAACGGTCCTCGATGTATCGCTGGCAGATCTGACCGCCACCGGCCCGTTCGCCATCCTCATTCAGCTGTCTGCTGACGACACAGGCACGGCGGTTGCGTGCGGTGATCTCCCACAGGCGGCCGTGGGCGGCGGTGAAACCGCGGCGACCGAGGAGCAGCCAGCGGCGGAGCCCACGCCGGATGCGGTGGGCGGCACCTCGTCGGTGACGGATATCGGTACCTCCGGTGTTGGCACCACCTTCACCAGCAATAGCGGCATGCTCGTCCTGGCGCTCGGCGCGCTTGGCATGATGCTCCTGGTGGGCGCGTTCGGCATCCGTCGCGGAAGCCAACGCAGCTAGCTGCGATCTGACATCGAGCAAACGGGGACGGCCGAGAGGTCGTCCCCGTTTTGCGTCCGCGTTTAGAATCTCCATTGACACGCATCCCGCACCAATGGAGTCGCAATGAAAGACTACGCGTCGTATAGCTACTGGCTGCAGTCCTGCGGCGACGACCTGACGCCGCGCCCCGCGTTGAATGGCACGATCGATGCCGATATTGCTATTTTGGGCGCTGGGTATTCCGGTCTCTGGACCGCCTGGTATCTGCTCGAGCGAAATCCCGATCTCTCGATTGCCATTGTCGAGCGAGAGATCGCCGGCTTCGGCGCATCCGGGCGCAATGGCGGCTGGTGCACCTCGGGATTTCCGACCTCGCTCGATCGGATCGAAGAGAAGTACGGTCGCGCCCAGGCAATTGCCACGCACCGTGCCATGACCGGCGCGGTCGATGAAGTCGGCCGGGTCGCGCGTGAGCAGGGAATCGATATCGACTGGCAGAAAAGCGGCACGCTGATGACCGCCCGTGGCATTGCTCAGCTGCCGTCGGTCCACCATGTGGCCAAGTCGATGGAGCGGCTCGGCTTCGAGGACGAGTTCGACCTACTCGACAAGAAGCAGCTCGACGAGCGTATCCGCATCGCCGGCTCGGTCGGTGCGATCTTCCTGCGCGAGAATGCGGTCATCCACCCGGGCAAGTTGGTGCGTGGACTCGCCCGTGCTGTCGAGCGGCGCGGGGCGACCATCTACGAACAGAGCAACGTGACGTCGTTCACGGGCGGCGCGTATCCGGCGTTGCATACCGATCAGGGACATGTGCGGGCACGGACCGTTGTCCTCTGCGGCGAGTCGTATATGAGCGGCCTCAAGGGAGTCGGGCGGCAGTTGATGCCGGTCTATTCGCTGATCACGCTGACCGAACCACTCACTGCCGAACAACGGGATGCGATCGGCTGGCGGAACCGCGAACTGGTCGACTCCTGCCGGTATACCGTCGACTACCTTTCCAAGACCATCGACGGCCGCATTCTGTTCGGCGGTCGGGGCGCGCCCTACCACCTGCGCTCGAAAATCACTCGGCACGACCGGCATGCGGAAACGCACAAGATGCTGGAGGACAACGTCCGTACTGGTTCCGGCGCTCAAGGACGTGCGAATTTACCAGCCTACGAGGCGTGGTGGGGTGGCCGCGCGTTTCGCCGCACTACGGTGGCTACGGCAAGAAAGAAAACGTCGCGACCGCCCGGGGGTACACCGGCCAGGGGGTGGCAACCACCAATCTCGCTGGACGAATCCTGGCGGATCTGATCACTGGTGTCGATTCGGACATCACCCACCTGCCGCCGGTCAACCACCGTTCGCGCAATTGGGAACCGGAACCCTTCCGATTTCTTGGGGTTCGCTCTGTGCAGCGTGGGTTCTGGAAGATCGACATGAAGGCCGAGCGGACCGGCGAGCCGCCCACCGGGACATCGCTCATCGAGCGCTTGACCCGGCATTAGGTCGTGTTGGAATCGTTCTTGCTGGAAGTCCAGTGCCCGGAGCGGTGGCGCGTGCCGCTTGCTCTGGACACTGGACCTCGGACTTGGGACCCGTGACGCGATCAGGCGGCGGGCTGATCCAACGTCAGCAGGCTCGAGCCATCGTCAGCCTGCGCCTGCTTGATGGCGTGATAGACCACGGCGCCAGACCCGAGAATTGCCGCAAGTGCCGTGATGACTCCGACGAAGGGGACAAGGGAGACCAGCGACAAGATGAGGGTGCCGACAACGGCTGCCCCGATCGCTCGTCCGGTCGTGGTCGGTTTCAGCAGGTAGTTGCCGAGCCATGTGCCAATGACGATCAGCCCAAGCAGCCAGAGGATGGGGAGCAGTACGAGCAGGACCGTCAGCGACAATGGCGCGCCGACCAGCGAGAAGAGAATCAGCACGGCGCCCAGTGGCAGCAGAATCCAGATCACAATGGCGGTAATCAGACTCTTCACGAAATCGAACTTGAGGGTCTGGACCGATCCGAAGAGCTGCCGGCGGCCGAGCCAGGCGAAGAATGCCGCCGCGACTAGCACCACAATGGTCATTCCCACCCACCAGAGCAGTGAGAAGATTGCAAATCCACGACCGAACGAGAAGTCGTAGCCGCGCTCTTCGATGTCTCCGGTGACGGTGGCGCCTTCGGCCCGGTTCAACGTGCTATCGATGAGCAGGACGTCATCCACCGTTGCGGTATCTTCCAGCGTGAGCGTACCGCGCACCACCGTGACCGATCCGTTGACGGTGCCGGAGATAACGGCATCGCCCTGGACGGTGACGAGTGTGTCCTCGATCGTGCCGGCAACGACAATGTCGCCGTTGATCACGATAGCGTTCTGGATCGTCTCATTGGCCGTGACGGCGGTGTTGCCATTGACTTTGAACAGGACACTGTCCTCGTCGTCGGTGAAGGTGGCGGTAATCTCGCCATCCTCCCGGTCGATTGCTGCCACAGGAGTCGCATCCTGTGCGTGCGCAGCGGCTGGGCCGAGCATGAGTAGCCCGAAAAGAACGACGAAAAGGGCAAACGACCGTTTCATAATGGGCTCCTTGCGTACGTACACCTTTCTGGCAGTGTATCAGCCAAATCTCAGGATTGCACGACCTGAGAGATGTTCACCATGAGAAAAAGGGCACCGGCACCGAGAGAAGAGATGAGGGGCGGGTAAGCGCCGGCGTTCCGTAGTATTACTGCGTAGATCCATACGCCAAGGATGTGTGCGCCAAGAGAACAGGATCCGACCCAGCAATGACACCTGTCTGGCACAGTGCCGCGTTTCCGCTTGTTTCGCCCGTTGCTGGAATACGCGACCGGCTCGATACCGCCTGGCACCAACTGGTCGAAATTGCCTTCCACTTCGTTGTCGTGCTCATCCTCTTCCTGATCGCCCGGGCGATTGCGAAGTTCATCCAGCGACGAGTCTGGAAGCGAGTGCCGATCGATGAGGTTACCCCCGCGACCGAATCTCTCATCAACAACACCGTTGCCGTCATTCTCTACGCACTGGCGTTTACCAGCACGCTCGCGTTTCTCGGTGCGTCCTGGTCCAGCCTGCTGACGGCGTTTAGCATCAGCACGCTGGCCGTGGCCTTCGGTCTCCAGGACCTGCTCAAGAGCATTCTGGGGGGCGCATTTCTCATCGTGGAGCGACCGTACGAGGTTGGGAATCGGATTCGCATTCGAGATAATGAAGGCGAAGTGACCGAGATCGGTGTTCGGACCACGACCATCGTGACGGATGACGACGCCACGGTCGTCGTGCCGAACTCGTTGTATCTAGGCGAACCGTTCCGCAATCTCGACCGTTCGATCCTGGTATCGACCGTTGTTCATGTGGTTGGGATCGATGGCAAACGGGCGGATGTCCTGTCGACGATTACGGAAACGTTGTCGGCCGATCCACCGGTCGATGCCAGTGTCGTCCTGTCCTCCCGTCGAGAATGGGGAGTGACGGAGCGTACCCTCTCCGCGCTGAACCAGCGTGGTTTCGGTGGTGGCAACGACACAGTCGGGCCCTGAATCCGGATCAGATACGGGCGCGGGTTATCCTGCGTCATACTCGGAGCGCCGCGAGAGACCGAACGTGATGCCTTGCAGCGATTGCGGAATGCATTCCCCGGCGCAGACGTGGATATTCGGCGCAGCGCGCTTATCGACGATGAGTACACCGACGTTGACTGAGCAGAACCCAACCGACGACACCGGAATCGAGCCATCGAGTCAGTCGCTCGCCGCCCGCGTACTGAGCTACAACGTCGGCAATGGGCTCGCGCCGGCAGAGCGGCTGGTGCACTACCTCTACTATGCAGAAGCGGACATCATCGGCCTGCAGGAGCTGTCGAACGACCAGGCCGATGCGATCGAAAAATACCTCTCGGTCGCGTTTCCCTATCGCGTGCTGGCGCCAGGGGGATTCGAGGGCAAGGGACTGCTCAGCAAGTTTCCGATTCTTTCCAGTGAAAGTGTCGCGTTTGCGACCGGACGGCCCGATTTGCGGGCCCAGCTCGAGGTTGCAGGCCGCGCGGCGCAAGTTGTGGTTGCTCACCCACGTCCGCCCAAGGTGCGTATGTCCGGGGCAACGTTCGACCCGGTGACGCTGCGGCAGATCCAGGAGGTGGCCCACATTGCGAAGTCTGAGCGCCCCTCGCTGGTATTGGGCGATTTCAATATGACCGATCGCCAGCCCGAGCATCGCATCTTGACGTCGGCTGGCTTGATCGACGCATTCCACGAAGTCGGGACGAGCGCCGCCAGTTTCCCCAGAAGGGTGGGGAACCCCCACCGGTTCGGCGCGAGAGCCCAGAACATCTCGCTTCCGCCGGTGATCCGTATCGACTACATCTGGTACACGCGCGAGTTTGTTGCCCGGAGCGCCAGTATCGGAGGGGACGCCGGTTCCGATCACCTTCCAGTTGTCGCCGCGCTCGACTGGCGCGAGCTCGAGCCGGACGAGGGTTCGTAGGATTTCTGGGAGCTGGGAATAGCTTAGTGGTTAATCACATAGGCGGTGGGATCGACCGTGACGCATTTGAGGAGTTGGGAGCTGGGATTTAGAGCGGATTGCAGAACGGTTGTCACGTCGTCGGAGGTGTGCGGCGTCGGAGCGCCCGCTGCGGCGGGGAGATCCTTCCTTCGTCAGGATGACAGGGTGGGTAGACGTGTCTCAACCATTCTGCGATTTGCTGTAGGAGTTAGTCTCTTTTTTCGAGCTCCCAGATCCGAGCTTCCAGATCCTCACATGCCGGGATCCAGCACCGAGTGTGGATGACGGGTAACCAGCCCGAGTACGATCAACCGCTGCCCAGGCCCGCGCTCGTGACCAAACGTGCCGCTTGCCCCTATCATAGAACATATGTTCTTATCCTGTCAAGGTTGACGGAGCTGCAATTTCTGCCTCGCTGCGAATGGCGGGAGCGGGGTCTGTGGCGCAAGAATTCGCGGCGAGGCTGCGAGGCGGGGTTGTCAACGCCGAGTTCGGTGGAGGGGCCTCCTCCTCCACTCAGTCCGGAATCAGTGATCTTCCGACGGGTTCCGATGCCGGCCGCGGCGTGGCGGGTGCGCATGCGCATACCCGTCGTGCTGGTGCCAAACCGGGGTGACGTCACGTGGATCGCCTTTGAAGAGAAGCTTGGGCATCGTATAGATGCGCGCCGCTGGTGATTCGCATACAGGGCAGACCTGCGCGCTGGTTGCTTCGGACATCGGCAGCTCGATCTCGATGACCGCCCCGCAATCGCGACACTGAAAATCGTAGCGGGGCATCAGTTGCGCCCCGCGCAGTCGACGCACACGCCCCAGATCGCCAGATGATCGACTTGGGGGGTAAATCCGTATCGGGCACGAATGGCGGAACGCATACCATCCACCTCGATATCGTCGATTTCGATCATCTGATTGCAATGGTGGCAAATGAGGTGGTGATGCCGCGTTCTGGCCAGGAGCTCGAAAACACGCACGCCGCCACCGAGATCGGTCTCCGAGACGATCCCCGCGTCGCGAAACCGCTCCAATGTCCGATAGACTGTCGAGCGGTTCAGCGCCGATCCCATGGGACCAAGACGTTGGAAGACTTCATCCGCGGTCAGGTGATTGTCCGCCTCACTAAGGATGGAGAGGATCATCACCCGTTGCGGGGTGGCTCGTTGATTGGACGCGCGCAGCAGGTGCGCCAGTTCGTCTGAGGTTGCCGGGGTCGGAAGCATCGGAATCCTGTCAGGTCGGCAGATCAGCCTGAATCGTACGCGGATCGCGGGTATACGTCAGGAAGCGGAAGAGATTGCGACCGCACTGGGAAGAGCATACTATTCCAGGAAATCAGATGCGAACGATTGCACCTGCGAAACCCCTGCTTCGAGAAGGAGCTCTTCATGCAGATCGATCTCTCCCTTTCCCGGCGCCGATTCCTCGGTACATCGGTCGCAGCCACCGCGGTGCTCGGGTTCTCGCGCGTGCCGTACCTGGCCGCGCAAGACGCGACGCCAGTGCCGCTTCTCGGCTGGAGCGATGACTTCAGTGACAACGGTTTGCTGAACGTCGCCACCACGGTCGCCCCGATCAGCTCCATCGTGCGCAACATTGGCGGCAACCGAATCAATCTTCGCGGAATCGTTCCCGATGGCACCAATTCGCACACCTTCGAGCCGGCGCCTTCGGATGCCGTGATCTTGTCGAATGCCGATGTGCTGATCGCCAATGGGCTTGATCTGGAAGATCCCACCATCGAGATGGCAAATGAGAATCTTCCAGAGGGCGCCGCTGTCTTCACGCTGGGGGACAAAACCATTACCCCAGAGCAGTACGCGTACGACTTCTCCTTCCCGGAAGAAGACGGCCATCCGAACCCGCATCTCTGGACCAACATCCCTTACGCGATCGCCTACGCCGAGTTGGTGACTGAGGAGCTCTCGCGGCTCGATCCGGACAATGCGGACTATTTCGCTGGAAATCTCGATCGATACCGGACCGCGCTCGAAACACTCGATGCGGCTGTGCAGGCAACGGTCGATTCGATTCCAGAAGAGAACCGAAGACTGCTCACCTATCACGACTCGTGGGCGTATTTCGCGCCGAACTATGGAATGACGGTCATCGGTGCGATTCAACCCTCGGATTTCTCCGAACCGTCACCGCGAGACGTCGCCGACCTGATCGATCAGATCCGCGAGGAAAACGTCCCGGCCATCTTCGGGTCGGAAGTCTTTCCCAGCGGCGTGCTCGAGCAGATTGCCCGCGAAACCGGTGCTGAGTATGTCGACGACCTGCGGGACGATGAGCCGCCGGGCGACGCGGGATCGCCTGAGCACACATTTATTGGCATGATGAAGCGGAATCTTCAGATCATGGCCGGCGCGCTTGGCGGGGATCCGAGTCTGATGGACGGGGTCGATCCGGCCGATACCTGGGTTCCGTAGGGACGCGCCATGTCGACGCCGGCGGTCGTGCTCGAGAACGTGAGCTGCGGGTATCAGCGCGGATTCGTGCTGACCGGTGTCGACCTGCATGTGCCGGGCGGCCAGTTCGTCGGACTCATTGGACCGAGCGGAGCGGGGAAAACGACCTTGCTCCGGACCATGGTCGGTTTGACGCCGCGCGTGACCGGACGGGTCGAGGTTGGTGGTCGCGCGGTGACGGCTGGAACGCCGCCGGCCAACGTCGGGTATGTTCCCCAGGTTGGCATGATCGACTGGTCCTTTCCGGTCACCGTCGAGAACGTGGTCGTGATGGGGAAGCAACGCCAGATGGGCTGGCTCCCCTGGCCGTCCCGCAAGGACAAGCGGGATGTGGCCACCATGCTCGACCGTCTTGGAATCGGCGAGCTGGCCAAACGGCATATCCGGGACCTATCCGGCGGACAACAGCAACGAACCTTTCTGGCGCGAGCGTTGATCGCCCAGCCCGATATCCTGATCCTCGATGAGCCGACGGCCAGTGTCGATATTCGGACGCGGGACGAGATTCTGCACTTGCTGGCGGAGATCAACGATACCGGTATCACCATTGTCATCACGACCCACGAGCTCAACAGTCTGGCGGCGCATCTCCCGTGGGTGGTGTGCGTGAATCATGGCATCGTGGCGCAGGGATCTCCCGAAGATGTCTTTACGTCGCGGATCATGAGCCGAACCTTCGAGGCTGAGATGCGCGTCATTCGCGATGTCGAAACGGGCAATCTGCTGGTCACCGAGGCAGGTTCCCACGGACCGTTCGCGCTGCGATCCCAATCCGGGCCCGATCCCGTTGCGGTCGGAGAGGATGTCGCGTGAGCTTCTTCACCGACCCGCTCGACTATGAGTTCTTTCGGCAAGGTTTGATCGTCGCCACATTGGTGGGCGCGCTTTGTGGAGCCATGGGCGTCTTCATCGTGCTGCGCCGGATGAGCTATATCGGGCACGGACTCTCGCATGCGGCGTTCGGTGGGGCGGTGGTGGCGTATCTCATGAACTTCAGCTTCTTCCTGGGAGCGGGACTCTGGAGCTTCATTGCGGCGTTGCTAATCAATGCCGCCAGTCGCAAGCGGAACATCGGCGCGGATGCGGCCATCGGCATCGTGACGACAGCATCGTTCGCGCTTGGCGTCGCGCTGATCAGCAAGAAGCGATCCTTCACCCGGAACTTCGAGGCCGCCCTTTTCGGCAATATTCTCGGTGTCTCCCGTGAAGACATTCTCATCATTGGCGGGGTGGCGGCGGCGGTTGGCGTCGCGATCTTTCTCGCGTACAAGCAGCTGCTCTTCACGACCTTCGATGAGGAAATTGCTGCGATCTCCGGCGTTCCGACCCGCTGGGTGGAGACGGGGTTCGCCTTGGCGCTGGCAGCCACGATCGTTGCCTCGATGAACATTGTCGGGGTGACGCTGATTGCGGCGGCTATCGTCATTCCGCCGTCGACCGCACGCATGCTCACGCAAACATTCGGCAGACTCTTGATTCTCTCCACCGTCATCGGTGCGGCAACTGGATTCTTCGGTATGTTTCTCAGCTTCGAGTACGACATTGCCTCTGGTGCGGCCATCGTCCTGCTGGGAACTGGGATCTTCCTGGCTGTTTATCTGGGATCTGGGCTCTTGCACCGATTGCAGGCAACCGAACGTGTCTCCGCCGCTGGGCGGTCTGCTGTTCCGTCCAATCTGCCGGTGGAGGGCACGGTGGCCCCCGTCAGCTCCAATCCCGACCGTGTGCGGACGACGGGGTAGTTGGATCCGAGCGGGCAGATACGCCCTCAGCTACGAACGAAGGTTTTGGGGGAGGCGGGCGGCGTGTAGGCTCGACTCAGCTCAGGACGACACCGATTGGAAATTGGTACGCCTGACGAACGAGATGCTTCACTGCGTTCAGCATGACAATGGGGGCACGCAGCGCTTGTCATGCTGAGGAACGAAGCATCCCCCCGCCGCAGCGGGTGTTTCGGCGCGGTACGCCTCCGACGAAGAATCAACCCTTCATCAGCCCCGGAGGGTGTTCGTCCTGTCAGCCCGGGGATTCATTCCCCTGGGGCGTCGACATAGAAACACGCGGCTCCCAGTTCGAGAGCCGCGTGTTCTGTAACGATTCTGACGTTTTAACGAGCTACTTGCTGAGCAGCGCGCCAGTTTCGGCCAGGCGGGTGGCGTAGCCCCATTCGTTGTCGTACCAGGCGGCGACGCTGAGGAAGTGTTCGCCCATGACCTGCGTGATCGGCAGGTCGACGATCGAGGAATGGCTGTCGCCGACGATGCGGGAGGAGGCCCACTCGTCTTCCAGCACGTCCATGACCCCCTTCAGCGGCGCTTTCGCAGCAGCTTCACGGAATGCATTGTTGGCCGATTCGACCGTCACCGGTTTTTCGGTGATCAGATTGAGCTCGGCGATGCTGCCGGTGCGAACGGGAATTCGATACGCCTTGCCGGTGATCTTGAGATCGGGCCAAATAAACTGCAACGCGCGGGCGGCTCCGGATGACGACGGGATGATGTTCTCGGCGGCGGCCCAGGAGTCGCGCCGGTCCTTCATCGGCTGATCGGTCAGCGACTGGGTATTGGTGTAGGCGTGTACGGTCGAGAAAAGACCTTCCTTGACACCGAAGCTGTCCAGCACGACCTTGACCACTGGAGCGAGCGCATTGGTGGTGCAGCTCGCCATCGAGACGATCTTGTGCGCGGCCGGATCGTAATCGCCCTGATTGATTCCCGCCAGCAGGAAGACGTCCGCATCGTCACGCGATTTGCTGGGCGCGCTGACGAGCACCCTCTTGGCTCCGCGGTCGAGATGCGCTTGCGCGCCGGCGCGGGTGGTGGCGCGTCCGGTGCAATCGATCACCAGATCGACCCCAAGCGCCGCCCAATCTGGAAGCTCCTTGGACGAATCGAGGTACTGGATCGAGCGGTTGCCGATCTTCAGGGTCGAACCGTCGGCCACGACCGGTTCCGGGAAGACACCGTAGTTGGTGTCGACTTTGAAAAGTGCTGCCAGGGTCGGCAGATCCTTGATGTCCGAAATCGAGATCGGAGTGAAGAGATCGTTCTGCAGCGCGATGCGCAGCGCCGAGCGACCGATCCGTCCGAACCCATGAATTCCTACGCCTGCCATTGTATGGCTTGGTCCTTCCTACTGCGAATTTCAGAATGGTTGCCCCAATCGCTGGAGGAGTGCGGCGTCGGAGTACCGGCTGCGGCCGGGAGATCCTTCGTTCCTCAGGATGACAGACGGGTTTGGGCCTGACAACCATTCTGAATACCTATGTAGATCAGTTTAGGACGGGATCGAAGACCTCGATCTCGTCTTTGCCTCCGTAAACAGTCCACCAGGGCTTGGCGCCCGCGGCCACCGCGTTGTTGACCGCCTGAATGTTTTCGATGCCCTGGGTAGAGAGCCAGGCTTCGAGGGCAGCGAGCCCATCCTTGCCGAAAATCGGAACGCCTTCCTGCCAGGTCGCGCGTCCGCAGAGCACGCCGGAGAAGTTGGCGCCCGATTCGGCGGCCAGGTGCAGGGTTTCGACAAACTGCTCGTTGCTCACGCCCGCGCTCAGGTAGATGAACGGCTTCGTGGCGGCATCCGAGGCTTCCTTGAAGAGCCGGAGCGCATCCGCTCGTGTGTAGGCTTCTTCACCAGTGAACGATTGCGTGCCGGAGACGAACTTCATGTCGATCGGAACTTCGACCTTGAGAACATCGACCCCATATTTTGCCTTGGAGAACTCGTCCATCGAGCGGGTCACCGCTTCGGGTTTGGCCTTGGCCCAGTCGAGCCCGGAGACATCGTCCCGATAGGTCACCGGTTCGAGGAAGAAAGGCACGTCCAGGGCGGTGCATTCGGCTCCGACGCGCTCGATAAACGCATGCTTGACGGTATTGATCTTTTCGTCGTCGGCAGGATCGTAATAGAGCAGGATCTTGATGGCGTTCGCGCCGGCATCGACCAGCCGTCGCACGCTCCACTCATCGAGCAGGTCCGGCAGGCGACCCTTCACCGTCGCGTCATAGCCAGTCTTTTCGTATGCCAACAGCACGCCGCAATCCGGCGCCTTGACCTCCAGCGCCAGCAACCCAAACTCTGGGTCGATCAGGATGGCGCTGGCATGTGGGGTCAAAACCGAGACGACAGCCTTCTTGAATGTCGCAAGATCCTCGGCGGTTGCCTGGCCATCTTCGCGGGCTTTTCCGATCGCTTTCTGGAGCGATCCCCGCTGATCCATGGCTGCGGCGGAGATGACGCCGTTTGCTCCGGCGCACGCATTGATCCCGTCGAACTTTCCTCGCGCGATTCTGACTGCGCTCACACTTACTCCTTCGCTTTTTGCTCGCTGGTGCGAGACCGGCCGTGCATCCGCATGGGACTGACCTTCCAGATGTTGTCTGCATAGTCGTGAATGCTGCGATCCGACGAGAAGTAGCCCGATCGGGCGGTATTCAGAATCGACATTCGCGTCCAGGCAGAGGGGTTCCGGTAGGCGTCCTCCGCATTCCGCTGACACTCCGCATACGACGCGAAGTCGGCCAGCACCATGAACTCATCATACCCAATGAGGTGATCGACGATCGGTTGCAATACACCGGGTTCGTTCGGGGTGAAGGCATTGCTGGCAATCATGTCGATCGCCGTTTTGAGCTCGGCGTCCGTTTGGTAGATCTCACGCGGGTCGTATCCGGCCGCTCGTCGCTCGCGTACCTCCTCCTCCGTCATTCCGAAGGTGAAGAAGTTTTCCGGACCGACCAGCTCGCGGATATCGATATTGGCGCCGTCGAGCGTTCCCACGGTGAGCGCGCCGTTCATGGCGAACTTCATATTGCCGGTGCCGGAGGCTTCCATCCCAGCCAGAGAAACCTGCTCGGAAATGTCCGCCGCGGCGTAGATCTTTTGCGCCAGGGTGACGTTGAAGTTCGGTGGATAGACGATGGTCAGGCGGTCGCGGGTGGAAGGATCGCGATTGACGACATCAGCCACCGCGTTGATGAGCTTGATGACCAGCTTGGCCATCTCGTAGCCCGGCGCGGCCTTCCCGCCGAAGATGACGACCCGTGGAACCCCGGCCTCTTTGGGATGTTCGCGCAGCCGATTGTAGAGCACGATGGCATGTAATGCCTTGAGCATCTGACGCTTGTAGAGATGAATGCGTTTGACGAGGACATCGAACATTGCCGAGGTCGAAACGCCAACCCCGGTGATGCGATGGAGCGCGACCGAGAGGTCGGCCTTGTTTGCCTGTTTGACCCGATGCCAGTCGGCCTGAAACTGCTGGTCGGTGGCGAACTCCTCGATTTCCGCGAGGCGCGAGGCATCCGCGAGCCAGCCGTCGCCGATTTTGGAGCTGATCAGATCGACCAGCCGCGGGTTGGCCAACCCAATGAAACGCCGGGGAGTGACGCCGTTGGTGACATTGCCGAATTTTTGCGGCCACATCTCGGAGAAGTCCTTGAGGGTGCGTTCCTTCAGCAAGCGCGACTGCAACGGGGCCACCCCGTTGACGGAGTAGCTGCCGACCGTGGCCAGATGCGCCATCCGGACATGCGGTTGTCCACCGTCGCCGACGATGCTCATGCGGGCGACGCGGTCCTCGTCGCCGGGCCAGGTCTTGCGGACGTCTTCGACGAACCGGCGGTTGATCTCGTAGATGATTTCCATATGGCGGGGCAAAAGCCGCCCGAAGATCTCGACGGGCCAGGTCTCCAATGCTTCCGGCAGAAGGGTGTGGCTTGTGTAGCCGAACATCCTGGAGGTAATGTCCCATGCCACGATCCAGGGGACATGCCGCTCGTCCATCAGATAGCGCATCATCTCAGCCACCGCGACGGTGGGATGCGTGTCGTTCAGTTGGAAGACATACCGTTTCGGCAGATTTCGCAGATCGAACCCCGAGGGGAGATAGCGGAAGATGTCCTGGATCGAGCAGGCGACGAAGAAATACTGCTGGCGCAGGCGGAGCTCTTTGCCCTGCGGGGTCTGATCGTTCGGGTAGAGCACCTTGGAGATCGTCTCGGAATCGATCTGTTGCTGCATCGCCTGCACATAGTCGCCGGTGTTGAAGATGCGCAGATCGAACTCTTCGGTCGCTTTCGCTCGCCAGAGGCGGAGGGTGTTGACCATCTTGGTGCGGTATCCGGGAACCAGGATGTTGTATGGAACCCCGATGACCTGGTGCTCCGGAATCCAGCGGACCTGGAATTGTCCGGTCTCGTCATAATAGGACTCGGTGTGCCCCCCGAACCCGACCCGATTCGAGAATTGGGGATGCACGACTTCCCACGGGGAGGCGCCCATGCTCCAGCTATCGGGTTGCTCGATCTGCCAGCCGTTCACGAAGGTCTGACGGAAGATCCCAAAGTCGTACCGGATGCCGTAGCCGATCGCCGGAAGGTCGAGTGTGCTCAGGGAGTCGAGAAAACAGGCGGCCAACCGTCCGAGACCGCCATTGCCCAATCCCGGCTCGACCTCGATCTCGGTCAGCTCTTTGAGATCGAGACCCAGGGTTTGCAGCGACTCGGCGGCGATCTCTTCCAGCCCGGTATTGAGCAGGGCGTTGCCAAGCTGCCGGCCGGGCAGGTATTCGGCGGAGAGATAGCAAACCACCTTGGCGCCGGTGCGGGTTTGGGCGTGCAGGCTGTCCAGCCAGTCCTGCATCAGGTATTCCCGCACGGTCAGAGCAAGCGCCTGGTAATAATCGACCGGTGTGGCGTAAAGCTCGACTCCCCGGTGATACCGCAGGTTTTCCAGAAACTCGCGCGTAAAGGATCTCACCGTGCGCTGGGGACGGCTCTCGAATTGTCGAAGACTGGGCATTGTGCTCCCTGACGTTGAGTGCGGTCAGACAGTCGACCGTGCGTCGCATCGGGCATCGTTGCCGCTGTTGGTTATACGTGAGTTTGCCTCCGTTTTCCCAGCGAGATGTGAAATCATTCGCCGGATTCCACGAATTCGCGATACGAGCGAGCTGTTTTCAGGAGCCTCGAAACCCCTGTTGTGGGAAGCGAGAATCGTGCGCCGCATGCAATCTCGAATCGAGGATGATGACATGGGATGATATGTCATGCGAGACGAGAAGATTCGAAAAGGGGGCGTGAGATGAAAGTCGTGTTGACCGGGGCAGCCGGGGTCATCGGAACAGCGGTACGCGAGCATCTGGGAAATAAATACGATTTCGTCTCGATTACCAGACGGCCTGCGGACTTTTCCGATGTCGTGGCCGATGTCAATGACTTCGATGCGATCCGGCCGGCGTTCGACGGGGCGGATGCCGTCGTCCATCTGGCAGCCTCGATCAGTGTCGACAGCCCGTGGGACGCGGTCCTGCACGACAATCTCATCGGCACCTACAACGTCTATGAAGCGGCACGCCAGGCAGGGCTTTCCTGCATCGTCTTCGCGTCGTCGAACCACACGATCGGCGGGTACGAGATGGATGGCGCTCCACGTATCTACGAGCTCGACGATCCTCGGGTTTACGATCACAACGCTGAGATTCGGCCCGACTCCCTCTATGGGGTCTCGAAGGTCTATGGCGAGGCGCTCGGACGCTATTACCACGAGACGTACGGTCTGCGGGTCTACAACCTGCGCATCGGATCGGTCCGTGGCGATGACGATCCGACCGCGGCGTCAGTCAAGGACGGTTCGTTCTGGCTCGATTTGACTGCCGAGCAGAAGTACGATCGCATGCGCTCGACCTGGCTCAGCCAGCGCGATTGCGCCGAGTTGATCGCCTGCTGCCTGGAAGCGACCACAGTTCCCTGGGCGACAGTCTATGGGATCTCCGACAACCCGCGGCAGTTCTGGGATCTGGAGCACGCACGCCGGCTCCTCGGCTATGCGCCGAAGGACGGCGCTCCCGAGAGCGTGTAATGCGTCCGGGGGCCCAGTGTCCAATGTCCAGGGATTCCGGTTATGGGAAGCTGCGCATACAGCGAGTTTCAGAACGGCTGGCACATCGTCGGAGACGCGCAGCGTTGGATCACCCGCTGCGGCGGGGAGATCCTTCGTTCCTCAGGATGACAAGCAGGTTGTGGCGTGATAACCATGATGAAAACGGACGTAAGGCATTCCATTTTGATCGTATCCCTGACGGTCCCACTGGACACTGGACCAAAATCAAGACTTCAGCTGTTCCACAACAGGCGCCAAGGTCTCGATCGCTTCGAGGGTGATCGGCGTGAGGACAATCTGGATGTGGTCGACGCCTTCTTCGTAGAACGCGTCGATGCGGTGCGCGATCTCCAAAGGCGAGCCGGTGATCGGACGTTGTCCCCGGGATGGATAGACCGAGGGGCGGTTGGTTGCGCCAAGAACGCCGACCAGCACGGCCACGCTGTGACTGAACGTGCCTGGATCCCGGCCGACGTCCTCCGCGATCCGGTCGACCCGGGCAATGACGTCTCGGAGCTGGTCGGGATCGTTCTCGAAATCCTCGAACCAGACATTCCAGGCATCGATGTAGGGCAGCGTCGCGCGGAGCATTCGCTCACCGACGGATCCGACCAGCAGCGGTAGGTCGCCACCGCGAGGACCGTTCGGGGTGAGGATGCAGTTCGGCAGGTCGTAATACTGGCCGTGGAAATCGATCGCCCCCTCCGAAAGCAGCGTGCGAATGATGGTGAAGGCTTCCTCAAAGCGGCCGACTCGATGATCGAAGGGAAAGCCGAACGGTTCGAAATCGGGCAGATTCCATCCGGCCCCCAGTCCCAGGATGAGGCGGCCGCCGCTGATCTCGTCGACCGTTGCCGCCTTCTTGGCCAGGATTCCGGGGTTGTGAAAAGCGGTACACGCCACCAGCGGCGCCAACTCGACACGCTCGGTCGCTTCCGCGAGCGCGGCAATGACCGACCAGGCTTCCCAGGGTCCTTTGGCCGGTTCGTCCGGCGGCAGGTAGATGAGGTGATCCCCGATCCACAGGGAATCGAAGCCAATCGCTTCGGCCAACTGCGCC
Source organism: Thermomicrobiales bacterium (assembly GCA_023957115.1). GTDB lineage: Bacteria > Chloroflexota > Chloroflexia > Thermomicrobiales > UBA6265 > JAMLHN01. Next base: position 143,741 of record JAMLHN010000005.1, read on the forward strand.
ATCGCACGCATTTCGGGCCAGCGCACGAGCCGCTCCGCCTCCGGAAGCTGGAGTCCGATTTTGCGCGGTCGCGATGACATTGGGTTCACCTCATTTGCATCATGGAGCGATCGAGTCGAGTTGTACAAGCATAGTTGCCCGGCTTTTCCCCGGAACCCGGGAGGGTGCTCGCGCGTTTCGGCCGTGGCGGTGTCGAGCTCACCGGATACTATTCGCGACGTTGTATGCGTTGGTGGGCAGCGCGTCAATGGATCGTTCGTTCTGTCTACCGGAATACTGAGCAGATTCTGTGTCCCTGCCATCATCTGCGACGCTGCGCACGTCCTTCGTCGGCCGCGACGCTGAGCTCGCATCGCTCCGGAGCCTCATCCTGCGCCCGGCTACCCGGCTCGTGACCGTCACGGGTGTCGGCGGGGTTGGCAAAACGCGACTGGTAAACGAGCTCCATTCGCACCTGGACGGCCAGTTCGCAGGCGGAATCTGGTTCGTGCCGGTCGCGCATGTGCGCGAACCGGAACAGGTGCTGGCTGCGGTTGCCACGCGGGTGGGGATACGCGATCTCGACGCGGATGAAACGATCCGCCGTGTCGTGGAGCGGTTCGACGGGCAACCCTCCCTGCTCATGCTCGACAATCTCGAGCAGGTTATCGAGTGCGGAACGATCATCGCGCGTTTGCTGCACGCGGCGCCGGCGCTCACCATCCTTGCCACCAGCAGGCAGCCGCTCCACCTACTCGGAGAGGTCGAGTTTCCGGTACGTCCGTTGCCCGTCAAGGCAAGCGCGGACTCCGAGCCTCCGGCCGAGACGCTCTTCATCGCCCGTGCTCGGGAATCCAGCTATCGATTCGTGGTAACAGACGATAACCGGAAGGCGATTGCGTCAATCACCCAGCGCCTGGGTGGACTCCCACTGGCGATCGAGCTGGCTGCCTCCTGGGTCAAGGTGCTTCCACCGCAGCGGCTGCTGGAAAATTTGGACCGGCAATTGGATGTGCTGGTGCGTGGACGGCGCGACCTGCCGGAGCGCCAGCAGACGATGCGTTCGGCCATTGCCTGGAGTTACAGCAGGCATCTTCCGAATCAGAGCGGGCACTGTTTCGGCAGCTCAGCGTCTTTGCGGGGCCTTTTACGCTCGGTGATGTCGAGCGCGTTGCCACCGTGCCGCTGACTCCGAATCGCAGTGAGTTCCCGGAGCTTCTGCTCCTGGAGACGCTTTCGTCACTGGTCACCAAGAGTCTGGTGCAGGCGCTCGACGATCCCATCGACCCAGCCGAACCGGAATACAGCATGCTGGAGATCATCCGGTCCTTTGGAGCCGAGCAACTGGCTTCCCATGGGGACGAATTGGTGCTGCGGAAGCGGCACCTGGATCACTTCACGGCGATGTCCGCGCGCTGGTCGGAGGCGCTCTCCACACCAAAGCGCGATGTCCGCCTCGCGCAATTCGACCGGGAGTATCCGAATCTGCATGCCGCCCTCGATTGGGCAGTGCTTTCCGGGAATCGCACGGCCGGGCTGCGGTTGGTGGCGGCGCTTTGGGTCTATTGGGACTGGCGTGGATTTCACGCCGAGGGCGCTCGCTGGAGCGATGCGGTGCTTGCGCTCGGTGGTGAGTCCGATCCCGCTTTGCTCGCGAAGGCGCTCTATGCCGGATCGGCGATCGCGTTCATGCAGGCGAACTATGCACGCTCCATGGAGCTGGCCGAAGCGTGTCTCGCGGCGGCGGAAGCCTCCGGCGACGAACAGGCGATTGCGCGCGGCCTGGTTGCACTGGGAAATTCAACGTACGATCTTGGGCAGCTCGATCGGTCCAACGACATCTACACCCGGGCACTGGCGATGAGCCGGGCCGGGAAGAACGAGCAGGCGTTGCAGGTTTCCCTGGTCAATCTGGGCTACGTGTCCTATCAACTGGCCCGGTTCGATGCGGCCGCTGAGCTGTTTCGGGAGGCGATTGCGTTGGAATCCGGCACTGGCCGGAGCGCCGCGGCCTCCTGGGCCAGAGTCGGGGCGGCACAGACACATCATCAGCTCGGCGAGCTCGATGCCGCCGAGGCTGAGCTGCGCGATATCATCGAGATGCAGCGATCTGCCGATACCGGACAACTGGCCGCGGCGCTAACCGCGCTTTCCGCGGTTCTCCGGGCGCTGGGACGTCATGCCGACGCGGAACCATTGATTCGTGAGGCGGTCGCGAATCGGGTCGAGCGTGATGAGCGGGCATTGCTGACCGATTCGCTGGGTGAACTGGCGGCAGTCGCTCTTGCGGCGGGGGCTGAGCTCGACGGTGTCACACTGGCGTCGGCGGTTGCGAGCCAGCGCGACCGGATCGGCTACGGATTGCCGGATCGGGAACGGCTTGCCCAGATCGCGACCGTGGAGTCGCTCAGATCGCGCCTGGACAAAGATGACTTCGGACGCGCATGGGAGCGCGGTGCGCGTATGACGATTGTGGAGGCGGTGGCGTTTGCCAACCAGCTCGAGCTGAGCGGATCCGAGCCGGTAGGGCGGGAGTCGGAGGCATTGGCAGTGCTGACCCCGCGCGAGCGGGAAGTCGTCTGCTTGATCATCGAAGGGCGAACCGACCGCGAGATCGCCGCTGCACTTTCGATTACCGCTGGGACCGCCAGTCGCCACGTTGCCAACATCTTGCACAAGCTCGATGTCCCGAACCGGTCAGCAGCGGCTGCCTGGGCCATACGAAACGGATTGACGTAAATGCCGAGCGTGGTTTCCGGTCTTCAGGGACGCGTGATTCCCTTTGTGTTGTTGTGCGTGACGCTCGTCCTGGCTGGTTTGATTCCGCCAATGGTGGGCCTTGCCTCGACGCCCGTGGCCACACAAGCTGAGGAATCCGCTGGATCAGTACTGCCCGAGTATCAGGACGTGCTTGCCGAGCGATCCGATTCGATCGCCCGCTATCGTTTCGATCTCACGCTCGATCCGATCATGTCGACGATTGGTGGGCAGATGGCGGTCACCTGGGTAAACGACACGGGTCGAACCCAGTCGGCGTTGCCGTTTCGGATCTATCCGAATGCCTGGTACTACCGTCCCGGCGGGATGACGATCGAGGGGATTCGGGTCGAGCGGATCATTGTCTCTCCCCGGTTCGACGAAACGAACACGGTGCTCTTCGTCGATTTGCCGGCCCCGGTCGCACCGGGCAAATCGGTGACCGTCGCAATCGATTTCATGACGACGGTTCCCGAGGATTCCGATGGCAGCTACGGCATCCTCAATCACGATCTGGAGCTCGATCGGTTCGTTTTGACGGACTGGTATCCGATCGTGGCCGGGTGGGACGAAACCGGCTGGCGGCTCGAACCGCCCACCGATCAGGGCGATCCAACCTTTGCGGCAACCGCGGACTATATCGTTCGGCTTGCGTTGCCCGCGTCGTATGCGGTCGTCGGAACGGGAGTCGAGACCCGGCAAGCGGACGGATCGGTCCTGATCGAGACTGGTCCAGCCCGCGAGCTGGCGATCGTGGCCGGGTCAGGTTTCGAAGAGCTGACCACACAGGTCGGGGACATCACGATCTCGTTTTTCGTCGAACCGGCGAATGTTCCAATGGCGCAGCACCTGCTCGATCTGGCTGCCGAGGCATTGGCGTTCTACGAGCGGGAGCTGGGGCCGTATCCGTTTACCGAGCTCGATTTCGTCTCGGTGCCGCTTTCACTTGCCTATGGTGTTTCCTGGTCGGGTGTGCTGTTCATTGCCAACGATCTGCTCAGGCTCTCGCCGGATAATGCGGCCGCGGCGGATTTCACGGTCCTGCACGAGCTCGGTCATCAATGGTGGGGCGGCATGGTCGGCGCGAACTCGAACGACCATACGTGGATGGTCGAGGGGTTGACCAATACAACGGCGCTTCTGGCGCAGGTGGAGCTGCAGGGAGCCAGCGCCGCTACGCAATCGCTCCACGGCTGGGTGGTCACGCCCTATCTGAATCTCCTGTACGGGACGGGTGATGCTGTCGCCGATGTCTCGATTTTCGACCAATCGTTGACTGCGCCGCTCAGCACACTCGCGTACGGCAAAGGCGCCCTCGGATTCCTGGCGATTCGCGACGCGATTGGGCACGAGGCGTTCATGAGCGCGCTGGCCGCGTACGCTGGTGAATTTCAACTCGGGATTGCCGATCCAGAGGATCTGCTGGCGGCATTCGAGAACGCATCGGGGATGGATCTCGAGCAACTCTGGAGCTTCTGGTTCGAGGAAGCGAACACCACCCCGGAGGATGTGCAGACGCTGGTCGATGCGGTCGTTGCGTCGTTTGCGGCTTGACATTTGCGGTTGTTCGACAAAGAACCAGTACGCTGTTGCGTTGTCCCGACGAAACAGCAGGACACGGCGGTCCTTCACTACGCCGGGATCGCTCCGTGTGTGGGAGCTTCGTTCGAGCGGTTGCAGAACCATGTGCTCGCTGACGAGGTTGTGTTCTGATCGTGCCGGCGAAGAGAAATGCTTCACTGACGTTCAGCATGACAGAACGGGCAGGCTCAACTTCTTGCTGCCGCTCTACGGGTCGGTGTCCTGCTTCGCCTTCGTCGACGAGACCCCGGCCAGGTGGTCCTCGTAGCGGGCAGCCATGAAGAGCAGTGATGAGAGCCGGTTGAGATAGCGAACGATCTCGGGATTGCCGAGCTTCCCGGTCTCCTGCAAATCGACCGCTCGGCGTTCGGCTCGTCTCACCACCGTTCGCGCGACATCGAGTGCCGCACCCGGAATGGTGTCGCCGGGGAGGACAAAATGCGGCGGCAGCTGGACTCGACTTCCGATCTCGTCGGTGACCTGTTCCAGCCATTCGACTCGATCGGCCGAGAAATGATACGAATCGGGGCGGATCTCGTCGGTAAACGCCAGCTCGGCCATGATCCGGTAGAGGTCGCGCTGTGTCTCCATCAACCACTGGTTCAACTCTGGGCTGGTGGCATGCGCGCGTCCATTTCCGATGGTCGAGGTTGCTTCGTCGAGCGCGCCGAGAACCTCGATGATCGGATCGTTCTTGCCAACTCGGTCGCCGAGCAGGTCGGTTGTCCCCTGGTCACCCGTCCCGGTGTAATAACGCATCGAAATCTCCCTGCTCGTCGTCATCGCTCTGGTAGCATAGCGCGATGACCGATCTGAAACTGATATACCGGTAGCCCTCCATGGTTGCGAGTCGATACCTTCCAAACCGATCGATCCCGACGGGTGTCATACGGGTTGGGGTGATCGGCACAGGATTCGGCGAGCGCGTTCACATCCCGGCCTTGAAAACGATTCCGTATGTCGAGGTCGGCTCGGTCTGCTCGAAGCGGGCCGACCGGGCGCATATGGTGGCGGCGCGGCACAATATCCGGAAATCGACCAACGACTTTCGTGAACTGATTCGTGACGAGGATATCGATGCCGTCGTCATCGCGTCGCCACCGAATCTTCATCATTCCATGTCGTTTGCCGCCATCGAGGCGGGCAAGCATGTGCTCTGTGAGAAACCGATGTCGCGTACGGTTGCGGAAGCGCGCGACCTGGTCCGGCTTTCTGAGCACGAGCGGGTCGTGGCCATGGTCAACCACGAGTTTCGCTTCGAACCGGCGCGTGCTCGTGCCAAGGAGCTGATCGATTCTGGATGGTTGGGCGAGCCGCATTTGGCCAATGTCACCGTCTTTCGGTCAACCCTGAACGATCCAAACGGGTTGCCCTTCGATTGGCTCATGGACGAAACCAAAGGCGGCGGGATGCTTGGGGCTGCCGGTTCCCATTACCTGGACGCGTTGCGCTGGTGGTTTGGCGATGTCCGCTCGGTTGCCGGGGTCTCGGCCACGATGGTCAAGCAACGCCGTCTGGCCGATTCCAATGCGATGGGAACGGTCAGCGCGGATGACAACTTTGCGGTCATGCTGCGCTTTCTGAATGGCGCGATTGGCACGGTAACGTACTCTGCGACCGCGCCCTTCGAATTTGGTGAGCAGATCGTCCTTTCCGGTTCAGAGGGAATGCTGATGATGACCGGAGATCGGAAGCTCTACGGAGCGCGGCGCGGTCAGTCGGTGAGCGAGCTTCCGCTTCCGGAACATCTGACAGTCGAGGTTTCGCCATCGACTCATCCCCTCTATGGACCGACGAGCCTCTTGCTCCGTGTCTGGGTCGAAGCGGTCCGAACCGGAGAGGTTACATCGCCGTCGTTTCTGGACGGATTGAAGGTCCAGGAGCTAATGGATGGCGCTCAACGATCGGGTCAGCTCGGCCGCTGGGTCGAGGTCGAGAAGGGTCGTTTCGGGCATTTGTAGCGCCGATACATCCATCGATCGATTGATTGATGGATAGGTGATGTATTGGGTGACCGGCATTTCATTGGCGAAGGCTGCTTCCTCGCGTTTTCCATTCGTCCACTACATCCTGGATGAATGACGAGAGCGTCTGCCAAGTCTGGCAGACGCTCTCGTTTCACGGAGTCAGACGATGTCTTTTGACTAATCAGCCGCTCCGCGGGCTTCGACCTGATCCGGGGTCGAGACTTGCAGAAGCAGCGTCGCCCGTGGAATGACCTTCCAGGTTGCAGCCACGGTATCCGTCCAATTGGCCAGGAGCTGCTGCCCAAGGGTGCTGCCGGTGAGCGCGACATGGCGTTCGATGAGCTCCCTGAGCTCGGCTTCGTCGGCATGGCTGAGACCCCGCTCGACGAGGACCGATTCGCCATTGATGCGTGTATCGAACCCGCCGTCCGCATCGACGACATAGGCGATGCCGTTCGTCATACCTGCGCCGAAGTTGCGTCCGGTCGGTCCGAGCACGACGACCACGCCGCCGGTCATGTACTCGCAGCCGTGGTCGCCGACGCCTTCGACGACCGCGGTCGCGCCGCTGTTTCGGACCGCGAACCGCTCGCCCACACGGCCGGCGATCGAGACCTCGCCTCCGGTCGCCCCGTAGAGCAGCGTGTTGCCGGCGATGACCTGTGGTGTATCGAACGCAGCATCCGGTCGAGGTTTAATGGCGATGGTCCCCCCTGCCATGCCCTTGCCGACATAGTCGTTCGCTTCGCCTTCGAGGGTAAGATGCATACCATTGACCGTGAATGCGCCAAAGCTCTGTCCGGCGCTCCCGGTGAACGTCGCCCGGTACTTCGGATCGCCGAGCTCGTAGAGTCCATGCGCCAGGGCGATCGCCCCGGCGACCTGCGCGCCGACCGTTCGATCCTTGGTGCTGATCGGCCGCTCGATCGTGACGTGCCCAGCGCCGCGAATTGCGTCGCCGTGCTCGGCCAGGATGCGATCGTCGATCGTTGTGCGCTCGTGGACGATGCTCATCGTCTTGCGCCGATTTTCCTCGGCTGCCGGCGCGGCAAGCAGCGCATCCAGCTCGAGCAGATCTGCCCGGCCGGTGAGATCCGCGCGCTTGGCCAGCAGATCGGTGCGGCCGACGATCTCGTCGATGGTCCGCGCTCCGAGTGAGGCCAATACTTCGCGAACACCTTCCGCGAGGAGCGTGAAGTAGTTCGCGACCATCTCCGGCGTACCGGCGAATTTGGCGCGAAGCTCTTCTTTCTGGGTTGCGATACCGGTGGGGCAGGTGTTCAGGTGACACTGGCGGGCCATATCGCACCCGATGGCGATGAGCACCGACGTTCCGAAGCCGTACTCCTCGGCGCCGAGCATGGCGGCCATGACCACGTCTTCCGGAGTCTTGATGCCTCCATCGGTGCGCAGGCGGACCCGCGAGCGAAGCCCGTTCATCACCAGCGTCTGCTGAGTTTCGGCGAGTCCCAGCTCCCATGGGCAGCCCGCGTATTTGATCGATGTCAATGGACTCGCGCCGGTGCCGCCGCTGTGGCCGCTGATCAGGATGTAGTCGGCGCGCGCTTTGGCGACACCGGCCGCAATCGTGCCGACTCCGGCTTCGGCGACCAGCTTGACGCCGATGGCGGCGTCTGGATTCACCTGTCGCAGATCGTAGATGAGCTGGGCAAGATCCTCGATCGAGTAGATGTCATGATGCGGTGGTGGCGAGATGAGGGGCAGTCCCGGAACCGCGTGACGCACGCGGGCAATGAACTCGGTCACCTTATGTCCGGGCAGCTGGCCGCCTTCCCCGGGTTTCGACCCCTGTGCCATCTTGATTTCCAGCTCGGACGCTTTGGCCAGATACCGGGCGGTGACCCCGAACCGCCCCGAGGCGACCTGTTTGATCTTGCTATGCGGTTGATCGGAACCGGCTTCGTCGTACCAGGCCGGATCCTCGCCACCCTCACCCGAGTTGCTTCGTCCGCCCGCCCGGTTCATGCCGATCGCCAGCGCCCGATAGGCTTCTGGGCTGAGCGCGCCGAGCGACATCGCGGTCACGACGAAGCGGGACGCGATATCGCGCACCGATTCGACCTCCTCGATCGGCACCGGCGCCCCGATCGGCTTGAGCGACATCAAGTCGCGCACCGCCGTGATCGGATGCTCCTTCACGATGTCACGATAAGCGTTGTAATCGGACTGTTCGTTCGACGTGGCGGCTGCTTGCAGCGCCTTGACGATAGTCGGGTTGTAGGCGTGTGCCTCACCATCCTTGCGGAATCGAATGAAACCCGGATCGGGCAGCTTGGCCATTGGCGCCGCGAACGCCTCGCGGTGCCGCGCGACCAGATCGGTTTCGATTTCCGCCAGCCCGATTCCACCCAGGCGCGATGGTGTGCCGGTGAAATAGGCATCCACCAACGACTTGGATAGTCCAATGGCCTCGAAGATCTGAGCGCCCCGGTACCCGCTGGCGGTCGAGATGCCCATCTTGGAGGCGATCTTCAACATGCCGTATTCGAGCATCTTGACGTAATTGGCCTGCAGCTCGGCTTCGGTCTTTTCTTCGTGACCGCGGGTGCCGGCCAGCGCGCTGGCGGCGCGCAACGCCAGCCAGGGATGGACGGCCGCTGCGCTATACCCGATCAGGCAGGCCAGCTGGTGCACGTCCCAGACGTCGCCAGACTCACAGACGATATCGAATTTCATGCGCAGGCCGCGGCGAATCGTCTCGTGATGCAGGGCGCCGACCGCCAGCAGCATCGGAATGGCGGCCTTGTCCTGTGTCACGTCACGATCCGACAAAACCAGGACGCTCGCGCCTTTCTGGATTTCCCCGACCGCGGTTTCGATGAGCTGATCGAGCGCCGCTGTCAGCGCGGCGCCCGGAACTGCGCCCTCTGCCGGCACGGGGAAGCGTGTCGAGAGCCGGACGCCCTTGAGCCTGCCCCGGTCGATCGCGGTAAGCTCGGCGATCTGCTGCTCCGAGACCACGACCCCGGGAAGATGAATCAGCTCCGCGGCATTCGGATCGCTCGCCAGCAGATTGCCGCGCGGACCGATATAGCTGTCGAGCGCCATGACCTTCTTCTCGCGGAGCGAGTCGATGGGCGGGTTGGTGACCTGGGCAAAGCGCTCGCGGAAGTAAGCGGAGAGCGGTCGAATCTTTGTGGAGAGGACGGCCAGGGGCGCGTCGTCACCCATCGACCAGGTGGGCTCTTTCCCTTCACCAGCCATCGGCGCCACGATCAGGCGGCCATCCTCACCGGAATAGCCGTAGGAGCGCTGGATCGTCACGAGATCGTCGATCGGTGTGTCGCTCATCAGCTCCGAATCCGCGGAGAGCGTCACGCGATGCGCCGCGATCCACTCCTGCCAGGGCTCGAGCGCCGCAATCTCCGACTTGATTGCCGGATTGCGCAAGACCAGCTTTCGGGCGGTGTCCACCACCACCATCTGGCCGGGGCCGAGGCGGCCTTTTTCCACAATCGAGGTCTGGTCGACCGCCACGGTACCGGCTTCCGATCCCGCGATCAGCAATCCGTCGCTGGTGATCGCGTATCGGAGCGGTCGCAGGCCGTTGCGGTCGAGGGTGGCGCCCGCAACGACGCCGTCCGTGAACGCCATGGCGGCCGGGCCGTCCCATTGCTCCATCAAGCCGGCGTGGAAGTCATAGAATGCGCGCCGCTCAGCAGGCATATCGGGAAGTTGCTCCCACGGTTCGGGAACCAGCATCATCATGGCGTGCGGCAGCGACCGCTGGCCGTGATAGAGGAACTCGACCACGTTGTCGAAGCTGGCCGAATCCGATCCTGTCAGACTGACGACCGGGCTTAGCCGATCGGGACCGACGCCGTCTGCGTAGCGCAGCTCCGGTGCGCGCGCGGTCATCCAGTTGCGGTTGCCCTGGACGGTGTTGATCTCGCCGTTATGCGCGATATAGCGGAACGGCTGGGCCATCGCCCAGGTGGGAAGCGTATTGGTGCTGTACCGCTGGTGGAAGAGCCCGATGGCGCTGGTGAATTCGGGTTGCTGAAGATCGAGGTAGAACTCCGCCAGATCTTCCGGCAGACAGAACCCCTTGTAGATGATCGTGCGACAGGAACACGACGCGATGTAGAAGTCGTCGATCCCGGCTTCGAGTGCACGGCGCTCGGCGCCCTTGCGCAGGAGCATCAACGTCCGTTCGAAGGCTGCTTCGTTCTGGCCGCCGGGCCGACCGAGAAAGAGCTGTTCGATCTCGGGTCGCGTTTCCGACGCGATACGGCCAAGCACTGAGGTATCGACTGGAACGACCCGCCAACCGAGCACAGGCGCGCCGAGCTCGCTGGCGGCCGTTTCGACCAGGGCGCGCGCGGTCGCGGCCTCACTGGTGTCATTGGGCAGGAAAACGGTGGCGACCCCATACGTGCCCGCGGTTGCTTCTGAGCCAAAGGCGGCCAGCGTCTTCGCGAAGAGCTCGTGCGGAAGCTGGGTCAGGATACCGGCGCCGTCTCCGGTGCGTTCGTCGGCCCCGACTCCGCCCCGATGGGTGAGATTGACCAACCCTCCCAATGCCAGCTCGACGATTCGGCGAGACGGGGTTCCCTCGATATCGACCACGAGTCCCACGCCGCAGCTGTCGTGCTCGTATGCGCCGTCATAGAGGGGGAAGGTGGCCTGACCATCGACCGATCGTTTCATTGGTCCGCTCCGATGCTACGAGCGGTCGTTGCCGACCGCTTTCCAGCCGGTACGTATCCGGCGCACAAGTGATGTCGTTGAGTCCCACGCGGAGGAGGGTGGCGAGCCGTGAAGCGAACGTTCTCGGCTTCGTTGCCGGAACAACCCCGAGACTCATGTCGAGGCGAAACGTTGCCACGAGCGGTGTTGTTAGTGTAGAGAACGGCCTTGCGACTGCCTAGGGACTTGATGCCGCAAACGGAACAAGGTATTTTGTGCGCATGATCCAAAACAGGAACCGGTCTTTCCGCATTTGGAACGAAAATGGCGACTGCCGTTCAAATCGAGTGAAATTTCGGAGGAACGATTCGCCAAATCGGACCACTGTTCGGACAGCAGATTTTGCCGATCGACGGAATCGAGATTCGGTGAAGCCTGAGTTCAGTCATTTCGAGTCGAATTGGATGGTCGATCCAAGCGACACCGGGAGTGGGAACACAACAGCATGAGCGTTGCGGAGCTGAGATACGAAAAGCCACGTATGAAAGCAGCTGAAGTCGTCGAGCGGGTACGAGATGAAGGGCTCGGACTGGTCGACCTGGTGTTCAGTGACATTACCGGAGGAGCCAAGGCGCTCACGATACCCGCGACCCTGGTCGAGCGGACGTTGGAGCGTGGGTACCGGTTCGACGGCTCGGCGTTGACCGGAGGGATGCGGAGCGTCGAGCTCGATCTCTATCTGATGCCCGACCCCTCCACATTTGCGGTGCTCGTTCCTGGCGAAGGTGACGATCGGCGCGGTCGGTTGTGCTGTTCGGTTCTTCGAAAGGATGGCCAACCGTTCGACGGCGACCCGCGATCGACCCTGCAACGTGTCATCGACCGCGCCGCCGCCGCGGGGATCGACTATCGGGTTGGGATCGAGATGGAGTACTACCTCCTGCGGGGAGACTGGACGCATCTCGCCGTCGAACGGGACAGCGCCGGATATTTCGATTTTGGCGAAGACGCGGTCTCTCGGACGCGAGACTCGATCGTGTCGTCACTGGCGTCCATCGGCGTCGGATTGGGTGGCGCGCATCACGAGACTGGGCCCGGTCAAGAAGAGATCGATCTGCGACCAACCGGTGCGTTGCGCATGGCCGATCAGCTCATCACTATCCGGCAGACAATTCGCACCGCCGCGCGCCAGTTCGGTCTGCGGGCCACCTTCATGCCGAAACCATTCACGGATGCCCCTGGATCCGGCGTGCACGTGTTTCAGCAGTTTCGGGAGATCGACGGGGCGACCGACATCTTGCGTGACGAGTTCGACGAGCTCTCGACCGCGGCGATGCATATCATCGGTGGACAGGTTGCGCATGCCGCGGCCATGTGCGCGGTGCTTTGTCCTACTGTGAACTCTTACAAGCGGCTCAATGCCGGGCATCGCGCTCCTCGGTACGCGAATTGGGCGCATGTCAGCCAGACCTCGATGATTCGAGTGCCATCGGCGCTGGCGGGAGGCGCGGCCTCGATCGAGCTCCGGTGTCAGGACGCGCTAGCGAATCCATATCTTGCGCTGGCCGTGGCGCTGACGGCGGCGCTCGATGGGATCGAGCATCAGCTCGATCCGCCGGAACCGCTCGAAGAGTCGTTCAGCTCGTACAACGATGCCGGGCTGGAGCGCATTGGCGTGCAACGGCTGCCGGGGACACTTGGCGAAGCGCTCGATGCCTTTTCTCAAGACCAAGTCGTGCAGGAGGCGCTTGGTTCGTACATTTCCGATCAACTGCTCACGGTCAAACGGGCCGAATGGGAAGAATATCGGACGGTCGTCGGCCCATGGGAACATCGTCGCTACGGTGACGCCTGAATCGAGACGAGCGCGAAGGCGTGGCCATGATTACGGTGCAAGACATTATCGAGCAGGGGCTTCCCGAAGACACGACAGTGGTTGCCGGCGAGCAGGGGTTGGGCAACGAGGTAACCTGGGCGACCCGGCCACGTCCGAGCCCGCCTGCCTTCGGACATCTGAGCGGAGGCGAGCTGGTCTTGCTTACCGCTCGTGCGCTCACGAGCCTGGACGAACGCCTGACCCTCGATGCAGCGATTCGGCAGTTGGGCGGTTTCGACGTCGCCGCCATTGGGTTTGCCGGTCGTCCAAGCCAGGCGGCCCGGACCGCAGCGAACCTTGCGGGCATCCCATTGATTCAGTTGCCCGCGGATGCCGATCTGGCGTTGCTCGAGCGGGAGGCGGCGCACCTCGTCGCCGTCCGGCGGCGCGATGCGCAACGACGGGGAAGCGAAACCAGCCGGCGTTTGATGGAGCTGGCGATC
>JAMLHN010000050.1 GCA_023957115.1 Thermomicrobiales bacterium
CTGTCCCGCCGTGATCGGCGGTCTGACCGTCCACCGCGACGCGCTCCACATCAACGAGAACTACGCCATCTTTCTCTCCTCCGCCCTCGCCGAAGCCACCGGCCTCGCACCGACGTAGCAAAGCTCCCTCCCTTCTCCCAGCATTGGGAGCGGAGGGCAGGAACGCTGTGCCCTGCCAGGGGTTAGGAGGATGGATGAGCGCAAAAAACAAGTCCGAGTCCCATGCGTTCCGGCCAAACTACTTGCCCGCAACACTCCCCGCTCCCTTCCGGGCTCTCAAGAGGGGCCGGGGGTGAGGCGATTTCCTTCCTCAACCGCGCGGCCGCGTAGGCAAGGTCGTGCCAACAACAAGATCGATCATCCATACTTTCCTGCTGACCAAGCCACCAACACCCGGAGGTACACAATGGACGAGCATGCCGTCATCATCGCTGGAGGCGGCCCAACCGGACTCATGCTGGCAGCGGAGCTCGCCTTGTCGAACACTGGCGTCGCCATCGTCGAGCGGCGCGAAACCCAGGATCTCGTCGGCTCACGCGCGGGTGGCCTGCATGCCCGCTCGCTCGAAGTCCTCGATCAACGAGGCGTTGCCGATCGCTTCATCTCAGCAGGTCAAGTGATGCCGTCCACTTCCTTCGGCTGGATCCCATTCGATGTCGACGGTCTTCCCGGCCGGCACAGTTGCGTCCTGGCCCTTTGGCAAAAGGACATCGAGCGCATCCTGGCCGAATGGGTCGATGAGCTTCAGGTGCCAATCTATCGAGGATGCGAGGTCATCGGCTTCGCGCAGGATGCCACCGGAGTCGATGTCGAGCTTTCCGGCGGTCAGACGCTGCGCGCGCAGTATCTCGTCGGATGCGATGGGGGGCGCAGCCTGATTCGCAAACTCGCCGGCATCGACTTCCCCGGGTGGGACGCAACCATTAGTCACCTCATCGCGCAAGTCGAAGTTACCGACGAACCCGAATGGGGCACCCGACGCGACGCGAACGGAGTTCACGCCTTTTCGAAGACGGGCGAGGGACCGATCGGCGTCATGATCACCGAGCAGCACGCCAGAGCAACCAGCGATCCGACCATGAGCGATCTCAGCAACGCGCTCATCGCTGTCTACGGGACGGATTACGGCGTCCATAGCCCCACATCCCTGACCCGATTCACCGATATGACCCGTCAGGCTGCCTCCTACCGAGCGGGACGTGTCTTGCTGGCCGGCGATTCGGCCCACGTGCACTACCCGGTCGGCGGTCAGGGGCTCAACCTCGGCTTGCAAGACGCGGTGAACCTTGGATGGAAACTCGCTCAGGTGGTCGAAGGGATCTCACCCGATACGCTGCTCGATACCTATCAAGCTGAACGCCATCCCGTCACCGCACGCGCCCTCCGCGGCACCATGGCCCAAACCGCGCTGCTCCGATCCGACCCTCGCACCGAGGCTCTGCGCGACATCATGGTCGATCTGATCGGTATGGACGAGCCGAAACGGTATCTGGCCGGATTGGCGACCGGTCTCGACATTCACTACGACCTTGGCGAGGGACACCCACTCCTGGGCCGTCGTATGCCCGACCTCGATCTCGTCACTCCGGACGGCCCGATCCGCCTCTTCACCCTGCTGCATCAGGCCCGCCCCCTCCTCCTCGATCTGGGCACACCCGGCACGATCGACATCGGCTCTTGGTCCGACCGTGTCCAGCTCATCGAAGCCACCTACGATGGCCCCTGGGAGCTCCCCGTCATCGGCCTTGTCGACCCGCCTGCCGCCGTTCTGATCCGTCCCGACGGCTACGTCGCCTGGACCGGCGACCACGCCCAAACCGGCCTCACCGAGGCCCTCACCACCTGGTTCGGCCCCTAAGAAAGCACGCAGCACGCGGCATGCGGCACGCAGAAAGCCCCCTTCCTTCGCCCAATGCTGGGAGAAGGAAGGGGGTTGGGGATGGATGAGGGCCTCTAGACCGTCGGGGTTGCTCCATCCTCTGGCAGCCGAATCGACTGCTGATAGTTGAAGATGTTCAGCGGATCCCACCGGGCCTTCACCCGCTGCAACCGAGCGTAGTTTCCCTTGTAATACAGCGTCGGCCAGTCGATCAGATCGACATCTGGATAATTGACGTAACAGCCATCCATCACCGAGTCCGGCATCGGGCCCTGCTCGCCGTACATCGCCGTATAGAACGAACGGATCCATTCCAGATTGACATCGTCATCGGCTGCATCGGTCCAATACGCTTGATACTGCAGCTTCATGATCGAAGATCGTTGTGGCACGGCCGTTGCCGCCGGATCGATCGCATTCACCTGGCAGCCATACCCGTCGACCTGCAGCAGTGAGCTCGGATTCGGTACGGCCGGATTGACCAGGAATTCCCAGATCACATCGATCTGCTCGTCCGGGAACGGCTCGATCATATAGGCAGACTTGTATTTGCCACGCCGGCTCGGCCCGGTGCCGCTCATCTGCCTGGTCGCGGTCAGCCACGACATCGACTGGATCTCCGGGGATTGGCTGACGATCCGGTGATGCCCAACCATGATGCGGCGGGCGGTTGGGGACGGAAGCCCGTCCGACACTGCCCGGGCGAACTCGGCCAGGAGCTCTGGTTGGTCACCGACATACTGGGCAGTCAGCCCAATATGCCCCGACGCCAGCTGGTTCAGACCGAGCAGTGGGAAGAGCCCCTTGTAGGGCGAATCGACCCCGCTGTGCTCCGCCAGAAAGTTGCCATAGTTCTGCAGGAACCGGCGGAACGACGCCTGATCGAGCGTGCTCCAGTCATATCCATGGAACATCAGATGCGCCTCGGCCGGCGCTTCCGGGAGATCGGCCAGCAGGAACTTCGTCACGACACCGAAGTTGCCACCGCCACCGCCCTGATGCCCCCAGAGCAGGTCCTGCTCGTCCGCATCCATCGAATCCCGGGTGACCGTCACGATCTCCGCACGGCCGTCATTGGTGACGTGGACCACTTCCACTCCATGGAGATAATCGACCGTCAACCCATGCAACCGCGAGAGCAACCCATACCCGCCGCCGGTGATATGCCCACCGGCGCCAACCGTCGAACAGGACCCACCCGGAAGCGTGACCCCGAACTGCTCGTCGAGCGCCGTGTAGACCTGGAGTAACCGGGCGCCGGCTTCGACGGCATACATACCCGTCTCCGCATCGTGCGAAACCGAGGCCATCGGAGACATGTCGATGATCACGCCCCCGTCATTGCCACTGGAGAAATCCTCGTAGCAATGCCCCCCGCTGCGGACCGTAATCCGCAGACCGTTGTCCAGGGCATGCTGGACCGTCTGTGCCACTTGTGCACTGTCATGGCAGAGCGCGATAAACGCGGGCGACCCGATCCATCGCAAATTGAACCCATGCCGCAAATCGGCATAGAGTGGATCGTCCGGATAGATCAGTACGTCCGGATCGACCGTCGACTGGGCGGCAGCCAGCCGCCTGCGTCCCAGGGCCAGCGTACCGGCGGTCGCGCCGCCGGCCCTCAGGAGTTGTCGCCGAGTCGGGGTGTACGCCATGGGTTCGTCCCTTCTAGATGATGCGTTGGCCGCTGCCGGAAGCAACGGCCAGAAAACCGAAATCAAGGTACCGACCCATTTTCGCGCGAGATTCCATTGTCTGCAGCCAAGGAGTCGCCGGTCCCGGCTCACTCATAGGAAACCGGTCGTGATCACGTCATTCATCCGCTCAGACCCAGGAACATGAGATGCGAATCAATCGCCCCGGGCGGCTCCTGCCGGGCGGTCATCGTCGCCTGGGGTTGGCATCGGGTCGTCGGCCAGGGAGTCTTCGCCCTGGATTGCCGTATAGTCGCTGGCCGCTTCGACATCTCGTCCAACGCGTGTCCCGTTGTCGGTCGCAGGCGCCTCGGCCCAACCCCGGTTCATGATGTCTTCTTTCGTCGTCGAGAGATAGATTCCATCGTCGTTCGTTTCGACGATCGCGGTGACGGGGATGTAGGGATAGCACCCGTGTCTACCATGATATAGGTATCTTCTGACGCTTCGATCGTTCCGATCGGCTCGTCATCGGCGCCATAGACGCGGGTTCCTGGGGGTGCTGGCTGTCGTGGTTCCATGGGTCTTGCTCCTTTGCATGTGTGCGTCATTCAAGTATGGAAAGCGCGTTCGCGGCGAGATGGTTTTCACGAGCGGCACGCCCCATCTGCCCCGCTTTACCAAGATTTGCTTGTCCATTTGAGAAGGTTTGGCCAGTCTGTGCTACCCAAGAACGTGAGGTAACGCCGGAGAAAAGCTGGCGACAATCCTCGAGAAATGGAGATTCGAATGCCACGCGAAACGTCCAGTCAGGATCCCCCGACTCCCAAAGGAACGAATATTCGGCCGAAGGAAGAGCGGTACGGGGGCGAAGGTCATGCTGGCGCCGATCCCTTCAAACGGCCGAGATCGGGGGACAAGCAGGATACCCACGCGAACTCGCCGGTCGAGGTCCCAGATGCCACGGTCGAGGATCTGGTCCAGCAACCCGATGATCTACCAGCAACGTCCGAAGGTGATTTGCCCCCGGAGGCATCGGCCAGGCAAGCACAGACGGAACATGAATCGGTCTGATCCAAACCCATCACGGAGCGGCTATTCCTGGGCGCGTCCGTTACGAATCGAAAGGAGTGGGCGAAGGAGCGCGAAAAAGCCAGAGTCGAAGCCGGCCAAGTCACCGGGGTTTCGAACGTAGCGTACGATCTGATGGTCGTGCTTTCGAACCATCTGGAAGGTATTGCCGCATTGCAGGAGTACAAGCTCGATGCCGATGAGGCCAACGATTCCGAGGTTGCGGCGGTGTTCGGCCGTGTTGAGCAACGGTACGGAGAGGGAATCGACGAGTTGCGATCGCTCCTCCTGAATCGCCTGTAACCCTTCTCTTCCACGTCACGTGATGCCGGCGACGCGGCGGTCCACAGGAGCTCTGCCCAAGGGGCGGAGCTTCTCTCTTTTTGCAGCCGGAACGAGTCGGCAACCTCGTCGACAATCCCACGGGACCCCGGTAGCGAGCGCATTTCGGTTGGATTGAAAGACGGATGTCTTCCGAAAGCTCGATTTCCCGAAGAAGCGGGGCACCTGCGCTGCCTATACTGAATCCACCGATAACCGGCGCTCGGCTTTCACGGGCGCTTTGCGATACCGCTGTATGCGACAGCGTTGCATGACCGCGAGGAGTCTTTCGTGACCAGGAACCGACCAACCGCCGAGGCCTATCTCGACTACACCGGACGCGACGATCTCATTTCCGGTGGGGTCAGAATGATCCCGATCGAGACCCCCAAAGGAACCTTCAAAGTCTGGACAAAGCGGATTGGCAACTCGCCGACCATGAAGCTCCTGCTGTTGCACGGAGGGCCGGGAGCCACCCACGAGTACTTCGAGGTCTTCGACAGCTATCTGCCGGCAGCCGGCATCGAGTACTACTACTACGATCAGCTCGGCTCCTTCTACAGTGACCAGCCGGACGACCCCGATCTCTGGGATATTCCCCGTTTTGTCGATGAAGTGGAGCAGGTTCGCCAGGCGCTCGGTCTCGACAAAGACAACTTCTACCTGCTCGGCTCATCCTGGGGCGGCATTCTTGGCATGGAATACGCCTTCGCCCATCAGGAGAATCTCAAAGGATTGATCATCTCCAACATGATGGCCAGCGGTCCGGCATACAACGCCTATGCTCACGACGTGCTGATGCCGGCGATGGATCAAGAAGCCCTCGCCGAGATCAAGGCGCTGGAAGCCGCCGAGGATTACGACAATCCCCGGTTCGAAGAGCTCCTGATGGAGCAGCATTACATCCATCATGTCCTGCGCAAACCGGCAGATGAGTGGCCCGAACCGGTCACCCGGTCGTTCTCCCATATCAATCCCAAGATTTACATCCCCATGCAGGGACCGAGTGAGCTGGGGCTGGGCGGCAAGCTGCTCGACTGGGACCGCACTGGGGATCTCGGTAACCTCGAGGTTCCGACCCTCGTCATCGGCGCGCAGTACGACACGATGGACCCGACGCACAAGGAATGGATGGCCAGCGCCGTGCAAAACGGTCGTTATCTCTATTGCCCGACGGGAAGCCATCTGGCGATGTATGACGACTATCAGACCTATGCCGATGGTCTGGTGCAGTTCATCTATGACGTCGATGCCGGCACATTTCCCGGGGAAACGGACAAGGACTGAGCCGGGCGGCTAGAATCTCCGTTTCGATACGGGAATTTGGTGGAAAGAGACCGAACATGTTAGTGGTGATGCACGCGGCTGCGCAGCAGGAGCAGCTCGAATCCGTCTGCGACGCAGGCAAGAACGCGGGACTCAGTCCGACGGTTTTTGCCGGCGATCCGACCATGGTGTTGTTGTCGGGAACCCCGCTGGCGGATATCGAGCCACAGCTCCTGGGAATGGCGGCGGTGGCGCGTGTGCTCGATCCCGTCGATGCGGCATCGCCCACCACCAGCAATCTCCGTATTTCCGGCATTCGGCCGCTCATCTCGCCGGCCATCCTGATGGAACAGCTTCCGATGACCGCGCAGGGCCGGGTGCTGGTTCAGGAGTCGCGGCGCGCGATCCGGCAATATCCTCCATGGGCGAGACGATCGGTTGCTCGTCGTCACCGGCCCCTGCTCGATTCACGATGCGGATGCCGCGCTCGACTATGCCGCCCGGCTGGCGGAAATCGCGCCGGAGCTCTCCGGTGAGTTGCTGCTGGTGCTGCGCGTCTACTTCGAGAAGCCACGCACGACGGTCGGATGGAAGGGATTGATCAACGATCCCCGCGGCGACGGGAGCTACGCGGTCAACGAAGGATTGCAGCTCGCGCGCAAGCTGCTCCCCTGGATGTTCTGGCGCTCGGACTTCCGGCCGGTTGCGAATTTCTCGATCCGATCTCGCCCCAGTTCATTGCCGGATGCGGTCAGCTGGGCCGCCATTGGCGCGCGCACCACCGGAGAGTCGGAACACCGCAACCTCGCCTCCGGGTTGTCGATGCCAGTCGGATTCAAGAACGGCACCAGTGGCGATATCCAGATCGCCGTCGATGCGATGTCGGCCGCCTCATGGCCGCACCATTTCATGAGCGTCACCGAACAAGGCCTGGCGGCCATCGTCGAAACACGCGGCAATCGTGACACGCATATCATCCTGCGCGGCGGCCGCACTGGTACGAATTACGATGCCGCCAGTGTCGAAACAGCGCTGCACTCGCTCGAAGCCGCCAATCTTCCCAGCCGGCTGATGATCGACGCGAGTCACGGCAACAGCAACAAGGACTACCGTCGCCAGCCGATGGTTGCGGACGATGTCGCAGGGCAGATGGAGGCCGGACAAGCGGGTATTGCCGGCGTGATGCTCGAGCTTCCTGGTCGATGGCAAGCAAGAGCTCGATTGGGCCAATGGCATGACCTACGGTCAGAGCGTCACCGATGCCTGCATGGGCTGGGAAATGACGGTCCCGGTGCTGCATCGGCTGGCGCAGGCCGTCCGGGCGCGACGCGAACGTCGGGGATGACGGCTGGCGCCGGATTCGAGGCAATAGGCAAATGGGCAAGAGGCAATAGTCCCGGGGACGGAGTAGATCGTAGTTGGTTGAGGACCTCTGTGTCCTCTCGTGGACCAGGATCATGGGGACGTTTCCCCAAGTGTGGAAAACCAGGAGCTCACAGAGCAAAGCCTCTCCGAGGCTCTGGGAGTGAGGCGACGGTGGTTGACACACGGGGGAGCTGGAAAACGGGGACGTGTTCGTTTTTTTTTGCGAACAACGCCTGGGTTGCACCGGTGGGATCGACCTCCGAAACACGCCTTTTGAGGAGTTGGGAGTTGGGATTTAGGAGTTCGGAATTTCGTTCGTTCCTAACTCCCAGATCCTAACTCCAAGCTCCTCTAGAACCTCGGACCTGGTCCCTGCCCAGGCGGGGCAGGAGCGAGCACGGCTGGCGAGCCGTCCGCTGACCTGGCCAGCGATGCGTAGGCTGGCGATACGACGGATGTGGTGATGCGCTGCCCAGGCCCGCACCATCCGCCGGTGTGCCGCTTGCCAATAGAATGGGAGCAAAGTTCTTATTCAGTCAGGGTGGATTCGGGCAATGGAAGGTCCGCTCGGCAAGACGGTGCGAGCCCCGCGTCGCCGGCGACGATCACGTGGCTGGCCGACGACTACGGCCTCGGTCGTGGAGATGCAATGGCGCTCGTACACGTCTCAAGAACGGTCCGCGTATCGACTCCAAGCATGCCGGCTCGGGCGGTACTCACTCCGACGAGTCCGACCTTCTGTGGCTCGACGGCATCGCGACCAAGCCTTGAGCTGAGTCGGTCTGCGCCTGGTCGCATCCGCGACAGGTACTGGGGTGGAGCGGGGAGCGTCGCGACTGGATACTCAGGCGATGGAGCGGGAATGGGATTGCGTTTCCTGCGGTGCGTGCTGATCCGAGGAGAGCGAGTGATCAGGTTGAACCAGTCTCTCCCTCATGTAGGGGGGACGCGTTTCCGTGGCGACGTTGCCAGAATGGAGCGGTGGGCCCGGCGTTGCTCGACCGCATAGTAGGCGTGGCGGGTGGCGAGGTAGCGGGTGTAGCCGGCGAGGAGGTGGTCGCGATAGGTGGTGAAGGCGGCGGGGTCGCCGGAGATGGTTGCGGCGAGGGCGCGGGCAGCGGACCGGCCGCCCGCCAAGGCACTGGCGATGCCGTGGGAGGAGAGCGGGTCGTAGGAAGCGGCGGCATCTCCGGTAGCAATCCAGTCGTCGCTGGTGGGCTTGGTGAGGAGGCGCTTCCAGCGGGGACGATGTCGATGCGCTGGGGTAGTTGGTAGCCATGCGCAGCGACGAGACCGACGAGCTCGGTGGAGCACAGCAGGGTCCACCACTCGGAGGACGCCAGGCCGCATGCGCGGTGAGGAGGTCCGGATCGGTGAACCAGGCGACCGCGAGGCGCTGATCGGGTAGAAGGGCCGTGTACCACCAGCCGTGTTCCACGGCTTCGATGGTGGTGGTGGCGTCGCGCAGCGGATCGGCGTGGCGATCGGGGTGCAAGACGCTCACGGCGGCGACCTGGGAATCGAAGGTGTGGCGGCGAATGCGCGCGTGACGCGCGAGCAGGGAGCGGCGCCCCGAGGCATCGACGAGCATGGGGGCGTGGAGGGTCGCTTCGCCATCCGGTGCGGCGGCGGCGATGCGCCAGGCGCCGTTGGCGCGTTCGATTGCGGTGATGCGGTGCTGTCGCCAGACGGAGACGCCGGCAGTTTCGGCGAGGTCGAGCAGGGCACGGTTGAATGCGAGGCGATCGAGGTGCCAGCCTTGGCCGTGCGGGTCGCGCAGGAAGTCGCGATCGTCGACGACGCCGGCCTCTCCCCAAATCGATCGGTTGCCATGGCTCGGGAGGGCGTTCGATGCTCGCAGGATCTCGTCCAGGCCGAGCTGGCGCAGGAGCGGATTAGCGGAGGGCGCGAGGCATTCGCCGATCGGATTGCCGCTGCCATCGGTCTGCTCGATGAGCAGGGTATCGATGCCGAGCCGCGCCAGCTCGAGCGCGGCGCTGGCGCCCGCGGGACCGCCGCCGAGGACCGCGACGGTCGCGCGTTCCGCACTCGTCACGGCACCGGCGAGGCGACGGGTGACGCGGCCACTCCGGCAAGATCGCCCTCCTTGGGCGTGGTCGGGAGGTCGATGTCCGGGGCGGTCTCCAGATCGTCGAAGAGCTGGTGTCCCAGCTCAACCCAGAAGGTTTCCGGGAACAAGGCGTCCTCCGGTCCGGGTTGCGCGGTGATCACGCCGGCATGGGACCATTGGCGCAGGAAGGCATTGATGCGGATGCGGCTGGAAACGCCGAAACCGGGAAGATCGCGCAGCCATTTGACCCGGTTTTCGAAGGCGGCCTGCCGCTCCTCGGGATCGAGCTCCTCGTCCATGACCGTGTTGTAGCTTTCCAGATCGAGGATGTCGTTGGGCACGCGTGCCGGCCAGAAGGTCGGGAGATAGTCGTCGACATCGGGAATGTAGCGGGAAAGGCAGCTACTGGTATCGGTTTGCCAGGGAACCGCCATCCAGCGGGTGACATCGCCCGGACCGCTGGCCGACAACGGACCATCGTCCGCCAGAGCGATTTCCGAGGTCATATTCGGACCCCAATCGGGTTCGGATTCGGTACGGCGGCGCAAGCGGAACGGGGCCTCGTACATCACCGGTTGCCGCATCGGCCAGGTCATCTCGCAACCGGGATGGAAGGGGCCGCCGAGACATTCGTCCAGGGCGGCGCGATCGAGCGCGTCGGGTTGGTCGGCAAGCGGAAGCTCTTCCAGGCTGGCCGAAAAGGTGAGCCCGTCGGCCGGCCAATCGGCCTCGAAATCGCCCGCGGCCCATTGAGCGAGCCATTCGTATTGCAGTGGAAGGACCGACATCCACTGCCGCGGATTCTCCGGCGGTATGGCGACGCCGTCACCGTAATAGGCAGGAATATCGCCGTATTCCATGCTGGTGTAGGCAGGATCGCGGAAGCGCTCGAAGACTTGCTGGCGCAGCATGGCCTGTGCCGGAGAAGGGTCGGCGAGCATTGCCAGAGTGGCGGGCGCGAGGAAATCGCTGGGAGCACCCCACCCGAAGTCGCGCAGGAAGCCGGCGTTGACCCATTGGTTCTGCACCACCCGCTCGAAGAGGGGATAGATCATGCGGGTGAAGGAGGGGCGCTCCGGTTTCAACTCCGGTTCCAGCATGGTCGCCACTTCGAACATGATGTCGTACATGGTGACGACCGACTGGATACCGGGCGCGTAGTTCGGCGGCGCGACAACTACCCAGGCGCCGGTGACCGGAAGCGATCGCCCGTCGATACGGACCGAGGCATCGACCGGGCCGTCACTGGTGTTGTCATGCCAGAGATCGTTGTTCGCGAAGGTGATGGCAATGGCGCCGGGAATGGCCGGAGCGGATTCCCCGTCGCCGCCGAAGACGAGGAGCCGTCCCGCATCGTCGGTGCGCAACTCGCCGATATCGACCGCTTCGCCAAGGAATTCCCCATCGTCGAAGCGGACGTCGGCATCGGTCCCATTCGGGTTCTGGTTGGCGCCGCTGATCGAGCGGGGTCCCGGGTCGATACGCAGGCTATCGCGATCGGGACTGATCTGATTGCGCGGCAGGGAAACGGTTGGATCGGGCGCGGGTTGCAGCGGCGCGGGCGGAAGCCCTTTGGCCTCGGGAATGTCGAGCGCGAGATCGAAGTTGTACCAGCCGGCTTTGGTGTTGGCGAGATGGACGGTCCATTCGATGTCGGCATTGTCGGTGGTGAGCTCGGCGACGATCTGATCGTCCGCATCGAGGCCATAGAGGCGGAAGCGGGCGGCCTGGGGCTTGATTCGCCCGGCGGCATCCTTGAACCCATTCGGCGGCATGGGATGCGGTCCGGGAAGCTCTGGGCCGAGGAACCATTCGTCCAGGCTGTTGCCGACCCGGGCGATGCCAATGGCCGGGTGAATGTCGACGCGTTCGATCGCGCTCAGATCGATGTCCGATTGGGAGGCCTGCGACGGCTGGCGGACGATCGCCGGTGGGATGGCCGCTGCGCCAAGACCGAAGGCGCCGTATTTCAGCAACTGGCGACGGTTCATGCCTGCTCCTCGGGACGCACTGGGTGGACTGGACTGTGTCTTCAGCAGCTTACCAATCCGGGAGCGGTTCGGCATGAGGGCGGGCGGGGGAACTGGGAACTGGGAACTGGGAACTGGGAACTGGGAACTGGGAACTGGGAACTGGGAACTGGGAACTGGGAACTGGGAACTGGGAACTGGGAACTGGGAACTGGGAGTGATTGTACCGCTGGCTTGCGACACTTCGATGGGAGCGGCGGCTCAGCGGAGCCCCGGTGTTCGAACCAGGGCTCCGCGAGGGGACTCGTGCCTATTGCTCGGCGAGCTGTTTGAGGGCTACGAGTGCCTTGGGCCAGCCTTCTTCGAACATGGACGCCCAATCCGGTGGGGTGGTGATTTCGACCGCGACCCGGGTGGAGCCGTTTTCGTCGGTGAAGGTGTAGGACTCGGTACTGCCGATCCATCCCTTGGCCATGTCGCTCTCGCGATCCTCGATGCCGCCATCGAGCAGAACGGCGATGTGTTCGGCCGCAACCTTCTTATACGGTTCGAGCTCGGTGATCCTGGCAAGCGTTCCGCCGCCGCCATCGTCGCCGGTGAATTTGATTTCCGTCCCCTGCTTCCATTCGCCGCTGTAGCTCGATCCCGGCCAGGCGACATCGACCCACTTTTTGTAGGTTTCCTTGTCGAGCATGGTGTCCCAGACCTTTTTCGGGGATGCGTCGATCAGGATGTCGAAATTCAGGGTTTTCATGATGTTCCTCCTCAATAGGGTTGTACCCGCTGTACACACCTTAGTCGCATGGGTTGGCGGGAAATCGACAGGGTACGGTGGAAGACGGGTCTTGGGGTTGCGCTTTCCCCATCACTCCTCCCCCAATCCCCTTCTCGTTCTCAATGCTGGGAGCGAGGAGGGGCTTCTGCGCGTCGGGTGCATGGGGTAGCTGTCGAACGGTACCGCGTTCAATTTGTGAGCGAATGCAGGTGGGTTGCATCGGCGGGATCGACCTCGAAACACGCCGGACGAGGAGGTAGGAGTTGGGATTTAGGAGTTCGGAATTGTGTTCGTTCCGAGCTCCCAGATCCTCGCTCCCAACTCCTCGTACGGCACCGGGACCCTGGTCTACCAGTACGGGAGCAGGAGCGTGATCTGCTGGGCGGGCAGGTCGCTGACCTGGTCAGCGATTCGCGAGCTAACACACGGGGGCTGCACTGAGCACTGCCCAAGCCCGCACCAACCCCTCTCCCAGGATGAATCCTGGGGCTATCTAAGCCAAGGTCCTCCGGACCTAACTTCGCTGGATGTGCGGCGACGCGATGGGAGCTGCAGGATCTGTTGCGCGAGCTGGAGAAGCTGGCGGAGGTGACGGATCCGAAGCTGCGACGCCGGGCAGATATCCGGTTCATGCGGAAGCTGGAGTCGGGCGCGTATCTGGTGTTGATCTCGGATGAGCTGAAGGAGCTGCAAGAGGAGCGACGGCAGAATGCGGAGCGGGGGCACTGCGATTGGGGTTGTATCGGGCGTTGATGGAGATCGACGATCCGAGAGAGATGGCTCGGACGATCGTTCGGTTGAGGGAGGAGAGTCGGAGGGTGGTGGACACTCGGGAGTGAGGACGGCGAATTCCCCAAGATCGTCGCGGCGGCATCCCGCGAACAGAAGGACAACTGCCGTATTTCAAGTCCGCGGCGGGATTGGTAAGAGACATCGATTGAATTCCTGTTAGTAGCGCCGCAATTCGGAGGTCTTCACTTAGCTACTACATGTCGGTCAGAGACTCCTAGCCTGGACAAGGCCGCCATCAATTGAAAGAACACCTGGCTATCCCTCGAGACTAAGTGCTGCTTCCAGTCAGCTTGAGGTGATTGCTGTTGCCTTACGCGGTAGAACCTGGCTGACTCGACCGAATGTATCGCTCGATTCGTTGGAAGACCTTGTACTTTGTCTCGATTTGGGTCTCCGGGAGATGTTTGGAAAGAGACGCATTAGCCACTTGGCGTTCTCCCCAGATTCCCCATACCAGCCCCTGCTCTGACTCCTTTAGGAACCGATCCAGCAGATCCATGCGCAAGTAGGCGAGTTGGTGGCCGTTCTTCCATAAATCACCACTCGCGACTGTAATGGAAGCCCTCCGACCATCACTCTCGAATAAGTCGAACGTTTGAGGCTGCCCTACCAGCCCGAGGGAATCGGTGATTTCCCTTGCAGGTGTATTCACCGATCGGCCGGGAACCACAACGCTGTGATATGACTCCCACCCATCCGTTCGGACTGGTATAACAACCTGGTGTGTGTCGAAAATCTCGACCCTGCGCTCGTCGGGCACCTCCCGCAGTTCGAGTTCTCCTCCCGCTGTCGTCCCAGGAACGGACAAGCTGCCTCCGTCCACTGCAGGCTCGTCTTCGATGGCGGTGCCATTGCCCTCTTGGCTCAGGAATCGCTCGAACGTACCGTAATGGGTCAAGATCCGATCAAGCGTTCCGTCGATCTCGACCCCATCTTCCTTTCGAAACCAGCGATGCTCTGTGACAGTCTCGTTTTTCGTCCCTATCTCGAATCGAAGTTGATCGCATCCGTTCGCGGGGTAGGTTTCGCACCATGGGATCTCTCCCGCGAAGCGATACACGTCGTGAGGGACTTCCGGGAGCCAACGGTTGCCGAGATCTTGGTGCTGAAGGCGCGACACCACAACATCAACCGTCCTTGACGACAGAAGTAGGCCGCGGCAGAAAAGAAAAATGCCTCTGTGACTCAGAGAGTCCTCCTGTACCACGAAGCCGTCGAGTAGAATCCATGGCCCATGTTGGCCATCGATTACGTCCACTACCAGATATGAGCTGATGTCGGGATCAGATCCAGTCAATATCCACTCCTGCAATGACGCACTTCGGTCTCCCAGGAAATCGCTCGAGATGACTGGCCGATCAGGCTCGGACTCCGGGAAGCTGGGGTCGATGTCAGTCAGCGAAAGCCGATCTCCCGGGAAATTGCGCCGCTCCTCCAGTTCCAGCGCGTCCTCTCGGCAGCCGGCGAGTTCCATGGCGGCGATGCGTACGTATTTCTCCCCATACCCGTAAACTCGCTTCTCAAACCGGTCACCACCGATCTCTCCATCAAGCCTAGCGAGCGATTGATCCGTCATTCCGAAACGATCGAGCGAATAACCCAGACTATATGCGCGCCACCATAGGTTGGCTTCAGCACGTTGATACCCTGATGAGCCGGTATCGTATTTTGACGCTATCCCCAACTCTTCCATCGGATTGTGGTCGTAGAGGTCGATAGGACGGTTCCCGTACCGGTACTCGTTCGGATTACGATCCTGCTCCTCGCCCCAAGCCCGTATCCCACCATCCTGAAACGGCGGCTTGATCCGAGCGATCTCGTCCGTCGAAAGGAGTGTGGGATGATGGAGCAAGCAGATCTCAATCGTATGGCGCGCGTAGTCGCGGGCCAAGATATGAGTAGTGGCGTGGGGTGCCTCCCTTCGAAACATTGTGGCGTACAACCCGCGACCGATCTTAGGTAACGTGTCCGCAGAGAAGCTTGGATTAGCAAAGTCCCATTGTCGTGCCATACCCACGCCGTAGACGGATGCAAGCATTCGCTCAGGGACGTATGGATCATTGGTCGCCAGCGAAGCGAGCGTCAGGTCGAGCAGTTGGATTGGCCAACGCCGCCCATACCAGTAGAGCGCGCGGGTCACGCGATCTCGAAAAGGGCGAATCGTCGAAGTCAGACACCAGCGCAAGAGTGGTGCCAGCAAATGAATCCGCTGTTCGACAACGTCGGACAATACCGCGTCCCGACTTGCCGCTTCGAACCTCTTTACGAGGCTCTCATACCTGGCGAGGTGGAAGCGCAGGTGTTCTGACCAAGCGATGTCCCGGTCCGCGACCGGTAAAGCCTCCAATTCATTTGACCAAAAGAGAGCGTTTAGTGGATGGTCAACGTGCGTTGCCGCAGCCGACGACAGCTCAAGTAATCCTTCCCGGTTCTCCGACATCTCGAACAGATCCGAAATCAGCACGACCGCCTCGGGACTCACCAATCGGGGAGCTATCTCAAACAGGGATGACACTGAGACACTGTATGCTTCCTCGTCATCGGTGAAATCATGCAGGTATCGCCCATCCGATCGGCGCGGCATAAGCGCGGCCATGCATCGTGCGATATCCTCTGCCATCGGATGACGCCGCTGCCAGTCCTGACTGAACAACAGATTCAGGTTGTCTTCGCAACCAAAGAAACTTTCGAGGTCGGCACCATACTCGGCCAAGATTGAGTCGGCGACGAGATACCCACCGAGCAGGTCGTATGTGAATCCGATGATTTCACCATCCCCTTGCCAGTCTCTTGTTACCAGTAATCCCTCATCCAACATGGCTTTCATAACAGAGCTATTCAGTGCAACCTCGGCGAAAGGCTGGCCATCGACGAGCTCATATGCAACCGCGGCCGGAATAGTCCGTTCCCGTTGTTCCCAGAGAGTCGCCGCTAGCTTTCTTAGGCCGTGCTGGACGATCCTAGCCTGTGAGGGGCGCTGGAGTCGATCACAAACCGCAGCGTTCGACGCACTCAGGTATTCGTCGAAAACTTCAAACAGGGTGTCTTGGCCAACATAGACGGGAACGTCCCGACTTGCTCCTGGGTTCTTCGCCTCACAGAACAGCTTGAGGTAGAGGGGGAGTTGGAATTCAGAGAGCGAAGCGAGCGTAACATCTCCGACGATCCGGTAGCGCTCGAAGTACCGTCGGACTGCGTCCTCAATGTTTTCGTAATCAAAACCAGAAAGCTCAACTGAATTTTCGGGTCCATTGCCGGGCCAGATCGCCGGCTGGTAACTTGAACGGCATGTAGTAATCAGCGCAAGGTTCGGGTATCGAGTGATTTCTTGCTCCACCCCATGTAGATGCAGTCCCCAAACCGGAGCAAGTGTCCCGCCGACGACGGCCTCGTTAAGTCCGTCGATCACGATTGGAATTTTGGTACGGTGCGCCTGGGCCGTCACGTCGAGAGCCCCAAGAAAATCTTCCCACCCATATACAGGAGGAACACCCAAAATCTCACGGATTTGCTTACTTAGAGGGGCATCACTTGCGAACAACTTCCCGGGCAAGAAAAGTGCAGGCAGTTTCCGCCCAAGTCGATCAGTGCAGATCTGACAGGCCACGTGTGTTTTGCCTGCGCCGGCTGGACCGAGCACGTGGAGTGCTGCTAACTCGATGCCTTCGACCTCCTCGAAGACTTCCCGGATAGTGGCACTGAAACCGAATGATGCATCGCCCGGTCTGCCGGCCAAGTTCGCAGATGAGCGCAGTGCATAGTCTTGAGTTGCCCCGGCACCTATGGACGGCCGTGCCTCCTCATCCACCCTATTGAGGATTTCACGGAATTTACCCCGTGCTGTTTCCTCTGCCTCCAGAAGTGCCCGACAATCGATTCCGCCCGTTGGTCGAAGTTCTCCGGCCGCGAGGCGCTCGTACATTGTCGCGGCCTCAGCCCGGAGTGCACGCAAAGGTGGACCAAGCGTCTCGGCAGTGGCCAATATCTCGGTGCGGGCGGCTTCCCAGTACGCATCCGCCATTCGCTCAAACCGAAGGTTCTGCAACGACTGGTCGAAATCTTTGAGGGATTCATCTGCTCGTGAGATTTCGGCTGCAATGTATTCGGTGAATGCGACATCTCCCAGAATGCGATTGACCGCGTGATCGACGTGCGACTCAATGTGCAACGCCGGATTGAACTTTTCCTTTAGACCGGCTGTCCGGGCCGCAAACTGATTTGCGAACCAATCGAGATCGAGGTGAAGCTCACCGAAAAAGTAGTATCGCTTAGCTAGGAATCGAGGATCACTCAAGAACTCATGGAACGTGGCGTCTCCCCAGTGGCTCAGCTCGACAATTCGATCGCCGGGTACAGAGCAAGGCAGCGGCTCGGGCAGCTTTCGTGAACCGGGCTCTAGGAGGTCGGGGCGATTGTCAAACCAGGCTTGCTCCCTGGTCGTGAAGTTAATAGGAGTACACAAGGTCCACTTGGTCAGACCGGAATGAATGTCGAGGGCTTTCTCTAGCGACTTGCGAACTTGGCTATATCGGTTGCTCTTGTCGAGCCGACCGTTTGGAAAGAACTTCGTTTGCCAACCCCACTCTTCTCCGTTCTCACGCTCTAGGTAGAACTCGACACCGTCCCCACCACCACTGTCGTCTACCCGAATGAGCTGCCCGTCGTGGCCGTGAAGCACCTTAACTATTTGAAACGCTAATTCTTCGAACGCACGCTCCTGATCACCATCGTAGGCAAACATGGATGTCCAATTGAGCGGTGGCGGTGCCATACAAGACTCCAGGCTGTGTAATCTCTCACGGCACCTGTGCGGGTAACAGACCCCGATTTCTCAGATTCGCACTTTAGCAAACAGCGCCCAGCAGTTGCTGAGCGCCGAAGTGCAACTTCAGAATCTGTTTCGGGCTACACCCTATTCGGATCGACAGTGTACTCCCACCAGTTGTTGGAGACGCCGTCGGTGGTGCCGGTGGTTTTGGGGATGTGGTCGAACCACCAGATGTGGTGGGCGCGCATGTCGCCGCCGCCCCAGGTTTTGTTGTCCATGGTTTTGCCTTCGCGGGGGAGCTCCGGGTAGGTGTACCAGTCGTCGCAGTAGCTGGTGACGGGGGTGGTGTTGCCCCAGTCGTAGTCCTTGACGCTGTTGGGGGCATAGTGCATCCAGCCGCATTGGGCGTCGCCAGGGTTCTGCTTTTCGTACTGGGTGAAGAGCTTCCACATGTCTTTTTTCTTGCCGCGTTTCTTGTAGACCTCGGTCATGATCGACTCGGTCCGATGACCGAAGTTTTCGAGCATGCAGTCGACGCCGCGTTCCATGTTGAAGCCCATCATGACGAACCGCTGGCGGAAGCGATCGGTGTTCTTGATCGGCGGCGCATTGCACCAGAACCCACCGGGACCACCCATGATCGATTCGTACTCGCCTCCATACGGGAATGAGAAGAACCAGACTTCATGGAAGTCACCATGGTTGAAACGCTCGAGGAGGTTGAACTGCTCGATGCGGGCGTGATAGTCGAGCCAGTCGGGATCGTGCGGTTTCGCTTCCCCACGCATGACCTTCACGTATTCGTCCGGGGTGTAGGTAAAGCCGTCCTGCTTGCGGGGGAAGATGTCGGAATCGATGCGCTCGACGATGTCGTAGTTCAGGTAGCCACCGCTGCAGTTTCGAAGGTCGTCGATGTACCCCTTCGCCAGTTTGTCCGGATCGTGCCATTTGAAGATCTCGGTCAGCCGCTTGTTGCCTTCCGATGGGACCGGTGGGTTGTGGACGATCATGAGGACCTTGCGCGTCACCGGGACGATCTGCTCTTCGGCTGTTTCGGCGACGGTGCTGGACGGTCCGTCCGATTGCAGGGTGCGCGTGCTGGCGGGAGGGTCGGTTTTCGCTGCAGGAGCGGCTGCTTCGGCTTCTCCCGGAGGGGCGCCGAACAATCCCTTGGTGCTGGCAGGAGCGGCGGTGGGCTGCGCAGGGACGGCATCCTCCGCACTGCCGAAGAGCCCCTTGGTCGATGAGGGAGCATCGGCCGTCTGGGGTTCCACGTTCTTCGGGGCTTCGGCAGGCGTCGAAGCGGTCTTCGTGGTTTCGATTTCGTCGGCTGCAGTCTTGAGTGCTTTTCCGATACGATCCAGGAGGCCCATGGGTCTCATGCCTTCCACTGAGGTACGAACGAACAGGAGAACGAGTCAACAATGAAAACGGTCGCAAGCGACAGCGCAATTTCCTGGGATCCGGTTTCGGTCGACGATGCCCGTGCGGCACGGGAGCGTACGCGTGAGATTACGGTACGAACGCCAGTCGTTCGCTTCGATTATGACACCGATGCCGAGATCTATTTGAAGCTGGAGCTGTTGCAGCCGATCCGTTCCTTCAAATTGCGGGGATCCTCGAATGCGATTCTGGCCGCCGGTCGCGCGGGGCTGGCAGACGGTGTCTGGACCAGCTCGGCCGGCAATATGGCCCAGGGGGTTGCATATGCCGCGCGGGCGATCGAGGTGCCGGCGGTGGTCTACATGCCGGATACCGCGCCGCAGGCGAAGATCGACAATGTCAAACGGTACGGGGGTGAGGTTCGGCTGTTGCCGGTCATGGAATGGGCCGAGGTCTTCCGCAACCGGAGCAATCCGGGGGGCAGCGGGGTCTACATCCATCCCTACAGCGATCCGCTGGTGATGGCCGGGAACGCGGTCATCGGACTGGAGCTGTTGGAGGATCTGCCGGATCTGGATGCGGTGGTGGTGCCCTGGGGCGGTGGCGGGCTTTGCATCGGGATTGCGTCGGTGATCAAGACACTGCGGCCAGAATGCAAGGTCTACGCCTGCGAGGTCGATACGGGAGCGCCGCTGGCGGCGGCGTTCGAGGCTGGGAAGCTGGTGGATGTGCCGTTCACACCGAGTTTTGTGGACGGGATCAGCTCGCCGTTCGTGAATCAGGAGATGTGGACGCTGGCGCAGGAGCTGGTCGATGGTTCGCTGGTGGTCACCAGAGCACAAATCGCGGCGGCGTTGAGGTCGATTGTCGAGCGGAATCGGGTGGTTCCGGAGGGTGCAGGCGCGACCGCAGTGGCAACGGCACTGGCGGGGATGGCCGGTGACGGGAAGATTGCGTGCATTGTGTCGGGTGGGAATATCGACGTGCAGACGCTGGTCACGATTCTGGAGGGTGGGGTTCCGAGCTGAACAGGCCGCCGACTGGTCGTAAGCAAGTCGTCCCTTCCCCAACTCACACCACATTCAGCACGGGTCTATAAAGAATACCGGCGCGTCACCATATATGGTGTATGGTATCCATGACAAGGAGGTCGCAATGGAGAAGACGACCGTTTATTTGCCAACTGAGCTGAAGCTTTCCATCAAGGCGACCGCCAAACGTCAGGGCGCTTCGAGGCGCATGTCATTCGTGAGGCATTGACAGCATATGTGGCGGCGGAACCGCGACCGCTGCCGAGTGTCTTCGGCAGCGTACGAGACGGCTCCCTGTCTGCAGCAGATTACGAAGATTGGCTTGCCGAGAACTGGAACCCTGATTGGTAGTTCTCGATACGTCTGCTCTTATCGCTGCGATCGATCTCGATGAGCGCGATCATCATCGTGTCTCGGCATTCTTCCAAACGGACCCCGGTCCATTCATCATTCCAGCCGGCATCTTGTCGGAAGTGACATTTGTGCTAGACAAACGCTTTGGTGCGGCGACAACCAATCGGTTCCTAGCAAACTTGGAAACTGGCGCTTTTGTTCTCGACTGCGGCGATGGCGATCTGTCCCGTATTCGTGAACTCATACGGAGATATCGAGATCTTCCGCTTGGTTACGCAGATGCTGCCGTAATTGCCTGTGCCGAGCGCAATGGTCGACAGGTTGCAACGCTCGATCTGCGGCATTTTGGAGTCGTGGCACGGGAAGGGACGATACAGATCGTTCCGTGAGCTACGGCGGTTCCGAGAAGAAGTGCTCGTCATCGAATACGATGGGTGGCACCAACGAGAGAGATTCCTTCGGCTGGGCCCAGGACAAGCCCTCGCTTCGCTCGGCATGACAATGCTGGAGGCAGGCACGCTTTGTCGCAGCCGCTGTAGTGTCGTTACCCGAGCTCGTGGCGTAAAGTAGGTTGTAGAACCACAATCGGAGTAGACTTCTATGGCAGACGCAACACTGATCGTTCCTGAAGACCTGAAAACCGAAATCGAAGCCGTCTCCAAGCGGGAGCACCGCTCGGAAGCCGACGTAATTCGCGATGCGCTGCGGCAGTACGTCGCGCACTCGGCGGACATCGACTGGCCGCAGTC
Source organism: Thermomicrobiales bacterium (assembly GCA_023957115.1). GTDB lineage: Bacteria > Chloroflexota > Chloroflexia > Thermomicrobiales > UBA6265 > JAMLHN01. The sequence continues at coordinate 21,430 of JAMLHN010000050.1, forward strand.
GATCGGCATGGCTTCCGAGGGGGCGTTCAATGCCGCCGCTGATGAGGCGTACATCAAAGAACGCTGGATGCTCGATCCGAACGTGCCGCAGTCCATCGGCGTTGCGAGCGGTGGGCGGATCCAGTCGGACGAAGTGGACGAATGGCTCGAGAAGAATTGGGAGCGTGATTGGTAACGCTGGATACGTCCGCGGTGGTCGCACTTCTCAGCCACCGAGACAAGAATCACTACGCGATCGTCGAAGTCATCAAATCCAATGTGGGAAACCTTGTCATCCCCGTGCCGGTGCTTTCGGAGATTGCTCATTTCGTCGAACGCGACCTCGGGCAAGCGACGCTGGTCGCGTTCCTAGCCGATATCAGATCAGGGGCATTCCAGATCGATTGCTGCGAAGATGACTGGACTAGGGTGACCGAGCTGATCCAGAAGTACGCCGACTTCCCACTTGGACTTTCGGACTCCACCGTCATTGCTTGCGCAGAACGCCATGGCGGGACCGTTGCGACGTTGGACCGCCGCCACTTTGGCGTCGTCGCCCGCGAAGGCACGATCCAGATCGTCCCGTAGCGCCTACGTCGTCCGCAATTTCGCGCCGATATCACGCACCACCGACTCCAGAATAGCCACATCGTCCAACGTGGTGGTCCAATTGTCGAAGGCGCAGCGGATGCCGGCGTGTCCGCGATAGACAGTACCGGAAACGAAGGCGCGGCCATCTGCCTGGATGGCGGCGACCGCGTCGCGGTTGAACTGATCGGTGGCGGTTTCGTCGAGTCCTTCGGGAGTGTACCGCCAGCAGACGATGTTCAGCGGTGCGGGGGCGATCAGCTCGACGCCGGGTTCCGATTCGATCCATGAGGCGAAGCTCCAGGCATTGTCGAGACAGCGGTCGACCATCTCCTGGTATCCGCGCAGGCCCATCTGCTTGATGGAGCACCAGATGGCGATCCCCCGGGCACGACGCGACATCTCGGGAACGTACGCGTCGAGGTCTAATTCCAAGGGGGCGCCCGCGAGATAGGCCGCCGGCGAGCTAAAGGAGCGGAAGAGCGGCTCCTTCTGCCGGACGAAGGCGAAGCCGGAATCGTAGGGCACATTCAGCCACTTGTGTGCATCGGACGCGATCGAATCGGCACGTTCGATGCCATCGAGCAGCTGCCGGGTACGAGTGGAGAGGCGGGCAAAGAGCCCGAAGGCGGCATCGACATGCACCCAGGCGCCACTCGGATGCGCCCGCGCGATGTCGATGACCCCATTCAGGTCATCGAACACGCCGGAGTTCACTTCGCCCGCGTTGGCGACGACCAGCACCGGTCCATCGATCGAGGCGAGTTCTTGCTCGAGCGCGGTGAGGTCGATGGCGCCGTCCGGCGCGGCGACTTTGCGGACCGCGCGTTTGCCGAGTCCAAGATGCCCCAGGGCCTTGATGGCGCTGGAATGGATCTCCGTACTGCTGACCACCGGGATGAGCGGATTGCCGGACAGTCCATCGAGCGCCGGATTGAATCCGAGTTGCTCGCCCACCCATTGCCGGCCGGCAGAAAGTCCGACCATGTTCGACATCGTGGCGCCGCTTGTGGTCGTCGCCACCCAGTCTGCCGGGATCTCGAACATCTCCTTGAGCCAGCGCGCGACCGCATGCTCGGTCTGCACCGCGGCCGGACTTGATGCCCAGAGCATGCCGTGCTGGTCGAGCGCGCTGGTGATCCAGTCGCCGGCCATCGCCCCGGGGGTGACTCCACCGAGTACCCAACCGAAGAAACGCGGACCGGCCGAGGCAACGATGCCCGGCTCGGCACGGACAAGCCATTCGTCCAGGGCGACCGATGCCGAGACACCCTCGATGGGCAGCATATCGTCAAATGCCGCCTCCATTGCATCGTAGGTGACCCCTCGGCCCACCGGGCGAGTCGGGAAGGTCAGGACCAATTCACGGGCGGCCGCATGCGCGGCGTCCATCGCCTGGGCAACATCTTGGAATGGGTTGGCGCTGTTGGGTGGGGTCATCTGGATACACCTCGGGGAGCTCAAAATTAGGAGCTGGGAGCTAGGTATGGGTGGAGTACCACACCGTTTCTTGCACTCCTAAATCCCAACTCCTAACTCCTCAGCAACAATCGCGATCGGACTGACCATCGAGCCAGTGGCGCCCATGAACTTGAGCGGGGTGCAGACGAAGGTGGAGATCCAGGCTTCGGCGTCGGAAAGCGCCTTGAGGTAGAGATTTTCGATGATATAGATCCCGTGCTCGACCAGGAAGGTCGCATGCCCGGGGAGCTCCATATCGAGCTCAGCGTCCCACAGGCCGATGGCATCCCAGGCCATGGTGTCGGCGCCAGTGGCTTTGATTCCCAGCGATGCCAGCCATCTGGACGCGCTCCCGTCCATCCCGGGACCGGGGAGGTAGCGATCGGGGTCGTCCCAGACGAGATCGTTGCCGGTGCGTACCAGGACGACATCTCCGGGCTCGATCTCGACCTGTTGCGCCGCGGCGACTGCCTGCAACTCGGCGGCATCGACCACATCGCCGGTAACCAGTGATTTCACCCCTCGATACCGGGCGACATCCAGGAGCACACCGCGCGCCACGATCGGGCCGATCTGCTCGACCCCATATTGGGCGTATCCGCCATGCACGATCGACTCTTCGGCCGGGACTCCCTGGTAAAACGCAAGGTCGACCGCCTGGTGGCAGAGGGCGTCGATATGCGTACCGGAATGCTCCATGGCGACGATGACGCCAGACGATCCGGTCCGCGCTCCTTTGATCCCGTTACGAATGGCATCGGAATGCCGGCGGTGCAGCGAGTAGAAGTATCCCGGCTGGTGCGATTCGTGAATCGGCATCCCTTTGAAGCGAGGTTGTTCGAGGTCGAAGACCTGCGCCGGTCGTCCGTCGATCTGGCCGGGAAGGGGTCGCTCCATTGCATTTCTCCAGGTGAATACGCAGTTCAGAGTCGAATGGTACGATCTGCGATGATGACAGCAATCTTCTCACGAGCGACCGTAACCCGGCGCGCGCATGCGCCAAAACGAACCGTACCGGCGCCGAGGCGGGCATGTTGCCGCTCACTCAAGGCAGATATTGCCGTTCGGTTCGAAATGGATACGACTCCCGGCCCCTCTGTATATGGGATTTTCCGATCTCGTGCATCACGCTTATCAGATGCCCCCGCAGGGGGGTATTCCATGTGCTGCGCGCACGCGGCACATCGTTCGACATCGGATCGGTTATGACACGACGCTGGTCAATGCGGACGCGCTTCGTCGCTGCGGCCTCGCTTTGCCTCCTGCCCCTGCTGGGGGTGATCTTCTACATCCTCGATCAGAGCCTCTCCAACAGCCGCGATCAACTCTATGAGACCGAAGTGGCGTTTGCCGAGGTGGTCTCTCGGGGTATCAATCAGACGCTCCAGGAAAATCAGGATGTCCTGACCAGCCTGGCCAACACCCCCGCGGTTCGGACGATGGACAAAGCGCAAGCCGATGTGGTGCTTGGTCAGGCGAAAGAGCTCCGGCCCAGCCTGGCGGGCCTCTTTCTGCTCGATCTGAACCAGCAAGTCGTTTCGTCCTCCGGCGGGATCAACCCAGATTCGTTCCAGGCCGAGATCAAGTCCGCGGCCGATGTGGCACTCACGACGGGGGAATCGGCCATCACCGGCAAACTGGTGGTGCCCGAGGGCGAGGTCGAAGTCATCGCCATGGTCTCGCCGGTGCTGTCGCAGCCAGAAGACGGCAGTGAAGGCACGGAGGGAACCGGGACGCCGGTGGGCGCCATCGGGTCGTTCATCTCGATCGACCGATTGCAGCGGTCGTTCCTCCCGGTCGCCGGGGAATCGGAAAGCAAGACCTCGGTCATGTTGCTCTCCTCGGACGGCATCATTGCCGATCAGGAGACACCCAACGACACCGGGCGCGCGCTCAACTCACAGCTCGAAGGCGCGATCGCGGAAGCGGTCGCCGGGAAGCGCGTGCGGATCAATTACACGGACGAGCAGGATATGCAGCGCATGGGCGTGCTCCTCCCGGTGGAATACCCGGGCGCCCAGTGGGCGGTCGCGGTCACGGGTCCGTCCCCTGCCAATTACCGTCCCAACGAATCGCTGGTGCAGGACAGTTTGATCGCACTGGCGACTGCGGTGGCCGCCACCCTCCTCCTCTCGGTCATTTTCGGCGAGCTGACTGCGCGTCCATTGCGGCGACTGACCACGGAAGCCGCCGCAATTGCGGCCGGGGATCTGGACAATCAGGTCGAACCGGTTGGGCGGGGCGAAGTTTATTCGCTCAGTCTCTCCCTGCGGGACATGGCGAACCGCCTGACGAGTCAGGTCAAGGAAGTGGAAGAAGCCCGCGAGCAGACGGCAGAGCAGAACGATCTGATGCGCGAGCTCCTGCGCCGCACGGTACGCCTGCAGGAGGACGAGCGACGCCGAATTGCCGGCGATATCCACGATGCCGTTTCCCCACTGATTACCGGGGCGCTCTACCGGGTGCGGGCATTGCTTCTGACGGAAACCAGCACCGTTCACACAAACGGCAATGGAGATTCAGAAGCGAACGAAGGGTTGGTGGCGACATCGGAGCTGCTCGAACAGTCGATGGATGAACTGCACAATGTCATCTTTGCGTTGCGGCCGCCCGATCTCGACGATGTCGGGCTGGAAGCGGCCGTCGAACGCTATGTCAACCAGATCAACCGCACCGGACTCCCCTCCGAACTCGAGGTCACGGGCGAGATTCGCCGGCTCTCGCCGGAAGTGCGGCTCAGCATCTATCGCATCATCCAGGAAGCGTTGCACAACGCGCTGCGGCATGCGCAGGCGGACGAGTCGCTGGTCAAGATCGAGTATCGGGAAAACGAGCTGCGCGTTTCGGTGCGCGATAACGGCTCCGGGTTCGATATCGACGCGGCGGGGCGGTCGATGTCGCTTGGGCTGCTGAGCATGCGCGAGCGGGCCGCGGCCATCGGCGCGGATCTCGATATCGTCTCGCGCCCTGGCGCCGGC
>JAMLHN010000051.1 GCA_023957115.1 Thermomicrobiales bacterium
TCGTCGCCTTTGGAATCGCTAACCAGACCGGAGGCGGGGTCGATGGCACCAAGCAATGCTGCTTCCACGAAAGGGGATGAGTGTGTCGGCCACCCTCGACAGAGTAGTCCTAACAGCAGGCGTCCTATAAAGGATGCATCAGCGGATGGTGAACCACCTGGGGTCGAATGTGGAGGAATTTTCCGATACGCCACGGAGCTGAGAGCACGCTGAAGCTGTCCAACCTGCTCATTGGCTTTGCCATCGATAAGGCTGTCCAGCGAAGGGATCTTTGCACCAAGCCGGTACGTCTCCCAGGAAGCATTCATCGTGCTTCGCACTCCGAACTCTGCGTATTGCGAACAAGAGATATGCCAAGGGAAACCCATTACGAGTCACTAAGCCGCTATCGGCTTGGCAACGTCTGAGGGGCAACCTTATGTCACGCACAACTCTTTCAAGTACAGAAAGTATACGCGCGGCGTCTAGCGAAGTGCCGAGATAGACAAGAACCCCTTACCTATTTCAGGCACCCCCATCCGCTTCCTCGACCAGGTCTGCGGCGATCAGGGGTTGGCAAACCTCGACGTCGAGCTGGTTGTCGAAGCATTGCGTTCCGTAGAGGGCGCCGTAGACGGTAACCCGGTCACCGATTGCGAGGTCGGTCGCGTCGCCGTTGTAGCCAACGAAGAGCACCTGGGCGTTGCTGACCATCTCATTCGGTACGACGACCTGGAAGAGCGACGAGACGCCCAATGATTGATCTTCCCCCAAACGGTACTGGGTGCCGAACTCGGCGATCTGCAAGGTCTTGATGACCCCGGTGAAGGACATCGGCGTACCGAGGGCAACCGCTCCGTCCATCAGCGATTCGGCGTCGTCCAGTTCCGGGTACTGCTCTTCGAGGGTGAGCAGGGTGGCCGGATCAGTGTCGTCTGCCGGGGCTGGTTCCTCTGCGAGGGCGGCGCCATCGGTTCCTGGAATGACGATGATCTCGAACCAATCGTCATCGAGCGGATCGACCACGACGGAGTAGTCGCCGAGACCGCCGCTGACATTCAGCTCCGCCAGTCGCTCGGCATCGAATACGGTCATCAATGCATTGCTGTGGCACGGGTAGACCTCGGATCCGAATGCCGAATCGATTCCGTCGCCCTGGCAGACGCCGTCCGTTGGAGCCATGTTTGCTGCCAGATCGAGGATGCGTTCCGGCTCGATCGGCGTCTCCGGCCGTACCGGATAGACGAACGCGAACCGGGTAACCGTGCCCGGGGCGTCGTGATAGATAACCAGGATTGTCGAATTCCCGTTCAGGTCGAGGGTGTCATAGCGGATGTACCCATCACCCGTGAAATCCGGTTCCCCGAAGCGGTCGAGGATGCTGTCGAGGGTTCCGCCAAGCCGTCCCGAAAGCGTATCGGTGGCGACTGGAGTGGCTGCTTCGGGTGTGGCCGAATCTTGCGCTCCGGCGGCCGGAAAGCTCTTCGTCATCGAAAGTGCGGCGAGCAGAACGAGCAGGAATGCGAATCGCGCGAATCGCATGAATATCTCCCCTAGAACGCGCGGTATCGGGGAACCGGCGCAACAATGCAGCGGGGGAGCAGGCATATGGGCGAATTGTGCTGCATCGGTCGCCACTCTGACGACATCGAATCCCACACGGTTCGCTCAACATTGAGCCACCTGGCTCTGCAATGGATCGAGGGCTCCGATCCTGGAGCGTATCGTCCAAGCCGGAAATACCCTATGCGCGGCGGGTTGCCACGAAATGTATGCACAATTTGTGGTCAATTTCACAAAGTTGACACGCGGGATAGCGGATGATACCTCTATAAATGAACAGTGCCCACCCAGAGGTCAACGGGTATCTGAACCATCTCGAATGGATCACATGTCGGAAGATCGTACGAAAGCAGCACTGTTCGAGGAGATTGGCAATGCGATCGAATCGCGTGATGTGGGGAGTGTGGCAAGTCGACAGGATCGCCCCGAATGAGTGTCCGGGGCAGTTGCGACCAGTCGGCTGACGTAGGAACCATACACGGCGCCAATGTCGAGCTTGCTCGAAATGCGTAACCCGCGACCGGGGAATGCGTCTCTTGCAAGGCCGGCCTATGAAGAAGACACTGCTGACGAAATAGGGCTGCGCAATACGGCGCAGCCCTATTTTGATGTGTTCCCCTGGAGGAGTTAGGAGTTGGGATTTAGGAGCTAGGAGTGGGGAACTCGGAACGACGGTCTGAGAATCCGCCATTCCGAGCTTGTCGAGAAATCTCCTTTTGCCCGAACTCCTGTTGCTGGTCTGGACGCCGAGTTGCGAGGAAACAAGAGATCTCTCCACTTCGCTTCGCTCCAGTCGAGACGACAACGTGCATGGCTCCCAGCTCCCAGAACGCTACCCCTCAAGACCCAGGACTCAAAACCTCCGCCGGGGTGATGTTCTTGTTCAGGCGGAAGACGTTCGCCGGGTCGTAGATGGCTTTGATCTGCTGGAGCCGGGCCAGCAGGGCTGGTTCGAACGCGGCTCGTGCGGGGTCGCGTATCTCATCTTCGGTCATGAAGTTGACGTAGTGCCCGGTCGCGAAGGGCATCAGCGACGCATGATTTTCGCGTGCCCAGTCGATCAAGTGTGTATCGAGATTCGGGTCTTCCCAGGACGCCTGGTAGGACACCAGGAACTCTCGGCCGCGATGACTGGTGGCGGTTGCCTCATCCGCGTCTCGGGTCCCGACGCCTCCCAGATGGGGAAGCAGAATCGACGAAAACGGCGAGCGGAAGCTGGTCCCGTAGGCCAGCAGCGCATCCTTGACCCCGTCCGAAAAATCATCGAAATAGACCGACTTCCAATAATACCGGCGGCCGAACGGTTGTCCGGAGTCGAGAAACGCCTGATGCTCGCGATAGGGTTTCGGCTTGATCGTATTAGCCAGCGGCTCCCCATAGGTCATGATTGGTTCGAGCGCGGCGATTCCTTCGTCCACCGGCCCAGCATACATTGCCGCGATCCCGACGATCGGTTTGCCGTGGAACTCTTCTGGCAGAAATGGCGCCGGCGGCGCGATCCGCAAGACAAGCACATGGGTGAGCTCGGCGGGTGCGGCGGCTGATTCGCGGCGAAACAGATCGATGATCTCCGGCGCCCGCTCGATTGGCCAGAACACCACGCCACCGGCGATCTCGGGTCCCAGACGCACCGGCTCGAACTCGAAGCTCGTCACAACCCCGAAGTTGCCGCCGCCTCCCCGAATCGCCCAGAACAAATCTGGTTCGTTGAACGCATCGATCTCACGTATTTGCCCATCGGCGGTGACGATCGTAGCCGCGGTCAACCGCTCCGAGGTGTAGCCTTCTGAACGGGTGAGCCAGCCGAATCCACCACCGAGCGTGAACCCGGCGACTCCCGTGGTCGAGACCACTCCACCCGGAACGATCAACCCGAACGGTTCCAGGGCCGCATCGACATCGGCCCAAGTCGCTCCCGCCCCAACCCGTACCCGCCCGGTCGTCGCATCATAGTCGACCGATTTCATCCGGCCCATATGGATGGTCAATCCGCCGTCCGCCAAGGCGGAGCCGGCGATGTTGTGCCCTCCGCCTCGTATCGCGAGTGGCAGTCGCTCGGCGACCGCGAAGCGAATAAGGGCAGCCACATCCCGCGTGGTTTCTGGAAATGCGATGGCTGCCGGTCTGGACGCGATCATGGCGTTCCAGATCGTCCGCGCGCCTCCATATTCTTCGTCGGCCGGGGTGACGATCGTTCCAGTCAGGCGATGACTCAGATCGTGGAGTGCTTCCAAAGGTAGATCGATTGCATCTTCGTACTGTGTGTTCATTTCGTCGTTCTCCATTGGCAAGAAGCTGAGGTGGTTTGACTCAGATCCCATTCTGGGCAAAAATCGTGACCAGACAACTACGAAAATTGAAGTGTTCGTTGGGGCGTATCTGGGGCAGGATGCAATTGGCAAGGGTCGGAACCGCTGAGAAGCGGTATGTCTGGGAGTGGAACGCCTGAATCGTAGCCGGCAACGGTCGGCTACGGTGGGACTGGGACGTCCGGTTCAACGCTGAGAATTGGAGCATGGATCGATGTGTGCAAAGGGGTACGGACAATTTTGCCCGGTGTCGATTGCGGCCGAAGTGCTCTCCGAGCGGTGGACCCTACTGGTGCTGCGGGAGCTGCTGGCTGGAAGTACGCGGTTCAACGATTTGCATCGGGGCGTGCCGTTGATGTCGGCGTCGCTTCTTTCGCAGCGGCTGCGGGATCTGGAGCTCGCGGGTTTGCTCGACCGGCAACCGCTTCCGTCCGGCAAGGGCAAGAGCTATCGGCTCACCGAGGCGGGTGAGGCGCTCCGGCCGGTTGTGGACGGGATCGGGCTCTGGGGCACCAGGTACATGCGCACGCAGTACGCGCCGGAAAACCTCGATCCGAGTCTGTTGATGTGGGATATGCGACGCTGGATTCGAGGCGATCGAATGCCGTCCGGTCATATCGTCATCCGGTTCGACATTCCCGACGCCCCGCTCCAGAAGCAGCACTATTGGATGGTCAAGGAAGACGGATCCGACACCCTCGATCTCTGTCTCTTCGATCCTGGATTTCCGGTTTGTCTGATCGTTACCGGCCGGCTTGAGATCTTGACTCGGGTTTGGATGGGAAATATCGAAGCGGAGCATGCGGTGCGATCGGGACAGCTCACACTGGATGGCGTGCCGGAGATTCGGATGAGCTTCTACGATTGGATAGGACTCAACCCATTCGTCCATCTGGCCGCTACACAGGGGATCGATTCAGCTCGGCGGATTGCGTAGGGCGATTGCACCATCGCGCGTTTCCACCAGCATGTTTCGACCGCAACGTGGCGGCTCGATCGAGCTGCCACGTTGCGAGTGATGTTTCAGCGGCGTGGCCTACGCGCCCCAGACGGTTTCGAAAATGCGCAGGTAATTGCCACCCAGAACCTTCAGGATCGTTTCGTCACTGTGTCCGCGTTCGACCAGCTCGGCGGTCACGGCGGGCAGATCCTGCATGCCGATGAATCCGGTTGGCGCCTGGTCGACGCCGAAGAAGTCGGTTCCCAGGCCGACATAGTCGTCACCATAATCATCGATGATCGTCTCGATCTCATCGACGAAGTCCGCCAGGGTCGGCTGACTCCAGGCGATGATGCCAATGAGCCCTCCACTCTGGACCACGCCTTCATAGATTCGCTTGGCGATATCCGGTCCATCGCCGGATGGATCACCCCGAAATGCCCGGCGTGGACTGGCATGGGAGAAGAGGATCGGCTGCTCGGTGAGCTCGAGCACCTCGAGGCAGCCAGCCGGGGCCAGATGCGCGAGGTCGATCACGATACCAAGCTCGTTCATCCGTTTGACCGCGGCCACGCCCGCTTCGGTCAGACCGGTTGTCTTGACGCCTGGCTGGGTGCCGTCGGCGAAGTAGTTGCGGCGGCTGTGCGTCATGGTGGCCATGCGCAAGCCGAGCTTGTGGAATATGTCGAGCAGATGCAGATTGGCACCCAGCGGCTCGAACCCCTCGAAGGTGAGGATTCCACCGATCTTTCCGTCCGACTTGATCCTGCGGATATCGGCCGCGGTCAGGACCGGCTCGAAGTCGTCGATCTCCGTGAACTCACGATCAAGCCAATAGACCATCTCGAGCGCGGTTTCGAGGGCGCGGTTGAGCTCCGCGGACTCGATGTAAATGGCCATGCCCTGCGCGGTCAGGCCGCCTTCGCGGAAGCGCGGCAGATCGTATTGCCCCATGGTCTGGAAATAGGATGTGTGCTTGGAAAAGTCGTACATCGCCGCTTCGGGGGGCTCGTACCAGCCAAGCGGCGCCTCCCACTCCTTCGAATCCGGCAGGGGAAATCGCTCGCCCAGCCGCATGCGCTGGGCCGCGACTGCCATCAGGATGTCGCTGTGCCCATCAATGACGATCGCCTGCTTGTGCAGCGCGGCCGCGCGAGTCGCGTTCGAATCGGTCATGGAGTTGGTCCTTTCCTTTCCTCGAAGAAGCGTCCAGTGCCCAGTGAGTTCGTCAACCTCATTGGACACTGGACCCATCTATTTGATCGATTTGGGGTCGAGTGCGTCGCGGACGCCATCGCCGACGAAGTTGAATGCGAGCACCGTCAAAGCAATCAGCACGCCGGGGAACCAGACGAGCCACGGCGCGTCCTGCAAGCGGGTCAATCCCTTTTGCAACATCGATCCGAGACTCGCGTTCGGTGGCTGGATGCCAAGGCCGAGAAAGCTCAGGGTCGATTCGAGAATGATCGCCTCGGCGATGCGCAGCGTCGCTGCGACGATGATCGGCCCGCTGGCGTTCGGCAGCACATGCCGCCAGGCGACACGCCGTCCCGAGTTTCCGACCACCTTGGCCGCGGCAACGAACTCCGACGAGCGGAGATTCAGGAACTCGCCACGACAGAGCCGGGCAACGTCCATCCAGCTAATCAACCCGATGACGATCATCAGACTCCAGATACTCGGCGCGATGATGATCTGGGAGATCATGACCAGCACGAAGAGCGGAGCCGACATGAGAATGTCGATTCCGCGCATCAGAACGCTATCGACCTTGCCGCTCGAGCTTCCGGCGATTGCGCCGACGAGCACGCCGATGGCGATGGCCACGCCGGTTGCCACGAATCCGACCAGCAGCGAGATGCGCGCTCCGAAAAGGGCCCGCGAAAAGACATCGCGTCCCAGCTCATCGGTTCCAAAGAGATGCGCCATGCTGGGGGCCTGCAGCAAGTCGTCCGGGGCCAGGCTGACGGCATTGGGATTGTACGGTGCGACCAGGGGCGCAAAGACGGCCGCGCTCATGATGACCGCCAGAAAGAGCAATCCGATGAGCGCAAGGGGGTTTCGCCGGAAGCGGTCCCAGGCGTATTGCCAGAGGGACTTTTCCTTGCGCCGGAGCGCCGCCACGGGAACGGGCTGGGAAAGCGCGGGCGCACTCATCGAGAGTTCCGAATCTGGGGATTGATGAACATGTAACAGATGTCGGCGATCAAATTGCCGGTGATGATGAAGATCGAGGAGACCAGTGTGACGCCCATGATGACCGGGTAGTCACGTTTCAGGATTGCGTCGAAGCCGAAATTGGCCATGCCGGGCCAGGAAAAGACGTACTCGATGACATACGACCCGGCCACCAGGTTGGCGATCGAGAATCCGAACAGCGTCACGATCGGCACAAGCGAGTTCCGCCATGCATGCCGGTAGAGCACCGCTTTGCTGTTCAGTCCTTTCGCGCGGGCGGTGCGCACGTAGTCCTGATTGAGCGCTTCGATCATGCTCGAGCGTTGGTACCGTACCCAAACGATGAGTCCAACATACGAGGTGACGATCACCGGCAGGACGAAGTGTTTTGCCGTATCGAGCCAGACCGGCCCGCTCGGGCGGAACGAGTGCATCTGGCCGGTCGGCAACCACCCGAGGCGAACCGCGAAGAACCAGATCAGGATCATCGATAACCAGAAGGACGGGAGGGACGATCCGAGGAAGGCGAAGATGGTAGTGGCGTAGTCGAAGAGGCTATAGCGCTTGACCGCTGCGATCGACCCGATCAGGATGCCCAGCGTCATCGAGAGGACCAGGGAGATCCCCATAAGCGAGAGCGAGGCCGGCAGCTTTTCCGCGATGAGCTCGGTCACCGGGCGGTGGCTGACGATCGAATAGCCGAGATTGCCCTGCACGGCCTGCTCCAGCCAGCGGACGTACTGCACCGGCAAAGGGTCGTTCAGGCCCAGGTTCTCCCGAATCCGCTCGACATCTTCCGCGTCCGCTTTTGACATTCCGCTGGAGGTGTACATCCGCACCGGATCGCCGGGGGCGGCACGAATGATGGCGAAGGAGATCAGCGACACGAAGAAGAGGGTTGGGATCACCATCAACAGGCGTCGGATCAACAAAGCAGTCATAAAGAGTCAACCAGGAATGTGCGCCGGTCGAGGGCGTTTGCTTCGGACGAAACAGGAGAGGAGCCAGTCCGGTTGGGGACTGGCTCCTCGATTGGGGCGATCTTACCCGCGGGTCGAGGTAATCATCCACGGCTCGCGGAAGATTCCGGTGTTGTCCATATCGGCGGTGGTGCCAGGCGTCTCGTACCCGCCAATCGCATCGTCGAGGGCAATCTGGGCTTCCCAGAGCTGCAGCCAGATGGCGGCGGCGTCCGCGGTGATCAGATTCTGGGCTTCCCACAGGTATTGCTGGCGTTCGTCCTGGGTCAGCGCGGTGCTGGCGGCGGTGAGCGCCACGTCCACGTCCGGGTTCGAGTAGTTCGACGGATTGTCGAGATACGTACCGGTGCCAGCATCGTTGGTGATCCAGCGGGACGCGATATCGGGATCGACGCCGAAGCCCTGCCAGTCCAAGTACATGTCGAAGTTCTGGTTCTGGTAGACCTCGGTTTCGAACGATGCCGCTTCGAGCTGGTTGATATTCATCTCGATGCCCACGAGCTGCAGGAGCTGCTGCATACCGGCGGCGAGATCCGGGGCGGCATAGTCGGGATAGAGGGTGACCGTGAACGAGAGTCGCTGCCCGTCCTTTTCACGAATGCCATCGCCGGTCCAGCCGGCCTCGTCGAGAATCGCCTTGGCCTTTTCAGGATCGTATTCGTAGACGGTGACATCCGGGCTGGCTGCCCAACCGATATTGATCGGCGAATTGCCAGTCGAGGCCGTTGGGGAAACCGCTGCCTTGACCAGATTTTCCCGGTCGACCGCGTGGCTGATCGCCGCGCGCACCGCCTGGTCCGAGAGCACTGGATGGTCCATCTTGAACCGCCCGGCGAAGACCCAGTTCGAGTCGTATCGCTGGACGCTCAGTCCTTCGGTTTCCTCGGCGGTCTTGACATTGCCGGCTTCCCGCAGCGAGGCGACGTCGATATCGCCCGCCTGGAGCGCGGCGAGCGCCGACTGCTCGTTCGGGAAGTTGAGGCGCACGACTTCCTTGACGCCGGGTCTGCCCTGGTAGTAGTCGTCGTTGGCCTCCATGACCAGTTGCTGATCGGTCTCGTAGGAGACGAACTTGAACGGTCCGGTGCCGACCGGGTTCTGGTTGAACTCCGCCTGCGTCATATCCTCCACACCCTCGAGCAGGTGTTTCGGCAGGATGCAGAAGAAGACCTCGTCCGCGCGAGACGTCTTGGACAGGAACGATCCGGACGGTTGTGGCAACGTGGCGGTCACGGTGAAATCATCGACCTGTTCCCACACCACCGGTTGACCGTCGATGATGAACTTCGAGCGATAAGGAGACTTCACGCCCTCGTCGAGCGTCTTTTCGGCGGTGAAGACCACATCGGCCGCGGTCATCGGCGTGCCGTCGTGGAAGACGACATCCTGGCGCAGGTGGAAGGTATAGACCAACCCGTCCTCGGAAATCTCCCAGGACTCAGCCAGGTCGGGAATCGGATTCACATCCGTATCGAAGCGGACCAGCCCGTCGTAGAGCCAAACGCGGACATCGTTGAGCAGAGGGTTGAAGGTCGGGGGGAACTGCGACACGCCGCCGCGCATGATCAGAATGCCGCGCTCGTCGTCCTGCGCCGCTGCGCCCTGGGGCTTGAGCAACTGCACGCTGGTGACGCCGCCCAGTGCGGTCGCGCCCACGGCCGCCGCACCGCCTTGTAAAACCGAACGCCGGGAAACCGGTTTGGAGAGCATGGGTCCTCTTCTTTCGATCGTGACTCGGAAATGACGAGAAGCGCACACGGACCTTCGGCTCACACGGTTTACCACGTTCGAAGGACCATGACGCTTGTTTCGAATTTTGTGTGACTTTATCACCGGGCTGGATCGAGATCAAGCTGCAATGTTCGATCGGGAATGAGACGTCGCGCCGATCTCGCCGGCGGATTTCCCTGCCCCCCGTTGGTCCAGGGGTTTCCGTTTTGGCTCGCCGTCGCACGACCCATGCTATAGTGACCGGCTTCGCATTTTCGGCAGTCTGGAGGAGTGACATGCCCGAAGCTGAGGTCATTTCAGAAACCGGCCGCACGCGCTACACCGACGAGGAAAAAGCCGAGATCTGGATTCAGGGGCAGACGCCGTTGAATTCGATCGTCGAGCTGGCCGAGTACGATCCGGATTGGCCGAATCAATATGAGACCTACCGGCGCGCGATCGTCGAGCATCTGGGCGACAAGGTGGTCTTGTTGGAGCATGTCGGCTCGACGTCGGTTCCCGGGCTGGCGGCCAAACCGCGCATCGATATCCTGCTCGTCGTGGCAGATTCGTCCGACGAAGCCGCCTATGTGCCGCAGCTCGAAGCAGCCGGATTCGAGCTGCATGTCCGGGAAGCGAACTGGCACGAGCATCGCTGCCTCAAAGGCGTCGATCCCGATGCCAATCTGCATGTCTTCTCGCCGGGATGCGTCGAGATCGAGCGGATGATTGGGTTCCGCGACTGGTTACGCACACACGACGACGACCGGCAGCTCTACGAAACGACCAAACGCGAGCTGGCCGTACGGGAATGGGATTTCGTCCAGGACTATGCCGATGCGAAATCAGCCGTGGTCGAGGAGATCCGCCAGCGCGCCGGATTGCCCGAGGGAATCGGGGGATAGCGCGGGTTGTCGAGTTTCACCCCGAATTGGCAGTCGGCCACATCAGCGGAAGAGATTCTTCCCTACGGTCAGAATGACAAACTCGAAGGACTCGGGACCCTGGACAAATGTCATCCCTCGGTGGCTACGACGAGCTCGACTGGATTTCGTTTTACGGCGCGGGTCGAGAGGATCCAGATCGAGGCGAGCAGGAGCGCGCCGCCGAGGACGCCGTTCCAACCCAGACGTTCGTCGAAGAAGAACCAGGCCAGCACCGCCGCAACCATTGGTTCGAGCAGGGTCACGATGGTCGCCATCGAAGCCGGAACATCTTTCAGGCTGCGTTGATAGAGCAGGTAGGCGATCGAGGACGGTACGACGGCCAGGTAGATGAGCAAGATCCAGCCGGTCGGGTCGGCGTCGATGGTCAACCCCCGTGCCAGGACGATGGGCGCAAACGCGATTGCGCCGACCGTGAACCCGACCGCCAGCACGACCAGCGGATGGACACTCGCGGCAATGCGCCGGCTGCCCATCGCATGAATGGCAATACCGAAGGCGCAACCGAGCGCGAAGAGAACCCCGAGTGTGCCGTTGCCCCCTTCGACCTCTGGTGGCCGTCCGATGAGCAGTCCGGTTCCGAGCAGCGCGCCGGCCAATGCCACCAGCTGCGGCCGGTTCAAGCGTTCGTTCATCAGCAGGGCAGAAAGAACGGCAACGATCACCGGGGCGCCGCAGAGGGAGATCAGGGTGGTGGCGGACACGCCCATTTGCTCGAGCGCGGCCAGGTAAAGCCATTGATAGAGAATGAGCGCAATGCCCAGGGCGATCATGACGAGCAGGGCTTTGCGCGGAAATCGCAGCAGGGTCTTTCCGCCGGAGAACCAGACTGCCAGAATGCAGATGGGACTCGCCATCAGCGTGCGGAGCCAGGTGACGCTTACCGCATCGAGCTGACTATGATCGAAGACTCCTTTCGAGGCAACCCCGATCGTGCCCCAGAGAACGCCGGTCCCGATCAACATCACCATTCCGGACGGCGCCCGTCTGTTTTGAGTCTCCGAATCCATGTGTGCCTGTTCCCAGCGTTCTCTGATGTAAGCGCGTGATTCTATACTCCTCCGCCCAGTTGCCGAGGGGTCCAATGCCGTGCCGGAAATTGACAAAGCCCCGGTCGCGGGAGAAAGTTGGATGACAACCATGCGCCGGATCGGTTCGCATCCCGCTCGCGCGGTCCAGCGCACCCATACAAGAGGAAAGGTCCGTTATGAAACGCCTTGCCACGCTCCTCCTGCTCTCGATCCTGGCTGCGCTTCCGGTTGCGGCATCTGCCCAGGACGCGACCCCCGGGGCCGCCACGCCGGAAGCCGTCGGCGGTACCCAGGCTACCGTCTTCGTACGCGAAAGCGGCACGCTTGGGCGATATTTCTCCACTCCGGATGGTCTGAGCTTGTATGTGACCGACGCCGATACGGTGGCCAACCAGAGCAACTGCACCGGCGACTGCACCATTGCCTGGATCCCCTTCAGCGCGTCCGAGCCCCTGGCTCTGCCGGCGGATGTTCCCGGTGAGCTGACGCTTTTCGACCGTGAAGACGGCACGACCCAGCTGGCGTATAACGGAATGCCGCTCTACACCTTCAATACCGACCCTGGTCCCGGCGATACCCTGGGCGATGGCGTCGGCGGACCGTGGCGGCTTGCCTCGCCGGGAGATCAGCTCGGGGTTGCGGCCACGCCGGTTGCTCCCACGGCGGTCGATCAGGGAACTCCGCGCACCGGTGGACGCGTGACCGTCTCGATGCGCGAGTTCTACATCCAGTCGGCCGCAGTGACCTTCACGACGGAGGTCGAGTACACCTTCAATATCACCAATCTCGGAGCCGCCGAGCATCAGTTCGTCATCGAACCGGCTGGGTCACAGGGCGCGCCGATTGCGTCCGATGCGGGAACGGCCGAGATCACTACGATTGCCCCGGGCGAAACAGCCACCCTGGTCGTTACCTTCACCGAACCAGGCAACTTCCAGCTCGCATCGCATGCCGGCGCCGATTACGAACAGGGCATGGCGCTGGATATCATCGTGATCTAGCGCGAATTGCAGAAGGACCCGATTCCCCAACGTTGAAACGCTGGGCTCAGACCCCTGTGGTGCGTACGCACGCGACAGGACGGCTGAACGTCCAGAGCAGGTTGTCTGAACTTATCTGCGAGGCGCTCTAAGTATCGGGTCCGGGTTCCGGACCTGTTACCGACTCCAGTGATCCAGAATCGATCCGATTCCGTACCCCTCTTGACTCCGGATCGGCGCATCGGGTCCGTTTACATGCGCTCCGTACGGCAAATCGAGACGGTTGTCGGATGAGCCGTCTCCGAATCCATCACGTCCAGGTCGTTCCAGACTCCGGTGCGCCAACTGGTGTCGAACGGTAACCGTTGCGGATGGCGAGTACCCGCTCGCTGGAGGAGAAGCTCGATGAAACGTTGGCTGGCAATGATCGTGGCGGCCCTGCTGACCGTTACGGCATTCGGATCGCACACCTTCGCGCAGGACGATGCGGCGACCACGGTGGGGGTGGCCGAGAGCGCCGATCTCGGCCAATTTCTCACTGATTCCGAAGGACGCACCCTCTATCTCTTCACCAGGGATACCGAACCCGGTGTCAGCACCTGCGGCGGCGATTGCGCCACCAACTGGCCACCCTATACCCCCGCTGAGCCGCTGACCCTGCCGGACGGCGTCGAGGGAGCCCTGACTCTGGTCGATACCCCCGATGGCGTGCAGACGCTTGCCTACAACGACATCCCCCTCTACTACTTCGCTGGCGATACCGAACCGGGCCAGACCAACGGCCAGGGCGTGGGCGAGGTGTGGTACGTCGTTGCTCCTGGGGAGCAGTTCGGCGCCCGTGCCATGGCAGAAGTGGAAGAGATGGGCTCACCCGTGGCTTCTCCCATGGCCGCCACCACCGTGATGGTGGGGTCGACCCCCGAGCTGGGCGAGTTTCTGACCGACTCCGAAGGGCGCACGCTCTATATCTTCACCAATGACGTGGAAGAAGGCGTCAGCACCTGCGGCGGCGATTGTGCCGTCAACTGGCCGGCGTACACCGCGACCGAGCCGCTCACCCTACCCGAAGGTGTCGAGGGCGAGCTGACCCTGGTGGATACGCCCGATGGCGTGCAGACGGTCGCCTATAACGGCATCCCCCTTTACTACTTCGCCGGTGACACCGAACCAGGCCAAACCAATGGTCAGGGTGTGGGCGATGTTTGGTGGGTTGTCGCGCCAGGCCAGCAGTTCGGCGAAGCCACGGCGGCCGCCAGCTAACGCCAGCCGCTTTCTGCGTCAAGAATCGGACCCGCGCTTCCTGCAACGGTCCGATTCTTTTTGTCCACGCAGATACCCCAGGAAGGCCTTTGACGGAATTGCTCCTCGCCAGGTGGCGGGTACGCGCTACCCCTCGAACGTCGCGACCTTCGTTCCCAGCTCCTCGAACGTTTGCCAGTCGAATGTAAGGCCGGTCGAGATGCCATCCGTCAACGTGAAGATTCCGTTCGGGGCGGAGAGCGGTTCCAGGGTGAGGTCGCGTTCGAAATAGGGACCGCCGGGGGAGAAGTGGTCGCCCGGGAGGTCGATGCAATCCAACCCGTTGAAGTTGAGATTCATCGCTTTCGTCCAGGCGGAATCGAGCATACCGCCGATCCAGGTGCGCACTTGCTGATCGTTGCAGGCATTGGCGATCTCGACCGCTTCCGCGAATCCGGAGACACGTGGCGGCTTGATATTGATGATCAGCCGGTTGAGGATCCCGTTCTTCTGCCAGAGGTGCATGGCGGCCTGCGCATCCCGCAGGGAGTGCACGCTTTCGTCCAGGCAAACGGGCGTCTTCAACTGGGTCGCGATTTCGCTGTGCAACACGATATCGTCGTCGTAAAGCGGTTGCTCGATCAGGAGCAGATCGAGATCGTCCAGCGCTTTCAGATCGGACCAGGTATCGAGCGTATAGGCCGAGTTGGCATCGACCTGCAACAGAATATCGGGATATGCCTTGCGTAGCGCCTCGGCGGGCGCGGCATCGAATCCCGGCCAGATCTTCACCTTCAGACGCTGGTAGCCGAGCCCAACCGCGGTTTCGGCCCGCTTCAACACATCCTCGACGGTGTTCCCACCGATGCTGACGCCGACCGGAAACTGCCGCGCGCGTCCACCCCAGAGTTGCCAGAGCGGTTGCTGTTTCTGTTGCGCTTCGATATCCCAGAAGGCCGCTTCCACCCCGCTCTTGGCGAATCCCGCCCCTTTGACCCAGGCGTAGCTGGCGCGCAGGTCGTCGACCGTGCCGATCGAGCCGATCTCCTGCTGCCGTTTGATGACCGCGGGAATGATGAACGTTTGCAGTGAGGTCATGACCGCATACGGGTCGCATTCCGCTTTGTAGGCGGGATCGCTGAGGGTTGGGGCTTCTCCCACGCCAATCACGCCATCGGTGGTGCGTACGATCACGAAGGGCCGGTCGAGCTGGCGATAGGTGCCAAACGAGGTGGTGAACGGGGAACGTAGCGTGAGCGGCACACTCCAGAGCTCGATCGATTGGATCTTCATGATGCGTTGTCTTTCCGTTTCAAGAGATAGAGACTCTCGCGGTTTCCAAGCTCGTCCAGCTCGGTGGCAAATCCGGTGACATCATACGGGCCGTCGATCACGCTCGTCTGGACCGCAATCGGTCCTTCCACAGCGACATCGGCGCCCACGATTGCTCCCCTGCGGGTCATCAGGGTACCGAACACCTCGCGCATTTCCTTGCGCCATTCGATGGCTCGCTCCGGATCGTGGTTCATCAGTTGGTCGACATCGGCCGGAACACGGTAGATGAGCTGCTCCGGCAAATCCTTGCGGAGCTCCTGCACCGACTCGACGGTCGCTTCCGGCAGCATGACCAGCTCGACCGGCCGGAGCGGCTGGTAGGTGCGATCGAGCACCCGGTGCAGGCGCTCGTGCACCGTCGCCGATCGCATGTCCCAAACGTTGGTAAACCGGTCGGTCGGAACATTGCCGTAGAGGGTACTGCGCATGACGCCGTATTTATCGATGGTCAGGTTTACGGCTTTCGAGGCCAGTTTTTCCAGATTGAGCCGGGCGTTTGCGCCGCGCATGGGGTCGACCGTCCAGGTCATCGATTCGAACCCTTCTTCCAGGGCCAGGTACCCTTGCAGCACTTTCAGATACCAGCCGAGATCGATCCCTCCCCGGTATTCCGAGCGGACCCCCAGCATGTGGGAATAGAGTGGACCGTGCCGGGTGCCGATACCGAAGGCAAACCCCAACCACCCTTCGCCATTGAATCCTTGATCCATTTGGTAGGCGACCAGGAGCGATGCGCCGGTGTCCTCGATGATAGAAAGGATGTTGACCGGAACCGATTCTTCCGGCGGGAATCCCCAGACCTCCTGCTGGAGCTGCACCATCAGCTCCAGCGCATTGCTGACGGACCATTCTCCGTCGCCAGAGAAATGACTCGTCGCCTGATTGTGGGCCCAGTGCAGAGGCGCAAAGGCCACACGTCCCAGCCGTTCGAATTCAGCCGTCCATCCGCCCTTGTATGGGGTCAGCCCAAATCGCTCTGGCGCGAACGCCGCCAAGGCGTCATCGTGTGAGGTCCGTGTCGTCACCGTTTCGATTCCTGCTGAAGTCGAATGCTGGGGGAAGTCTATCGGTAGTGGCACACGTCCGGATTGCGGTCATCCGGTTACGAATCGAACCGGGCGCTCAGGGTTCTTTCACGTTCTGGTCATGAGATGTTCAGCGTTCCGGCTTATAACAGAGATACCACCTGAGGGGGTTCTGAGTCCGGAGCCCTGAGTCCTGAAAAATCGGGACTGGTGGACTGGGAACGATCGAGCGAACGGGAACGAACCGAATTCCCACCCGTTTTCCTTTCCCTTCCCTCCTCCCTGATGACCGGAGCGACCCCATGCGCTCCGGTCATTCTTTTTGTGCGGACCACGTTGTATCGAATAGGAGGCTGAGGGCGGCCGGAGTCCCAACCGCCGGTCGTCACGAATGGGTCAGGCTAGCTCTCGCCTCGATAAAAGGCGGTGGTGGCCACCTCGGCGGCACGGGCGTCGGACTCTGGGGTGCCGGCAGCGATGGCAGCATCCGCCCAGCGGCTACTGGAACCGGCGGTAAAGCTCTTGCCCTCGTCCGAGACGAACCATGCTTCGCCGTCTTCTACCGGAATCTCGCGCCCAAGCTCGAGATAGGCGGCCAATCCGGCGAATCCCGCATCCCAACCGACGCCGGTCGCTCCTGGTCCATATTGGGTCCAGAATTCGTCCGGTATCTCGCCGCGGTGTTCGAGGGTGAGTCGCGCCCGGTCCGCTCCTTCGCCGGCGATCGTCACCAGGATCCAGCTCACACCGCCCCCGAATTCCCAGGAAGCCTCGAAGAGATGTGGGGCTTCGCATCGCTCGATCGTGCCCCCGGCGTTGTTCTTGACCTGGTAGCGACCGCCTAGTTGCAAATCTCCATCGACCTCGGCAAACCAGCGCGGCAGCCGCTCCGGATTGGTCACCGCATCCCAGAGGTCATCGACCGTGGTTACGTAGACGCGGGAGATCCGCTGAACGACCGCGGGACCGATACCGGCTTCCCCCTGGCCGATCGTGACGGAACGATCGATTGCATCGAGCTCCTTTGCGACATGGAAGGTCTTGTTGGTCGTCACGCGCTTGATTTCCTTTGCTCCGGTCGAGTTTCGTTCTGCTCCAACCGGCGTTGCCGTTTGCCCCGGGCGATCTCGGTTTCGAGCGCATCGAGCTTCGGCTCCCAAAACGAACGGAATGCCATCAACCAGTCATCGATCTCACGGAGGGGCGCTGGGTCGACCGTGTAGATCCGGCGTACGCCATCGGCACGAACGGTGACGAGCCCGGCGTCACGCAACACCTTCAGATGCTGCGATACCGCCGGTTGACTGATGCCGAATCGCGATCCGATGACGTCCACGATCTTGCCCGCTGGTTGCTCTCCTCGTGCCAGCAATTGCAGGATTTCGCGCCGAACCGGATCGCCCAGAACATCGAAGGCATTCATCAGTCGTACGATGCCACGGGTCATTATATAAGTCAATACTTATTTAGTTAGGAGTTAGGAGTTAGGAGTTAGGAGTTAGGAGTTAGGAGTTAGGAATGAGAAGGAGCTTCAGACCGTGGGACTGACCTCGCTGGCCTTCTCCGGCCCAGTCTCGAACACACCCCAACTCCTAACTCCTCCGTAGCAAAACCATCTGCCGCATTCGTGCGTTATCGATGGTGCAGGCAATTGTCGACCTGGCGATCGCCTGCCGGCAGCCGGGGATGCGCCAGCCAGCGCCGAGGCTGCCGAATTGCCGGCAGGTGGCTGCACCCACCTCGCCGGCAACCGGGGGTCCGGCGACGACAGCACATACGCCGGCGGCAATCTCGTAATGGGGACAACCCACCATCCTTCCTTCCCGGCATCGGGGTGGCAGCAATGCCACCCCGATGTCCGTTTTTTGGGGAGTTCGGAGTTGGGATCTAGGAGTTAGGAATTTGGGGGAGGTTCTCTCAGGATGGCGAGGGGAAGGTATCATCTTCCCGAGTTGCTGACTCCTAAATCCTGGCTCCTAGCTCCTCGATCGGGGAACCCATCCATGACCGTCCCGCCGTTGACTGGAATCCGTGTGCTCGCGCTCGAACAGGCCGTTGCCGGTCCGTTGTGTACCCGGCACCTGGCCGATCTGGGCGCCGAGGTCATCAAGATCGAACGTCCCGGCGGCGGCGATTTCGCCCGCACCTACGACACGGCCGTCAACGGGATGTCGTCCTATTTCGTTTGGCTCAACCGGGGTAAGCAGTCGCTCACGCTCGATCTGAAGCAACCGGAGGCAATCGAGATCCTGCGCACGTTGATCGCCCAGAGCGATGTGCTCGTGCAGAATCTTGGTCCTGGCGCGATCGATCGGTTGGGATTTCCCCCTGCGGAGTTACGGAAGCACTTCCCGCGGCTGGTTATCTGCTCCATCTCGGGGTATGGCTCGAGCGGACCGTATCTGACCCGCAAAGCGTTCGATCTCCTGCTCCAGGGGGAGACTGGCGTCATCGCCACCACCGGAAACGGCGATGATCTGGCCAAGCTCGGCATCTCGGTTGGCGATATCGGCGCCGGGGTGTACGGGGCAATGGGCACACTGGCCGCGCTCTACGAACGGCAGACGACCGGGGAAGGCAAAATCGTCGAAACGTCACTCTTCGATGCGCTGGCCGAGTTCATGGGCTATCCCGCCTACTACACCCTGTACGGCGGATCGCCACCAGCCCGCGCCGGCGTTCGTCATGCAACGGTTGTGCCCTACGGCGCCTATGTCTGCGGTGACGGCAATCCCGTCCTCTTTTCGGTGCAGACGCAGAAGCAGTGGGTCGATTTTTGCACCGTCGTGTGCGAGCATCCGGAATGGATCGACGATCCGCGGTTCGATACGACTCCGCACCGGCGGGAAAACCGCGACATGCTCGAGCCGATGATCGAAGCATCGTTTGCGCTGCATGACCGGGCCGAGATCAACCGCCGGCTCGAAGCCGCCGATATTCCCTTTGGTGATTTGAACACCATCGAGCAGTTCCTGGAGCATCCCCAGCTCGATGCGCGCGATCGCTGGCGCACGGTCGATTCCCCGGTGGGACCGTTACGCGCGCTGGCGCCCCCCTTCACCTTGGAAGATACCGAAATGGCGATGGGAGCGATTCCTGCCGCCGGAGCCCACACAGACGGTATCCTTGCCTCCATCGGATATGGCAGCGACGATATCGCCCGCTTGCGACGGGCCGGGGTCGTCTGATCGAAAACGCCACCGGATCGTGGCATGGATAAACACATGACGGACGAAGAGCCTTCGGTCGCTGCCCTCGAAGACAACCCGCTTATGGTTCGGGAGGAGCTGCAACCGCGCGGCGGTATCCGTGGGTATCTCGACCGGCTCAACAACACACCCGGACGGAAGGCGCAGTTCCAGCGATGGTTCACCATCGCCTGGTTGGTGGTGCTTGCGGTTTCGGTTGCCTATGTCCTCTTCCGTGGCCGGAGCGAGCTGCGCGACACCTGGACACAACTGCAGAATGCCGATCTGACCTGGATCTTCATCGCCATCGTGATCCAGGTCTTCATGCTTGTGTTCAATGGCATGACGTACAAGGTCATACTGAAGCGGCTCGGTTATTCCGTACCGTTGGGATTGATGGTCAATGCGCATATGCAGCGCACTACGATCTCGACGGTGACGCCTGGGGGCGGCCCGGCCTCGGTCTTCATCTTTGCTCGGTTCATTGCCAAGCGGGGGGTACCGGCGCAGGATGGGCTGCTCACCATTGCCGTGCGCTCGCTTGCGGTTGCCATCACCTTCATCGCTGTGCTCATTCCCGGCGCCGCCATCGACGACAGCCTCCAAGGCATGATCATCGCCGGGGTCGGCGTGGTTGCGCTCGTCGTTGGCGGTATCGCGCTTTGGCGCGGTAATGCCAACAACTGGGAAACGCCGCTCGCCTGGTCGGAACGCCTGCCAAGCTGGGCAAGAGACCGCATCCAGGGGTTCATCGTCACCTTCCGGGATCATGGATTAAAACCCTCCGATCTGTTGCCCGCGATCGTCCTTACCCTGCTGGTGCGGTTGACGGTGGTCCTCGTGCTCTACGCTTGTCTGCAAGCCTTGGGCGTCGATCCGACCTTCCAGACAATGGTCCACACCTATTTCGCGTCGATCGTTGCCGGTGCGGTGATCCCGCTCTTCGGAGGGGCGGGCGCGGTCGAAGCAGTTTCGATCCTTGCGCTGACGCAGGCGGGTATTGCCGGGAATGTCGCGATTGGCGCAACACTTCTCTGGCGCTTCATCGATCTCTGGATCCCCGTCGGCATTGGTCTCCTGCTCCATGCCAAGACCGAGCTTCCGGCGGCCATCGAGGAAACCCCGGAGGTTGCCGCCCGGATGGTGGAATTGAAGGAGTCCGGCCGGCTGGGCTAACCGCTTTTTAGCACACGGCAGGCAGCACGCAGAGTTGGGCAGTCAGCAGCCAGCGTGAGTATGGATAAACTGGCCGCTACTTTTGCCTCTTGCCCATTGCCGCAACGTACGGTGCGCTCTCTTTCGAGAGATAGCAGCCCATGACGAACCCTATACGCAGACTCTGGAACGATTACTCCACCGCTTCGCCAGAATCGAAGCGCCGCGTTCAGCGTGCGCTCACGCTTGGCTGGCTCGTCATCGTTGCGGTGCTGGCCGTTTGGGTGCTGCGCAACCAGCAGGACCAGCTCCGCGATATCGTCGACCGGCTCAAGACGGCCAATCGCAACTGGCTTGTCGCCGTTATCGTCATCGAGATCCTGAGCATTTGGTCGGTCGCGTACACCTATAAGCTCACGCTCGATCGTCTTGGCCATAAGGCCTCGACCGCGTATCAGTTCGATCTTCATTTGCAACGGACCGGGGTCAACTTCGCGGCGCCGTTTGGCGGAGCGGCGACCGCCTATGTCTATGTCGAGCGGATGAAACGCGTCGGGATCAACCGGCAGGATGCCCTGCTGGCGCTCATCATGCGGACTCTGAGCGTCTATGGCGCGACCGTGGTCGTCATTGTGCTCACCGCCGCGTTGTCAGGCCGGCCGCTTTTTGTTATCGGTGCGGTTATCGGGCTGGTGGCGATGATCCTCGGGTTGATCGCGCTCGCCCGGCAGGGACAGGGTGACTGGAAAACCATTCTCCGCTGGGCGCGGCGGCTTCCCCAGAAGATGCAGCGCCAATTGGTCAATGCGATCGACCAGTTCAAAGAACACCGGCTCACTCCGGCCGACTTTCTGGGGACGGTCGCCACCACGCTCCTGACCCGTATCTGCACCCTGGCGATGATCTATGCCTGCGTCCGCGCCGTCGGGTTCACGCCCGATCTTTACGGCATCTTTCTCGCCTATGTCGCCTCATTTGTCGCCGCCCGCATCATCCCCGTGCTCTATGGGATGGGCGCGGTCGAAGGCTCGCTCACCCTTTCGCTCCAACGAAGCGGCGTTCCGGCTGACATCGCCATCGGCGCGACCCTTCTCTTCCGCTTCTTCGACTTCTTCCTCCCCTCGCTCATCGGTCTTGCGATGTACGCGTGGGCGGAACGGAAGAACCCCTCGTTCCGCAGACTCTCGGTCGAGCGGGTTCCAACTACGAGCCAGCGAGAAGAAGCAGAAGATCTGTAGGATGGGACTCTGTGCCCTGCTGGGGGTTGGGGGATGAGGGCCGAGAGCGAGCCCAAAACCCAAGCTCCCCGATGCTCCCCAGCGAGAGTGGGCTGAGGGTGAGACGATGCTCCTACGTGTCCGCCGGCCGTCCACCAACGATCACAACGACCTCGAGGTCCACGTTCCGGAGAAGTGCAGCGAAGTCTGGCAATGCCCGGTCATGATCTCGCGGACCTTTGCCTGCGCCTCCGCGCTTGGCGCCGGCACTGCCACGATCGCCTGGCCGCGTTCGAACTGCTGGCGTTCCCATTCGTATTGGTCGAGGTCGTTTCCCAATCCAAGGAAGACCCGGTTGATCTGGCAGCTGAGTCCGCATTCTTCGGGTGGGTGTTTGAGCCGGTGCGCGTCGTCCGGACCGACGACATCGATCTCCCCGCCGATCTCGGCGGCCATGAGCTCATCGATCATCTGCCCAACCTGGCCGGGGTCGAGGCCGCAGATCAGCTTGTTCTTGCGATCGAGATAGATGGTGGAGTTCATGACACGCTCCTTTGCGTCGATCCACTCCGTTCGCGAAATTGGCACGTTCGAACGGAGAGACTGGGTAGAGGCCCCTCCCGAGGGAGCGTCGCGCCATATCCGAGCATCCGACGCCAGGGGAGGATATCTTGTTTTACGACGATTTCCGCCGTAGGGATCAATCGCGTAGGCTGATTTACCCAGAAATTTCCGGAACCTGGGAGAATTCCCAGGTTAGCGGGACATATGGGCGACGTTTTCTGGGTGGGACAGATCAGGCAATCTCGCGAACCGCGGCCTCGATCTTCGGATCGGGCGTGTCGACCCGGTATCCCTTGGTCACCAGATCGATCAGGTCGGTGACCGTGGTGTCGGCGGTACTCGCGTCGTAGACGATCTCGCCACCGCTGAGGAAATTGATGCGATCGCACACCTCGAACACCTGGGCATAGTTATGGGCAATCAGAATGATCGAGATATCCCCGCGTTTCTTCAACTCGAGCACCAGGTCGAGCACGAGACGGCTTTCGCGGACGCCGAGCGCGGCGAGCGGCTCGTCCATGATCAGGACGGTGGGGTTGGAATAGATGGAACGGGCTACGGCGATGCTCTGGCGCTGACCGCCGGAGAGCATCGAGACCGTGCTGTTGACGTCGGGAACGCGGATCCCGAGGTTACTCAGATACTCGATCGTGAGCTGGCGCATTGTTCGGTTGTCGAGCATCGGGATGCCCAGAATTCGCTTCTTTCGTTCTCTGCCCAGAAACATGTTGTGGTAGACGCTGAGATCATTGACCAGCGCGAGGTCCTTGGTAGACGGTTTGGATACCCAGGGCGCGGGCCTCGATCGGCGAGTTCAGATGGACCGGATTGCCGTCGAACAAATAGGTGCCGCTATCGGGCTTGTGAAAGCCGCAGAGGATCTTGATCAGGGTCGATTTCCCGGCGCCATTGTCCCCCACCAACCCCAGCACTTCGCCGCGATTCAGCGTCAGGCTGACATCGCGCAGCGCGGTCACCGCGCCGAAGCTCTTGCTCAGATGTTGAACGTCGATAACCGGAGGAGTTGCCTCGGTCATTACCGCTTCCTCTTCAATCGCACAGCATTGAGCTGCACATTGAGAATCATGGCCGCCAGGATGGCCAGACCGAGATAGATGTTGGACTCTGTCGCCTGGGCGCCCAGGAGCACCAGGCCATTGTTGAGACAGGCGATCACGAAGGCGCCGATCAACGCGCCGATGACCGTACCGGACCCGCCCATAAGCGAGGTGCCACCGATGACCGCGGCGGCAATGGCAAGCAAGGTCAACAAGCTACCGCCGGTATCGGGAGCCGCGGAGCCCGTTACGGTGGCGGTGATCAGACCGGTGAACGCGGCCAGCCCTCCGCAGATCATGAAGGCGGCAATCTTGATGCGATCGGTGCGTACGCCGATCTCGCGGGCTGCCAGCAAGTTGCTACCGGTGGAGATCAGATGAAGGCCGAAGACCGTGCGGGAAAGGACGAGCGTCAGGATGAGCGCAACGATCAAGGTCCAGATAATCGGCGTGAAGCCGGTGAGACCGTCCCATGAGAAGAGCGAATCGCGCGGGCCAAATCGATTCTCGCCGAAAATCAGATTGAATGGTTGTTGCACCAGCATGCGGATGGGTTGGCTGTGCGCGTACGAGACGGTAATGCCGGTCAAGAGAAAGAACATGCCGAGGGTCGTGATCAACGATGGGATGCGCAGCTTGACGGTGATGAATCCGTTGAGAAACCCGATGCCGACCCCCAGAAGGATGGCGATGGGCGCCGTCACCCAGAGCGACAACCCCCAGTCGGTGCTCATCGAGATCATCAGGTACGGCGCGAACGCGTAGGTTGCCCCGACGGACAGATCGATCTCTCCGGTAATCATCACCAGGACGATACCCATGGCGATCATCCCGATCCGGGCCGTGTCGCGCAGCACCACACTCATCAGGGGACTGCTCAGGAAGACGCTGTTGTTGAGCTGAATATAGAGAACGAGGAGGATCGCGACGGCGGCGATGCTCGCTTCCCGGTATCGGGCGACGAAATCGACGATAGGTTCGAACCAACGGCGGCTCGGCGCCGGCGTCTCCACTTGACTTTCAGATGCGGTCCGCTGTGCCATCTACTTTGCTTCTTCTGCCCTCTGGAAGTCGCTCTCCATCTTGAATGGCACTGAGGACCAGCACAGTACGCAACTCGTCCG
The DNA here is from genome assembly GCA_023957115.1 of Thermomicrobiales bacterium. Lineage (GTDB taxonomy): Bacteria > Chloroflexota > Chloroflexia > Thermomicrobiales > UBA6265 > JAMLHN01. The sequence goes on from JAMLHN010000051.1 coordinate 24,520, forward strand.
CAACGGCTCGATTCGATGGGCCCGTGACTGCCGCTTCGTCGCATGAGCACGGACACCAGTGAGATTGCCAGTGTCCGTGCTTGCTCGTCATTCGCATGCACTCGTCGCTGGATGGGAGGCGAGCCTCCCATCCAGCGGGCAATGACGCAGCAGCCGCTATTCGGGCGCCACGTCCGTGCTGCCCCCGAATCGGGACGGGGTCAAATACGTTTCCACATTGTTGATGTCGACGTACGCCAAACTGGTGTCCGTATTCGCGGGGGCAACCGCGCCGCCCGAGAGCTGGTAGAGGTAGATCTGCAGCGCGGGAATAAAGCCCTGCAGATATGGCTGCTGATCGGTGGTGAAGGTCATATCACCGCTCGCAATGAGGTCGAGGGTCTCAGGAAGCAGGTCGTAGCCGGCCGTGATGACTCCCTCAGCCGCCAGATCGTACTTCTGGGAAATCTTGCCCACTGCCAGCGAGTCGGTTGCGCCGGTGCCAAACATGCCCGCTACATCCGGATTGGCGAGGTAGTAGCTTTCGATGCGGGATTCTTGCGTCGCCTGATCGACCCCGGAATCGAGCGTCTCGTACTCGACCGGGTTGCCGGCGTCTTCGATCGCCTGAATGTAGCCGTCGAGGCGCGGTTGCAGGTTCAGCGACCCGGGTGTGGCGATCGAGAGCATCACCTTGCTGCCCGGCTCGATCATCGGCAGCCAGCGCTGGGCAATGTTGTAGCCGGATTGATAGAGACCCTGGCCAACGTAGGCCAGCCGGGCATTGGGGGTCGTATCGGCGTTGTATCCGATCACCGGAATGCCGACACTGAGCGCATCGTCCGTTGGCTGATTGAATGCTTCGGCGTCGACCAGGCAGACCGCGATGCCGTCCACGTTATCGGCGATCGCCGTTTGCATGGCGGAGACCATCTCGGCGACATCGGAGGTCGCCGAACCGGTCCACTGATAGCTGCAACCCAGGAACGCGCAGGCGTCCTCGATTCCATAGATGGTCGGTGTGAAGAACGGGTTGGTCGTCACATGGTTGACGAATGTAATTCTGTAGTCCTTTTGGGGCAACCCGGCCTGGGCCAGTGCCTCACGGACCGATCTCGATCCCATTCCCGCGCCAAGCGCGGCCGCCGCCGCGCCGCCCAGGCCCAGCTTCGTCACCATACCGAGTGCCTTACGCCGGCTCACCTCATAACTGGTGCGCTGGGCCGGTGACATAGTTTCGAGGAAATCCTTCTCCATCGATGGACTGCCTTTCTCTTCTTGATTTTTCGACGGAACGCTCCGTGATTTGGGTTGCGCACTTATAGCATCTTGCCTGGGTGGGGTCAAGGCGGGTGAGCGAGCCGGGTCTTTGGCCGAGTGAATGGCGTCGTCCCGAGGATGCCGTTACGGCAACGTGAATCGCACGCGTCCGCATCCAGACATTTCCCCAGATTCACACGTTGTCTCACGGCTCCGCCTTCAGGACTCAGGGGCCCCGGCGCTGACATTGCATAATTGAAGTGGTACGGAACGCGGGACCCGGCAATCGCTCCCGCGCAGCATCGCTCCGATCGAGCGACCCGCGTATGCAAGGAGAACCCCAATCTTGGCAATTTCGATCGATCGCAGCCTCGAACAGCACGCGATCAACTCCATCCGATTCCTTTCGGTCGACGCGGTGCAGAAGGCCAATTCCGGTCATCCCGGTTTGCCGATGGGCGCCGCCGATATGGCCTACGTCCTCTGGACCGAGCATCTCCGGCACAACCCGAAGAACCCGCATTGGGCCAATCGCGACCGGTTCGTCCTTTCGGCCGGCCATGGGTCTGCACTGCTCTATTCGTTGCTCTACCTGACCGGATACCAGGTTTCGCTCGACGAGCTGAAGTCCTTCCGGCAGCTTGGCTCGATC
>JAMLHN010000052.1 GCA_023957115.1 Thermomicrobiales bacterium
CTCCGGGCTCCGGGCTCCGGGCTCCGCCCCCACGTGCTACCCTCCCCTCATGACACGTCCAAGCGATATTTCGACGCGCAGCAAGCTCACTTGGTATGGAGACGCCGATTTCAGCACCTTCATGCGCCGGGCCTTTGCCAAGGGCATGGGCCTGACGGATGAAGACCTGCAGAAACCGCTGATCGGTATCTGCAATTCGTGGAGCGAGCTGAACCACTGCAACTCCCATCTGCGTGAGGTTGCGGCCGCCGTCAAACGGGGTGTTCTGCAGGCGGGCGGCATTCCCCTCGAATTTCCCACGATCTCGCTGGGTGAGATCTTCATCAGCCCGACCTCGATGCTCTATCGCAATCTGATGGCGATGGACACCGAGGAGATGATCCGTGCGCAGCCGATCGAAGGCGTCGTGTTGCTGGCCGGATGCGACAAGACCACGCCGGCCCAGTTGATGGGCGCCGCCAGTGCCGATTTGCCGGCCATCATGGTGACTGGTGGGCCGATGATGAGCGGCCGCTGGCGGGGAAACGACCTGGGCGCGTGCACCGACTGCCGGCGCTACTGGATGGAATACAAGGCCGGGACCATTGGCGAGCAGGAGATGAGCGAGCTCGAAGAGGCGCTCTTCCGCTCGCATGGACATTGCATGGTGATGGGAACGGCCAGCACCATGGCCGCTGTGGCCGAAGCGCTAGGCATGACGCTTCCCTATAACGCAGCCATCCCGGCGCCCGATTCTGGCCGGCTCCGGCATGCCGAGATGGCTGGGCGCCGGATCGTCGCAATGGTGCAGGAGGATTTGCGGCCGAGCCAGATCATCACCCGCGCGGCAATCGAGAATGCCATTCGCGTGCTGTGCGCGGTCGCCGGTTCGACCAATGGCGTCGTTCACCTGCTCGCCATTGCCCGCCGGGCCGGCATTCCATTGCGTCTCGATGACTTCGACCGAATCAGCCGCGAAACTCCAACCCTGACCAATATCAAACCGTCCGGCCAGTATCAGATGGCCGAGCTGTTCGAAGCTGGCGGGATACCGGCGGTCATGCGCGAGCTGCGCCCGTTCCTCAATGGGGAGGCGCTGACCGCCACTGGCAAAACCGTGGCTGAGAACCTTGCCAACGTGCCGGAAGCGCTCCGGCGCGATGTCATTCGTCCCGTGGACGATCCCATGCATGCGGAGGGGGGACTCTCGGTTTTGCGGGGGAATCTTGCTCCCAATGGGGCGGTCATCAAACATGCCGCCGCATCGGTTGCTCCTCGGGGGACGGGCGGTCGTTCCACTTCACTGGAGATTTGGCGCAGCGCGTGCGATCCTGCGCTCGATGTCGAGCCTGACGATCCTGGTGCTGCAGAATGCCGGCCCGATTGGCGGTCCCGGCATGCCCGAAGCGGGCATGTTGCCAATTCCGCAAAAACTCCTGCGGGCCGGGGTGCGCGATATGGTTCGCATCTCGGATGCACGCATGAGCGGAACCGCGTTCGGCACCGTGGTGCTGCACATCGCTCCGGAAGCAGCGGCTGGCGGGCCACTTGCCGCCGTACGTGATGGCGACATGATTGCCCTCGACGTTCCGAACCGCTCCCTGACCCTCGAATGCACCGATACGGAAATCGCCGCCCGGCTTGCGGCGCGGCCGGCCCATCCGGTGGATCCCCTGCTCCGTCGCGGCTACGGCTGGCTCTACCGTGAGCACGTCACTCAGGCCGACGACGGCGTCGATTTCGACTTCGCCGCTGCCGGCTGGCATGCTGGTTGAGTCCTGAGTCCTCTGATACGGAATCCGGGTAAATATACAAGGATGTCATCCCCGGGCCCCGTAGCCGCCGGCACAGGGTCGGCGGCTACCCAAGGCGGTGCATCCCCAAGGAATCACGCGGATTCCGTATGAGTCCTGCGTCCTGGAGTGAGGGATCTTTGGCTCAGTGTGTCTCCGTTCTGCCTGCTCCGTGCTGCGTGCCGCCAGCTCAAAAAAAAGAACCAGCCTCGCTGCCGAAGCCGGTTCTCTCCCTTCCCGCAAATGTGGGTTGATGATTTAGTAGCTGTACGAGCTGCTGCGGCGCTCCTGGAAGCACGAACGGCAGTACACCGGCTTGCCGGCGGTCGGCTGGAACGGAACCTCGGTCTCGATCCCGCACTGGCTGCAAACAGCCGGATACATCTGGCGCGGACCGCGGCTGTAGCTGTCGCCGCCATATCCGCCGCCGCTGCTGTAGCCGCCGCTGCTATAGCCACCACCGTAGCTATCGCCACCGGAGTTGGCGCGTTGCTGCTTGCGGGCCGCGCGGCACGACGGGCAGCGCAATGGCTCGGAATAACCGCGCTCGGCATAGAACGCCTGCTCGCCGGCGGTGAATGTAAATGCCTGGCCACAATCGCGGCAGGTGAGCGTCTGATCACTCATGGAAGAACTTCTCCTGAAAAGTGCGCTGGAACGAATTTCCAGCACGAAATGGGCTTGTTGCAAAAAAACCAATGGACGATACTGCGATCACAGCCACTCAGGCCGGCCATTTCGTCTTACAGCGTCGATGCCTCCCAGAACGTTGACGAATTACCGATGGCGGAACGTAATACGCCCGCGGGTGAGGTCGTACGGAGAAAGCTCCACCGTGACACGGTCTCCGGGAAGCACGCGGATGTAGTTCTTCCGCATCTTGCCAGCCAGATGGCCCAGCACATGCTGGCCTCCTTCGAGCTCGACCGTGAACATCGCATTCGGCAGTGCTTCGAGCACCTTGCCATCGACGGCAAGGGCATCGGGATTCTGACGCGGACCGCGGGTCTCCGTGGTCGGTGCCGTACTCGCTGGTCGTGAAGGTTTACGATAGACGGGCTTTCTTGCCATAGATCAATGTACTCCTTGCCATACGCGAACCCGGCTGCCATGTGCGCATGGCAAAGCTTCCGCGTCTCTGCAACGAGCCAACGCCATACACACCCGTGCATAGCCCGCTGCATGCGCCGTCGGGAACTCAGAAGTGGCGTATTCGAACGTAATAAAGGGGGAACGGATAATGCTCAGAAACTCGCCATCGAATGCGTAACGCAAGCGCGATCGCTTGCGCGACTTCGACGATGGCTACGGCGCCCTGCGCCGTTGCACGCACCAATCGCTCGAAAAATACCCTGAAACTCTCCCAGAGTTGCGCGCATTCCTTAGGATAGCACACTGTTGAGCCCATTGCTCGTTGTCGAGAAGTCCGAGCTCGTATCCGCCGCCAGCGTGCCAGACCAGCGTTTGTACAGACCGGCGCAGGGATCGCGATCGCACAGACCATCTCGTTCGATTGTGCCGCGTCACGTCTTTCCGGGAACGGCAAGGCTAGAATGGTCGTATCGGGAACAAGGAATCCACAACCTGGGGAACTCCAATGCCGGCACCGTCTGCCCAACTCTCGATCGACATCTTGCGAACCGTATCGATTTTTGCCGATCTTCCCGACGCCGCTCTCGAGCAGCTTGCGCGCACCAGCTTGCCGCGCACGTACCGCAGGGGGCAGGTGCTGTGTAATGAGGGAGACCCTGGCGAGTCGATCTACATTCTGGAAGAAGGCCAGCTGCGGGTGACCCAATGGACGTCCGCCGGGGACGAGGCCGTACTGGCGGTCGTGGAAGCTCCCGCGGCGGTGGGCGAGCTCTCGTTATTGGATGGTTCTCCCCGGAGCGCAACCTTGACCGCCGTTGGCCCGGTGCGACTGCGGCTCATTCCCCGGAAAGCATTCATCATGCTGATCCAGGACCAGCCGCAGATCGTGCCAGAGCTCCTGGCTACGCTGGCGACTTTGATTCGCCGGGCCAATGTGCGTCAGGTCGATCTGCTGACCCTCGATGTTCCGGGGCGACTGGCGAAATGGCTGCTCGACCGGGCCCAGCGCATGGGAACGCCGGTGCAGGCTGGAATCCGGATCGACCTTGCCCGCAGCCAGGGCGAGCTCGCGGCCGAGATCGGGACCACCCGCCCAACCCTGAACCGGGCATTGCGGGGATTCGAGGAGATGGGCATCGTCGCCGCGGATGGCCAGCGCATCACGATCCTCGATATGGACCGCCTGAAAGCGTTTACGAATTAGGGAGCGCAGCGCAAACGCCGGGAATTCGTCCACGTCGGATAGTGGCCCAGGGCCAGGACGATCCGCACACGCACCGTGCGCTCACATCTTCCTTCTTCTTATATAGCGCCTTGCCGCACGATTCGACGCGTCTGGGAAAACCCTCTCCGTGGACATACAATGCAACGCGCCGCGTAGCATGGAGCGGTACGGGCGCCCGAGCGGACGCCAACCTTCGGGCGAGATCGAGCTGAGGAGGCCGAGTCGAATGAGTATTCTGATTCGTTTTGTCGTAACCGCCATCGCGGTTGCAGCCGCGGCCTATCTGGTTCCGGGTATCGAGGTCGGAGATAACGCGGCCAAAGCGGTGATCCTGACGGCTGTTATTCTCGGGATCATCAATGCGGTCATCCGGCCCGTGCTCAAGCTGCTCTCGCTCCCGCTCATCCTGGTGACTCTGGGATTGTTCGTCCTGGTCGTCAACGCGATCTGCTTCTTCCTGGCGGCATGGGTGAGCCGATCCATCTTCGATGTCCAGTTCGAGTTCGATGGCATTTGGCCCATTCTCCTGGGAGCTATCGTGATTTCTATCGTGTCTACGGTGCTCAACTGGATTCTTCCGGACAACGACTAGGCGCGACAATTCCCCGGAAAATCTGCGGACAATCTCGCTGGCTGGTGTTATGCGCAGTGCATACCTCCAGCCAGCACGTCTTTTACTGGGAAGGTCAGGTCGGTCCCAAAAACAGGCCCATACGTATACGGGTTTTAGGGGGGATACCCATGCCCTCCCCTATTGCAAACGTCCTGAGCAGTCGCTAAGATGCGGGAGTGACCGCTTTTCGCACGTTTACTCAGGGTGGGAAGCCTGGGTGAACGGAACCGAAATATTCCATAGCGGGAACGGGAGTTGAGCACCGTCGAAACGGAAACTTGGCCAGTTTCCGTGTCAGGGATAGCCGGTGAGAACCCGGCGGGGCCTGACGGGAGCGGGGATATTGGAACGGTACAGTCGGTATGGAGCAGGGACTGGAGTCCCGGTTCGCGCATCGTTGAGGCGCGGGCCGGGCGTTGCTGTCTCTGGGAAAAGTGCGCCTGCCGCGCTAAGCGCGCGTGGGGCCGCGCTTCCGTTCCTCCGGATACATGGGCCGGTCCGAAATCGCGGCTCGAGCCGGGGGGATCCCGACCTCGAAGGCTCGGCCAGCCGAGGAGGGCCATAAGGGACGGGATTTCCGACAGTGATGAGTTCTCCAGGCAACGGATAACGACGCAGCTTTCATCGCAGCACTAGAGAACATTTGGGAGGGGGCGCCGGGTATCGCCCCAGGGAAAAGGAGTATTGGGAATGTCAACAACGCGATCGGCAAACGCACTAAGGTTCTTGGGCGCGTTTGTCATGATCCTCAGCCTGTTGACCTATGCGACTGGAGCGCAGGCCGCTGGAACGTCCAGCACTGGGCAAGTCAAGGTCATGTCGCAGGATTCCACCGGTGAAGCCGACGGTGGCAATGCCGGGAGCGGAAGCTCCGGCGGCGCAACCGGCGGTAATGGTGGAAATGGCGCCAACGGGTCGGACGGCGGAGCCGGTATTGGGGGTGATGCCACCTCCAACGGCGGAAGCGGAACCGGCGCGGCGGCAACCGGCGGAAACGCCCAGGGTGGCAACGGTGGCAATGCCAGCGGTGACACGACGGGTGGCAATGTTTCCGGCGGCACCTACACCGGCGGTGCGGGTACCGGCGGCAATGCGTCCGGCGGCAATGCGTCGGCCGGGGGCAACGCAACCGGCGGTACCGGAATGGGTGGCACCGGCAGCACCACGGTCGTTGGCGGCAACGCAACCGGCGGTGACGCCAGTGTGACCGGTCCGATCTCTGGCGGTGGCGGAACCTACTCCCTCACGATCGGGAGCACCGGCGCCGGTGGAGACGGCGGTCCCGGTGGCAACGGTGGCGATGCAGATAACAACTCGAACGCCAACGGCGGCTCCGGTGGAGCTGGCGGGGGCTTCTTTGTGAATGGCGGGGTCGTCGGCGGCGGAAACACCGGCGGCTCGGTCTCGATCGGGAACTTCATTGCCGGCAACGCGGCGGTCGTCACGATTGGTGGCGGCAGCGATGGCGGCAACGGCGTCGGCGGCAATTCCGTGAGCGGAAATTCGACCGGCGGCAATGCCGTGGCCGGTTCAGCGGTTGGCGGTACGGCGATCGGTGGCGGCGCGATTGGCGGCACCACGATTGGCGGCGGCAACACGGCTGGCGATGGCGGGAACGCTGTTGCCGGTGATGCGACCGGTGGCAACGGCACTGGTGGCAACGGTGGAAACGCGTCTGGCGGCAACGGCACCGGCGGCGCCGGTGGCGATGGCGGCGACGGCGGTGACGGCGGCAATGCCGTGAGCGGCGATGCGATTGGTGGCGACGCCGGCAGCGGCAGCGCGGTTTCGACCAATATCAATGGACAAGATCCGATCCAGGCCTACGGCGTCGGTGGCGATGGTGGCGAGGCCACGACCGCGAACGGCGTTGGCGGGCTCGGTGGCAACGGCGGCGAGGCCGGCGAGGCCGGCGACGGCTTCGGCGGTGAAGGTATCGCCAACGGTGGCGACGGCGACGGCGCCGAGGGCACCGGTGGGTACGCGGTCGGCGGTACCGGTGGCGATGTTTCCGGCAACACGGTTGGCGGCAATGTCATCGCAGGCACCGCTGAGGGCGGCGAGGCCACCGCGGGCGACGCCACCGGCGGTAACGGCGGCGTGGCCGGAATCGGCCAGGGTGGCTCTGGCGAGGGTGGAAACGGTACGTTGGTCGTCACTTCTGGCGACGCGACCGGCGGTTCCCCGTTGACCAACGACGAAGATCTGCCGGATGGCGCTCCTTCTATTGCATACGCTGGCGACACCTTCTCGGTGACGGTCGGTTGTAACGTCGCGGCTGACTTCCTCGGGTTCTCGACCGGTGGCGGCTTCGGCGGTCCGGGCGGTGACGGCGGCGACGCGAACGACAATTCGACCGCCAACGGCGGTACCGGCGGTACCGGCGGCGGCGCGTCCTGCGGAAGCACGAACGGTGGCGGAAACACCGGCGGCGACGCGATTCATGGCGATATCGTCGGCGGCGATGCAACGCTGGCCACGATTGGCCTCGGCAACGACGGTGGCAACGCCCAGGGCGGCAGTGGCACCGGCGGTAGCTCACAGGGCGGCAACGCCGTGAGTGGCAACGCGAGTGGTGGCAATGCTGCGGTTGGCTCGACCAACGGCGGACTGACCTCCGGTGGCAACAACACCAGTGGCGACGGCGGCGATGCTGTCGGCGGCGCTGGAAATGGCGGTAGCGGCACGGGTGGTAGCGGCGGCACCGCGGCGGCTGGCGACGGCACGGGCGGCGACGCCGGTGATGGCGGCGATGCCGGCGACGGTGGTGACGGCAGCAGCGGCGACGCGATCGCTGGTGACGGCGGCAACGCGAACGCTGGTTCCCTCGTGGTGAATGCCGCGGACCCGGATGCAAATGCCTACGGCGGCGACGGCGGCGATGCAACGAGTGGCACGGTCGACCCCGGCAACGGTGGTGATGGTGGCGCTGGCGGCAGCGGCAACGACGGCGACGGCGGCGACGCAAACTCGAATGGTGGACTGGGCACCGGCGCGGCCGGTACCGGCGGCAACGCCGAGGGCGCCGACGGCGGCGAGGCCAGCGGCTTTGTGGCAACTGGCACGACCGTTGGCGGTACGGCCACGGGTGGCGCGGGCACGTCGCAGGACGCGACCGGCGGCGACGGCGGTGCCGGTGGTGATGCGCTGGGTGGCGTTGGTATTGCCGGTGAAGGCACCGGTGATGTCTCGACGGTCGAGGGCTCGGTCACCGGTGGTGACGCAACCGCGGGTTACGTTTCGGGTGGCAGCACCCTGACCGTGACGATCGGGTGCACCACGAATCCATATGACGGCTTCTCGCCGACCGGTGACGGCGGCGCTGGCGCCGACGGTGGCCTCAATGTCGGCGATCCGGGCGCTGGATACGGCGTCGGCAACGGCGGCAACGGCGGCAACGGCGGTGCGGCAAGCTGTGGCGACACCTACGGTGGCGGCAATGGCGGAGCCGACTACGGCGAAGAGTTCTACGGCGCTCAGGCTGGTGATGTTATCGGCGGCGACGCGACCAGCGTGGTTGTCGGCGGCGCCAACTCGGGCGGCGACGGCGTCGGCGGCAACGCGACCGGCGGCAACTCCCAGGGTGGTTCCGCGGTCAGCGGCGGTGGAAACGGCGGCTCGGCGAGCGTCGGCTCGACGACCGGCATCTCCGCGGTCAGCGCGGGCAATACGGCCGGCGACGGCGGCTCGGCATACGCAGGCAACGGAAACGGCGGTGTTGGCACCGGCGGAAACGGCGGCGAAGCGTCGGGCGGCGATGCGACGGCAGGCTCTGGCGGCGACGGCGGCGACGCCGGTGACGGTGGAGACGCGTCCAGTGGCGACACCAGCGGTGGCGATGGCGGCAATGCCGTGGCCGAGGCTTCGGTGGCCAACAATGGTGAGGATTCCTTCTCTGACGCGTTCGGCGGCGACGGCGGCAGCGGCGCAAGCGGCTCGGCGAGTGGCGCCGACGGCTCTGGCGGCGGTACCGGCGGCAACGGTGGTTACGCCGAGGGCGGTACCGGAACGGCGAACGGCGGGGACGGTCTTGCCGGAACCGGCACGGGCGCCAACGCGGTCGGCGGTCAGGCAGGCAACGCTTCTGGCGATGTCGATCTCTCCGGTAACTCGGTCACCGGCGGTGTTGCGCTCGGTGGCGAAGGTATCGGCGGCGTGGTCGGTGTCTCTGCTGGCGGCGACGGTGGCGATGCGACTGGCGGCGACGGCCTTGGCGGTGTGAACGCCGGCGGTGGCGGAAATTCGGACACCGAAGGCTTGTCGGTTGCCGGTGGCGATGCCAACGGCGGCTACGAGGTGGTCCAGGGCGGTATCGTGACCGGTACCCTCGGATGCCTCGCGATTGGCGGCAACGGCGGCAACGGTGGCCTCGCGTCACCGGATGTCGGTGGCGGCAGCTCCGATAACTACTCGCACGGAAGCGGTGGCTCCGGCGGCGCCGGTGGCAATGGAAGTTGTGGCCTCACCAATGGTGGTGGCAACAGCTCCGGCAACGCGTCCCTCGGTAATGTCATTGGTGGCGATGCGACATCCATCCTCTTCAATGGCGGCAACAGCGGCGGCAACGGCGTTGGTGGCGATGGCGTCGGCGGTCACTCGACGGCCGGCAACGCGATCAGTGGAACCGGGATTGGCGGCTACGCCATGGTCGGCAACACGGCGGGCGGTATCGTGACTGGTGGTGGCAACACGGCCGGTGACGGTGGCGTAAGCGACAGCGGTGACGGCAACGGCGGCAACGGCACTGGTGGCAGTGGCGGCGGCGCGGCCGGCGGCAATGCAACTGGCGGCGACGGTGGCGATGCTGGCGACGGTGGTGACGGCGGTAGCGCCGGCACCGGCGATGCAGACGGCGGCGACGGTGGCGACGCGGCGTCCTACGCAGTGAGCGTTGGCACCGACCCAGTGGCTGAGGCCAATGCGGGTGACGGCGCCGATGCAAGTAGCGGATGGGCCCAGGGTGGCGCTGCGGGCGTGGCCGGCGACGGCGGCGACGGTGGCAACGGCTTGGGTGGCCAGGCGCAGGGTGACGGCGGACTCGGCACCGGCGCTGACGCAACTGGCGGTATCGGACAGGGCGGCAATGGCGGCGACGCTTCGGGCAACACCACGGTTGGCAATACCACCGGCGGTTCCGCAGAAGGCGGAGTTGGCACGGGTGGCTTCGCCTCCGGTGGTACGCCAGGCGATGGTGGCAATGGTGATGGTGGCGACGGTATGGGTGGCAATGCCATCAGCGTCGTGACCAACAACGCGTCACCGGGCGAAGGTGAGGCGGATGTCCAGGGTGGCGAGGCCACCGCGGGCTCGGTCTTCACCGGCAACATCGCCGCGTCGGACATTCCGCTGATCGGCCCGGTCTTCGAGGGCCTTGGCATCGATCCGATTGGTTCGATTCAGGGCACGGTCGGCTGTGTCGGCCTCGGCGGCAACGGTGGCGATGGCGGTAACGCGGCCCAGGGTGTCGTGCCTGGTCTCGGCGACTTCTTCATCGACGGTGGCAGCGATGCCAACGGCGGCACCGGTGGCACCGGCGGCGCAGGCGCATGTGGCGACACCAGTGGCGGTAACAACTCCAGCGGCGACGTTTCGGTTGGCGACACCATCGCCGGCGATGCGACCTCGATTGCTGTGAGTGGTGGAAACACCGGCGGCAACGGCCAGGGCGGCAATGGCACGGGCGGCAGCTCGGCGGCCGGCAATGCGGTGGCCGGGAACGGCGTTGGTGGCAATGCCGCGAGTGGTGGCGCGATTGGCGCCGACGTTGCGGGTGGTGGCAACACCGCTGGCGACGGCGGCAACGGAGTCGGTGGCGACGCCGATAGTGGTTCCGGCACCGGTGGTGACGGTGGCCCAGCCTTCGGCGGCGACGGTAACGGCGGCAACGCTGGTGACGGCGGCAACGCCGGCGACGGTGGATACGCTGGTACCGGTGATGCCATCGGTGGCGACGGCGGCAACGCGTTTGCGCATGCGCAGACGGTTGGCGACGCCAGCTACACCGAGGCCGTGGCGGATGCAACCGATGGAGCCGAAGGCAACAGCGGTTGGGCAGTTGGCGGCAGCGGCGGCAACGGTGGAACCGGCGGTTCTGGTGACGATGGCGTCGGTGGCGACGGTGAGTCGCACGGCGGCGACGGAACCGGCGCCGAGGCGACACCGGGCTACGGCGCTGGTGGCGACGGCGGCGACGCCTGGGGCCACACTGCCGGCGGCACGACCGACGGTGCAGTCTCCACGGGCGCCATTGGCGTCGGTGGCGATGCAGACGGTGGCGATTCTGAAGACGGTGGAACCGGCACCGGTGCAGAAGGCGTGGGCGGCGACGGACTCTCTGAGACCCTGCTCCCAGGCGCTACCGGCACCGATGCGGACAACTCCGGACTGACGGTCGAGTCGACCACTCCGATTACGGTAACCATCGGCGGCTGTCTGCTCGGCTACATCCTTGGTGGTGACGTTGGCGGCGGCGACGGTGGCCCAGGTGGGGACGGCGCATCGGCTCAGGGTCAGATCCCTGGATCGCCGTACTTCCCCGAGCTCGACAACAATGGCGTCGCGAATGGCGGTAACGGCGGCAACGGCGGTAACGCGAACTGCGGCGGCACGAACGGTGGCGGCAACACCACGGGCGACGTCACCATTGGCGACACGGTTAGTGGCGATTCGACCACGGTGACCGGTGGTGGCCTGAACTCCGGCGGCGACGGCGTCGGTGGCGACGGCGATGGCGGTAGCTCGCAGGGCGGACACGCCGTTGCTGGCGACGGCATCGGCGGCAGCGCCATCGAGTTCGCTCCGACGCAGGGCCAGGACGTGGAAAGCGAAGGCAACTCCGCCGGTGACGGTGGCAGCGCCGAGGGCGGTAGCGCAACAGCTGGCGATGGCACGGGTGGCAATGGCGGCCCGGCGCACGCGGGCGACGGCACTGCTGGTGACGCCGGCGATGCCGGTGACGGTGGCGACGGCGGCTGGGCCATCAGCGGCGACGCGGTTGGCGGAGACGGCGGCAACGCACAGGTCTGGGCGACCTCGAGCGACGGTTCGAATGTGAAACCGCTCTACCTCGGTCTCTGCGCAGACGATGTCGACTTCAACTGTGGTAAGGGCGAAGTCGATGGCGATTGCGCCGGAACCTGTAAGGGCCCGATCGTCGGCGATTGCACCGGCTTCTGCTTCGGCAAGGTCGTGGGTGTCTGCACCGGCGTGTGCGTCTCCGGTCATGGTGGCGGTGGTCACCATGGCGGTGGCGGACACCACGGTGGCGGCCACTGGAACGGCGGCGGTGGTCACCATCATGGTGGACACGGCGGCTGGTGGCCCAGCAAGGGCTGGGGCGGTCACTCCGGTGGCGTCTCGGCGGCCACCGGTGGTGGCAACGTTGCACCGAAGATCAAGGCCCTGCCGACGACCGGCGCCGGAAGCAGCAGCGATTCCAGCGAGCTCATGCTCCTGAGTGTCGTCGCCCTTCTGGGTATCGCGGGCGCCGGTCTGCGGAAGCGGACTGCCTAGATCTCAGGTAACCAGCCCTGCCAGCGGCGGGGCTGGTGAACACGATCGCAATGAACGAGGAGTCCGGCATGCCGGACTCCTCGTTGCGTTGTCTGCCGTTTCCGGCAACCGCTGCTTGAATTCTCGGCTCCCGTTCGTGTGCAATCCTCGATAGCGCCCCTTTCGAATCGACCCGCGCTGCAGGTGTCGCGCCTATCCAGCGGGTACACTTGACCTCAACACTCAGGAGATTCCCATTTCGACGTTGCGCGTCTCGATTCTGCAAATTTCGAGTTTGTGGTTTTCGGCAACAGGAGAAGGAGTACCACCATGGCGACGCTTTTCGCAGTCATCTATCCGACGAGCTCAGACGCATCCAATGCCTTCGATCAAGCGAAAGCGCTGGAAAACGCGGGCTATATGCGAATCCTGGAGCAGGCGCTTATTCGCAAGGACAGTTCCGGTGAGATCAAGATCGGTGATGAGAACCACCCCGTGCTGAAGGGCGCCGGTATCGGGGCCGTCGTCGGTGTTCTGACCGGGGCCATCTTCCTGATTCCGGTTGCGGGCCTTGCGCTTGGCGCGGCCGTAGGTGGGCTACTGGGTCGGCATGGGAAGAGTGGAGCCGAAGAAGATTTCAAGCGCTTCCAACAGACCGTCTCCTCCGAGTTGCAGCCGGGCGGCGGCGCGATTCTGCTCTTGATCCAATCCGATGCAACCGATCGCGTGGTCAACGACCTCGGGCGTTTTGGTGGCAAGCTGCTCTCCTACGACCTATCCGACGAGCAACTCGCCGATCTGCAAAGCGAGATCGACAAGCTTTCCAGCCAGTAGTCCGTGGTCGATATCCGCCACGAACAAGCGACGGACGCTTCATCCATCCGACAGCTTCTCGACGAGGCGTTCCCCGGCGAACCGGTGGGGCGTCTCGTCGATGATCTGCGTGACGAAGGCGACCTGCTCCTCTCGCTGGTTGCGGAACGTGACGCTCGAGTCATTGGCCAGATTGGATTCAGCCCGGTTGCGATTGCTCCGTGTTCGGTTCGCGCCGTTCAATTGTCACCGCTGGCCGTCGACAGGGCAGAGCGTCGTCAGGGCGCCGGCGGCGCGCTGGTGCGGGCCGGTATCGAGCGATGCCGTGATCTTGGAATAGATGCCATCCTGGTATTGGGGGGTCCGGCCTACTACCGGCGGTTCGGGTTCGATCCGGCGTTGGCCGCTGGTCTCCCGCAGCCGCTGGTCGGGTCCACATCTCATGGGACTCGAGCTCTCCCCAGGCCTTGCACGGCATTTCGCTTCCTCGCCCTGGCCCCTGCATTCGAACGTCTCCCGAACCCCACCGAATGTCCCGGACCCCATGATCGTTTCGGGCGGTTGCGCTGGACGCCGGACCTCTGAACTTCGTTCCGCGCTAGACTGCCGCAACGTGTCTGACAGAAAGGGCGGCAGATGAGCGACGGTTCGGATCCAGTCAGTGGGGACGTCTGGAAAGACCAGACGCTGGTGACCACATTCTTGACCGGTGTGCGTGCCGCGCTTCCGAACGCAGCCGACCAGCTCGACGTCATGCTCCGTGTGCTCGCATCGATCGGGCGGCCGATCCGGCGGGTCCTCGATCTTGGAAGCGGCTCCGGAGTCTTGGCCGGGGCAATTCTCGACCGGTTCCCGGATGCCGAGATGCTGCTCGCCGACTTTTCGGAACCGATGCTGGAGGTCGCCCGCCATCGATTCCCGTCACCGCCGCATGCATTGCGTATCGTCGACTTCTCCCAGGAGGCATGGGTTGCGCAGGTGTCCGATCACGCGCCCTTCGATGCCGTGGTTTCCGGGTTTGCCATCCATCACCAGCCGGATGTCAGCAAACGCCGCATCTATGCCGAGATTTTTCACCTGCTGGCGCCGGGTGCGCCCTTCATTCATATCGAGCATGTCAGCTCGGCGACTCCCTGGATCGAACACCAGTTCAATGAGCTGCTGGTCGACCGGATGTACGCCTACGACCGGGACATCGGGGGCGGGCGAACCCGCGAGCAGGTCGCCACCGACTATGTCTATCGACCGGACAAGGCCGCCAACATCCTCGCGCCGCTCGAAATACAGCTCGAATGGCTGCGCGAGATCGGCTATCGGGATGTCGATTGCCTCTTCAAGATCTACGAGCTCTGTCTGTTCATCGGCCGAAAACCGGAATAACCCATCGGAGGTTTCGTATCGTGGCTCTGGACCAGCAACAGCGGGCAACTGCGCTCGAAATCCTGCGTACGGCACAGGGAGCAATCTCGGCAGAAGACCGGGCGCTGGTAGCCGTGCTGCTGGCCGAACGGGCAGACCCCGGGGCCACCGCGCTTTCAGCCGGCGTCGATGGACCGGTTGAAATCTGGCGCGACAGCCGCGGCGTGCCGCATATCAAGGCAACCACCCGGCACGATCTCTTCCTGGCGCACGGCTATGCCCAGGCGCAGGACCGTCTCTGGCAGCTCGACTACCTGCGCCGTCAGGCAATTGGGCGGCTGAGCGAGATCTTCGGCGAATCGAGACTTTCCGAGGATCGAATTGCCCACACGTTGCGCATTCCAGGAATCGCACGTGACATCTACGAAACATCGTCACCTGAAAGCCGGACGGCGCTCGATGCCTTTGCCACAGGGGTGAACCTCTTCATGGAGGACGTCGCATCGTCGGGCGCTCCGCTCCCGATCGAGTTCGACCTGCTCGACTATCGCCCCGATCCGTGGTCACCGGTCGATTCGCTGGCCATCTTCCGGCGCTGGCATTGGTATCTGACCGGGCGACTCAATGTCATCTCCACGCCGGAAGCGGTGCGGGCGGGGATCGGGGGAACCGATCGATACGAAGCGTTCTTCGCGCCCGATGGACCATTGCGCTACATCGTGCCGGATGGGAATTACGATCCGGAGCCGCGCTGGCCGCGGAAACCACAGGATTCCATGACCGAATCGTTCTGGGGTCAAACGCTGGGGGAGGGGAGCAACAACTGGGCGGTCGCCTCGTTCCTCTCGGAAAGTGGCGATGCGTTGCTCGCCTCCGATCCGCACGTCTATTACTCTGTGCCGGCCGATTGGTACGAGGTCCATCTCAGCGCGCCAGACTTCGAATGCGCCGGTACGACCTATCCCGGTCAACCAGGACTCCTCTATGGACGTGGTCCCCACCTCTCATGGGGGATCACGAACAATATCTGCCTGCTGCGCGATCTCTACATCGTCGAATCGACCGATGCGGTGACCGTCGCCGAACCGGTCGAGATCGCTATCAAAGGACAGGACCCGTATCTCCATGTCGATCGCTCGGTTGGAGACCGGCCGATCGTCGACCATTTCCTGCCCGAGGCGGCTTTGCCGCACAACCTCTTCCCCGACCGGTTCGATGCGCCAACATCGCTGGCGCTCGATTGGGTCGGATTCCGGCCGTCCGACGAAACGAAGTCGATGCTCGATTTCACCGTGGCGCAAACGGTCGATGATGGCCGCGAGGCGTTGCGTACCTGGGGGTGTCCGACCTTCAATCTCGTCTTTGCCGATACGAGCGGGGATGTGGCTTATCAGGCTAGTGGCTTCCTTCCCTTGCGTGGCCGTGAGTGTCGTGGCTATCGCTCGCTTCACGAGGCGGACGACGTGTGGACCGGATTCATTCCCTTCGACGGACTGCCGTCATTGGTCCGGCCCGAACGCGGCTGGGTCGTGACGGCAAACAACCCAACCGCTCCCCCCGATTTCTCGTATCCACTCTTTGGCGCCTGGGCGCCAGAGGACCGAGCGGGCCGGGCCGAAGATCTGATTCAGTCGACCGATCGCCATACTGTCGACGGATTCGAGCGGTTCCAGAACGATGTCTTTTCCGGACGCGCCCAGCGTGGACTCTCCGGTCTGCTCGACGCCATGATCGAGGTGGAAGACCCGGTCGCTCGGGCGGCGTTGGCGCAGTTCAACGGTTGGGATTTCCGCCTAACGACGGAGAGCGTGCCGGCCTCGATCTTCTACGTCTTCTTCTGGCGATGGCATCAGACCGTGGTCGCCCATCGATTTCCCGATCATCTGATCCCGCTCGTGCGTGACGCCGGTTGGGGGCTGAGCAGCGACCTCTTGCACGCGAACGTGGTCGATTGGTTTGCGGACGACCGGGAGCGTGTGGCCGCCATCCAGCACGCGTTTGCCGAAGCGATTGCCTGGCTTACCGAACGTCGTGGATCGACTGTTCCCGATTGGACCTGGGGCTCCATTCACCAGTTGGGCGCGGTCCATCCAGCGGCGCAGACGCCGTTGCAACACGAACTGCTGGATGTTCCGCCATTGCCCGCGCCGGGTGGAGCAGGCACACTGGCGAACGCGTTCTACTCCCCGCCTGGTAGCTTCGATACGCGTATGGGCGCGTCGTACCGCATGGTGGTCGGAATGGGTGCGGATGGCCTGTTCCGCCTGATCACCTGGCCAGGACAGTCCGCCATCCCGGGAGTCCGCATTACGCAGATCAGGCCGCGGACCATATCGCCGGACGTTTCATCGATCTGCGGACCGACTGGTCGACTATCGAATCGACCGCGATGCTTCGTACTCGCCTCACTCGTGCATAGGATGAATTCATGCTCGATCCCACCTGGACCCGAACTCGACAAGACCGGTTTCGCGCGCTCATGGAAGCGCAAGATCTCGATCTGATCTATCTCACCGACGTGCGCGATATCTTCTACGCCACCGGTCAGCTGCTGACCGTTCCCGATCCGGCCGCCCACTTTCCGGCGCTGGCCGCGTTGCACGCGGATGGAACCTCCTGGTTGGTCAGCCATACCATGGACGGGGACGCGCTGGTCGATCAGCGGTATAGCTATGAACCCGCGCTCTCCGCCACCATGAACCCCGATCCGATGAGGAGACTGAACGAGGTGGTTGCGGCGGTTGTTGCGGGTGGACGCGCGCCAAAGCGGTCCGGATTCCAACGAGAATCGATCTCGTGGCTGTTGCAGGACACCATTGCGCGCGTACAGCGTCCGGCATCGTGGGTTCCGATCGATACCGAGCTTGCCGCGATGCAGGCAATCAAGGACCCCGACGAGCTCGCTCTCATGAAAAAGGCAATTGCCTGTTCGACCGCTGCCTATGCGGCTGCACGTGAGGTCATTGCACCAGGGGTTTCGGAGCTCGAGGTGCGCGAGACAGCGCATCGCGCGGCTGTGTTGGAAGCCGGCGAGATCATCTTCCACAATGGCGACTACCGGTCTGGCGTGCCGGGCGGTTTCGCCCGCGACCGGAAGATCGAAGCCGGTGAGCTCTACATCATCGACGCCTGGAGCTGTTATCGCGGGTATTGGTCCGACCTGAGTCGAGCCTTTGCCGTTTCGGAGCCAACCGTCATTCAGCGGGAAATTTACGACTACGTTGCCGGGGTCCTGCGCGGGGTGCAGCACGAAATTCGACCGGGTATCGACGGCATGGAGCTCTGGAGCTGGATCGACGCCCGCCTCCGCGAGCATCCGCATTTACGTGAGCGGGGGTTGCGTGGACACGGCGGCCACTCCATCGGCACCCGCGCGCACGAGCAACCCGACATCAATCGTGATCGGGGTGGTCCCATCCAAGCTGGCATGGTCCTCTGCGTCGAACCGAGCGGCTACTCCGACGAGCTCAATGCCGGCGTCCGGCTCGAAAACCAATTCCTCGTCACCGAAACCGGCGCCCAGCTCCTGAGCGACATCCCATTGACGCTGTAGCGTTTCTCCGCCTACTATCGATCTGGTGGGATGGCCCCACCGCGAGGGCCGCCAGTGTCGACCCTGATTGTGAAATTCGATAGCAAGGGACACGTGGCCGGCAGTTCGCTCGAGGAGGAGTTTCGAGATGATTCTGTCCAAATTCGACGCAAAAGGTAGATTGGTCGTTCCGAAGAAGATTCGGGAGGAGCATGAGATAAAGGCTGGCGATCTCTACGTTCTGCAGGAGAACTCGGAGGCCGATACCATCACCTTCGTCAAAATGGAGAAGGCAATCCTGCAGCGCATCGCTGAAGGTGAAGCCGAGCACAAAGCTGGGAAGACCGTCTCGCTTGATGACTTTGCTGCTGAACTCGGTATAGACCTTCAGCGTGACTAAGCGGTACCGGCTTGAGCTCACCTCAGGGGCAGCGAAAGACGTGAAGAAGATGCGCAGTGGCGCCAGTGAGGTTGCGTTCGCACTTATGCGTCTCGAGAAAGACCCGAATCTGGGACATGCCCTCACCGGTGATCTTGCCGGGTACCGATCGCTCGATTTCAATCTCAAGGGAAGTGGCGCATACCGCGCAATCTACCGCGCGGATGAGGTCGATCGAGTCATCCTCGTGTATATGGTCGGTCCGCATGAGAACATCTACGTTCGAGCCAAGCGCAGATTGCAGGGATAGGATCCGTATGACACATACCGACACCCTCGTCGAGCTCAATGCCGGCGTCTGGCTCGAAAACTTCTCATCACCGAAATCGGCGCCGAGCTCCTGAGCGACATCCCATTGACGCTCGAATAGGCGCATTGGGGGTTGGGTGAGATAATCTCTCGAGAGGAGGAAGTGTATGTCCGTGTTTAGCATTCAAGTTGATAGCAAAGGGCGGATACTCGTTCCTGATGAAGCTCGAGCAGAGATGGACATCCACGCTGGAGATGTTCTTGTCCTTCGTACCGATCCTGTAAAGGGCACGCTGATTTACGAACGCGTCGTCGAGCCACTTGATAGGCTTGCCTTGGAGGCGATTGCTGAGTTCAAGGCTGGTCAGACGGTTTCACTCGCAGCCGCTGAGGCAGAGCTCGGGCTCACGGTCGATGGTGAGTGAGCGATTTGAGGTCGAACTCACCAGGCGCGCTCTGAAGCAGCTCAAGAGTCATCCGAACGCGGTGACGGCAGTCGATGAGGCGCTGAAGACGCTTGAGACAGAGCCGGAGAGCGGCCATCTCTTGACGTAGCCTGATTGGATTTCGCTCACTCGAGATCAATGTAAAGGGAAGTGGAGCGTTTCGCGTCGCCTATGTGTTTCATGAGGACGAGCGTGTCTGTGTCGTTTTTGCAGTCGGCCCGCACGAGGGATTTTACGAACGGCTCAAGCGCCAGATTGGAAGCTAGGTGCCCCCGGCATGGATCGTGATTCTTCGTTATTCGACATTCGACGAATTCGAGACTGAACACCTGATGACCCTCACCGACACCCTCGTCGAGCTCATGGAGATACCCGCTCCAACCGGACAGGAAGAACCGGTGCTGGCCTGGTGCCGGGAAAACTGGGCGCGGGCGGGCGCGGAGGTATCGGTTACGCCGGTTGGCAATGTCCTGGCGCGTATCCCCGGCGATGGACCGAAGCTCCTGCTTCAGGGGCATGCCGACGAAATCGGTTTCGTGGTCAAGTCGATCGACGAACGCGGGTTCGTCTGGCTGGCCGATGGACAGGCCGGCAGCCGCAACTTCTTCGAGCGCTATCCGGTGGGCAAACCGGCGTTGATCGTGGCGCGTAACGCCCGCATCCCGGGCATGTTCGGCGCGCCAACAGGGCATATCCTGGCCACCAAAGCCGATCGAGCTCACGCTCCAACCGAAGACGACATCTTTGTCGACATTGGCGTCGACTCGAAAGAAGAAGCCGAAGCGTTGGGCGTGCATGTCGGCGCGGGCGTCATCTGGAATCCGCCGACCCGGCGTTTGGGTCATCGCATCTACGGCAAGGCGATTGATAACCGTATCTCATTGGCGCTCATCACCCATCTCTTGACCGATGTCGATCATGTCACCTTTCGTTACGATATAACCGTATCGGCAACAATCCAGGAAGAGATCGGACTGATCGGCGCCCTTTCGCTCGGTCAGATGGGACCGTTCGACCTGGCGATCGCGATCGACAATGGGCCGATCGCGGACTATCCCGGGACCAGCCTGCGCGAGATGCCCGTTCAGCTCGGGAAGGGACCAGCGCTGGTCTACAAAGATTCCTGGGCGCACTACGACCGGCGGATCATCGACCGGCTGCTCGATATCGCCGAAGCGAGCGATCTCCCTGTCCAGCGCACCATTTATCCAGGCTTCGGGAGCGACGGCGCGGCGCTCATCCGAACCGGCATCCCCGCCGTGTTGCTGGCGGTTTCGACGCGATACACCCATTCTGCCTTCGAAATGCTCGACGAGCGTGATCTTCATGGCGCGTTCGATTTGCTGCGCGCTTTTGTCACCACCGACGCAGCGCCGCTTCCGCTCGGTCCCGCGTGATCGCGATGCTCTGTGGAATACGGCAGCCTGCGGTGTCTATCTGCTAGGTTCATTGCAATGCTGGCCGGCGTGTACGCGAGTACTCTGCGCGCCGGCTGATGGATACAAGATCCCTCGTGACGCCGGTGTGGGCACATGCCAGTCATGGATGTCTTAGTGGGATCCGGAAAGAGATTGCCTGTGCTCAGTCGAACGATGGATATCGACGGAATCCAGATCGCCTATGACGTGACCGGGGACGGCCCAGTGGTGTTGCTGCTCCACGGTGGGGCGGTCGACAGCTCGTGGTGGGGCCCGCTTGTCCCCGCACTCGCAGAAACGCATCAGGTCATTGCCATGGACAGCCGCGGACACGGCCGATCCAGTATGGACGACCGTCAGATCAGCTACGCGCGCATGGCCGACGACACCCTGGAGCTCCTCGACTTGCTGGGGGTGCCCAAGGTCGACATCGTGGGCTGGAGTGATGGGGCCATCATCGCATTCGACCTCGCATTGCGCCGCCCGGAACGGATCGGCCGGATCGTGGCCTACGGCGCCAACTTCGATTTGGGTGGCTATCGTACCGGCGAAGAGGTTTCGAGTCCGTCTCTCGAGCATTTTGCGGTGGAAGGACCGCGGCGCTATCAGGAGCATTCGCCACATCCCGAGCGGTGGGACGAGCTGCTTGCAAATCTGCGAAACATGTGGACGACAGAGCCAAATTGGACACCGGCGGAGATCGCATCCATCGAAACGCCGGTTCTGGTGCTCGACGGGCTCGATGAGGAAGTCATCGATATCGAGCATGCCCGGCTCATGGCGGATCTGCTGCCGAATGGCGAGCTCCTCTTGATGCCGGATACCGGTCACTTCGCGATGTACGACCAGCCCGAGGAGTTCACCCGCATCGTCGTAGGCTATCTGGATTCTTGATCTGAAGGCCGCTTGACAGGTGGCAGCGCTCTCGATCAGGATGCTCATATCGAATGGCAACGGCAAGGGACTTGCCGTACATACGCGGAAGCATGGTTCGAAGAGGGCATGATGGCTGATCCAATTCGCGCGAAAGGCGTAATCGCTCGCACTCCCGGCGCGCCGGGCGAGGTCGAGGAGTTTCTCGTACCGCATCCAGGACCGGGTGAAGCCCTGGTGCGCATTCTTGCCAGCGGGGTGTGCCACACCGATCTCTCCGCCAAGAACGGCGTCTTCGGCACCGACTATTTTCCGTTCCTGCTTGGGCACGAGGGAAGCGGCATCGTCGAGGAAGTCGGCGAAGGCGTAACCAACGTCAAAGCGGGGGACTACGTCATCCTCGCGTGGCGCGCGCCGTGCGGACTCTGCCGGTTCTGCCAGGTTGGGAAACCCCATCTCTGCTCGGCCAGCCTGAACGCGGCCCAGAAGATGACCACCCTGGATGGCGAGGAGCTTACTCCCATCCTCGGTATCGGCACATTTTGCACCCACACCCTTGTGCATTCCCGCCAGTGCGTTCCCATCGAGGATGGCTTGCCACCCGAGCAAATGAGCCTCATCGGATGCGGCGTCATGACTGGGGTGGGAGCCGCGCTCTATTCCGCGCAGGTCCAGGCGGGGCAATCGGTTGCCGTCATCGGCTGTGGCGGTGTGGGGCAGTCGGTCATCATGGGCGCCAAGCTCGCCGGCGCCACCACCATCATCGCGGTCGATATCGACCCGAAGAAGCTCGAATGGGCCAAGGAATTCGGGGCGACCCATACGGTCAATCCGTTGGATGGAGATCCGGTTGCGGCGATCAAGGAGATCACCGGCGGGCATGGCGTGAATGCGTCGTTCGAAGCCGTGGGCAAACCACAGACCATCGAAACGGCCATCTGGGCGCGCGACCTGGCCGGTACCTGCGTCATCATCGGCGTTGCCGACCAGCAGGCATCCTACGACCTGCCGATCGCCAAGTTCTTCGATCTCGGCGGCTCGTTGCGCATCTCCTGGTATGGCGACTGCCTGCCGACACGCGACTTCCCGCTCCTCTCACAGTGGTACGCGCAGGGACAGCTCGATCTCGACCGGGTGGTCACGCGCATCATCTCCCTGGACGAGAGCGAAGAAGCCTTCCATGCCATGGAACGCGGCGAAACCCTCCGCAGCGTCATCCGCCTCTAACCGAACCGACCCAAACACCGCTCCTCCAATCTCGTCAACGCGCTTGTCTCCCCCTTCCTTCTCCCAATATTGGGAGAAGGAAGGGGCCGGGGGATGGATGAGGGTTCGAACTCAACCCGCTGCCCACCCGCTTCGCAGGACGCGCCAACCCAGAATCGTGCTATGTTGGTTGTGAGCCATTCGAGTGGTTGAATGGCGTGCCGGACGTCTGAGCGCCCTCCGGTAACCGGCTTCCCGAACGGACGAGGCCGATGTTCGAGATCGACAGCACACTCGATGCCGTATTTCTGGGAGCGTTCCTCTTCGGACTGCTCTTTGCCGTGATTTCGCTTGCCGCCGGCGTCGTCGATTTCGGTGCGGATCATGGTGCCGATCATGGGCATGATGGTGGCCATGACTACATCAACTTCAGCGTCATTCTTGCCTTCATCGCCTGGTTTGGCGGGGTCGGCCATCTCGCAAGCAACGGCGCCGGATGGACCGCCGCGGTCAGCATTGGGGTCGGCATTGCGGGAGGGCTGGTTGGCGCGGCGATCATGTACCAGATCTACGCGCGCGTCGTCCGGCCGGCCGGGCAGACACAGCTCGACCCGCGCGACTTCGAAATGACTGGCAAGCTTGCTCGCGTCACCTCATCCATTCGCGCTGGCGGGATGGGCGAGATCGTCTATGAGCAAAGTGGCGCTCGTATGGTGCGTGCCGCCCGTTCGCAGAGCGGTGGAACCATTCCCCGGGGAACGGACGTTGTTGTTATGGACGCCGATCGTGGCGTCGCGATTGTGGCGACCTGGGACGAGGTCAACCCCGACCCATACGCCGCGCTCTCGGCCCCGGCGCCCGAGCTCGATCCGCTCGACGTGGCGCCGGGCGACCGAGTTACCCGTCAGTAGGACGCGATTCGATTTGCCCGGCGGAGCGTGCAATCTCTGCTGAGCCTAAAGAAGGAGAATCCATGTCGCCGATCGGCATACTCATCATTGTGGTTGGCCTCGTTTGCGGTCATCCTGCTGCTCTTCCTCATTTCGGCCAAGCTCTTTCGGAAGGTTGGACCGAACGAAGCCCTGATCGTCTACGGCCTGGGTGGAACCAAAGTGGTCAAGGCAGCGGGCGTATCGTCTGGCCGATGATCCAGCAATCGCGCGAGCTCTCGCTGGAGCTCATGAGCTTCGACGTGGCGCCGACGCAGGACCTCTACTCTTCCCAGGGTGTGGCGTTGAACGTCGAAGCGGTTGCGCAGATCAAGGTCCAGTCCGACCCCGTCAGCATCCTGACCGCCTCAGAGCAGTTCCTGAACAAATCTCCCGAGCAGCGGGAAGCGCTCATCCGCCTCGTGATGGAAGGTCACCTGCGCGGAATCGTCGGCCAGCTCACCGTCGAGCACATCGTCAAGGAACCCGAGATGGTGGCCGACCGGATGCGCGCCAATGTCGCCGACGATATGAATAAGATGGGCCTGGAGGTGATCTCGTTCACCATCCGCGAGGTCCGCGATGGGAACGACTACATTCTCAATATGGGTCGTCCCGATGTCGCCATCGTCAAACGCGTCGCAGACATTGCGACCGCCGACGCCGAGCGTGACACCTTGATTCGCCGCGCGCAAGCGATGCGTGATGCGCGGATTGCCGAAGCGGAGGCCGAGCAGGAAAAGATCATCGCCGAAACGGCGAGTCAGACCCGCCAGGCTGAGGCCCAGCGCGACCTCGAGATCAAGCGTGCCGAATATCTCACCTCGGTGCAGGTGCAAAAGGCTGCTGCCGATAAAGCCTACGAGATCGAAACCAATGTCCAGCAGCAACGGGTTATCGCCGAGCAGACGAGAATCGAGCAGGTGCGCATCGAATCCGAAACTGCCGTGCAGGAAGCCGAGATCAGGCGTCGTGAGAAGGAGTTGGAAGCAACCCTGATCAAACAAGCAGAGGCTGAGCGGCAACGCACCGAAACGCTGGCCGAAGCCGACCGGCAGAAGGAAATCATCGTTGCCAAAGGTCTCGCCGAAGCGACTCGCCTGCAGGGTAACGCGGAAGCCGAAGTCATTCTTGCAAAGGGCAAGGCGGAAGCCGATGCCATGGATGTTCGCGCCCGGGCGTATCAGGAGTACAACCAGGCCGCCATTCTGGACAAACTGGTGGCAGAGCTTCCCGAAGTCGTTCGCGCGCTTTCCGAGCCGCTGGCAAAGGTCGACAAGATCACGGTGGTTTCGACGGGCAGCAATGGCAGCGCCGATGGAACCGGTGTCGATCGGGTAACGACGGACATGGCGGCCATGATCGCCCAGGTTCCGGCCATCCTCGAAACCCTCACGGGGGTCAAGATCGCCGATCTGCTCACCCAGGTCCCGCAGATTGCCCAGGCAACCAACGGCGCAGCGAACGGCCATCACGAGGACGAGGAATCCTCCACCGATCCGGAAGCTGTTCCCGCGGTCAGGTCACCCAAGAAAGCCGCTGGCGACGCACCAGTCGAAACCACTGCTTCCTACAGCGAAATCCGGAATCGTAGCGATACGCCATCTCCACAGCG
>JAMLHN010000053.1 GCA_023957115.1 Thermomicrobiales bacterium
TGTGGTGATGCGCTGCCCAGGCCCGCACCATCCGCCGGTGTGCCGCTTGGCTTGAGTATAGAACATACGTTCTCTTGGCGTCAATCGGCGTCGAGGTGCTTAATCTGGCCGGTCTAAAAATAGACAATCGTCTATCTCTGCGGTACGATGTTCGTATGACAAGCGCAGGACGACCCGATCAGTGCTCTTCGACACCCGTCATTCCGATGCCGTTGGCCCGGGATGCCGAGGCGGTGCTGGTTGCCCGGTTCAAGGCGTTGGCCGATCCGACGCGGTTTGCCATCTTTCGATTGGTGGCGGCGCAGCAGGAGCCGATCTGCGCGTGCGATGTCGTCGCTCGATTCGACTTGAGCCAGCCGACTATTTCGCACCATATGAAGATCCTGCACGATGCCGGTCTCATCACCGTGGAGCGGCGTGGTGTGTGGGCGTACTATGCGGTCGTTCCAGAAGCAGTCGAGTTCGTGACGCACATGCTTGGATCGCTCGTTCCCGCGCAACTGGGAGCAACCGCCTGATGCGTCGTTTCTTTACGGTCGAGAGATAGACAATTGTCGATATCCTGAGGAGGAAACCGTGGTGGTTCGAACAGAGGATGCGTACGAGCTGCGGGAAACCGTACGTGAGAAATACGCCGCGCAGGCTCGGAGCGTTGCGAAGGCGACCAGCTCCTGCTGCAACGAAGGCCAGGTGGCGTCCGACTGCTGTGGCGGTCCGGCTCAACGGCAGGAATCGTCATGTTGCGGCGGATCGAACGGCACGGCCACGTCCGACCCGATTACCGGTGATCTCTACTCGGAGCTCGATGCGGCCGAGATCCCGTCGGCCGCGTTGCTCGCCTCGCTCGGGTGCGGGAATCCCACCGCGCTGGCGGAGCTGACGGAAGGGGAGCGGGTGCTCGATCTCGGATCGGGCGGAGGAATCGATGTGCTCCTTTCGGCTCGCCGAGTTGGTCCGGCGGGACATGCCTACGGTCTCGATATGACCGATGAGATGCTGGAGCTGGCCGAACGCAACAAGACCGAGGCCGGGGCGGAGAATGTGACCTTCCTCAAAGGGCATATCGAGGCGATTCCCCTCCCGGAAAAGAGCGTCGATGTCGTCATTTCCAACTGTGTCATCAATCTTTCGGGCGACAAAGCGGCCGTGCTGCGCGAGGCGCATCGGGTCTTGACTCCCGGCGGGCGGTTTGCCGTTTCGGATGTGGTGGTCCAGGGTGAGCTTCCGCCCAGCCTGCGCGCGAACATGGAAGCCTGGGTCGGTTGCGTGGCCGGCGCGCTCGAAGAGCGTGAATATCGCGATCTGCTCGACGAAGCCGGATTCGACCAGATCGAGGTCGAGGTCACTCGGGTGTACGATCCGGTCGAATTGGCCGCCAGCTTGCAAGGATCGGGCGGTTGTTGTGGCGGCGGATGCAGTTGCAACGAGGGCGCCCCCAAACTCGACGTGGACGCATTCACCGACTTCGACTCCTCCGGCGGCCGTCTCGTCAGCGCGTTCGTCCGCGCCCGTAAGCTGTAAATAGGAGTTAGGAGCTGGGATTTAGGAGTTAGGTGTCCCAGCTCCCAGCTTCGATCAGTCCGAGTACCCCCAGTATTTCCAGTCTCCCAGGATCGGCCCAGACTGGCTGTAGCACCAGGGATCGGCTGGAAGGATTGGGTACCCAGCCTGCTGGTGCCACCCATATTCAGGCTTATGGGTGAATGGGTTGACCGGGATGACGTAACAGCCGCCCATGACGCCCGCGTCTATGATCTCGCTTTGTTGCATCCAGGCGAGCCAGTTCGTGCCCATCCAATCGGCGACGCTGCAAATCGTGCCAAGCGGACCTTTCGCGAAGGCGCCCACGAGGGAGCACAGGGACTCCTTGCCGAGCGCGGCAACGCTTTCTTCGATCGTCGGCGCTTCGCCGCTGGCAAAGTAGCTTGCCGAACCTCCACATGCCCAACTGGTTACCGTCGACACAAGCTCATCGAGCTTCTTGAAGATGCCACCTGCCTTGCCGCCGTACCAATCGCATGCCAGCGTGTTGGCGAAGTCCAGAACGGCATCCATACGGCTCACGTCCTGGGCCGCAAGCATTGCCGTGAGCTCCTGGCTCCAGACCAGATAGCAATCGTTACCAACACATCGCACGATCTCGGATGGGTTGCCACGCGCCTCGCCGCAAACGATGCGCATGGTGACGTCGTACCGTCCCAGAGATCCGTCGATGATGACCAGTTGCTCCCAGCCAATGCAATTGTTCTGATCGACAGCCCTGCTGTAATACCCGAGATTGTTCGTGCCGTCGAAATAGCTTCCCTGCCAATGCAAGGCAATCCGGTAGTAGCCTGGGGCGAGGCCAACGATGTCGGCAACGCCGGTCCCGTTTCTGTCACAAGCAATGATGCTGGTGCTCGGTGATGCTGATGGCTGTGCGCTGAAGCAACCGCCGGGTATTGGGTTGGAGTTCTCATCCACGAGCGTCACCCGCACCGACATGCATGTGACCCGCATCGTGACATAGCGAATCTCGCCTGCGCTCATGGTGATCGAACCGTTCGCCTCCGATACGTCACATCCATTGATCGTGTCCTGGAGCCCGTAGTCGAGGATCACCGACGCGGACTGGGAGTAGGAATGGCTGAATTCGACCGCACCCTTGCCGAAGGAATACGTGTTTTCTCCGGGGGCTCCTAGTGGTACTGAATAGTGCCCCGAACTGGTGTAGACGTTCCGTGTTCCGTTGACGGAAAAGCCCCAGATCGGCGATCCGTACTGATCGACAACAGTGAAACGTACCAAGCCGTAGGGATACGTCCATCCCGGAACGTCCAGCACGGACTCGCAGGCGTTACCTCTGTCTGATGATTGGAATTGATTCCGGAGTTGATCAGGATTGAAGACGCCGACGCAGTTGTCCACGTGGTCCGGAACGCCGTCCTCGTCCGTGTCCTCACCCATCGGTGTCGGGTCGCACTCGTCTCCGATGCCATCCCCATCAGTGTCGGTCTGGTACACATTCGATATCGAGGGGCAATTGTCACGTATGCCGGGGTCGTCATGCTCGTCAGGGAACCCGTCACCGTCGGTATCGATTCCGTTGGGTGTTGGATCGCAGGCATCCCCGATGCCGTCTCCGTCCGTGTCCTTTTGATTGAGGTTGAATAGACCCGGACAGTTATCGCCTGGAACGGGGATACCGTCGTTGTCGAAATCCTCGTCCACATCAGGGTCGCAGGCGTCGCCCTTGCCATCCCCATCGAAATCAAGCTGGTCGGGATTCGCGACGTCCGGGCAGTTGTCCTTGAGGTTGCCGATGCCGTCCCCATCGGGGTCCGGACCGTCTGGAGTTGGGTCGCAGGCGTCACCGCTTCCATCCCCGTCGGTGTCCTTTTGATCCCGATTTGGCACGCCCAGGCAATTGTCTGGGACTCCTCCATCGCCGCGGACATCGGGCACGAGATCGTGATCCTCGTCCACCCATGGAGTCGGGTCGCAGACATTCCCAATGCCGTCGCCGTCGAAGTCGGCTTGCCCGGGATTCTTGATCGTTGGGCAGTTGTCGATCTCGTCCGGGACACCGTCGTTGTCACGGTCATTCGGGGTATTGGGCGACGGATCGCAGGCATTTCCGATGCCATCGCCATCGTTGTCAGCCTGGTCGGGATTTGACCGGTTGGGGCAGTTGTCCACGGCGTCCGGAACGCCATCGCCGTCCATATCGCCCGGCTCATCGCAGGCGTCGCCAATGCCGTCACCGTCGGCATCGCGCTGATCCGGATTCGGGACATCGCTGCAGTTGTCGAAGATGTCGGGATATCCGTCGCCATCGGAATCCGGACCGTACGGCTCGTCGTCACAGGCATTGCCGATACCGTCCCCATCGGCATCCGTTTGCCGCGTATTGGGAACATCCACGCAGTTGTCGTACGCATCCGGGACCAGATCGCCATCACGGTCGTCTGGAGCGAAGGTCGCCGTCGGGGTCAGGGTTTGCGACGCGGTTGGTGTGAGCGACGGGGTCGCCGTTGTCGTCGAAGTCGAGGTATCGGCTGGTGTCGACACGATTGGTCCCTGCTCCGTTGCGGTCTCCGTCGGCGTCGAGCTCGCTGTTTCGGTCGCCGTTGCGGTCCACGTTGGCGTTGCCGTGGTCGTTGGGGTTTCTGTCCAGGTTGGGGTCGCCGTGGCGGTCGCGCTGGCGGTTTCCGTCCACGTCGCGGTCGAGGTAAAGGTCGCCGTCCGGGTCGGAGTCGATGTCGCGGGCGCGGTGGTTTTCTGCAGATAGTTCTGGGCGATGTACCCCGTAGGTTGGCCGGGGATCGAGATGGGATAGAAGACGTGGCTGCCGTTGGGGATACCGGGTCCGGTGATGGTGCCCCCGGTGTTCTTCGGAATGACGGCCAGCACCGAGCTGCTGGTCGATGCCGCAGAGCGCAGATTGACCCCGGCGGTGGTGACCACGTAGTCACCCGCGGAGAAAAGACCAGCGATTGCGGTGCGCGTTGGAGTCGCGGTTCTGGTCGCCGTGGAGGACGGGGTTACCGCCGGACCGCTGACCAACCGCAGGTAGTTCCCCGCGACATACCCAGCCCCGATCCCGGGAATCGTGACGGGATACCAATCGTATCCACCCGCTGGAATCGGGTTGCCGGTGACCGTACCTGTGGCGCCTGGACGGAACACGCCGATGCTTCCGAACGATGTGCCGGCGCCGTTGCGCACATTGACACTGGTCGAGGGACGTATGGTGGAACCAATCGGGAAGGCGGCAGAGGAATTTTGGGTTGGCGATGCGGTCGCGGTGCGGGTAGCCGTCGCCGAGCCGGCCGGGATCGTTGGGGTGGCAGTCGCGACCGGTCCCGAGACCAGGCGCAGGTAATTCCCCGCCACATAGCCAGCCCCGATTCCGCTGATCGTCACCGGATACCAGTCATAGCCACCCGCGCGGATGGACGCGCCGGTCACGGAGCCGGTCATCCCGGTTTGGAAGACGCCGATCACGCTGAAGCTGGTTCCGGCCCCACTGCGTACATTGACGCCGGTCGAGGGGCGAACCGTCGAGCCGATTGGGAATCCGGACGTGGTTGGTGTTGCGGTCGCGGCAACGATCGCAAGGTAGTTGCCAGCCACGTGACCGTTGCCGATTCCAGGCACTGAAACCGGATACCACTGACGGCCTCCAGCGGTCACCGGAGCGCCGGTCACCGTCCCCTGTTGATTCTTCGCCATCACCCCCATGCTGGAATACGTCGTTCCGGGACCGGAACGGACATTGACGTTGGTGGTGGCCTGCACGGTCGAGCCGACAGGAATATCCGCTGCACTGAGGACCGGCTCTTCAGTTTCGGGCGCGGTTTCCGTGGCGGTCGATTCGGGCTCGAGCGTTGGGATATCGGTCGGAGGGATTTCAGTGGGTGGGATCTCGGTGGGCGGCACCTCGGTCGGTGGCGCTGGGGTGGGTTCCGGAACCTCGGTTGCGGGGAGGGGCAGGACGGTGACGATCAGGTTCGCCGTTGCGGTGAGCTCCCCGTCGGAGATGGTGTAGGTAATGACTTCTGTGCCGGCGAAGTCGAGATTTGGCAGATAGGCGATCGAATCCGTGCCTTCCAGCCAGGCGGATCCACCAATGGTCGGACCGATCTCGATAACGCTGATTGCTTGTCCGTCGGGATCGTAGTCGGTTTGGGCGACCGGGAAGACCACCGTCGTACCAGCCCAGGTTTCGGCGTAATCGTCCGTTGCCACCGGCGCCTGGTTGACCGGAGTTGGATCCTCGGCAGGAGCAGCCGCGTCCTCCTGGGCCAGGATGGTCAAGGGACCATCCCCGATGCTGCCGATGAGCAGCATGGCAATCATCAGGAAGGCGAAGACGGGCCGATACAGGCGCATCACGTACCCCTCACGCGCACGCTGGCTGGCTGGCATGCGAGATGCTCACGAAACTTGCGAAGATATGTCGGATCGGCTGAATACTAGCCATTCCGAATCTCTTCGTCAAGGAAACCGCAGATGGGCTTGCCGCGCAGTGT
The DNA here is from genome assembly GCA_023957115.1 of Thermomicrobiales bacterium. GTDB lineage: Bacteria > Chloroflexota > Chloroflexia > Thermomicrobiales > UBA6265 > JAMLHN01. The sequence goes on from JAMLHN010000053.1 coordinate 6,015, forward strand.
CGCAGGACACGATTTCTGTGTGTTGTGCGGCACAGGCGTGAATGCGGGGATGGACTTCGTCAGTCATCGCCCGCGGTTTCGGTCTGGTGAAGGGTGTGTTCGAGACGGGGTTCAGAATCCCGGGGTCCGGGGGCCGGAGGAGACCGACGCGGCCGATGGCATGATCGGCGCGATGTCCCCGAAACCGATTCGCCCGGACTATTCGGGTATCCGGGGACTCTCGTGTTCGGCTTTCCCAGCTCCGCAGGGCGCACGGAGTCCCCGCGCTACGAGTCCCAGCTCACGCGCAGGCGGGGCTGTTCGGGTCCCAGCGGTTGAACTTCGGCGTGTCCTGCTCGGCAAGGGCGCGGCGTGCCTCGACCCAGAGTGCGTTCCACGCTTCGGCATCGTGCAGCTCGGTTTCCGGACGTTCCTTGCTCCGTGCCACGAAGCCGGGAAATGCGTCCCGTCCGGTCGGCTGGCCGATCGGGTTGAAGCGGAGATCGAAGCTGATCCGGACTTCGTCACTGGTATTGCGCAATGAGCAGTGCATCGTCTCTTTGGTCATGAAGAGCGCCGATCCCGCCTGCATTGGCATCGGCACGACCTCATGGCCGTCGATGATGTGTTGCCGAATATGCACGCCTACCCCGGATTCGTTCCCACGCACGGCGGGACAATGCGGAACCAACCCTTCTTCGTGACTCCGCGGCGCCACCGCCAGACATCCATGCCGTTCCGAGGCGTCCCGCAGCGGGAACCAGACGGTGATGATGTCGCTCTCGTCGGCTTCTTCGGTGATCACCCCCTGGTCCTGATGCCAGGGTGTTGCGCCGACCTGCGCCACTTCATGGTCCTTGAGACTTGCGAAGGTTTTCGACTCGGGCGGCTTGATGCGGATGTGCTGGACCGGATTGGAATAGATCTCCGGTCCGATTAGCGATTCGATGGCGTCCAGCAATCTCGGGTTGCGGATCGTGTTGAAGACCGCCGGCCCGGCCCAGAAGGGGGTCTCGTGGGTCACTCCGTTCTGTGGCAGCGAGAAGTCGAAGTACTGCGGATGGACCGTGCCGCTTTCTTCATAGATCTGGATCAGGCGATCCGAGAAGGGGAGCTCCCGGTAGGTGGATGCGATTTTCCCCTGGGCATAGAGATCGTTGGCCAGGGTATCGAGCACACCCTCGTACTCGGCCAGGATCGGCGCCAGATCGGTCGCAGGATCGAAGAGATCGTCGACCAGGAGATACCCTTCGGTGTGGAACTGTTCGATCTGTTGCTCGGTCAATCCGCTCATATCGACCTCCTTGTTCTCCGTCTGCTCCGCGTCGTTGTCAGAACACCTACGTACCAGTATGTGGATAGCATAAGGCCGATGGGCGGAATCTGAAAGAGCTGGAGTTAGATGATAGGAGTGAGGAGTTAGGAGTGAGGAGTTGGGATTTAGGAGTTAGAAAGGTTCGGTGCCCCATGTCCAATATCCAGAGTTGTGGTTCCTGGTACCTACCCTGAACACTGGACCTTGTCCCCAACTCCTAAATCCCAACTCCTCACTCCCCAAAAACGTGCCGTTCGAGGAATGCGTTGCGGAATTTGCCTTTGGGATCGAGGCGGTTGGCGAGTGCGCGGAAGTCGTCCATTTTCGGATATCGGGGAGTCAGCTCGTCCGCGGTCGCCAGGAAGAGCTTGCCCCAGTGCGGGCGAGGATCGAATGGCGCCAACGCCGCTTCGATGGCCGGTAGCATCTCGACGACCTTTTCCGGCTCGAACTGCCAGGTGAAGTGGAGACAGACCGTGTCGGTCCCATAGGCTGAGCTCAACCAGAGTTGGTCGGACGCCACGGTGCGTATCTCGGAGATCAGCAGAACCGGCTGAATGACCGGCGCCAAGGCCCGAATTGCCTGAATGGCGGGCACCGCGTGCCGGCGGGCCAGCATGTATTCGGTCTGGAGCTCGTGGCCGGCCGAGGGAATGGCGTCCATTCGGAAATGGGGCATCCGCTCGTGCCACGGACCCGGAACGCCCAGTTGCTCGGTGCAGGAGTCGGCGGAAAGGGCCAGCACCGGATGGAGCGGCGCGGTCGCCGCCCGGGCGCCGAAATGCTCGGTGCGTCGTTCCCATGGATGGTCCGCGCGAACCCGCATTTTGCACCAGAGCTCGCCGATCGTGTCGCCATAGTCGGTGAACAGACTGACGCTTTGCGCGCTGCCCATGACCCCATCGAAATCGGCGTAGAGGGTGTCCCACGCCAGATCCTGGAAGACCTCCTGGCAGACCTGGTAGGTCGGTTCGACATCGAGCGTGAGTCGCGTCACCACGCCCAGCGCACCCACATGGACGACCATGCCATCGAACCCGGCATCACCGCGTGCAATCTGGACGATATCGCCCGCGGCGGTCACCAGCTCCATCGCGGCAACCGCGGTCGCCAGGTTGCCACTGCGCATTCCGGAGCCATGCGTGGCGGTGGCCACCGCGCCGCCGACCGTGATGTGGGGCAACGAGGCCATGTTGTGCACCGCCAACCCGGCGCGTTCCAGCTCGACCGCCAGGACTCCGTAGGGGATGGCCGGGTTGATGGTGACAGTCCTTGCATCTCGGTCGATCTCGACCGTCATCGGCATCCGGTCGAGCTGGAGAAGCTCGGCGCCGTCGGCAATGCCATTGAAGCTGTGTCCGGTGCCGAGCACATGCAAGCTCGGTGTCCGGGCGACGATAGCGCACAGCTCGTCGAGTGATTCCGGCCGGTGAACGATCGTCGCGGTGAAGGTAAAGGAGTTTGCCCAGTTCGAATAGGAAGCATCCATTGCACGCTCCACTTGCCTCATCGACGATCCGGTGACGCGTCGTCGCGCGTTCGGGGTTTCGTCTCCAATCGACCGTGCCCTAGCATAGCGCGGGATGAGCTCTGCACTGGCCGTGAACGCTCTCTGAAGAGATCGGATTTGGACCGGTCGAGGGTCTTGAGCCAGATGTTCTGGGGGAAAGCCGACCGGCGCGGTATGCTGGACGGCAACGTTCTGCGCGACGGTACCGGCATCCGCTGGGGCTGGCCGCGTCTTCCGTTCTCATATATGAAGGGCGAATTCCTACGACCACTTCCAACATTCCCGTTTCGATTCTCGATCTGGCGGCCGTCGGCGAAGGCGAGACCATTGCCGAGAGCTTTGCCGGTAGTGTGAACCTGGCGCAGGTGGCGGAACAGTCTGGCTATCACCGGATCTGGTACGCCGAGCACCACAGCATCGATTCGATCGCCTCCTCGGCCACGGCGGTGCTGATCGCGCATATCGGCGCGCATACGTCTACCATCCGGCTTGGGGCCGGCGGAATCATGCTGCCGAATCACTCCCCGCTGGTCATTGCCGAGCAATTCGGAACCCTGGCCACACTCCATCCCAACCGAATCGATTTGGGACTTGGCCGGGCTCCGGGGTCCGATCAGGCGGCCATGCGGGCGCTGCGCCGGGATCCGATGGCATCCGAGCAGTTTCCCCAGGACGTGCTGGAGCTGCAGGCGTTTCTGGGCGACGAGACTCCGATTCCCGGAGTGCGGGCCATTCCGGGCGAGGGGACGCACGTTCCGCTCTATATCCTGGGGTCGTCCATGTTCGGCGCGCAGCTGGCAGCGCATCTCGGACTGCCCTACGCGTTTGCCTCCCATTTTGCGCCGCGTTTCCTGCTCGATGCCATTGCCGCGTATCGCCAGCTCTTCAAACCATCGGCCCAGCTCGATCGACCCTATGTCATAGCGGCGGTCGGGGTACTGGCGGCGGAAACGACCGAGATTGCCCGGGAGGAATACGTGCAGGTGCGGCGCAACTGGGCGCGCAACATTCTGAGCCGGGGTGGCGGTCCGCGGCTCACACTCGAAGAGGTCGATCAGATCCTGGGTACGCCCCGCGCGGCGATGGTCGATGAAATGCTCCATTACACCGCGCTTGGCACACCACCCGAAATCCGTGCCTATCTGGACGAGTTCCAACAGCTCACCGAAGCCGACGAGCTGATCACCGCCCATCGCGCCCTGTCCGTCGATGCTCGTCTCCGATCGGTCGAGCTTCTTGCGGAGGCTATGGATTTGGCTTCGATTACTCCTGCCTATTGAGGGCGTTTTCTTTATACAAGGCCCTGAGGACCGAGTCCTGAGACGATCCGGCTCCGGAACCGGTCAGGCGATGACCGCCGGGAGGATCCATTCTTCGATGAAGGGACGGACGATGGAAATCGGGGTCGGCGGGGTTTCGAACCCTTTGAGCACGACGATCACCAGATCGAGCGCCGGTACGACGTAGAGGTAGTTGCTGCCAAAGCCCAGGCCGAAGTACGCATGGAAGCCGTTTTCGTAGTCGATGACCCACCACTGGTAGCCGTAGCCGGCGTACCCGGTCGTGTCGCCCTGGATGTGGAAACGGGTCGCCTCCGGAAACCAGGATTCGGAGATCAACGATCGGTCGCCCCATTGGCCATTGCGCAGCGAGAGGAGTCCGAACTTGGCGGTGTCGCGGGGTGTCAGCTCGACTCCTGCGCCACCGGAAACCACGCCCTCCGGTGACCGCCGCCACACCGGTTTCTCGATTCCCAAGGGACTCCAGAGCCGATCGTCGGCATAGTCGGCGAGATCCTGACCGACCACGTTCTGCGTGATGACCCCGAGCAGGTGACTTCCGCCTGTGTTGTAGGCGTAGAACGTGCCGGGCTCGTAGATCACCGGTAATCCAAGTGTCAGCTCGGTCCAGTTCGGGGAGGCGGTCAACGTGCCCCAGTCGGCATGAATATCCCACGCCCAGCCGGCGCTCATGGTCAGCAGGTTGTCGATGGTGATCGAGGCCGTGCGTGGGTCGGCGTTCGGCGGGATCAGATCGGGGATCGTTTCGCCGATCGTGCTGCTGAGCGAGAGCAGACCGTCATCGATGGCCATGCCGGTCAGGGTACCGGTGACGCATTTGGTGATGGATCGGACATTGAGCGGATCGTCGATTCCGTACTCGTTACCAAAGTAGCGCTCGTACGCCAGACCGTTGTTCCGTACGACGACGATTCCGGTGATATCCGGCATATTGACCGCGGCAAAGTCACCCGCCGCGATCAATTGCGTTTCAGCAAGACCGACCTCGGCGGGAGCGACGAGGGTCCAGTCCGGATCCGGGATCGGCGCCAGCGATTGCGCGCCGGCGCGTGACGTTCCGCACAGGGCGAGCGCACCCAACCCAGCAACAAACGAACGACGGGAGATCGAAACGGGTCGCATCGGTACACCATCCCACGGGCAAGTCATCCAGATAATCGGGCTCTTCACGACCCATCGTACCGTTCCAGGCTGGGGACTCGCTGAATGGCGCGTGGTCCAGTGTCCAGAGCAAACGCCAGAATCGAAATGAGGCGTACTCCGCTCACTGGACGCTGGACCCTGGACCCCTGAATTTCCCTACAACCCGTTCGCAATCGCTGCCTGGGCGGCAGCCAACCGCGCCACCGGTACGCGAAACGGTGAGCAGCTGACGTAGTTCAGGCCGACATGGTGGCAGAACTCGATCGATTTCGGATCGCCCCCATGCTCGCCGCAGACGCCCACGGAGAGCGTCGGTTTGGCGGCGCGGCCGTTGCGCGTCGCCATGCGCACCAACTGGCCGACGCCCTGGTCGTCGAGCACCTGGAACGGATCGTCGGTCAGCACGCCGCTTGCAATGTAGGCGGGCAGGAAACGAGCCGAATCGTCCCGGCTGAGACCGAAGGTCATCTGGGTCAGGTCGTTGGTCCCGAGACTGAAGAAGTCGGCGTGTTCGGCAATATCCGCCGCCAGCAGGGCTGCGCGTGGCACCTCGATCATCGTGCCGACCTTGTACGCCACCGGCGTGCCTGTGCGCGCGACGAGCTCAGCAGCCGTGCGGTCGATGAGCTGGCGTTGCTGGGCCAGCTCCGAGGCGGTCGAGACCAAGGGAATCATGATCTCCGGCAGGACGACGATTCCTTCACGGGCGACATTGGCGGCGGCGGTGAAGATCGCGCGCACCTGCATCTCGGTGACTTCGGGGAAGGTCATGCCCAGGCGCACCCCACGGAGACCGAGCATCGGATTGACCTCGCGCAGCGCATCGATCTGCGCCTGCAGGATCGGGGCATCGATCCCCATCGATTCGGCCAGCTCCGGAAGCTCAGCCTCCGGCGGCAGGAACTCGTGCAGCGGTGGATCGAGCAGGCGAATGGTCACCGGCAGGCCGTCCATCGCCCGGAAGATGCCGTCGAAATCGGTGGTTTGAAACGCCTCGAGCTCATCCAGCGCCAGCGCGCGTTCGTTTTCCGATTGCGCCAGGATCAGCCGGCGCATGACCTCGATCCGGCCGGGAGCGAAAAACATATGCTCCGTGCGGCAGAGCCCGATCCCTTCAGCACCAAAAGTGCGTTGCCCACACCGATCCGACCAGGGTGTCGGCATTGGTGCACCCAGCCGGCGGAAACGATCGGCCCAGGCGAGCAATTGCAAGGCTTCCGGACCGAGCCCTGAAACCAGCATCGGCGCCTCCCCAAGGAGAACTTCTCCGCTTGCGCCGTCGATGGTGATGAGATCGCCTTCGCGAATCGTCTGCTCGCCAACCCGGATCGAACCAGCCGCGATATCGATTTCGAGCGCACTGCATCCGGTCACGGCTGGGAGCCCCATTCCGCGTGCGACGACCGCGGCATGCGAGGTCATACCCCCGCGCGCGGTCAGAATGCCACGGGAGCGCTCCATGCCGGGAAAGTCCTCGGCCGCGGTCTCATGGCGTACCAGAATGACCGCCTCACCAGCCACACCGAGCTCTTCGGCGCGGTCCGGGGTGAGCGCAACCGTCCCGGACGCGGCCCCCGGACTTGCCGGCATTCCCTTGGCGATCACCATGCGGTCGAATGACGGATCGATTTGCGGGTGGAGCAGGGCATCGATTTCGGCCGGCCGGATGCGGCGGACGGCGGTCGCTTCGTCGATCAATCCTTCGCCAACCATCTCGACCGCAATACGGACCGCCGCGTTTGCCGTGCGTTTACCGGTGCGGGTCTGCAACATCCAGAGCTTGCCGCGCTCGACGGTAAACTCCAGATCCTGCATATCCGTGAAATGCCGTTCGAGCAGGTCGCCGACCGCCAGGAGATCGGTATGCGCCTGGGCGAACTCGGGATCGGATGCCATCTGCTCGACGGGGCGCGGAGTGCGTACGCCAGAAACGACGTCCTCGCCCTGGGCATTCGGGAGGTATTCACCGAACAAGCCGTTTTCGCCGGTGTTTGGATTGCGGGTGAACGCCACTCCGGATGCGCAGCCGGCACCGAGATTGCCAAAGACCATCGCCTGGATATTGACCGCAGTGCCGGCTTCTCCCGAGATACCGGTCGACCGGCGGTAGGCAATTGCGCGGGGGGAATTCCAGGAGCGGAAAACGGCCAGGACCGCGCCCTGCAATTGCTCCCAGGGATCGTCCGGGAATGGGGTCCCCGTTGTCGCGACGATGGCGCGGAACTCCTCGACGAGCTGTTGCAACGTGGCGAGATCGAGCTCATGATCGTGCTCGACTCCGGCACGAGACCGGGCTGCCGTCAGGGCATGCTCGAAGGCTTCTCCGTCGGCGTGGAGCACGACCCGGCCGTACATCTGAATCAGGCGACGCCACGAATCCCAGGCGAACCGCTCACCGGAGAGGCATGCCAGTCCCTCGACCGTTTCAGCGTTCAGTCCCACATTGAGAATCGTATCCATCATGCCAGGCATCGAGTCGCGGGCGCCGGAGCGGACCGAGAGGAGAAGCGGGCAATTGGGATTGCCGAACTGCCGGTCGAGCTGGCGCTCGACGTCGACGAGGGCGGTCCGGACCTCGTCCCAGAGGCGATCCGGGACGAGGCCGTCGCGATCGCGAAAAGACCGGAATCCATCGGTGGTGATGGTGAATCCTGGGGGGACCGGCAACCCGATGCGGGTCATCTCGGCCAGATTGGCGCCTTTGCCACCGAGGAGATCGCGGTCTCCTGCTTGTCCATCTCGGAAGTGTCGTATCCACTGTGTCATCTTCTTATTCCTTCCCCTTCGAACCCCGGACAACGAAACGAGCCGGGGGAAATCCCCGGCTCGTTGCGACACTGGATGTTTCGGTTCTCGCTGCGTTGCTCAGTTATTCGCCGCTCGACCGCACCTCCAGCATCGCCTGGTAGGCGTAGAAGTAATAAAAGGCGTAGGCATACGGCGCGGTGGCGGGCCGACCCACCATCACGCTCAAATCCAGTTGGCGATTGACACCCTGTCGCGTAGCCATGCAAGGAGTGTAACGGCACAAGTTGTCGATTGCAACACGGATAACATGAAATTTTATTACAGGACGGCTCGTTATCCGACGCTTGTCCGTGAGCGCGTACAAGCCACACAACGTAACGTGCCGGACACGACCTGGAGCAGACCCAACCGCGGTAATCCCATGTGGTGTGATTCAGGTTTTTGTTGAATGCCCGCCCGTAGCGTCGCCATGATGAATGTTGCGAACGGAAGCGCCAGACCCGCCACGACGTTCGGGCACCCAGAGGCGGAGAGATTCTTCACTGCGTTCAGAATGACAAAGGGGAACGGAGCGCAGCGGTTAACTCAGCAATGTTCATTATGGCGATGCACCGAAGCAGCTTGGCCGCGATTTCTGGGTTGCGTTGTAGGACATCCACGCTTGCGTTTGGCGGTGGGGGCGCATAGGATGCCGGCATGCACGATGAATCCACGCATCCGGCGACGACGGAACGGACGCCCGCCGATCGAGCGCAGATGCTCGAGCTCGATTCGGCGGACGGTGTGCCGTTGAAGCTCAGTCCGACCGATATCGCCCAGTACATCCGGCTTCGACAATGCCGGCGCTATCTCCGGCTGCGGTTGGTCGAACGCAATGCAGGGACGGCCTTCATGCGTGCCTGGGACGCGCAACCGCAGGCGATTCCGCCGCTACTGACCCGATCTGGCCGAGAGTTCGAGGCAGGCGCGGAAGCGGCAATTGCTGAACGCGCGCGGGTGGTCGTCTGCGACCGGGACCAGCGTATGGCACGCGGCTCGGCGTCGGACAACGAGCTGGTCGTTGCGACGGCAACGGGTTTGGCGGCGGGTGATCGGGTCGTGCTGTTTCAGCCCCTCCTGCAGGCGGAGATCGATGGCTGGGCATTGACCGGTGTTGCCGATGCCATCGACCTCGGGCGCAGTGAGACCGGTGTGCTGTCCGCGATGATCGTCGATTTCAAGAGCACCACATCCGCCCGGATGGAACACCGGCTGCAACTCGCGTTCTATGACGAGATGCTGGAGGCCATTTTTGCCGCCGAGCGTATTGCCGTCGAGACCGAGCTGGCGGTGCTCTACCGGGGGGCGGCGGGCGGTCCGCCCGAGGACGACCGCGAAATCGAGCGGGCGCAACGACTCGATGCAGCCGAGACGTTCGGCGTCGAGGGCTATCTGGAACGGTTGGAACATGCCGGTGCGCTCCGGCGAGACGTCCGGGCATTGGTGTTGGGCGACAAGTCCGAGGCACGCCGCAATCTGGCGCAGTCGTTCGACCAGATCCCCTTCCATCTCGACTACGTCTGCGATGGATGTCTCTACAATCAGCTCTGCCTGCGACAGTCGGCCGAAACCGACGATCTCTCCCTGATTCCGTTCCTTCGCGTCGAGCAGAAACGAAACCTACAGGTAGCCGGTGTGCGCCGCTGCGCCGATTTGGCAGGCATTCCGTTGCCCTCGGAAGCGCCGTCGCCCGCATACAACAACCTGGCGATGGAGCCCGGATTGGGCGCCGAGCTGGACGACCTGATCGTCCGCGCGCGCACCTATCGCGCATCCAAAGGCGATGCGTGGCCGGTGCAGACCTGGTTGCCCGAGGGACGCCAGAGCAGTTTGCCCCGGTGCGATGCCGAGATGCACCCGAATCTGGTCAAGGTTTATATCGACGTCGAGCATGACTACCTGCACGACCGTATCTATCTAATCGGGGCATTGGTGGTGGGGGCCGAGCACGGCGTCGAATCGCCCGAACGTCGCCGAACGATCGTGGAGCTGGCGGCTGCGCCGCCGGACGATCCCGAAATCGAGGCGGCGCTGCTACGCCGCTGGATTGCTCGGACGATTGCCGCCATCGGTGAGGTCGCGGCGCCAGACGTGGACGGGAGTCACACCGCGCCGATTCACCTGATCTTCTCCGACAGCTACGACCAGCGGGTGTTGATGAATGCGTTGGGACGGCATCTGACCACCGTGTTCGGGGCGACATCGCTCTACGATTTTGCGTCGCAACTGGCGGCATATACCTCGCCGGTGCTGACGGTTCTTTCCGACGAGATCCGCACCCAGCGCAACTACCCCATTTTGTGCCAATCGCTTCAGGCGCTGGCGCGTTATCTCCGGTTTCCCTGGGATGCCGAACGTCCGCTGACCCAGCTCTTCCGGGAACGGTATTTCGATGCGGCCGGCCGGTTCGAGGATGGAGATATTCCCTCGGGAGACCGCAGTCCCTGGTATACCCGCCGGTCGCGGTTCAGTAGCCAGCTTCCGCTCGAATATGCCTACGGCGCCTGGAAGGCATTGCCTGCCGCGGCCCGTCCCGACCCTTTTGCTCCCTATCGTGCCGTCACGTCCGACGATCTGCGCGCGCTTCATGCCGCCCGATTGGAGGCGATGGAGCTGATCGCGGCTCAACTCCGGCCGAATCCGTGGGCGTATAAGCAATCGTTCGATCTCTCGAATCTCGACGCCTTTCAGGACGTCGCGACCAATCTGGCCACCGCGCTCGATGAGTTCATTACGATCGAGCGTCATATCGCGTTGGGCGCCTGGAAGCACGAGCGGGCGATTTCCCCAGAACGCCGGATTCTGAGCGGAACGAGCATGTTGGTCCGTTATTGTGAGGACGACCAGCTCCCCGAGATCGCCGACTACAACCGGCGTGTCCTCGAATACGAGGCGCTCGACGATCGAGACGGCGTTTCCCGTCCGAAATGTTCGCTGGCGCCGACCGTCTTCCGGTTGCGTATCGATCTGCCCGAACCGACGGTGACGCCGGAGCATGCGCTCTCGCTCTGGGGAGCGGCTCCTGGGGACGTGGTGGTCGCCTCCGCTCGCTGGAAAGTGGATTCACGGCTGCCCGCGGAGGAGCGTGTCTCATTTTCGCCAACGATCCGGCAACTGCTGACCGGCGCCGGGGTGAAGATTGTCGATATCGAGCCTCCCGATTCTGAGGCCGAGTGGCCGGCTGGCTTCATCGATGTCGAGTTGTCAGGGTTTGGCGGCGGACAAAGCGAATTCGCGTTCTCTCATGTCTTTCGCGGATTCGAACCCGACGGACTGTTGACGCTCGATTCATCGCCGGATGACTGGTACGGCTCCTTCCAGCGGAACGTGGTCGATGGGCTGCGGAAGGGCAAGCGGAATGCGCTTTTCGACCGTATTGCCGGAAATGGACCGGTCTCGCTCGAATCCGATCCTGCTGCAAGGGAGGGGCAGGCTCGATTCCTGAATGGATTGGTGGCGTTGCACGCGGCTGGGCTGCTGTATGGATTCGAGGAGAGCAAACACCGGCTGATCGGTGGGCTCTCCGACGCGCCGACCCTGCTGGTGCAGGGTCCGCCCGGAACCGGAAAGAGCCTGACCGCCGCCTACGCGATGCTCGCGCGTATCCAGGGGGCGATGGCCGCCGGACGGGATTGCCGGGTCATCATTGCCTGCAAGACGCATGCCGCCGTCGACGAGCTGATGCGAAAACTGGTCGAGGTGCTCGACCAGCTGGCCGGTTTTCGGGATGAGCATCGGGATCTATGGGATCGCTGGTTCGATCCCCGGCTGCTCGAGCTCCCGATCTTTCGGTTCGAGGGGAAAGCGGAACCGCCACCGGCGGTTATCAAGCTCGCTCGCTCCGCCAAGGGAAACGAACGTCCCGCGAAGCAGATCGATGCGGTTCGTTGGTGCGTGATTGCCGCGGGACTCGCCGGGGTCGATCGGATGGCGAAGTTGCGCGGCAAGCGCGCGGACGACATCTTCGACTATCGCTATTGCGATCTACTCGTGCTCGACGAGGCGTCGCAGATCAACCTGCCGGAAGCGATCATGGGCGCGCTGGCGCTCAAGGATGACGGTCAGGTCATCGTAATTGGCGATCACCGGCAGATGCCGCCGATCGTGCAGAACGATTGGGAACGGGAGGTCCGTCGCACCTTCGTCCAGTTCAAGAGTTACGAATCGCTCTTCCTGACATTGCGCGATCTCTTGCCTGGCGACCATCAGATCCGTTTCCAGGAGAGCTTCCGCGTGCATGCGGACATTGCCGAGTTCCTGCGACAACAGATTTACCATCAGGACCGGATCGACTATTTCTCCCGCAAACGGGATGTGCTGCCTCACATCGAGACCGACGACGACTTCGTGGCGGCCGTTCTGCGACCGGAGCATCCGTTGACCGTGATCGTGCATGAGGAGATGGCGAGCCAGCAGCGCAATACCTTCGAGCAGGCGCTCATGCAGCCGGTGCTGGAAACGCTGGCGCGTGCCGGATTCGATGCGCAGACCGGATTGGGCGTGGTGGTGCCGCATACGGCGCAGCGTGCGGCGTTGCGGTCGGAGATTCCCGTGCTAACGGAGATCGATTCGGAGACCGGGTTGATCGTGCGGTCGGCGGTCGATACCGTCGAGCGGTTTCAGGGGGCGGAGCGAACCGCCATCGTGGTTGGGGCAACGGAGAGCGATCCGATCTATATCCTGGCCAATAGCACGTTCCTGCTCGATCCGCGCCGGCTCAATGTCGCCATCAGCCGGGCGAAGCAGAAGCTGGTGCTGGTTGGCTCGCGTTCGATCTTCGATCTCTTCGCGACGGACGAAGAGGTCTTTGCCAGTGCCCAGCTTTGGAAGAATCTGTTGGAAGAAACCTGTACCCAACGTCTTTGGGAAGGGGAACGGCTCGGCATCGCGGTTCAGGTCTGGGGGAACCAGCCGGCCTCGGTGTGACTGACTGGCCTTCGACGCGAGTCCAGCGTCCTGAGTGGCTGGGCTCGACGTTTTCTCAGTGCTCATGCCGAATCCGGGTGCCTACGACGGGACCAGGCACGCTTGGTTTCACCACCGCTCCGACCAAGCATCGCGCGCTGTAGCTTCGCCGGCACGGGGCCGGCGTCGACAGCGTCCCCGCGGAACTACCCGGATTTCGTCTCAGGACCCTCATCCACCCCCTTCCATTCGACGATCCGTAGTGGTCCTTCTCCCGTCTGCACGACGATCGATTCAGCATTCCGGTCGATGACCGTTCCAGGAGGCTGCCCGGACTCGTGGCCTTCCTCGGTTTCGAGGCGTGTACGCAGGATCAGGAGCCGGTCGCCGCCCACATCGCCAAAGGCGCCCTTGGGCGTGAGCCGAATACCGGTCCAGCTCCGGACCTGGTTGTGAATGGCGCGCGCCGGTTGGGCCCAGTCGATCTCGCGCCATTCGGGTTCGAAGGCGGGGGAATCGGTGGCCCGCGATTCATCCTGCGGCTCACCGGGCTCTTCTCGTGCAACACGCTCGAACGCGTCGCTCAACAGAGCGGGCAATGTTGGCATCATCTTGTCGAGCAGGGAGGCGCCATCGTCGTCGTCTTCGATCGGCACGCTGTTCTGCGCGAGGATCGGACCCCTATCGAATTGGGGCGTCATGCGCTGGATGGTGAAGCCGGTTTCCGCGTCGCCATGGCGAAACGTCCACTCGAGCGTGTACCGCCCGCGATTGCGAGGCAGAAGCGATGGATGGATATTGATGGTGCCCAGTCGCGGTAGCTCGACGACTTCCGGCGGCAGCTTCCAGGGAAACCCGCCAACGACGGTCAGATCGGGATTCCAGACCTGGAGCATCGATGCCAGCTTCGAGGGCCGAGCGGTCACCAGCACCTCGGTTTCCCGCGCGGCTTCGGCGACGACATCCAGATAGGCCGGGTCGTACAACCGTTTCGGGCCCGGCGTCGTCACTACACCAACCACCTTGTGCCCCAGTGGACGGACGACGCGGGAGACGTGGTGAAAAACGACGCCACCCTGAATATTCGAGAGAACCACAACACGCCAATATTCGTCTCTGGGGCGTTTTGTGACATCGGTCATCGTCTCGTTCCTTGAGCATTTTCGCCATGTCTCGTGGGCTTTCAGGCGCCGAACCCAGCCTAGCAGAGGCGGTTTTGGTTGACAGAAAGGCGCACCATCCGGCGCTGTTGCGAACGTTCGAACGCGCCGCCCGGCCGATACCAATTTCCAGCTTGCGCGTGAGATTGCGATATCGTACCGAAGGGGCAGGGACATCCTTGCCGTCTGGACGTATCAGTTTGGTGCAGGATGAGCTGTGTCGTAGGGAGGCGAGCGCGTGAACGATGATGTTCGGAGGACGATGAACCGGCGTACGATGCTCACATCGTCGGTCATGGGAGCGACTGGATTGGCGCTTGCCAGTGTGGGCGTGGAGCGCATTGCCGCGCAGGAGGGGACCCCTGAGGCATCCCCGGTGGGGGTCGTGAATGATGAGGAGGCGACGGTGGCGGCGGACGCTTCGCCAGCGGCGGTGACCGCGTCGCAATACGCCTATGTCGGAATCGATTCACGATCCGCCATCGGTGCAGGGGCAGACGCGGCAATGGCGGGCATTACCGTGTTCGCGATCGATTCCGAGAGCGGGGCGTTGCAGGAGATCCAATCGTTGCCAAGTGACAATGCCTTCTTCTTTGCGTTCGATGCGGATCAGACGCACCTCTACGCGGTCAATGTGATTGGCGATTACGAGGGTGGCAGCAATGGATCGGTCGAAGCCTATGCCCGGGATCCGGAGACTGGGATGCTGACCTTTCTCAATCGGGTCGATTCCGGCGGAGCGGTTTCGGCGCAACCGGCGGTATCGCCGAGCGGAAGGTGGCTCCTGGTTGCGAACTATGGCGGTGGCAATGTCACTGTGCTGCGAATCAACGATGATGGATCGGTGGGCGAGGTCGTCGGTGGAGTCGAGCGGATGCGCGCGACCCCGGAGGCTGCGCCGCAGGATCAATCTCGTCCGCATGCTGCGGTCTTCGATCCAGCCGGCAACTTCGTGGCGGTGGCCGATCTGGGGACGGACCACGTCTTGACCTATAGCCTCGACGATGCGACCGGCGAGTTGACCGAGGTCAGCTCGGTCGATGCGCAGCCTGGTTCCGGTCCGCGGCATATTGTCTTCAACGTGGATGGAACCGTCATGTACGTCGTCAACGAGCTTGGCGGCACGATCGATGTCTATGCCTACGATATGACGACTGGGGCGATTGGCGAGCTGAAGCAGACGGTCTCGACCTTCCCCGATCCGTTCGAAGGAACCAAGAGCACCGCCGAGATCAAGATCCACCCATCCGGACAGTTCCTCTACAACTCGAATCGCGGTCAGCCCGATATGGTGACCCCGGAGGGAGATGCCATCGTTGCCTGGTCGATCGATCCGGCCGAGGGGACACTCACGTTGATCGGTCATACGATCGATGCAATCGGCCAGCCGTGGAGCTTCGATTTCGATACAGGTGGCGCGAATCTCTATGCCGCCAACTACACCGATAGCACCGTGACGCAGTTCACCGTCGATCCGGTATCGGGCGCACTGCTCTTCACCGGAAACAGCACCGATATCCCGTTCCCCTTCGTCATCGCCATCTCGGCCTGATCGCATTCCCTCCGGAATAGATCCTTGACGACGCCTGAGCATGCGCGGAAGAACACCCGCCGGGACGTGTGTCCGGCGGGTGTTTTCGTGCGTCAATTGCCGTGACCCGGACGCGCGGGCTCGAATGGATGGGCCTAAGCTCGTTCCCGGGGACAACGATCCCAGGAGCGAATCGCCACGTTGGCTCTGATGGCGCCCTGCCCAGATGGCGGGGTGACGGCTCGATCTCCAGCGAGTAGCGTTGTCGGTTGCCGGTCGGAATTCGGGCCGGTGGAGATCAAACCGATGCAAACCGAAAACCCAACCACTGCGTCCTGGAAAGCGCTCGCCGGATATGCGCGGCCATATTGGAGAACGCTCCTGGCGGGGGGCTTTCTCATCACCGTGGGCGGATTTGTCGGCCTGGCTCAGCCTCTCATCGCCAAGCGAATCGTCGATGCCCTGGGCAATGACGAAACGATCCGCGATCCGATCCTCCTGTTGATCGGCTTGATCGTGGCCGGCGCGATCATCTCCGCGTTTGGTTCCTATCTGCTGGAGCGGACCGCGGAATCGGTCGTGCGCGGTGCGCGGATGCGCCTGCTCGACAAGGTTCTCTGGTTGCGGTTGCCGGCGATGGAACGGACCCAACCGGGCGATCTGATGTCGCGCGTCAGCTCGGATACGACGCTGCTCCGGCAGGCCGCCACGTACGGTGTCGTCCAGGGGCTGACCCAGTCGGTGATGCTGATCGGCATCGTCGTCATGATGGCCTATCTCGATCTGGTTCTGCTTGGAGTCACCCTCGGGGTGTTGCTCGTGATGGGGGGCATCGTTGCGTTGGCGGTGCCTCGTATCCAGCGTGCGACCAAAGCCGCGCAGGAATCGGTTGGGGCTATTGGCGCCGAGCTGGAACGGGTACTGGGCGCGTTCCGCACCGTCAAGGCCTCTGGCGCCGAAGAACGCGAGCAGGCCGAGATGGCCACGGCCACCCACCAGGCCTGGGCGCATGGGGTGGAGGTCGCCAAGTGGCAGGCGATTGCCGGAACCGCGGCCTGGGGCTCGGTTCAGATTGCGTTTCTGGTCGTGCTCGGCGTCGGCGGGGCACGTGTCGCCAATGGATCGATCCCCGTGTCGACCCTGGTCGCTTTCCTGCTCTACCTCTTCTATCTCGTTGGACCGATTGGGCAGCTGGTCGAAGCCATCGTGCAGTTTCAGCGGGGTTCGGCGGCTATGAGCCGAATCGACGAAGTGCTCAGTCTGGAGGATGAACGGGTCGAGACGGCCCAGTCTGTCATCGAGCCCGCGGGCGGTCCGGTTTCCGTGGCATTCGAGGATGTCTGGTTCCGATACCGGCCGGAACTGGAACCGGTGCTGCGGGGCGTATCGTTCTCGCTTCCGCCTCGGGGCATGACTGCCCTGGTCGGACCGTCAGGCGCGGGGAAGACGACGATCTTTTCGTTGATCGAGCGGTTCTATGTGCCGGAATCCGGGATCGTGCGGCTCGATGGGGAAGATGTCGAGGCGGCGCCATTGCCACAATTGCGCGGCATGATCGGCTATGTGGAACAGGATGCGCCCGTCATGGCCGGGACCCTGCGCGACAATCTCCGGTTCGCGGCTCCGGGGGTATCCGATACCGAGATCGTCGAAGCGATGGAGCGTACCCGCTTGACCGCGTTGTTGGCCCGGTTGCCGGATGGACTGGATACCTCGGTCGGCCATCGGGGATTCACGTTGTCGGGCGGGGAGCGCCAGCGGATCGCCATTGCGCGCGCGCTGCTCCGGCGTCCGCGATTGTTGTTGCTGGACGAAGCGACCTCACAGCTCGACGCGCTCAACGAGCTGGCCCTCCGGGAGACGATTGCCGATCTCGCAACGGAAACGACGGTCCTGGTGGTGGCGCACCGGTTGTCGACCGTAACGCTTGCGGACCGGATCATCGTGCTGGAAGCGGGAGAGGTTCGGGCAATCGGCACACATGATGAGCTGGTCGATCTCGATGAGCTCTATCGCGAGCTGGCGGCAACCCAACTTCTGACCGAACGGGTCGATTCGCCGGTCGAACCGGTCGCGATCTCCTGAAGCACCATCTGAAGTGGTTCGGTCGTGATCGTAGCTGAGGCGTGTCTGCCCTCTCATGGGTTTCGACTCGAGAGGGCAGAGACGCTAATGGTTACAAATTAATCGCAT
>JAMLHN010000054.1 GCA_023957115.1 Thermomicrobiales bacterium
GAGCAGCAGGCCCGCTACGACGATCACAGCTCGCCAGGATGCATGCATGTATTCGTGGGATTGGCCGTGCATGGCGCGCATGCTCCGACACCAAGGGAGATGAGACTATGCGAAACCCCGTCAACTCACTGCTCGGTTTCTTGGCCCGCATGTATGCAGCGCCGAAGGCTATCCTTCAGGATGGCTGAGACCGGGGTTCAGTCGTCCACGTCCGGGTGCTCGCCACCGCCCATCCAGTCGCCAGTCGCGAGCCAGACCTCATAGAAAAACAACCACAACGACGCCCATAGCAGAACGGAGTCCACAAGCCACATTCGCCGAGACCATTCGCCCTTCCCGGGTCGCCACAGGCAAAGCTGGGAGCGTTTCACGGAATACAGGTGGGGTGGCGGTTCACCGTTCCGCTCGCTAAGCAGAGGTGACTCCACGAAGACCTTCGGCGACACCTTCGTGGATCTGTAGGCTTCGATCCGAATCCGGTATCGGTCGCTGACTGGAGTCGGTTGAAGGCTGCCCACCCAGATCAACCGCCGTCCGCCTTGGTCGATCCGGAAAGTAGAATCCGGCTGGGCTTGCTTCAGGCGGACCCCCTGTTGTGCGAGCGTCGGACGCCGAGGGGGTGGACGCATAGATCAGGAATCCCGGCCGAAGAACGTTTGCCTCGGAATCGGGCGCGCTTGAGTAGACGTGACGCCCAGGGCGCCGGTCGTGGCGAGGCCCCTGAGCCCGGTAGTTCGCTGATCCTGAATACGTGCCCCGTACCGTCGAACCGCCTCCGAACCCGCACGCTCTCCGACGAGGGGAGCGAGAGCCTTCACGGTCTCTGGCAGGCTTGTGCGCGATAGTCGCTCCAAATCGCGGCTGGCCGCCTGCAGCCACTCGAAGAACCGTTGCTTCTTTCTCGGCTCTTCGCGCCACTTGTCCGCAAAATTCTCGAGCGGATTGACCGGGTTTCTGACGACGGCCTCGCCCGCAGCATCGGTCTCGATGAACGAGGGCATGCGAAGGAGCAGGTAGTGAAGCGTGTCGAAGACCGAATCCTGGCCTACATATGCACGCGCGGCGAGGGTAGTGATGATTATTGAGATGGGTGCATCTTCATCGTCCCCGAGACTCAGGTCCCGGTGACGTTTGAGGATCTGCACGGCAAGCTGAAGCGGCGTCTTCGTCGAAGCCTGCGGCGACGGCGGCGGTGCTTCGACATCGGCCCGAAAACCCTTGCTCGCCGCGATCGAAAGCCGGGAGCGCTCAGTAAACCAGGCTGCGTACCCTTTCGGATCAGTTTCCTTCCACGCCGCGAGCTCCTTGTCCGGGACTAGCAACGCGGTACCGTGAACGAAACGCGGGTCGGGTCGACCTGGCAAAATGTCCATATGAAACTCGCCGGCATACACGATTCGCCAACAACGGTTCTTTTCCTCCAGGCGTTCACGATACAGCGCGTTTTCCCGCAATCGCTGACCGATGGTGCGCTTGAGTGCCACTGGACTCATGCCGGCACCGATCTGTAGCTGACAAACGAGGTCTAGATCGAACTCGTCCCTGCCCACGGGTTTGGTCGCCGTCCCGATGGCGATCGATCCTTGCGGGTATATCAGCGGGTCGGCCGGCGCCAGGAGCGTTCCCGGCTTGTTCAACCACGTTCCGACGGCCTGGTACTGCTGAACCGCGTCGTCGTATTGTGTCGGCGTCAGATCGAGCGCCTCTGCACCGTACGTCAAGAGTTCGTCAAGCTGAGCGCGCGTTGATAAGTCCATGTCGCTTGCCTCGAATCGGGTTGATCGGGATGAAGGGTTCTGCAACGTGATCGAGAAAACCCCGCTCATGCAGATCGGAAACCGTCCGCCGGAATTCCGCACGCGCCAAGCCGCGCAGATCCTCAGACAAACGGTCGAGGCGGTAGGCGTTCGCTGACACCAGAGGATCGATCTCGAAGTAACGCTCCGGTCCAAGAATGTGGCGAACGCCCCCGCTGGCGGCCTGGGACTGGCCGCGCATCATCAAGTTCACGAACAGTGAAACCTGTTTGGGCCCTAGCCCACCGGGGTCGCTAGGGTAGTCGTTAGGCGACGCAACTTCCGTGGTCGTACCTATCCGTACCGTGGCGATCCGATGCTGCGGCACTGCCAGGTAGCCCAGTGCTTCATTCACTGCGATCTGCACCGGGTTGTTCGCCCATACCCCGCCATCGATGAGACGCAGCCCACGTTCCAGCTCGAACGGTTGCAGGTACGTGGGGGCGGCACCGGTCGCCCGGGCGACGACCGCCATTCGTTCATTGCAGTCGATGAGAAGCCGCGGATGGTGGGCTGTCTTGAAGATGTAGATGCCGCGCTCCGCGTGGTACGCGGGAATGACCAAACGGGTGGAGCTTTCGCCGAGCAGGCGCGCGCCGAAGTACTCGTTGAGCACGGATTCGAGCGGCTCGGGCCGGTAACGACTTCCGAATGCCTGGCGCGCGCGGCCGACGGCCTCGAATACCTCCGCCGGAAAGATTGCTGGCCCATGTTGGCGGTAGAATTCGATAATCTGCGCCGCCGGGAACCCCGCGCCGAGCGCGAGGGCGATAATGCCCCCCGTACTCGTCCCCGCAATCAAGTCGAATGACGAAGTAATGGGACGACCGACGTGCTGCTCCCATTCCGCGAGGAAGCAGGCCGAAAACAGGCCTTTGAGTCCTCCTCCGTCGAGGGAGAGGATCTGGAACCGTTCCGCTGGAGCTGGGGTCGAGGACCCTTGCACTTGGCGACTCCGACATGAGAGACTTGTCGAGTCCATAATGCCGAGACTTGCCGATATCGACAAGTCCATATTTGCGCTCTCGACATGTCAGACGATCAAGTTGCTACGAATCCGTTCCCGGCCCGCTTGCGCGAGACCAGAAACCTGCGAGGCCTCGACCAGGTCGAGCTGGGTGAACTAGCCAGCATCCCCGCAACGTCGATCTCTCACTTCGAATCGGGGAAGCGGAAGCCCAGCCTCGACAACCTCCGCAAGCTGGCCGACGCCCTCCAAGTCAGCATCGACTACCTGCTTGGACGAACCGACAATCTGTCCGCGCACCTAGGTGCGGCCGCGTATCGCCATGAGGATCAGATGAGCCGGGAGGACCTGGATCTGATGGAGACGATCCGCCAACACCTGGCGAGCCGAACTAAATCGGAGTCGTAGTGGCGGATTTGGCTCGGCGTGCGGCCGGTAAGGCGGCTGAGCGATTCCTGCAAGAACAGGGGATCACCTCGCTGCCGATTGACCCCAGGGCGATCGCCGAGGCAATCGGGATAGCTGTCATCGAAAAGCCGGATACGTCGGCGGGTGTGTCCGGGGCTCTAATCAAGGTCGACAACCAGTTCGTGATCGCCTTCGCGACCCACATCCGAAGCGAGGGCTTTCGACGCTTCAGCATTGGCCATGAGCTCGGCCATTACCTGTTGGAGGGTCACGCCGAGGCACTGTTGCCAGTAGGGCAGGAGATGCACCAATCACAGGCTGGATATCGTTCGGACGACAAATACGAACGGGAAGCCGACCATTTCTCCGCACGGTTGCTCATGCCGAATCCAATGTTCGCTCAGGCCATGCGCTCGGCCGGCGAAGGGCTCGACGCAATCATGTCTCTGGCGTCGCTTTGCGAAACATCATTGCTGGCGACAGCAAACCGATACATCGAAGAGACAGACCTTCCGATGGCGATGGTCGTGTCATCAGGTCAACGCATCGAGTATGCGTTCCTATCGGACGAACTCAAGGAGTTCCGCGGCATCACCTGGCCCAAGAAGGGCAGCGCCGTCCCAGCCGTCCCGACGGCTACGTTCAATCGTGTCGATTCAAATATTCGTAACGCCCGGCGCGAAAATAACGAATCCGATCTGCGAGACTGGTTCGGCGGTAACAGATCCGTTCCGCTGACCGAAGAGATCGTTGGCCTCGGCGACTACGGGCGAACTCTCACTGTCCTATCGACCGATACGTTCGCTGACGACGACGATGAGGACGAAGATCTCGAAGAACGCTGGACACCTCGTTTCAGATAGCACTGCAATCTCGATAGCGGCTAAAGGTATTTCTTGAACGTGCTGGCCGTGACCGCCACGCTCAGCGCAAACAGCGTCGCGAAGGGCAGCACGACGAAGCTCGGGTGCAGACTGAACGGCAGCGCCAGATAGATCACCCAAGTGAGAACGAGTAGTGGAAGCGCCGACCGCTTGGCCCAGTGGTAGACGAAAGAACTCTCGCGTCCCCCACCCCACCGGCGCAGATCTCGCTTCACCAGGCCGTCCACGATGGCGACCAGGGTGAACATTACAAACACCGGCATGGCGAGCGCCAGGACCGCTAGCCGGACCGAGAAGACCTGGGTCACCTGCATCGCGGCAAGCACGTACTCTGCGACCGGCTGAAACGCGGCGTTCAACCGTGACCGCAGGCCCGACTCACCGGGCGCCGGGGCCCGCCCGATCCACTCGATGAAGTCGGTTATGCGGGTGAACTCGAACAGGACATAGTAGGTCCGGTCCGCGACGTTCTTGGTGAACTGAGCCGGATCCGAGCTGACAAGGCTCCGCCCGAAGTCGGCCTGCAGAAACCCGATTTCGGCGGCCAGCATGTCGCGGCTGTGGTCGAGCCCTTGCTCCGGCCACCAGAAGGCCATACCAACCCACTCGGCGAGTATCGAGAAAACGAGCGAGAGCAGGAGCCACTTCACCCCCTGGGCGAGGGTCGAGAGAAACCGGGAGATGAGCCCTTGCCGGACCTCCCGCCGCCGCGGATCGGCAGTCGCTTCAGCCACCATCCTCGGTCTCCGGAGTCACCAGCGCGTCCGTATCGGCGATGGCGTGCCACCAGGTTTCCCGCGTGCGATACCAGTGGTCGTTGGTGATATAGGTGCGCTCCATCTCGTTCGCGATAGCGGCGATGTCGGCCGGCATCGCCGGGTCGCCGCTGTCGTCGGGCAGCGGCATGCGCACCTTCCAAAGCCGTCCACCCTCGAGCAGGGCGAAGGCCTGGCCCTTCGGCAACCTCACGAGCTCCGCCGGCGTCAGCATCGGCACCTCGGAGACGCTGATGCGGTCCTCGTTGCGGGACTGGAAATCGACGCCCGACATCGGATCCGACGAGTCGTTGACGCCCGAGACATTCATGAGCGTGAACACCTCGACGCGCGGCAGCTGGTCGGTGAGCATCTCGGCTGTCGCGAGCTCCTTCACGCGCAGCATGATCATGGTGTTGAAGTTTCCGGCGACCTGGCCGGCCTTGGCGCGGCTACCGATCTTGGCCTCCACGTCGGACCAGGTCTGGGTGTAGGCGGTCACCTGGAAGCCTGCGCCACCGGCCTTGTTCAAGAGCGGCACGAACTCGTCCCCGATCAGCTCGTTGAACTCGTCAGCGTGCATCGAGATCGTCGGGACGCAGGGTGGATTCGGGGCCGGCGCCTCGTCCGCCGGATCGGCGACGCCGTGCTTGTAGATGTGGCCAGCCACGGAGACCAGATCCGCGAACATGGAGTTGCCCACCGCACTCGCCACGGTCGTGTCGGTCAGCGCGTCGAGACCCACGTAGACGATCCCGTTTCGTCGGATGACGTCCAGCCACTCGAAGATCGGCCGGCTGTCGTCGTCGTTCAAGTAGTCCGGGGAGATGAGCTCGGCGATCTTGCCGGTGGTCAACTTCTCCATCAGTGGGCCGACCGAGCTCACGATCTTGTCGAAGTAGGTCTTGTCGTACTTGAACGCGGACACGAGGCCATCGAGCACCGGGTCGTACAGGTCCTGCGCCTGCAGATAGCGCATCAGGGCAATGGCATCTCGGTCGCGGCCCTTGAGCGCTGACGACAGATTCCGCTCGCTGATCTTCCCGGCGATCTCCTCGACATCGGTCGTCCAGTTCTCCTGACCGAAGCGCCGCAGGTGCTCGCGAGCGTACTCGACGAACAAAGGCTCGATATCGTTGATGTAGCGCCGGATCTGTTGGTAGTCGGGCCGTCGCCCCAGCGCCACCAGCGCCCGGGCGATGATGTTGACGAAGCGCCAGGCGAACTCCTTGAAGGCGGCCGAGTTTCCCTCGCTCGGCAGCTGGTTCGCGATCCGTGTCGCCACCTCGGTGATCCGCGAGAAGCTGCCGATGGCGTTGTACCGGGCCGACACCTCGGGGAAGCCGAGATGAAAAAGATAGAAGTCCTTGGTCCGTCCCGCGCGTTTCGCTTCGGCGTACACGCGCCGCAGCAGATCGGCATCGCCCTTCGGGTCGAAGACGATGACCACGTCACCACGGCGGATGTCCTGGGTGATCAGGATCTCGGCGAGCCGGGTCTTGCCGACCCGGGTGGTACCGAGCACGAGGGTGTGGCCCACGCGCTCCCCCAGATCCATCCAGACGTCCTGCTCATCGGGCTCGACAGCATGCAGCGCCGGCGTGCCGCCGACCGCTGGCAGAGGCCGCAGCGGGTTCCACCTTCGCGGTTGGCGCAGTAGCCAGGCAACTACGTTGAGTGGGGGCACCGCTTCCCAGGCAACCTCTTTGCGCCTCGCCCACTGGTACAGCGCCCCCGGCTGCACGTAGTGCTGTACTTCGGGACGGATGGTGTCGCGCAGGCGTTGGGTGTGGCGCTGGGTCCAGCGGAAGCCGCGACCGAGAAACAGCTTGTGGCGGCTGAGCGGAATGCGATCGGCACGGAGCTTGTAGACCGGCAGACGGCGCATGTTGCGTTGATACCGGATGACCCGCCACGCCTGGCGTGTGCGGAGGCCGGCCAGTGCAAACAACGCCGCGGCGGCCGCGTGGGCTACGCCGGGCGGCATCATCAATGCCCAGGGCGCGAGGACCGCCATGGTACCGGTCGCGACCGCGACCAGGGCCGACCAGAGTTCCACCGGCGGGCGCAATAGCGCCTCGACCGGATGTGGACTCATTGCTCGATGCCGCGTCGGGAGATCAGGACCGGGATGTGCTTCAGCCCCAGGGTCTCCGCGATGTCCGTCGCGGACGCGGGCAGGATTGGCAGGCCCCGCGCGATTGCGGCGATCGCCTCGAGGTCCGCTTTCGAGTCCGCGTTGACCAGCATGCCGACCGCGTGAATCTCCGCGAGCCGCTCACGATGCATCTCGAGCCACTGTCGCGACCGTGGATCCGCGCCAATAAGGAACAGCGGCCGCGGCAGCGTCGCCCCGTTCGGGAGAGACAACGGACGTTGTGCCACTGGTCCCGGTGTCAGCGCCGGCGTCCGGATTGGTAGCAGGCGGCTCAGATCGGCCGCACCCAGACTGTCGCCGGGCTGTGCCTCAACTGCGGCCGCCGCCGGCAGCTCACTGAATGCCTCCAGGTACGGCGCGAGCGGCTTGGTGGCGCCACTGTCGTAGATGACGGCGAGCTCGGCGACCGCGAAGCCTGACCACAGGACGAGCGTCGCGAGGAGGAACCTTGGCTGTAGCGCCGATCGCATCCGGGAACTACCCGATCGCCGTGACACGGGACCAGATGCGCTTGACCCGCTCGCGGTAGCGGGCCGCCCGGTCGGCATTGCTGGGCGCGTGATAGCAGCCGACGGCCGCCCACCAGTCGCCCCGCGTTCGAAAGCACTCGGCGAGGATCCCCGCGCCCACGTCAAGGTTGTGGTAGGGGTCGATGGCTGCCTCGACCGAGCGCAGCGCTGTCGCGTGGTATGCCCAATTGACCTGCATGAGGCCGATGTCGACCGACCGGCGCCCCTGCGTGAGCGCCTGCTGCGCGGCAACTACCGCCGCCTGGCGACTGGGAAAGTAACGTCCCTCACCCTGGATGTTGAGAGTCCAGGGCCAAGGCCGCGTCGTGCGCAGGTGCTCAATATGTCTGCCGCTCTCGGCGAGAGCGACGGCATAGAACAGCTCGCTCGGGATCCCGTGCGCCGCCGCGACGCGGCGGTAACCGTCCGGGACGCCCATTTCGGCAACAGGGCCGGCGGCGAGGACCGGACGCGACGCCACCACGATCGCCACCAGCGTGAAAAGGGCGACGAGGGACCGGCTCACAGCTCGGACCCCGACAACGGTGTGATGGCTCCGCCCCGCCGACGCATGAGGACGGGCAGCGCTTCTCGCCCGGGCGCAACGCGTGCGAGCGCACCGCCTTCGAAGTTCAAGGTCACGCGGCGAGAGGTGACCCACTCGGGACGGATACCGCGTTCGGCTGCCCAGTTCCGAATGGCGTCCTCGTCGCCCGCTGTGATGGCGGTCAGAAACACATCGACGCCGTCGAGACGGTCGAGCCTCGCCAGCACCCGCGCGAGAAGCGCATCACACGCGGCGCAGTCCGGACGCGCGAACAGCAACACCCGGTCAGTGCGCCGCAGCCCCTCGCCGCTATCGATCTGCACCGGCAGACGCGCAATGTCGATGAGCGACTCATGCGGGTACAACAGGCGCCCAGCGTCGTCGTAGGCCCGCTGGAAGGCGAGGATGCGTTCAGCGTCCTCTCGCATCATCACGGCCCACCGCTCGGCGTACTTGCGGCGTTCGGCCTCATCGCGCGCGTGGATGCCGAGGACCTCTATGGGCGATATGGTCCCGGGGCTGATGCTGCCTCGGATCCCTTCTATCAGCGTTCGGTAGCGCTGCCACTCCTCTGCGGACAGGCCCCAGAGCCCGGCGCGGGCACGTTCGTGCTCGGTGAGCGGTGTTCGCTCCAGGATGGTCTCGCTGGTCGTGGTGTTCCCTGATTGCGTGTTGGCCGGATCGGCGGCCCAGCATGGGCTCGCAACGAGCGACAGCACCGCGCTCACTGTTCCGAAGACGACGGCTCTATTCATCGCACGCGGCCTCCGTCTTGCCGGCCACGTCACTCCTTGCCCTTTGTCCGTAGGGAATGGTGAGGTCGCGATACACGGGGTCATGCTGGTTACAGGCCGGGCGGATTACCTTCTCAGTAGTCTCGAACGCAGACGCGTGAGCTTCCTCGCTCACAGTCTTCGAGGATTTTTCGGGCAGCACCCCGCCTGCGGATAGCACGCCGAGGACGATCAGGATGGCGATGACGGCTTCCATGGTCAGCGGACACCCGTCGCTTGCTCACACCGCTCAAAGGAGATCAGCCGGTGCACGGGATCTTCGACCAGCGTGAACGTGGGCCCGGCGAGGATCTTCAATGCTGTGCGCAGCGGCAGTGGCCCAAGCGTGCGGTGTGCCTCCGGCAGGGGCAGATCCAGAAGTTCGGCCCGCTCTGCTTCGGCGGCAAAGGGTGACGCCAGACGATAGCCGGATGGCCCGAGCAGGGTCTCGACCGCTTCTCCGATCCGAGTCACGGAAGCTGGCAGTACAGAGACCACCGGTGCCGCCAGGGGATCGCGTTGCGCCATGCTCGGTGCCGGCTGCACCGTCGAGTAGCGCGCAACAGTGACCTCGACCGCCTTCGCCTCGAGGGACACAAACAGTGCGCCCAGAATGCAGGCAGTGACGGGGAAGAGGTGACGTTGGTACGCTCGCGTTCGCTTCATGATTGCCCGGACGGATTCAGAGCCTGCGTCGCAGTCTGCTGCGCGCACTGTCCCAGCAAAACGGGAAACTCTCGCAGGCTACGCGTTCCTTTCAGCGGCCCAGGTACACGGTCGTGATCTGCTCACGCTCGTGGCCGAGCTCTCGGCTGATAACGAGCCGTGCTTCACGGTCGATTGCGTGCTGCTCTCGCGTGAGGGACCTCGAGGTCGGGCCGCCGGCGGCGGGGGCTTTCCAGCCGGTCAGCTCCTCATATCGTCCCTGGGCATAGGCATGGCGGAGGCCGTGCAGTTTCGAGAGTCCGGCGTTCGCCGTGTGTCGCTCGTACACACGCAGCTGCTGTCGGTAGTTGCGCTCGGCCGGGATCAGCGAACCGCGACCCGCAAGCCGATGGGCGCGATCTAGAACCGTCCGCTGGGCCGCGGTACGCACGGGGATCTCGCGGGCCTTGCCACCCTTCGTCCAGCTTTCCTTCAATACCAGGTGATCGCCCTGGTCGGCGTAGCTCGGCTGGAACTTGATGGCCTCCTCACGCCGGAATCCAAAGGCCTGCTGCAGCTCGAGACTCATCCGGACGTGGTCGTCCTTGATCCGCTCGAGCGCCGCGCCGTCGACCTGGCGCGCCTTCGAGTCTGTGCTGACGAACACCCGCTCGGGGATCCCATAGTGGTCGTTCTGCCGGGCGATGACGTTCTGTCGGTTCACCTTCTGCGCCCACCAGCGCAGCACCGTCATCCGGTTCTTGATGGTCCCGACGGAGAGCGACTCTGCCTGCCATCGGTTCACCAGCGCTTCCACATGCTTCGGCTTCAGCGACTGCGCGCCCATGCCCCGGAAGCCCAGTGCATGAAGCTGGTCCGCAATCAGAGAAAGCAGGCGCTCGCGGTTGCGCTGGGTCGCATAGCCTCCGTCGCGGTTATGGCGACAGAGCTGTTTGAGTTGGTAGTTCAGGTCTCTCACGGTGTCACGATGCTCTGGTAAGTGTTTCTGACCACCCGGCAGGCCGTAGCCGACCAGGTCCGGAATCCGGCACGGGTCACGGGACACCACTCCCGTTCAACCTGAAGATGCCTGGTTGCAGGCAACACCGGTTCTCCCCTGTAGGGGATCGGTCCGGTGCGAACCAACGGGCCCGTTGCGGGCCGAGCTTCGAATACGCATCACCTCCTTTTCGATGTGCTTGAGTTGAAGAAATGGATGGGCCGATAGGCATTACCTCCGTTGAGTTGGGCGATTAGGACATCGCTGGGTTGAGGAAGCACTCGCTGACGCCGTGCTGGCGGCCGGTGCGAGTGGATGTGAAACGACGGGCGGAAGCCCGTCCGCTGAATCGACCTTCCGGTCGATGTTCTGGACGATGGACCGGCGACCTCTCGGTCGGCGCGCTGGATCCGGTCCTTGGCGCGCTTGCCCGATTCGACGAGACGTCGAGGGTGGGCGACCCTCTGCCACTGAGCCGCAGTGGCCACGGATGAATCGGTCGTGGGCGGCAGTTTAGGAACGCGTCATTCGCGCGTCACCATGAAAATCGGCGCCACTGCCGCGCCGATTAAGGCAGAGCCGCCCGCGTCACTACCCCGCTTCGCTCGCTAGTGACACGGGCGGCGTCACGGCGTCGCAGCCCCGGCGCCAGGCATTCGCCTGTCACAGGGGCTGCATCAAGACGTCCCCGCGGGCCTGCGGGGCGGTTTCACCTGCCCACAGGGGTCCACAGGCACCGCGCACGGCGCGGTCCCGCCCTTGGCGACGCGAGTTCGATGGCTCGCTTTGCCGTGGCGGGCAGGGCCTGTGGACTCTGTGGACAGCTGATTCGGATCTGGGTCGCGGCTTCGAGCGGCGAGCGCGCGATTATTACACTGTAATAATCGGCGGGCGCTGGATCTGGCGTGGGTACCTGCCGGGTTCCGGCGACCCCGGGGGGAGGCGCCACTTTTACCCAAGTGGCCAGGGAGAAGATGCCGGCGGCTGCCGGCGTGATCAGTCCTCGTTCGGCAGCAGGATGGTCATGACCGGCTCGCCGTCGTCACCCGGGCCCACCACCAGCTTCAGCTTGGTGAGCTCGGCTTCGGTGGCTTCGCCGTCCCGCGGCACGCGGTAGAGCTCGAACAGGAGCTCGGAACCCGCAGTGGCATTGGCCCGTGCAGCGTAGGCAGCCATGAACAGCACGTCCCACAAGCGACCGGACAGATCCTGATGGGTCTGTCGCTCGCTGTCGGCGTCGTCCCAGGCTACGCAGTCTGCCCAGGCACCGGCCGTGATGGCGACTGGCCAGCGGAAGCCGGCTTCACGGGACATGGGTCCTGCATCGATCAAGACGCCGTCGGCCAGGGCCTGGGCGCGCGTGTAGACGGAAATGACCTCCCCGAAAAACGGGTGTTCACTCGGTTGATTACTCATCGTGGTTCTCCTTGGGATTGCGACCCCGGAGAGACACCTTCTCCCTGCCGGGAAGGGGCGCCTTCCCGGCAGGTCGATGGTTGATGACAGATGGGCTCAAAGGAGCCCGCGTTCGGCAAAGGACACGCTCTCGCCGGCAGCGACGACGAAGTGATCGAGCACTCGTACGTCCACCAGCGCCAACGCGTCCCGCAGCCGCCGGGTGATCGCCTCGTCCGCATGGCTCGGCTCGGCGACACCCGAGGGATGGTTGTGGAAGAAGACGACCGCGGCGGCGATTGAGCTCGAGGGAACGCTGTACGACGACACGTGGATGAACCGAGGCGCCGTCGATGGTGCCCTGGAACATCTCCGCCACCTGGATGACCCGGTGGCGGTTGTCGAGGAACAGCGCACCGAACACCTCGTGCTTGCGGTCGACGAGCTTCAGTCGAAGGAAAGACCGTGTCTGTTCCGGGCTGCCCAGCGCACGACCCGCACGATGGCGTTCGGCGAGCACGGACAGCGCCAGTTTGATCACGGATTCCTTCTCCTCACGGTTGAGTGCTCTCGGCTTCAGCGCATCGAAACGATTCGCGTCCGGGAACGCCTCCAGGTCCTGGTTGTTCATTAGGGTCTCCTCACGAAAGATGGGGAGACCCCCGTCAGGGATGGCTCCCCGACGGGTTGAAGATGACCGGGCGACGAAGTCACCCGGTCGGTAGTGGCGGATTAGGCGGCCTGCTCGCTGTAGAACGGTTGGCCGTCGACCTTCGCCCAGCCGACTCGCAACAGGCGAGCCTTCAGGCTGACCCCGGTCTCACCGGCCTTGTCGCCGTTCTTGTAGGTGTAGGCCTCAGCGAACAGGTCGCTGAGCGTGAACCCCACGAGCACCTTGAGCTTGCCCTCGACGGCCGGCTTGAGCTGACGCACGATCTCCTGCGCCTGCTTACCGGACACGCGACACTCGAAGTAGCTGTACTGGGCGTCGTCGGTGCTGCCCCGAAGAGCAGCGATGGTGACGCTCCAGAAAGGCGAGCCTTCCTTCGGCGTCACCTCCCGGACACGGTTCAGATAACCGATGCCGGTGGTGTAGAGGTCGAAATACTTCGTATCTTCGTTGGACATGACGTTTCTCCTTCAATCGGAACGGGATCCGGAGAACGCGCCATCCCTGTCGGGAGCACATTCCCGGCAGGGTGGGTTGAGTCGAGGTCGCGAACGACCTCTTCTGGGCTGACACCGTTGCCTTGCGGCGCGGGTGTGTGCATCGATTTCACAGCCCGACGATGCATCGGGTGCCACTGAGACCGCAGTGACCACGGATGAAACCGGTTTCAGGTCGGCTCCTGACAGACGTAGCGCAGGTACTTGAGCATCCCCCGCGCGTTGGCGAAGGCGGGATGCGGCGCGATGGCCTGATTCGGAAACCAGTCCCGGATGTCCTCGGCGAGCGCCACGGCGCCACCACCCACGAACAGGATCCGCTCGAGCTCGGCGCCACGCCCCAGCTGCCGCTGCGTCTCAGCGTGCAGCCGCTGGACGAGCTCGCGGCGCGCATCCCGAACTATCTCGGCAACGTCGTGCGTCTTGCCGAACAGGCGGACGCTGCCGCTACGCACGGCGTCGTCAGTCGCGCGCTCGGACAGCTCCTCGAGGTCGAACTTGGCGCGGATGGCGGACGCGACCTGGCGTTTGAGGTCCAACAGACCACAACGCAACGACCCCGAGCTGTCGTGGCGCACGGCCTGGTCGGCGACCACCACGAAATCCGTGGTCCGTCCGCCGATGTCGATCACCGCGACGGGCACGCCGAGGCGCTCGGCCTCGAGCTGCACGCCGCCGTTCGCCTCCGAGATGATGTGGTCGTACCAGGCCGCGAGCGCTTCCGGAATGACCTCGTGGAACGCAATCGCGGCCGGCAGCCTGCCGTCGATCGGCTGCACGGCCTGCTTCAGGCTCGCCCGCTTGCGCTCGATGAGCTCCAGCCGCTGGTCGCCGTCCTTGAGGTAGAAACTGCTGACTGGCAAGCCAGACACGGCGTGCACGGACTGACCGGCCAGGCCAGCCTCGTGCAAGGCGTGCTGGACGATGGCCCGGTTCAGACCAGAGAAGGGATAGCCGTCGAAATGGGTCGGCTCGCCATCCACCTCGCCGACGGCGAACAGCGTGTCGTCGGTCTCGTACTCGAACACCCGCTGTTCGCTGCCGTTTAGCCAGGTCACGTTGGAGCGACCGATCCGCGCGCGGGACGGAATCGCAGTCAGGCGCCCGTCGGGCATCGCAACCTTGGTGAACGCATAGCCGTCGTCCAGGCCGATGCTGATGGGGTTCAGGGTCTCACTGTCGGCCACGGTCACCTCCGGCTCGTCGGTTACAGGGTTCAGCCGATCACCTTGCGGAGATGGGCAAAGGGTTTGGCATTGCTGCTCGTGCTTGGAGGCGTTGTCGGCGCCGCCACGGAACGCGGCTTCGGTTCGAGGTCGGTCCGGTCGTTCGCGTGCGAGCGCTCCAGCCAACGGGCGAACGGCGTCGCTGGGATGGCGGGCGCGTAAGGCGCACGGTCTTCGCCGCCGCCCGGCTCAGCGGTGCGAAGCCAGCGCCCCTCCGCGAGGAAACCCTGCACCAGCAGCGACCGCAGCCAGTCTTGACCCCGCTTGCGCGGCAGATCCGCAAACCGCCGCAAGATCAGCCGCTCCAGCACCAATCCCGGATCCAGGGTGATGCTGAGACGCTTTGGGGCACTGATTTCGGATACCGACACGGCGGCGCTCACGACAATGATCGATGTCGTGATTATTCGGTTGGGGGAATCGGAGACCAGAGCAAACGTATCCAGCCACCGCAGCGATTCGCGGCCGCCGAGTCGGGGCGTTACCCGAGGTTCGGCAACGGGCGGAGATGTTTTGGATCGGTGAGGGGATTCTCTCGAGGCTGATCCACGGCCGTGGGCGCGTGCGGTGCCCGGCGCGTCCCCGTGAGAACGTCACCCGGCACTTCGCCCATGACCTCGATAGCGTGCAACGCCTTCGCCGTACCCTGGGCGAGGTCGCGCCGCGTCACACCGAGGAAACGATAGCCGACAGGACTCTGCAGCACACGTCGCACGACGCGGCCGCCCTGGTGCAGCATGCCTTCAGCTTCGTCGCGCGCGAGAAGCCCAACATGACGCGCACTCAGCACTTTGCAGACCAGTGCATCGAACGCTCCGATCACGCGGGCCGCGTGAAACGCATAGGGGTTACTAAAGTTGAGACTCACTCGTGCTGGCTTGGTCGACGCCGGCAAGGCCACCTCGAGGGCGTCCAGGCCTTCCAGCCTAGCCCCGACTTCACGCTCCAGGCTAGAGAGCTCTCGCTTCGCCTGCTCCAACGCCTCGTGGATCTTCAGCATCCACCAGTCGGCATACGGATCGTCGGCACGGGCGCCGTGCCAGACGGACCGAACAAGATTGGCAAAGCCGATGAGTCCGATGATGGCAGGCTTGTCAGCGCTGTAGCTGCGGCCCTTCACGAGCCGCTGCGCTTGACGGGTCTGCAACGTGAGCACCGCGCCGCCGCGGAGAACCCCTGGACGATCATCGAGGTGTGTGCCCGTTGCGGCGGCCGGCGACATTGCTGGATGGGTGGTCGGTGATTGCGTCACGTCAAGTCGCGCTCGGTGTCCAGTGTCCTTGCGGGGCCACCATCAACGCATGGGCGCGCGATTATCTGAAGTGGGAACGGCAGCGGGCGGCGTCGTGCTTTTCGGCGAGGATTATTACACTGTAATAATCGCGCTCCTCGGTGCCGCTGGTTCAGCGGGTTTTCCGCTCGGGGGACGCTGGCATGCCGAGCAACTTCCGAATCTCGGCGATCGGGTTCTCGCCGGGCGGACGTTCCGCGCGTTCCTTGCGCTCACGCTCGCGCTCCGCCGCTTCTTCCCTCAGCCGCTCTGCTTCGTGCCGGCGTCGATCGCGCTCGGCCCGCACCTTCAGGCCGAGGTTGGGCACGAATCCGCCGCGATTCACCTGGACGCAGAGGTGATGCAGGTAGCGCAGTTCGTCGTAGACCGGCTTGGCGCCGTGTTGCTCAGCCAGGAAACGACCAGCCAGCTCGTCCAGCACCGGCTGCCGATGTTCCACGGGGATCGTCCCCAGGTAGCGCGCCGCGAGAGCGCGCTGGTTGTCCTTGAGCCGTGGCGGGACGATCAGCGACTCGAGCGATACGGCCTCGCGCGCGGAGTCCTTGGAATCTGTTGGTGTTGTTGTAGTTGTATTTTTATATTTACTACTACTACGTAGTACCGATTTCGATTTTTGAGGGTCCCGTTTCACCGCCTTCGAATTTTGGTCCTGGTTGCTCCCGTCCCGGCGCACACTCGAATTGGCGAGGCCAGCGATTACCTCGGCATTGAAGCTGAAGTACCGCCGGTCACCGCCACGCTGAATCGCGTGAAGGGCTTCGAGGCGGCGTTCCATCGGGTTAACAGGTGCCAGGACGTCCTTGCCCGAGCGGATGTCCTGGTCCAATGATGTGGAGACGGCCTGCACGACCCGGCGCACCCGCGCATGATGATGACCCGCCGCCTCCTCCAGGAACGCCATATAGCCGGGGTCGAGGTGCAATGCATCTGCGAGCGGCAGCGGTTCGTCGTGCAACGCATAGACGTTGCCGCCGAATCGACCGTTCGCTTCGCGATTTCGCGCGCACAGTGACAGCCAGCGTGTCGCGCGCAGGATCGCAATGGCACGAGAGACCGTGGACGTCGACGACACATTCGCAAGCCGTGCGATGTCGGTATAGCTGGGAAAGACGGCTTTCGTACCCGTGGCCTGGGCGGCCTGGCAGATCACCATCCAGACCAGCTTGTCCACGGGTTCGAGAATCGGGTCGTGCACGACAACCACCGGGAAGGCGTGGTGTCGGTTGCCGAGAAACAGCAGTGCGTCTGAGGTGTTGCCGCCGCTGCGGCGTCCGCGGGCGAGGGTCTCTCGGATCAGGGCATCGAGGGCGTAGGTTTCCGGTCGGATTTCCGAGTCATCTTGCGCCATGCAGTCTTACGGTCACACCGGTCAACCACTGGCGGCACGCCGCTCGGGCCGAGACGCCGGCCGAGAGGCGGTCTGCGATGACGGCAACGTATCTGCGGGCGCGTACACGTCGCCATATTCCAGCCAGCGCTGAACGAGGTTCCAGACGGCGCGCATCGAAGCGCCCGACTCGCGCTGTACCGCCAGGTACTCCTTGGGATCAATCTCTTCGTCAGCGGCCGAAGTGAGACGCGCGGAGAGGGCGTGCCACAGGCGGTGGCCGGTCTCCTCGTCAGGCTCCGGTGGCCGGCCTACTGCAGGCTCTACGGCGAGCATCCGACGCAGTCGAGTGTACTCTCGCGATCCGATGCCAAAGAGACTGCGCATCATCTCGAGGGGCGCATCGGCCTGGATCAGGTCCCGCTGCAGCTCTTCGTTCTCGCGGGTGGCTCGAAGATTCGCGATCATCGGCCAGAACACGTCGCGATCCAGTGCGATGCTCAGGCAGTGGGCCTGCAGCGCACCGACGCGATAGAGATCGGCGAGGTTCAGTTCGCGTAGTGCCTCTATCTCCTTGGGCCCGAACTGCATCGCGCGGAGTGCATGCTGATCCCCCTCGGCCAGACACCGCATCGCGTAGAGCAGGACGGCCGTGACGAGATCGGCTTCCTTGGTACCGATCATCCGCAGCTCCACAATGTCTTATCGTCCGGCGCGGCGGTCCGGCGGAGCGCCCGGTACGTATCCATGAGAGCCAGCAAGTCCTGCCAATCGCGATCGTCGAGCCGACGCCAGAGTCGGTATCCCATATGCCCAGGGTCGAGCGTCCATACGCTGGCGAAGAGCAGTCCCGCATCCTGGTCGACCAGCGCGCGGCGCAGAACGGATTCCTCCGGCAAGGCCGGGAGCAGCGCGTCGAGCGGGGCTACCGTGAGCTCCGCGCACGCGGCCAGGTACCACCACACCATCGATACCTGGGCCAGGGCATCCTCGTCGAGGTGGTCGACGAGCGCCGGGTCCGGAACATCGTGCAGCACAAAACCGAGGCCGCGACCGGCAACCGGCTGAACGAGATCGCTGAGACCGTTACGTTGTGCTATGCGGCTCGCGAGAGTCCAGAGGCGTGCGCGCAGCGATTTCAGATCCGTCCGAGGCGGCGGAGTTGCCGTTACAACTGGGGTCGCGTCCTCATCGGAATCGGCCACCCAGTCACCGGGCTCATTCACGCTGGTCGAGGTCTCGGGTGCGGTTTCGCCGGCCCCAACGCGCGGTGGCGCGCTTTCGGTCTCCCGAGTCGTTCGGCCTACCTTGCTTGAGCCCCTGCTGTCCTGCCCGCGCTCGCCCGTCTCGCCGTCGCGCTCGCTATCCTCGGTGGTCATCCGCTTGATCGACGTCTCGACCTGGCGCCCTGACATGCGGGCGTCGATCTCGAGGCTGACGGCATGAATGCTGATGTCTGCCCGCTCGGCGATTTCTGCCTCGAGCGCGCGGCGCAGACTCGCGATGTCCCAATCCGGTGTGTCGTACCGGCGGCACAACGCCTCGAACACCTGGTCGTACTCCGCTTCGGTGTCGACGCTGCGGTCCAGCCAGATGGCACGGGCCGCCCGATCGAGGGCACGGATCTTGGCCACCTGCGGGCGACCGATTCCGCCCTTGAGCGCCTGCGGCAACAACGGCACGAGTCGCTCGACGGCGTAGGCCATCTGTGAAATCAATCCTTGGCTGAGACCATATCCATGGCGCTGCAGAACCTCGGCGAGCCCGGCCTGGGTGAGGGGCTCTTCGGTGCCCTCCGCGAGAAATCGTCTGGCATCGGCTACGGCCAGTGCTTTGTCGAAAAACGTCAGTTCGCCGCGGAGGTCGTTCTCCTTGAGGTGAGCGAGCAAGACGTCCGCCTCGCGGGTCCACGGCCGAATCACGCATGGAACCTCACCAAAGCGCTGATCACCGGTTTCCTCGAATAGCTCCCTCAGGACCCGCAGTCGGGTGTTGCCGCCGGCGTGGACGATGTAATCGGGTTCGCCCGGCCGTTGGGTCACCACCAGAGGCTGGCCTAGACCGTCGGCGCGGATCGATGCCTTGATGCGGTCGTATTCCGCGTTCGGTGCTCGCCGAGGGTTGTGTTCGTAGGGGTGGATCCGGGAAACATCGAGGACCACCAGCTCGAGCCGGTCAGAATCCTGCCCAGGGCGGGTACCGGGCTGGGCGACGGTGCCCGTCACGGCCGCTCCTCCGCGACCATCAGGTAGGGCTCTTCCCGATCATAGATCTCCGGGTACCTGACCAGGCTCTCCCGGGGGACGGCTTGGAGGCGGCCACCGGAGCGAGAGGCGACCTCCCGGGTCATGGCCTCGATACGCGCCGCCATCAGAGCGCTCGCATACCGGTGCTTGCCGGCCAGCTGGTATAGGTAGGACACGGAGTCGTTGCAGACGACCGCAACTTCCGCCCGCTCCCGCTTACTTGCCGCTCTGAGAAAGTGTCTTAGCTCCATGCACAAGACATTAGCGCCGTGCTCATTCGCTTGCCAAGCATCGTTAGCAGGTTTATCTTTATCTCCGTGCTAAACACGAACCCGGCGGATGCGATGAAGCGAAGGCATGAGACGGTTCGGCTGAGCAACCTCGAGATCCTGGTTGCGGAGGCCGGATCGGCGGCCGCGCTTGCCCGTCTCGCCCACACGAGCGAGTCCTACCTCAGTCAGATTCGCAACCAGCTCACGACGGCGAAGGGAACCCCTCGTGGCGTCGGCGACGACCTGGCGGCGAAGCTCGAACGGGCCATGGGCAAGCCGAACGGATGGATGGATGAGTCTCACCAGGTCGCCACCGAAGACCAGGCCGTCTACAACGCCGAACCCGGCCCGGAACTCCGTAGCTTGAGGCCGCTAATCTCCTGGGTGCAGGCCGGCGAATGGACCGAGATCGCCAGCGACTTCGCACTCGGCGACGCCGAGGATCTGCTCCCGTGCCCGGTCCGTTGCAGCGCGGACACGTTCGTCCTGCGGGTGCGCGGTGAGAGCATGGAACCCAAGTTCCACGACGGCGAGCTCATCTTCGTGGATCCCCAGGTCGCCCCGGTCAGCGGCCGCTACGTGGTGGTTCGTTTAGAGGACTCCCAGGAAGCGACTTTCAAGCAGCTGATCATCGAAGAAGGCCATCAGTACCTGAAGGCACTGAATCCTGACTGGCCGAACCGGATCATCGAAGTGAACTCGAATGCGACGATCTGCGGGGTGGTCGTGTTCAAGGGAGAGGTGGTCTAACGATGACCCGTTTGGTTACTCACAACCACCGTCGGTCTCAGCCAGTAGCGATCGTGCCAAGCCACGAATTTAGCAATTGCGGTTACGCTAGTTCGATTGCAACTTTTGCAGGAGCTGATCTCGCGGTTGCCACCTCGAAGGGGCCGCGTTCGAAGTGCTATACCTCGTACCAGCACGCTAGTCCTTTGACGAACGCCTACAGGTCATGGGGTTGTTGGTGATGATCCCACCTCAAGTAATTCGACGACTGCTGGAAAGCTGCACTTCCGTGAAAACCAAGTGGCCATCCACGCATGCTGCCATACGTCTGCAATGTCCATGGCTCTCACGCCTCAACCTGACGAACGTCGACGATGAATCCGGTGGACGCACGGTACAACCTGGTCGCCCGCTCGATAAGAAATACAACCTGGTCGCGTTAGCAGGCGCGTTTCAGAAATCAACGACGTCGAGACAGTGACAGAAAGTGCTCAACTAAAAGGCGCAGCTATACCGAGAGCCGGCTACGAGTACCAGGACCTAGCCGGTGTCGAGGTGCTTATTCGTCACTACCGTGATCCTGATCTCTACGCTTGGGTTCTTGTCGAGGCCGACAACACAGACTTCCGAGCTCTCGATGATGTCGTCGCAGCACGAAAAGACGGATCATTCGAATTCACTCAGGTGAAGTTCACGGTCGACTCTGATCGATACGAGCTCGATTGGGATTGGTTGCTCGCGAAGTCAAAGAACGGCACAAGTATGCTCGAAAAGTGGGCGGCATCCCTCGCGCGAGTGGCCTCCATGGGCCCCATCCATAGTGCCGGTCTAAAAACGAATCGTAGCCCTTCGGCAGAATTCCGCCAGGCACTGAATGGCACACGTGTCGACCTCAATCTGTTGCAAGAGGAAATTCGCGCCTTAGTTGAGAGCGCGTGCGGAGGAACCGCCGAGGCCGTGGCGTTCTTCAGCGCCTTCGATTTCATTGGGGGCCTGCCGGACCTCGACCGATATGAAGACTACTTGCGCGATAAGCTAGTCCCCACCGATACGGATTCGCTGGGCTGGCTCGCATTCCGTCACAACGTTCGACGTTGGGCGATCTATCGGAACCTGCCGGAACCCGATGGACGCATACTCCGGGAGCATGTTGTACAAGTCATCTCCAAGCGACGTCCTCAGCCAATAAGGCAAGATTTTGTCGTACCCGAAGGTTACGGACCGCCGAGCGACGAATTCCACAGAACCATCTGTGGACGCATCGCGAGCAACGACCATCCAATCACAATCCTCTGGGGAACGCCTGGCCGCGGAAAGAGCACCTACCTCAGCTATCTGACACAGACACTTCAAGAACGAGGCGAGGCTGTCAGCAGACATCACTATTTCTTGGCAGCAGAAGATTCTGGCTCCAATCGCGTTTCCTTCGTTGATATTGCGATCTCACTGATGCATCAGCTTAACGTGCGTCACCCAGAGGCTATGGCCGGTACCGACGACAACGCCGAGAAATTGCGAGACACCATCGGTATCGCTGGTGCCAACTTAGCCGACAAAGGGCAACGGCTCTATATCGTCATCGACGGGCTTGATCACGTGTGGCGCGATACCCAGCGCATCGATCAACTCAATCATCTCTTCAATGAGCTTCTTCCGCTGACTCCCAATGTGAGTCTCATTGTCGGAACTCAGCGCGTCCCTGACGAACAACTGCCTGGCAAGTTGCTGATGATTGCGGAAGACAGTGACTGGATCGAGATCCCCAGCATGGATGAGGTTGCCGTTCATAGATGGGTGACCCAACAAGACGAGGCGCGACCACTCATCCTTCGCTTTGATCCAACTCCTGAGCGGCGCGCCGAAATGGTCTCCGAAGTCGCGACAGCATTCTTCAATATCAGCCAGGGCCACCCACTGCATTTGATCTATGCGTATGAAGCGATAGTACGAGCCGGGCGCGCTACGTCCGCGGAAGATATCCAATTGCTCCCGCCTTGCCCGGACGGCGATATTCGCACCTACTATCGAGGACTCTGGGTTCGTCTTAGCCCAGAGGCTAAAAACGCCCTCCACATGCTCGCAGGATCAGACTTCTTTTGGCCAAGCCTCGGAATAAGACAAGTGCTCGGCGACTTCAGTCAAATCGACTACCTTTTGGAGCCGCGTAACGTGGGCATGGTTCCTTTCCACTCGAGCGTCTTCGCATGGGTGCGGGAGCGAGCAGACCACGCCGAAACATATCGAGCCCTCCTGCCTAGGATAATCAGCTGGCTCGAAAGCGATGCGCCCGAGTACTGGCAGTGGGGATGGCTGTGGCTCGCAAAAGCGCAGGCCGGTAATTATGACGACCTGCTCGCGGGAACAACGCGAGATTGGGTCGTCGATTCTCTAGCGAAAGGTTGGCCTGATCAGCAGATTGAAAATATCATCGCTGTCGCGGAACGGAGAACGTTCGAAGACGGAGACTTGCCGCGAACCGTGTCTCTGCGGAGTTTGAAAACCCGCGTCTCAAACGCGCGCGAGTTTCAGTCAAGGGATTTTGCGGCTTACCGTGCGACCGCGCTCGCGGTAACTGCCAATCGACAACAAACTCTGAATCTTCTCGACGACATACACGACTTGACCGACAGCGAAGTCACAGAGCTCGCCCGACGCGGCCCTGAAGAGATGTCCTCGCAGATCTTATCGACGTGCATCAATGAACTGGCTCGCCGCGTAAACGCGTGGATCGCGCTGCGTCACCGTCCCGATCACGAATTTACGACACTCTCCGACCAAATCCTCTCGGTTAGTGCGCTGATGGATGAGGCCACTGTGCGGCGCACATTGAATTTCGCACGCGGTTTCAGGACACCCGAACCTCATATCGAGAGGTTCATCCGTCTGTTAGAGGATGCACAAAACAGTGCAGGGCTTTGCTTCGTCCATAAGACTTTGAGAGGCGCCAAGTGGGAACATCAACGGCGATTGATCCAGGACGCGTTAATACGGGCAGCGAGCTTCTCAGGCGCCGATTTCCGCGAGCTTATCTCGCCCCGCAAGGAACCCCTCTCCGCCTTCGCGGCCTGCTGCTTACTCTGGCGTGATCGCGGGGCAGAGCTAGAAGTACATGTCCCTCCTGCGCCCAACAATCTAATCCGAGAACGCTATGAATATGGAGAGAACACCGAGGTTACGTCTTACTATTGCGACTCGTTCTGGCTCGCACTCTGTACAGGCTTCCGTGCGAACGGCCGGGAATACTCGATAATCCATCCGGGTCTCGGCCAAGGTGATTTGGGGTGGTTATCTTTGGGTCTGGCAAAGCTTGAGGAAATTGCGCGAAACATCGCGGAGAGCCGGCTCTCCCCCGCCTTCTCCACTGTTTATGCCGAAACAGTGGATGTCGAGCCGATCCTGGGGGGGCCAGCTCCCGAAAGGGACTATGCACAATACCGCGCCTTCGCCCAAGCTCTCCGCCTTATCGCTATTGACCTTCACTACCTTGGTCTTGCCGATTCCGGCAATACACG
>JAMLHN010000055.1 GCA_023957115.1 Thermomicrobiales bacterium
ACCGAGTCGGTGTTGATCGATCCCGCGACGAGGATCCGCTTGCCACCCTGCACGTTTCGCCTCCGTCATCGACGACGCCAGATCCGCCAATCGGAGGCGCCTCGTCTTGCGTCCTTCCATCCATGTTCGCTCTCGACCGCGATCTCGCGAGCATCGATATTGGTTGCGTACTGCTCCCAGGTGTATGCCTCGGCGACGCGCATCGCGCCGTCCGCCGATCGCGGTTTTGCGCGCGCGAACTCCGCCGCGTATTCGCGCGGCGTCTTTTGCGGACTCGGCGCGACTCCGATGAACCGACCGAGCCGCTGAAGCCGTCCATAGTTGGCATGCGCAACCGGCATTCCGGAAAAACGTGCGTGCCGTCGCCAGAAGACGAGCGACAGTAGCGCCAGCAGTCCGACCGCCGCGGCTCCGAGGCCATACCGCCAGAGGGAGGGCGATCCGTCCGAGGATGCGGGTTGATCGGTGTCGATTGCCGCGGGCGCTGGCAGCGGGGTCCCAGTTGGGGTTACCGCCGGCGTTCGTACGATCTCAGTCCCCTGAGGGACGGCCGTCTGTGTGGGCTCGACTGTTGGCTCCGGGGTCGAGCGATCGGGCGTGCCCGTCTCACCCAGTTCGATCGGATCTTCAGAAGGCGTCGGCTCGAACGCAATCCAGCCATAGTCTGGAAAGTACACCTCGACCCAGGCATGCGCATTGCGGCCACGATAGACATAGCCGTTCATATCGCTGTCGAACGGAACGGGGGCAAATCCGGTCACGATCCGTGCCGGAACGCCGAGCATGCGCAGCATGACCGCCATAGAGGAGGCATAGTGGTCACAACGACCGATCTGCGAATCGAAGAGGAAGTAATCCACGATATCGCGGCCGTTTGGCGCCGGACCCGCATCGATCTGATAGGTGAAATTCGCTCGCAGGTAGTTCTGGATGGCAAGCGCCTGCTCGTAGGCGGTCGTTGCCCCGGCTTGCTGGACGATCTGATTGGCCAGGTCGAACGTTTCCTGGGTAACGGTGTCCGGCAAATGCAGGTAGGTCGACGAAATATAGGGCGGATAGTCGGTACCCGCCGCGGCAAGCTCGCCAGCGCTCACCAGCGGCAAGAGTCCCGTGACCGAATAGGACGCGCCGCCCAGATCGGCCGAGCTATAAACCGCTTCGACGTCGGAATAGACCGGGAGTCTCCCCGATACATGGACCTGGACACGGCCATCATCGGTCCAGCCAAGGTCGGCGCGTACCGGATAACTTTGCGTCAACCGCGTCTGAATCTCGGCGAACGCCTCGGCAGACGAGGCGGAGGTGAATTCTGGCTTGTCGCCTGAGTCTGGCGCCGTGAACGATGCCGATTGGAGAAGAATCATAAGGTCGCGCAGATCGACCGGCATCTCGATGGGATTGATCGAATCGACGATGTATGTTTCTTCGATTGCTTCCCAGCCTACCCGCACCAAGGACGGCGCCGACGTCGAAAAGTGCTGATCGATCGTGAAGAGCAACCGGCCGGAGGGTTGCAAGAGCACGATGGAGGCATGACTCTCGGCCCGGTGCTCGATCTGACTCCGGGGAATATTCATCGGTTGATCGGCCCGGAACTCGATGCGCGGGGCCGGTGAGCTGATCTCGTCGCCCGTCAGCCCGATGGTGGAGAGCCATCCGCTGCCGTCATATTCGTTCAACCTGCGGGCCGCCAGATACTCCCGGCTTCCAGATTGCACGACAGCCACCGGACTGTCACCCGAGGGGATGCCCTCCCCCACCTTGAACTGATCGTCGAATGACCCGTAGTTCCCCGATGCCAACTCCGGAGTCGAACCGGGCTGACCGGACCGATCGAGTGTGTCGCTGACCCAGCTTGCGATGCGATCGCCCGACTCGACCGCTTGCTGGCGGAATCGATCGTCGAGATCGAAGGAGTCGTAGAGTCCAACACCGACGGCAATTGCCGCGATGATGGATCCCAACACGATCGACCGCCGGCCGAGCGTGCGCGGCTGCTCGATTCCATGCAACTGCCAGGTGCGCGCCCGAATCTGTGCGGTCTGACCAGCCGCAATGGCAAATGCAATTCCAAGGTAGGCCAGAGCCGGCCATCCGGCCCGGTCTCGATCGAGCGCAAGCGTCGTCAAGAGCACGGCGCCCGGAATTGCCAGCGACCAGAACACCCATCCTCGGCGGAAGAGCATCCAGGATGCGGAATACCCGACCAGCCACATCATGAGCCCGATGGCAAAGATCGCGACATCGGCGTCGAACCGATCGCCGGAATCGAGCGAGGAAAAGAACCCTCGGAGAAGGACTTCATAGCGATCGAGCACCCCACGCCAATCGCCGCTCCGCAGCTGTTGCCAAAGCAGCTCGGGGTCGATCGCGACCAAGGCGATCACGATACCCATACCAAAGGTAAGAAGATGCGCCAGCAGATCGGGAATCAGCGTGCGGGCGAGCATGAACCCGACCAAATACCCGGCAGTCGCCAGCATTGCCATGATTGCCGGATCGGTATCGACGGCGTAGTTGCCGACCACGGCGCCTAGTAGCCCAGCGCCCAGCGCTCCCAGGATGAGAACAAACCAATTGCCCAGCGAAACCGGCGCGGCTGGAACGGGGGCCGTCAGGCGGCGTGTATCAATTGACATTGAAGTACGTGCGCGGCCCGGTAGGCGCCGCGTCCCAAGAGAAACCGGCATCTATCCCGGTTCGATAGTCGACGATGTGTACCGGAAACGGAGCGGCCGCCAGTTGCGCTCGCACGGCTTTGCTGCTCCGTGACGAATCGAAGGTCTCGGGATCGACATAGATAACGGTCGGTCTCACCCCACGAGCATAGGCATATTCGAGCGAATCGAGCCAATCGGTCTCGGTGCTGGCGGTGATGACGACGGGCGACCGGTAGCGGTCGAACCGGCGCATCTCCTGATCGAGGATCGTCTCGATCCCGTCGCGGCCATCCGATCTGGCCACCGCCAGCGAATTGAGCACGCGCAGATACTGGCGTTCCGACGATTCGGCGGGCCGGTATTCCCG
Source organism: Thermomicrobiales bacterium (assembly GCA_023957115.1). GTDB lineage: Bacteria > Chloroflexota > Chloroflexia > Thermomicrobiales > UBA6265 > JAMLHN01. The sequence continues at coordinate 3,028 of JAMLHN010000055.1, forward strand.
GCTGGAGCTATTGGTCAGGTAGCCGAGCGCTCGGTTGGCATCGACCGCCTTACGGGAGACCGAAGCCGCCAAGGCGGCAACATAATCCTCTGACGAGTCGAGCCACGCCTCGGCGAACGCCAGCTCGACGTCTCGTTGCAGCTCATTGTCCCGGCTCGGGCGCACCGCTTGCTCCAGACCGAAATCCGCGATCACCCAAATCTCGGCGGTTGGGTCGAGGTCGAATTCCTTGACCATGAGCTTGCCAGTCCGCGCCGAGGTGGACCACGCGATCCGATTGAATGGGTCTCCGGAGGCGTAGTCGCGCACCGACGAGACCGCGGCGGTCGTAAACGGCGTCCTGCGGTCGATCTGCCGACCGCCGGATGACTGGGCGCCCGGAAGCTCGAAGCGTGAGAGATCGAACACTGGAGGCAGCACGGTCACGATCGAGTCGAAATCGACCCGGCGCTCATGCGAGAAGATGGCAAACGGATCGCCGGCGCGCAAGAAGACCGGACCCATTGCAAAGACGCCGCGTTTCACGGCGATGGACCGCGTTTCCCATGAGACGGTTGCCCGACTTCCCATCCCGAACACCCGGCTCGCATCGTGGGCAGGCAGCTCGCTTCGATCGCGTAGCTCGATCCACAGCTTTGGAAGCAGCGCCTTGCTGCGGACAGCGATCTGGTCGGCGAACACCGCTCCAACCTGCACGGATGTGCCGTCGATCGTGCGTCGAGCGCTCAGGCGAGCGATGTTGAGCCGGCTCCAGAGGTAGGCAAGCGCGAACACTACCGCAACCGCTGCTCCCAACTGTCGCAGCACGGGCCAGTCGAACCCTTCTCCAGCTCCGAAGAGTCCAGCCGCGAGCAGCGCAGTGACGAACGAACGATAGGTCACGATCAGGCTTTCACAGGGGCCACCCGGGGATTGGCTCCGGGCACCGGAGTCCCCCGAACGATCTCTCGGACAATCTCCGCGCCGCTCGAACCGCGCACGCGCGCCGCGTGGCTGACGATGATGCGATGCGAGAGGGTTGCTTCGGCGAGGGACTTCACGTCATCGGGGGTCACATACTCGCGTCCCTGCGCGGCAGCCTGCGCCCGGGAGACATTGTAGAGGGCGAGCGATCCGCGCGGGCTCGCGCCGAGGAGGACCTCGGGATGGCGACGCGTCGATTCGACAATGGTAACGATGTAGTCGCTCACCAGCGGACTCACATGGACATCACGGACCGCGCTCTGGGCAAAGAGGAGCTCGTCGATACTGACGACCTGCGCGAGATCGTCGAGCGGATGCCGGCGATGCTGCCGCGCGAGCATCTCGAGCTCGTTCTGTTTTCCGGGGTATCCCATGGCAACCCTTAGCAGGAACCGGTCGAGCTGGGCCTCGGGTAACGGGAATGTTCCTTCGTAGTCGATGGGGTTCTCAGTGGCCAGCACGATGAATGGTTCGGCGAGATGATGCGAGACGCCGTCGACCGTTACCTGCCCCTCCTCCATTGCTTCGAGCAAGGCAGACTGGGTTTTGGGTGTGGCGCGGTTGATCTCGTCGGCCAGCACCATCTGCGCGAAGATCGGTCCCGGGCGAAATTCGAAGGCGCCTCGTTGCGGATTGAAGACGTTGACGCCGGTCACATCGCTCGGCAACAGATCCGGGGTGAACTGGATGCGTTTGAAGCTGGCGCCTACGCTTTTCGAGACGGCCTTGGCAAGCACCGTCTTACCGACGCCGGGAACATCCTCGATGAGTACGTGACCGCGGCAGATCAGCGCGATCAACAACAGCTCGACCTCGCGATGTTTTCCAACGATCACCTGCTCGACATTCCGCGAGGCACGCGCGACCATTTCCTGTACGGAAGAAACCTGCATCGATGATGTTCACCTTGTACCGTCGTCCGCCCTACGCGTTCATACGCTGGCGAGACTCGCCGAGTTTCAAATGTAGACCTCGACTGCGCCTGCGAAGTCGAACCCGGCAAGTGTATATCCCCAGACATGGCCAGACCCACGCCGGATTGCCCTTCACCCCGCCATATACTTGGAGACTCGAAGACAGGGAGTACAGCAGATGATCGAACAATTGAGCCTGGACCCGACCGCACCGAAGACCGAGCCGACCTCCGGGCAGAGCGAGACGCCGGCGCGTCCCTCGGTCATGCTCATCGATGGCTATGGGTTGATATTTCGCGCGTTTTTCGCCATCCAGGCGTCGATGAACACCTCCAGCGGAGAGCCGACCAATGCGGTCTATGGCGTCGCCTCGATGCTGTTCAATCTCCTGAACAACCAGCGACCCGACTTCGCGGTCATGGCCCTGGAATCGGGCCGGACGTTCCGGCACGAGACCTTCGAAGACTACAAAGGCACCCGGGCCGAGATGCCGAACGAGCTGCGGGTCCAGCTCGACCGGATTCGCCAGCTGATCGATGCGCTCGATATTCCGGTCGTCGAACGTGACCTCTATGAAGCGGACGATATCATCGGATCGCTGTCGCGGAAACTTCCGGCCGAGGGCTACGACGTCATCGTTCTGACCGGCGATACCGACCTCTTACAGCTCGCCGGCGACCACGTCAAGGTCTACCTGCCAGGAATCAAACGATTCGACGATTTTCGGCAGTACGACACGACCGCGGTCGTCGAACGGTACGGGTTCGGTCCGGAGTTCGTTCCAGACTACAAGGCTCTGGTTGGCGACACATCGGACAACATTCCAGGCGTACCCGGAATCGGTGAAAAGACCGCCAAAGCCCTTATTGGCGCGTACGGTCCGATCGAATCGATCTTCGATCATGTCGAAGAGGTCAAGCCTACCCGCGCCCAGAATGCGCTGCGCGGCAACCGCGAGCATGCGATGCGCAGCAAATATCTGGCAACGATCGTGCGCGATCTCGACATCGAGCTCAATCTCGAAACGGCCCGCATCGACGATTTCGACCGTGAAGCCGTCGTCGGTCTTATGCGGGATCTGGAGATTCGGTCGCTCCTTGCTCGTATTCCGGAGTCGCGCCGGGTGCCGGTGCGGATCATCGACGAGCGTCCCCCCTCACAACGGCAGACGATCACTACCGTGGACGCGCTGGACGCGTTCGTTGCCCGTATGAAGGAAACGGGATCGTACGCAATCGATGTCGAAACAACCTCGACCGATCCCATGCAGGCGGTCTTGGTCGGCATCTCGATTGCGGTTTCCCCGTCCGAGAGCGCCTATATCCCGGTTGGGCACCAGGAGTCACAACAGCTCGGGCTCGAGACCGTCGTCGACCGGTTGCGTTCAGCAGTGTCCGATTCGACGATCACCGGACTTGCCCATCACGGCAAATACGATATGACCGTGCTCGAACGATCCGGGTTGGATGTGACGAATGTCAGCTTCGACACCATGATCGCGGCCTATCTGCTGAACGAGAAATCGGTTGGCCTCAAGGACCTCGCGTTCAGCCGTCTCGGGATCGAGATGACGGAGATCTCCGCGCTCATCGGGACCGGAAAATCCCAGTTGACCATGGACGTGGTCCCGGTAGCGGATGCCAGCGACTACGCGTGCGCGGATGTCGAAGTGACCTTTGCCCTGTACGAGCTTTTCGGACCAGAGCTCGAAGCGCGCAGTCTCGGCTCGCTGATGCGCGATATCGAGATGCCGCTGGTTCCGGTGCTGTCGCGTATGGAACAGACTGGCGTGGCCATCGACCTGGACTACCTTCAACGCTTCAGCCAGGAGATTACCGAACGACTCCGTGCGGTCGAAGCGGAGATTCACGAGCTCGCTGGCCAGACATTCAATATCAATTCGACCCGCCAGCTGGCGACGATCCTCTTCGAAGAGCTCAAGCTGCCCGCCGGCAAACGGACAAAGACCGGCTATTCGGTCGACCAGCAAGTCCTGGAAAATCTGCGCTCGGAACATCCGCTCGTCGAGCTCGTCCTCGAATACCGATCGCTGGGCAAGCTCCTGTCCACGTATGTCGATGCGCTACCAGAGTCGATTCTGCAATCTACGGGTCGCGTTCACACCTCCTACAATCAGACCGTGGCGGCAACGGGACGTCTCTCCTCGCAGAATCCGAACTTACAGAATATTCCGATCCGGACCGAGCTGGGTCGACGCGTGAGGCAGGCATTCGTCGCTGACCGACGACCCGACCACCGCATCGTTCCCGACTCGATTCTGGTTTCGATCGACTATTCACAGATCGAGCTGCGTCTGATGGCTCATCTCAGCCAGGAACCGTTCCTCCTGAATGCGTTCAACGCGGGTGAGGACGTTCACCGCGCGACCGCGGCTCTTGTCTATGGCGTTCCGCTCCAGGAAGTCGACTCGGACATGCGACGCGTCGCCAAGACGGTCAATTTCGGTCTGCTCTACGGCATGCAGGCATGGGGGCTGTCACGCGACACGGGGATGAGCAGGACCGAGTCACAGGCATTCATCGACGAGTATTGGGCCAGGTTGCCTCGGGTGCGTGAATACCTCGATGGCACGATTGCCTTCGGCACTGAGCATGGGTACGTGCAGACGCTGCTCGGACGACGCCGAGCAACGCCCGACTTGCGTTCCTCGAACCCCGCGCACCGCTCCGCGGCCGAACGAATGGCCATCAATATGCCTGTCCAGGGAACGGCGGCCGACATCATGAAGATCGCGATGATCGCGGCGGACCGCCGCATCGGCGAAGCTCGCACACCGGCCGCCCTGATCCTGCAGGTCCATGACGAGCTGGTGCTCGAGGTCAGCGAAGCCGCTGTGCCGGAGACGGTCTCCGTCGTTCGCAACGCCATGGAAACCGCATTTCCGCTCGATGTTCCTCTGCTCACCGAAGTATCCGTGGGGCCGAACTGGAATCAGATGGACGATTACCTCGATTGACCGGGGGACTTGGGGAAACGCTCAAAGGGATCGTAGAATTACGGTCAAGAGGATTCGTGCTCGAAAGAGCGATTCGGAGTTCCGGTTCGACCATGCCAACCTATCACTATCGCTGCTCGTCTTGCGGGCATTCCTTCGATTTTTTCCAGAAGTTCGCTGAGGACCCCCTGACTGAATGCCCCGAGTGCAGCGGTCAGGTGCGGCGGGTTCCCCAGCCGGTCGGGATCGTTTTCAAAGGTTCCGGCTGGTATGTCAATGACAGCCGGAACGCGAAGAACCCAACATCCACCTCGAAATCGGAGTCGTCCGATAGCGGGACAGACACCAAGACCGAGGCCAAGGGTTCCACTGAAAAGAAACCGGCCGGGGCGGTTAGCGAAGCTTGATCGTCTTCGCTCGCCACGGGTACCAATGCTCCTGTACTGAGGGCGCCCAAACCGGGCGCCCTTGCTAGGATTGTCACGTACACCAGGTATCGGCTCAGGCTCATAAGAGGGCAGAGCCGATTGGTTCAGGAGCACCAGATGACAATTCGGGACGAGATCAAGGCGATCAAGAGTCGCGATCCTGCGGCGCGCTCGACCGTGGAGGTGCTGCTCACCTACCCGGGGTTGCACGCTATCCAACTTCATCATCTCGCGAATCGCCTGTATCGGCGAAAGCTGTTCCTGCCTGCGCGGGTCATTAGCCATATCTCCCGCTTCCTGACCGGAATCGAGATTCACCCCGGCGCAACGATTGGCAAACGCGTCTTCATCGACCACGGAATGGGCGTGGTGATCGGAGAGACCGCCATCGTCGGAGACGACTGTACGCTCTACCAGGGCGTCACGCTGGGCGGTACCGGGAAAGCACGTGGCAAGCGGCATCCGACGCTCGAGCCTCGAGTAACGGCCGGCGTCGGCGCCAAGATTCTCGGAGATGTGATCATCGGCGAAGGAGCCAGGATTGGCGGCGGGGCGGTCGTGCTTCAGGACGTACCGGCGCACACGACCGCGGTCGGCATTCCGGCTCGTGCCGTGGCATGGACCGATCCGCATTCGGGCGAGACGCGCCGGGTCGAAACGATGCCCGATCCGCAACGGGACGCGTTGGTGGCGATTACCCAACGCATCGAAGAGCTCGAAGACGAAACGCGCAAGCTCAAGCTCGCGTTGCAACAGGCTGAGCAGAATCGATCGATAGGATGTGGGAATGGGTGAACGACTCAACCTCTATAACACGCTCTCACGGCAGGTCGAGCCGCTCGAAACGATCGAGCCCGGCGTGGTTCGGATGTATGTCTGCGGTGTAACGCCGTACGACAATGCGCATATCGGTCACGCGATGTCGGCAATCGTCTTCGATATGATCCGGCGCTATCTGGAGTACCTGGGATATGAAGTTCGGCATGTTGTCAACTTCACCGATATCGATGACAAGATTATCGTTCGCGCCCAGCGTGAGGGCGTTGCGGCGAGCGAGCTGACCGAACGGCTGATTGCCGATTGGCACGAAGAACGTGCGGCCCTCGGCGTCCTGCGGGCCACCGTCTATCCCCAGGCAACCCTCGAGATTCCAGCCATCGTCACCATGATCGAGGGATTGATCGAAAAAGGGCATGCCTACGCAGCGGACGGCGATGTCTATTTTCGAGTCCGCACCTTCAAGGATTATGGAAAGCTTTCCGGCCGCAAGGTCGACGACATGGTTTCCGGCGCGCGTATCGAGATCGACGAGCGCAAGGAAGATCCGCTCGATTTCGCGCTCTGGAAAGCCGCCAAGCCCGGCGAGCCAACCTGGCCGAGTCCCTGGAGCGACGGCCGGCCGGGTTGGCATATCGAATGCTCGGCGATGTGCTCCCATCATCTCGATGGGCAGGTCGATATCCACGGTGGTGGCACCGATCTCATCTTCCCCCACCACGAAAACGAGATCGCCCAGTCGGAAGCGTTCCTGGGCGTGCAACCGTTTGCGCGCTATTGGCTGCACAACGGCATGCTGCAACTCGGCGGCGACAAGATGTCGAAATCGATCGGCAATGTCATCCGCGTCAAGGATCTGATCGAGACAGGCAGGACGCAGGCATTCCGACTGATGGTGTTGCAATCGCACTATCGCGCGCCGTTGACGTTTACCGAGGAGTCGCTCGACGCGGCTATGCGCGGACTGGAACGTCTGATCACCGCCGCGCGCCCGGTGTCGGCGCGGGGCTCGGACACCGCCGACGCCGGGATGGACGCGGCGGTCAAGACCGCGACGGAAACGTTCCATGCGGCCATGCGCGACGACTTCAATAGTCCTGCCGCAGTCGCGTCGTTGTTCGATCTCGCCCGAAACGTGAACCGAGCGCGAGATCTGGGCGCAGGCGCGGATGACATCGAATTGGGTCGGGCGATGCTCATCTCGCTGGCCGGGCTGCTCGGTCTCGACCTCACTGCGACCGAGAAGTCGGCCGGCGACGCTGCGCCGTTCATCGATCTGCTGGTCGAGGTGCGCGACAGGCTGCGGGCGGAAAAGCAGTGGGCGCTTTCCGACTTGATTCGTGACCGGTTGGCCGAGAAGGGAATTTCGATTGCGGACGCAGCGTCAGGATCGACCTGGCAAAAGAACTGACCGCCAGCGCAACGGCGACGGTCGCGATCGGCGTGGCCAGCCGGCCCCATCCGAGGAGTGGCTCTACGGCCGCAACGGGGTCGGCGAGGCACTGAAGGCCGGGCGGCGGAGGTTCCACCGCCTTCTGGTGTTGGACTCGGCCGGTGGCGATCCGAGGCTGAATGACATCGACCGACGCGCTCGAGATTTGGGTGTCCGGATCGAGCGCGTCGATCGGGACACCCTCAATCGGGTCGTTCCGGATGTCAATCACCAGGGTGTTGCGGCACTCGCCAGTCCATATCCGTACGCGCCGGTCGACTCGGTCGAACACGCCACGACGTCGATCCTGGCGCTGGATCATCTCGTCGATCCGCAAAATGTCGGAACGCTGCTCCGGACGGCTGAAGCGCTTGGCATACGCACGGTGCTGTTGCCGCGCGACCGTGCTGCGGGGATCACGCCGGCAGTCGTCAACTCATCCGCCGGGGCTGTCGAGCATCTCTCGATCGTCCAGACCGTGAATCTCGCCCAGGAGCTGGAGCGTCTCAAGAAACGTGATTACTGGATCGTCGGAATCGAGCACCATGAGCGAGCCTCCATTCTCGGCAAGACCGCGATTCCGACGCCCTGCGTTTTGGTCATCGGATCGGAAGGTCAGGGAATGGGGCCCAATCTGGCGAAACGATGCGATCTGCTGCTCAAGATCGAAATGCAGGGCAAGGTCAATTCGCTGAATGCGGCGACTGCGGGAGCGATTGCGTTGTTCGAGCTAAATCGCAACTGACGCACGTGCAAACGCGCCAATCGAGCAACATTCGTTCGTTCGATTCACACAAAAACCAGATTCCGCCGGCTGCACGCAATCACCGAAGTGTTACTACGGTTGCAACATCAGCCGGTTATGTGATTTCTTTACTCAACGATTCACGAGTTTTTTTCTATGGCCCCAGTTGAGGCTGCCTCATTCGGGACGATTCTTGGCGGACGCATTCACCCAGGAAATCATTCGAAGCAAGCTGCTGGCTGTCACCGGCGAGATGGGAACGATTCTCGCCAGAACCAGCATGAGTCCCATCGTGTATGAGGTCCTCGACTTCGCATGCGGTATTACCGACGCATCCGGCGAGGTCGTCGCGCAAGATAACGGACTCTGCCTCTTCACCGGCACCTTTCAACCGCAAGTCACCTCGATTCTGGAGAAATTTCCGGCGGCCACGATGCGGGCAGGCGATGTCTATATGACGAATTCGCCGTACGGGGGAGGCACGCACAACCCGGATGTCGGTCTGATCATGCCGATTTTCAGCGACTCGACGCTGATCGGGTTCGGCATTTCGGTAACCCACTGGACGGAGATTGGTGGAAAAGTCCTCGGTTCGATTGCGCCCGATTCGACCGAGATCTACCAGGAAGGGCTGCAATTTCCCCGCCTCAAGCTCTACGACCACGGCGAGATCAACCAGGCGATCGTCGACATTATCGAAGCGAACGTGCGCTTGCCCTTGATGTCGATTGGAGATCTCAATGCCGGTGTTGCCGCCGTTCGCATCGCCGATCGCCGCGTGCGGGAGATTGCGGAGCGGTACGGGCAAGATGCGTTGCTCGATACCTTCGAAGGAATCATGGCGCATGGTGAGGCGATTGCGCTTCAGCGGCTGGCCGAGATTCCCCCCGGGGTCTATCGGGCCACCGATTTCATCGACGGCGACGGAATCTCTGAGGACCTCATTCCGATTCAGGTCGAAGTCACCATTCGGCCGGACCGGTTCACCGCGGATTTCACGGGCTCTGCGCCGCAAACCGCCGGAGCGATCAATTGCTCCCGCGGGGCATTGATGTCCGCATGCAAGACGGTCTTCAAGGCCATCATCGGCCCGCAGCTTCCATCGAACGAGGGGCTGTTCCGCCCCTTCGAGCTTATCGCCCCCGATGGAACGGTCTTCACGGCCACGCGCCCGGCCGCTACCGGCTGGTACTACGAGTCCTCCGCGAATGCGACCGAGCTCATCTGGAAGGCATTGGCGCCGGCCTTGCCCGAATCGCTGTCGGCCGGATCGTACCTTTCGCTTTGCGCCTATTACATTGGAGGACAGCACGAAAACGGCGACTACTGGCTCTTGACGACGCCGCAGGATGGAGGTTGGGGCGCCTGCGCCGATCGCGATGGGGAAAGCTCGCTCATCGCAACCACGGACGGCGATACGTACAACTATCCCGCGGAAGTCATCGAAACGGCATTTCCCCTGACGATGCTCCGGAACTCCTTCAATACCGATAACGCAGTGGGGCATGGCGCATACCGCGGCGGATTTGGGACGATCCGCGAATATTCGATCACGTCGCCAGCGGGGGCATACCTGCAGGCAAGCCTGGGTCGGTCGGTGACTCCCCCTTGGGGTGTGAATGGGGGAACTAACGGCAGCACCAACTACTTCGAGATCGTGCGCGCGTCGGGCCAGATCGAACGCGGCGGCCGGACCGCCAACCGCCCCCTGCAACCGGGCGATGTTGTCCGGATCGTGACGGGCAATGGAGGGGGCTGGGGCGATCCTCGCGATCGCGATCCGGCCGCTATCGCCCGGGACCTGGCGGATGAGCTCGTGGGTCGAGACGACATCGCGGCTATCTACAACGGAGCGAAGCCATGAACAGCGCGCTTCGCGTGGCGGTCGACATTGGGGGAACATTTACCGACGCGGTGATCTTCGATCCCGAGTCTGGAACGGTGCGAGAAGCAAAGAGCTCGACCACGCCGCACGAGTTTTCTGAAGGCGTCTTCGACGCGCTCGACGTGTCCGGTATCGACCTGACCGCCATCGAGCAGCTCATCCATGGCACGACCGTTGTGATCAATGCGATCACCCAGCGAAGTGGGGTGAAGACCGCGCTGATCACGACCCCGGGATTTCGGGATGCGCTCCACATCGGACGTGGCAACCGGCCCGATATGTACAATCTCCGCTTTCACAAGCCGGAGCCATTGGTTCCGCGCCGGCTCCGCTTCGAAGCGTCCGAGCGCATGCTGGTCGATGGCACCGAACAGATTCCGCTCGATTGCGATCGGTTGCGCGAGATCGCACGGCTTTGCGCGGAGGACGGTGTCGAGGCAATCGCAATTTGTTTCCTGCATGCCTACGCCTGGCCAGCGCATGAGCGAGCGGCACGAGCATTTCTTTCGGAGCTGCTGCCCGAAATCTCCATCACCTGCTCGTCGGATATCTGCCGCGAATGGCGTGAATATGAACGCACATCGACTGCCGTGCTCAATGCCTACGTTCAGCCGATTCTGGAACGGTATCTCGCCAATCTCGATGCGACGCTCGACCGCCAATCCGTGTCCGACCGGCGGTTCGTCATGCTCTCGAATGGCGGTTCCGCCACCTTCGACTTTGCCCGCGAGCAACCGATCCAGCTGGTCGAATCGGGACCGGCGGGTGGCATCGCGGGCGCGATTGCCATTGGCGATGAGATCGGCGAGACCCACCTGATCACCCTCGATGTCGGTGGAACGACGGCGAAATGCTCGGTCATCGTCGATGGCGACGCGGCCATCTCGCAGGATTACCGTTTGGAGTGGACGCCCTGGTCGCCGGGGTATCCGCTACGTATTCCGGTGGTGGATATCGTCGAGATTGGAGCAGGCGGCGGCAGCATCGTCTGGTTCGATGAGGGCGGTGCGTTGCGTATCGGACCGAAGTCGGCAGGGGCCGATCCAGGACCAGCTTGTTACGGGCGCGGCGGCGCCGAACCGACCATCACCGATGCCATGGTGCTGGCCGGAGTTCTCGATCCAGCCGCCTTTCTCGGTGGACGACTGACCATCGATCCGGAGCTGTCGGCGCGAGCATTTCAGCCGATTGCCGACCGGCTCGAGCTGTCGATGACAGAAACCGTCTCGGGCGTATTGCGGCTCTTTGGCGAACTGACAGTCGAAGCGCTCAAGCTCGTTTCGGTCCGTCGGGGATACGACCCGCGAGACTTCACGCTGATCGCATACGGCGGAGGCGGCCCGATCCATGCCGGATTGCTGGCCAACGAGCTCGGGGTGAAACGGCTCGTCATCCCATGCTTCCCAGGATCGTTTAGCGCCTGGGGTATGTTGACGACCCGGCCGCGTCTCGACAGCTCACGTACCCTTGTATCGTCATTGGCCGAAACTCCACACGAAAAGCGCGACGAAGTCTTTACGTCGATGCGCCAAGAAGCGGAATCGACGCTCGCGTCGCATGGATTCCAGGCCGGTGCAATCGAGCATCAATGCGCCATCGATTGCCGGTATCACGGGCAGGAACACACGGTTCGCGTTCCGGTCGACGCCGAGTCAGCATCAGAAGAGTCGTTCGCAAATCGGTTTCACCAGTTGCACGCTCAGCACTACACGTTTCGTCTGGATCAGACCCCGATCGAGCTGGTGAACTTCCGGTTGACGAGCACGGTTCCAGTCGATCGCGTTCGTCAGGGGACGGCCCGTCCGCCTCACGCTACCGAGCCAGCGCCGTCCTCACGGACGGTTGCCTTCGCCCACGGTGGACCGCAATCGACTGCCATCTACCAGCGAACCGAGCTGGGAGCCGGGTTTTCCGCGCACGGACCGGCAATCATCGAGGAAAGCAGCTCAACCAGCGTCGTGCAATCGGACCAACATTTCACGATCGATCGATTTGGCAATATTGTGATCGACCGCATTCAGTCGTCTGGAAAGGAGCGGCCGGAAATTGGGCACGCGTGAGTGCCCCATATCGGATCACCTGGTCACGCGACCCGCGCGGGCGGTTCGCACGTCGTTCCAGCTACTGGGATAGCGTCACCTGTCCCATCACGGAGGAAACGCAATGTCGGTGAACAACGAAATCAAGCGATTGCAGTCCGACTACGCTGCCAAGCGAATCGACCGCCGCCAGCTCATCAAAGGTCTGACGGCGCTCGGTATCGGAGGAATGTGGATTTCGGCAATCGAAAAGGGAGCGATGGCGGCTCCGGCGAGCGGTGGCCGTTCGTTGAAGAACAGCGCGCAGGATGCCGAGACGCTCGTCATCGCGGTTGCCGAGAACATCGACACCTGGGACCCCGGCTTCACCGTTGGCTCCAAGTCGTCGCAGACGGTCATCCAGAACACGTTCGATCAGCTCACTCAGTACGAAGTGATCGACGCGACCACACCGGACGGCACGCCGTACAAAACGGTCAACACCGAGAACATCATTGGCATGCTTGCCGAGTCCTGGGAGTGGGACGGCAACGACATGGTCTTCACGCTCAAAGACGGAATCCAGTTTCACAACGGCAATCCGATGGACGCCCAGACGTTCGTCGAGGGCTACGCCCGCATTCTGGGATCCGGCGCGATTGCCGCCTTCCTGCTCGGTATGGGCGGCGCGCTCACCGAGGCATCCCAGCTTTCGGTGAACGACCAGGGCCAGTTCGTCGTCTCGCTTACGAAGGCGAACCCGATCACCCCGCAGAATAATGTGATGCACAACACAGCGGTGCTCGATCCGGCCCAGCTGGCAGAGGTCGCGACGGATGCCGACCCGTGGGCCCTGGAATACTTCAAGGCCAATCTGGGCATCGGCAACGGTCCGTACCGGCTCGATTCCTATACACCGGACGACCAGATCGTTCTAGTTGCGGACGAGAACTACTGGGGCGAGCAACCGTACTTCAAGACGGTCATCATGAAGATCGTGTCTGACGCCACCCAGCGTGTTCAGCTCCTGCGCAATGGCGACGTCGACTCCGCGACCAAGATTCCGTTCCCGGAATACGAGGCGCTGTCGCAGGACGAGAACGTGCAAACGCTCTCGATCCCGTCGACCCTGGTCGTGATGATCGAAATGAACAACACGATCGCACCGTTCGACCAGAAGGAAGTTCGCCAGGCCGTCGCCTACGCCACCCCGTATGACGACATCCTGGAGCAGATCTACCTCGGTCAGGCCGGTGCGGCCAAGAGCCTTGTTCCGGAGGGCATGCCGACCCACGACCCCTCCACCAACCAATACACGCTCGATCTGGAAATGGCCGCTTCGCTGCTCGAAGCCGCTGGCTATCCAGGTGGCGAGGGATTGCCGGAAATCAAGATCACCGTGGCCGGTGACGACCAGCAGAAGGAACGCATTGCGATCATCATGCAGGACGCGCTCGGCAAGATCGGCATGAATGTGTCGATCGAGAAGCTCGCCTACGCGCAGTTCAATGAGCTTCAGCAGGGATCGCGGCTGCAGATGTGGACCGACGAGTGGATTTCGTGGGTCAACGATCCGTACTACCACATGTTCTGGCTGGCGCAGTCGGAGAGCCCGTCCAACTATCCGAAGTTCAGCAATGCACGAGTCGACGAACTTCTTGATGAATTCATGTTCTCGGACGATGCAGAAGGACGCGCAGAGGCAAGCAAGGAGATGCAGGCGATCATCATCGACGAATCGCCGTATGTGCTCCTGGCCCAGCCGAACTGGATCATCTACTTCGGCAACGATATCGACGGCTATGTCTACTACAACGACGAGCTGCCCCGATACGCATCGCTGACGCGCACGACCAGCTAAGGTTGGCCTCGTTGGGGGGACATGTCGTCCCCCCAACGATCATTTCTCTGACGTAGGTTGCGGATTCGCGACCGAAGGAGCTCGAACATCGATGAGACTCGCTCGTTACATCATCAGGCGACTCTTGTTCCTGATTCCGGTCCTCCTGGGCGCGATCTTTCTTACGTTCCTGCTAACGCGCATGGTGCCCGGTAATCCGATCGAACGAGTGGCCGGGCCGTACGCCTCTGATGAAGCCGTCGAGGAAATGAAGCGCCAAGCCGGGCTGCTCGATCCCTGGTATGTCCAGTTCTGGAACTATCTCAAGGATCTCCTGCAGGGAGATATGGGGATTTCGTTCCAGACGAACCAGGCGGTAACCACCGACCTGCGGGATCGATTTCCGGCGTCGTTCGAGCTGGTGTTTTTCGGGATGCTGCTGGCGGTCGCGCTGGCATTGCCGCTTGGCATCATATCGGCCATGAAGCAAGGCACATGGATCGATCACCTGACCCGCATCATCGCGGTGCTCGGTGTGTCGATGCCGATCTTCTGGATCGCCCTCATCCTCATCTCGACCTTTTATAACCGTCTCGGGTGGCTCCCCGGACCGCAGGGGCGACTTCCGATCGCCATGAGTCCTCCGCCCGAGGTCACCGGTCTCTACACCGTCGACTCGTTGATCGCCGGTGACTTCGATACCTTCCGGGCCGCGACCCGGCAGTTAGTGCTCCCGGTGCTCACCATCGGCCTGACGGCCATGGCTCCGATCGCACGCATGACGCGTGCGACCATGATCGACGCACTCAACTCGGACTACATTCGCACGGCGAGATCGCTGGGATTGCCAACCCGGGTCATCGTCACACGCAACGCGCTCAAGAATTCGCTCATCCCGGTGCTGACCCTGATCGCGGCCGTCTTTGGCTATGCGATCGGTGGAGAGGTGCTGGTCGAGTACATCTTCACATGGCCCGGGCTCGGGAAGTATTCATTCGATGCCATCATGGGCTCCGACTTCCCGGCCGTTCAAGGATTCATCATTCTTGCGGTGGCCATGTATGTGCTGGCCTATCTGATCGTCGATATTCTGATCGCGATCCTCGATCCAAGGATCGAGTACTAGCCATGAGCGCACCAACCGCGAACACTCCCGTCATACCAGCATCGGCCACCGACGCTGCACTGACGCCACCGCTACGCGAACGGGCCGGTGATTTCTGGTTCGTTCTTCGTCGCAACCCGACCGCCATGATCGGTCTCCTCATGATCGCAGTGGTCATTCTGTCGGCCATCTTCGCGCCGTGGATCGCCCCCTACCCAGCAAATCAGATCGACTTTGCCGTCGTTTCCCAGCCTCCCAGCCGGGCGCATCTCTTCGGCACCGACCAGTTCGGGCAGGACATTTTCTCGCGCATTCTCTTCGGCGCGCGCATCGACCTGTTGATCGCATTGTCTGCCGTGGTGATCTCGCTGCTGGTGGGAAGCATATACGGCGCCGTTTCCGGATATGTGGGCGGGCTCACCGATGAGGTCGCGATGCGCATCATGGATATCCTGCAGGGATTCCCGCGGTTCATCTTCGCGATGGGTATTGCGTACGCGCTCGGTCCCGGTATCCAGACGGTGGTCATCGCCACCGCGGTGTTGAATATTCCGGGATACGCTCGCCTGATGCGCTCGTCGATGCTGAGCGCGAAGACAAGCCAATACGCAATGGCCGCCAAAGCGATCGGCGCGAACCATCGCGCCATTCTGTTCCAGCACCTGGTGCCGAACTGCCTGATCCCGATCTTCGTCATCTCAACGATGCAGTTCGGCTGGGCAATTTTGGAAGCTGCCGGTCTTTCGTTCATCGGACTCGGCGTCGAAACGTCACGCGCGGAATGGGGTGCAATGATCCAGCTTGGATTCCAGGACTTCCTCCAGGGTCACTGGTGGATGTACACCTTCCCCGGGCTTGCAATTGCCTGGACCGTACTTGGATTCAATCTCCTTGGCGATGGACTCCAGGATGTACTCGATCCGAGGCGCCGATGACAACGAACGATCTCCAAACCCATATCCAAGACGCCGAACAACACCGGGCGCCAATGCTCGAAGTGCGAGAGCTCGAGACTCAGTTCTTCACCCGAAAGGGTGTGGCGCGGGTGCTCGACAAACTCTCCTTCGACATCGGCAAGGGCGAGATCGTCGGTCTAGTCGGTGAGAGCGGTTCCGGCAAGAGCGTTACCGGGTTCTCGATCGTCAATCTGATCAAGTCTCCCGGCAAGATCGTTGCCGGGGAGATCCTTTTCGAAGGGCGCGATCTGACGAAATCGACCGAAGACCAAATGCGGGAGATTCGCGGCAAGAGCATTGCAATGATCTTCCAGAATCCGCGCGGATCGCTCAACCCGGTCCTTTCCGTAGGGGATCAGCTTTGCCAAGTGCTTAAGTACCGGCAAGGAATGAGCAAGGAGCAGGCGAAGCGGCGCGCGATCGAGCTTCTGACACTGGTCCATATTCCGGAACCGGAACGGCGACTGAAAGCGTACCCACACCAGCTCTCCGGCGGTATGGCGCAGCGCGTCATGATTGCGATGGCGATCTCGTGCGGTCCTGAGCTCCTGATTGCTGATGAGCCGACGACCGGGTTGGACGTTACGATCGAGTATCAAATCATCCAGTTGCTCAAAGAGATGCGCGATCTGACTGGGACGAGTGTGATCGTCATTACGCACGATCTGAACATGGCCGCCGAGGTCTGTGACCGAATCATGGTCATGTATGCCGGGAAGGTGGTGGAGCAAGCGCCGGTAGACCAGTTCTTCTCACGCCCGAGTCATCCATATACGCTCGGCCTGCTCGCCTCCCGGCCAAGTTTGCACGGATCCGCGGAGATTCCGACGATTCCGGGCAATGTTCCCGACCTGATCCACCGGCCGTCCGGGTGCTCATTCCATCCGAGATGTCGCTGGGCAACGGCAGAGTGCAGCGCCACCGAGCCCGAGCCCCAAACCATCGGCCCACACCACACGGCGTCATGCCATCACCTCGAGGAGGTCCAGCGTGACATCGCTGCTGCGCGTTGAATCCCTGAAAAAGTACTACCCGATCCGCACGGGGATGTTCTCGCATAAGATGCTGCATGCCATCGACGGAGTGTCATTCGAAATCGAGCGGGGTGAGACCGTCGGGCTCGTGGGTGAAAGTGGCTCTGGCAAGAGCACCGTGGCAAAATGCGCCACGATGCTCGAAGCTCCGACCGCCGGCGCCATCGAGTTCCACGGTTCGAACCTGACGACGCTCTCGTTCAACGAGATGACCCGCGCGCGCTCGGCGTTGCAGATGGTCTTCCAGGACCCCTACGATTCACTGAATCCACGACGAACCGTGGGACAGACGGTGCTAGAGCCGATCAAGATTCACAAGGTCGCCTCGGGGCAGGTGGCGAAGGACCGGGTGGCGGAGCTCTTCGAGCGGGTGGGATTGCGCCCGGAGCATATGGCGCGTTATCCCCATCAGCTTTCCGGCGGTCAGCAGCAGCGGGTCGGCATCGCCCGTGCGCTGGCAACAAATCCTGAGCTGATCGTCCTCGATGAGCCGACATCCGCGCTCGACGTATCGGTCCAGGCCAAGCTCTTGCGGCTGCTGAAAGGACTGCAACGCGAGCAACAGCTCACCTACCTCTTCATCTCGCACGATCTGTCGGTCATTGGCTATCTCTCCGACAAGGTGGCGGTGATGTACCTGGGTCAGATCATCGAATTCGGGCCCACCAAACAGGTGTTCTCCCGACCTCGCCACCCATACACCATGGCGCTGATGAGCGCGATTCCGGCCGCCAACCCATTGGAACGGCGAGAGCGGATCATCCTCAGTGGCGAGATCCCCTCACCTATCGAGCCGCCCAATTATTGCCGGCTGGTGACGCGCTGTCCGTATGCGACCGACGAATGCCGATCACAGCCAATGGAGCTTTGGGAAGTCGAACCAGGACATACGGTCGCCTGCATCCGATCGATTCGGGGGGAGATTCCGATTCCGACATTCCTCGAAGATGCCCCGATGGTCAATTTGGTCAACCTCGATACCGGCAGCGAAGCAGACGCGGTCGCGGATGACGTGCTGTTGCCGCTCGATGAAGATACGTCACAAAACGAGTAACAAAGGTTCAGGAAGGGAGTTCACGTGAGTCTCAGAATCGGTATCGACGTCGGTGGAACGAACACCGACGCGGTCCTCATGCGCGGGAGCGAGGTCATCGCCAAGATCAAGACGCCGACGACGGCGGACGTCACGAGCGGCATCACCACTGCGCTCAATCACATCCTGGGTGTTTCCAATTCCAAGACCTCGGATGTTGCTGGCGTCATGATCGGAACCACGCACTTCACCAACGCCGTGGTCGAGCGTCGCCGCTTGCAACCGACCGGAGCAGTTCGTCTTGGATTGCCGGCGACGGCTGCCCTTCCGCCAATGGTCGACTGGCCAGAGGACTTGGCCGACACCCTGGGACGGCACACGTATCTCTGTCACGGTGGATATGAGTTCGACGGTCGTGAGATCTCGAAATTCGATCCGGACGAAATCAAGGCGGTCGCCAGCGATCTCAAGCGCAAGGGAATCCAGGCGATTGCTGTTTCTTCGGTCTTCTCTCCAGTCAATCAGGAGATGGAGCGTCAGGCAGCCGAGATTCTGCTGGCCGAGGTGCCGGGATCGTCGGTCACGGTCTCGAGCGAGATCGGACGCATTGGTTTGCTGGAGCGTGAGAACGCCGCAATTCTGAATGCCTGTCTCCGCAACCTGGCCCGCGAGACGGTTGCCGCGTTCCGGAAGGCGATCGGCGAGCTCGGAATCGACGCGCCACTCTATTTGACGCAGAACGACGGCACCCTGATGAGCGCCGATTTCGCCGAGCACTACCCGGTGCTCACCTTCGCGTCCGGGCCAACGAACTCCATGCGAGGCGCGGCTTTCCTTTCCGGACTGAAAGACGCCGTGGTCGTCGACATCGGCGGCACGACCTCGGATGTCGGCGTGCTGGCCAACGGCTTCCCGCGCGAGGCGTCAGTCGCCGTGCGCGTCGGCGGCGTGCGCA
>JAMLHN010000056.1 GCA_023957115.1 Thermomicrobiales bacterium
CGGGAACCAGCATCTCCGTCCGCTCGGCGTCACCATTCTGTTCGTGATAAGCGCGAATGATGAGACAGCCGGTCAGCTCGCCATGCGCTCCGGCGGCGGGTTGCAGCGTAACCTCGGCAAATCCGGAGATTTCGGCAAGCATCGCCCGCAGCTCATACATGAGCTGCATGGCGCCCTGGGACGTCTCCGGGGTTTGCAGCGGATGCAATGCGGCAAATCCGGGAAGACGGGCGACACTCTCGTTGATACGGGAGTTGTATTTCATCGTGCAGGAGCCGAGCGGATAGATCGAGATATCGATCGCGTGGTTTTTCTGGCTCAAGCGGGTGATATGCCGAACGACATCGATCTCGCTGACCTCGGGCCAATCGAGCCGGTCTCGTTCGAGCTGCTGCGGGATAGGGTAGTCTGGAACGCCAGCGGCGGGAAATGTGACGCCCCGCCGGTTCGGACGACTGAGTTCGAATATCGTTGGTTCAACGGCCATTCGCTGAGGTTACCCTTCCTGCAGGTGAAATCGGGCACGATGCCACACCGGTGTTGCCGGTGGGCGCTTCCGGGGGAATTATGCCCCAATCGATTCACCCGGTTTTGCTGATGGTCGCAAGCGCGATGGTCTCGTTGCGCAGGCACGAACGACATGTCCTGAAGCGGAGTTCGCGAGGTCGATGAATCCATATCTCTCGTTTGCTATTGCTATGTGCGCGGTCGTCTTCATTGCGCTTGCCGGCACCGCCTATCTGGCCACGTACTTCAACCGCCGGTCGAAGCGAGACATGGAAGCGGCTTTGACCCCGCTGTCCGAAGTTATCGACGGGGAGATGGATGTCGAGGAGGGTCAGATCGTTGGCCGGTACCAGGGTCAGATTGCCGAGGGCAAGGTCTCGACCATGCCGGGCGGCATGAGCCGTGTCTTTTTGATCTCGCTGGTCGAAAGCGCGGGCGGTCAACCCTGGGAATGGACGCTCACGCGGTCCAAGGAACCGGGCGGGCCGGACGCGTCGCGATTCGTTGCAGATATCCCCGGTGTCACCGACCGTATCGAACCCGTCCTTGTGCCCTTGAAGGACGATCCCGATCTCGAGGGGATCTGGTGCCGCGTCGAATACGATCCCAAGGCAGGAATTCTGAAGATGACTCGGCCCATGCGCGTCCGGCGGGATATTCCGGGAGCCGACGCGTTCCAACGCTTTCTCGACATGCTGAACCGTGCGGCGGCTGAAAACAGGGCGGCTCAGGGGCCAGCCGCGCCCTGAGGTTGCGCGGCCAGCCCGCGCGGGGGCTGACTGGCCAGCGGATTTCTCAAGCCGGACACGATGGGAGCCGCGATATCCCACCACGCGCCGGCTCCATACCAACCGTAGGCGGCGCACATAAAGCCGACGACCAGATCGGTCACATAATGTTCGCCCATGTACACCAACGCGAAGCCCATGAGGGCCGTATAGAGAACCGCAAGGTAGCCCCATCGCTTCCCGAAGGCGAATGCCGGAAAGATGAGCAGGGCCGTGAATGCGAGATGGATTGAGGGCATGGCGGCGCGCGGATTCGATTCGCCGATCACCGCGTAGCTGGCTTCGTAGATACCACCGCCGATCTCCTTGCCGACCGATTCCATCACGCGATAGACGACAGCGGCAGACGGGCTGTTGATCGGTTCAGGTGCGAGCCAGGGCGGATTGGTGGGGATCAGGAAATAGATCGCCAATCCGATACCGAGCATGAGTGTCATGGCGCTAAAAAAGCGCAGGAAGAGCTCGGGCCGCTTGTACCAGACAATGATGGCAACAAGGTGCGGCACGATGAAATAGGACCAATGCACGCCGGTCATGAAGTAGTCGAGAACTCCCGGATGGCCAGGCGTGAAGTACTGATCCTGGAGCCGCACGGTGGGGAGCCGGTCGTCGAAGAGCTGGCGTTCAAAATCCGGCACATAGAGATTCACGGTTCGGGCAAAAATCGTTTCGTCCGCCAACGACCGCCCGACGGTGAAGAGAAACCAGACACCGGCATACGGAATGAATCCCACCAGGAAGGCGCGAGCCCGGCCGACGGGCACGACCAACACGCCGAGTATGAAAAGCAGACCCCAGCCGAGGAAGCCGCGATTGGTGTAATAGGAGATGATCATCAACGAGACGGCCACCACCAATCGCAGAATATGCGACGGCCGGATCGCAGCCTTGATCGCCTCTGGCTGACCCGATCGGATCGCACTGATCAAGCTCGGTCGTGGACTGGTCGTCTCGGCCGAGGCATCCCCTGGATTCGGTTGGGGTTCGGGATCGCTCACGCTGGTTGCGCATCCTGCTTCAAACGATACCGGTCGATAGCCTTCTTGGTGATCACGATGGACGGTTCTTCCGTATCGGGATTGGTCTTGCGGGCGATGAACCCGCGTCTCGCTTGCTCGTCTACCCAGGTACTGGGCATGCCGTGTCTCTCCGCAATCGTCGCGAACTCCTCTGGCGGGCAGAATGCTCCGGCAGCCAGCGCCGCCCGGTAGATCTCTCGTCGATTCGACTCCGCGGGGGTGTCGAATCCGGTGACTTCGCCGGGAGGATCACCTTCGCCGCGCAGGTAGGCGAGAAGTTCGGAGACATCTTTGGCTTGTACGCCGCTCAGAATCACATTGTCGGGATAGATGACAACATTCGGCCCGATGTCGCAAAGATCGATCGTGCCGCAGTTGTTGACCAGAATCTCCGCATCCAGTTTTTTCCGCACCACCTCGAGTCGTAACCGACCGATGAGGTCGTTCGAACCCTTCTGGGCACAGTGGGATGCGGTGCAGACCAGAACATGCTTCTGGGTCCAATACATAGCTTGACGCTCTCCAGTCGTCTGATGCGGGGAGACCGGCTATCCGAAACGGAACTGCACGCCGAACCCGCCCCGAGGATAGCTCCATTCGACATTGTGGAACTCGTTGCAGACAATGCGGCAGGTGCCACATTCGACGCAACCCTCGTACGAAAAGATGACGCGGCCGTCATCCTGGGGCGCATAGCAGTTCGCGGGGCAGCAGTTGATGCATTGCTGCCGCTCACATTGCAGGCAAGTGTCGTTGTCGATGATACGGATATGCGCACGGTCGCGATCGACGTTGTAATTGATCAACGCCAGTTTCCGCTCGATCGCGGCTGGATCGAGAATGCTTGCGCGCAACGGATTGTCGATGTCGGTCATATCGGACTCTGACTCTCCCGAAATCGCCTCGGTTCAGTTTACCATTCGGGCGTTCTAGCGCTGCTGTTCCAACCATTCACGGAAGGCTGCATCGAGGCCCTCGGTGTCGACCCCTAACACTGATTCGAGCGCCTGGTCGGCGGTTACCCCTTCGCGAAAGACGCGGACGAGCTGTGGAATCGCGTCCTCTCCCCATTGCTCGATGACAAAGACAACCGCCATATGGCTGGTCGCATACGAGCGATTTGCGGCCGCGGGGTCGGTCGGGAAACTGGACGTCAGGGTGCGAAGCGTTGGGAGCGAGCCCTCCTCCAATGCTCCCAGGACGATCTGCAGATCATTCTCGTTTCCTGCCCATTGACCGGAAACGGCCAGACCTTCGTCCAGCCAGGTCGGCACATACGAGAATGGGTTCTTCGTCGCCTGATGGAGCACGTGGTGGCTTACTTCGTGGGTCACCACCCGTTCGACTGAGTAGTCGTCGCCGGCTTCGATCGGAACGGCAATGATGCCCGCTTCGGGCATGGAGAATCCGCCAATCCAGACTTCACTATTCTGACGGAGCGTCTGGGAGAAATCGGCCGGGTTCGCGTAGACCCAGATACGGACCGGTTCGAGCTCGGCGACGTCGTAGAGCACCTTGAACGTGTCGACCGATTGCTGCGCCGTATCGAGGATGAATCGGTCGAACTCGGGATCGCGATCGTAGGCGAAGACGCTCACATCGGCACTGTCGAGCCGGTCCCATCCAAACGACTCATCGACCCAGGTGATCGTCGATTCGGCCGTCTGCCCGTAGGGTCCTTCATCGCTCGTAAGGATCCATGAATAGGTGATATCGACGCCCGGTTCGATGTAGTCGATCTGCGCGTCGACGGTATACGACGCTTCGACTGTCGTCGACGCCTCGAACGTGACGACCGCGGCGTTCGAAAACGCTCTCCCCGAGGTGGCGTACCGCAGCTCGGCTTGCAAGATCGGAACGGTTGTCTCGGCATTCAGGAAGAAGGTGACCGAGCCCGGAAAACTCACCTGGGCAGACTGGTCGGCCTCGATCAATGGCGGCTGGTTGGCGGCGGCCCGCGGCGCTCCGCCGATCGCGCCCAGGACGAGGACGGCAAGGAGCGCCAATCGGATGAACCTAGGCACGATCGGCACTTTCCTGACCGATCGATTGTTGCAGGTACGCATCGATAAAGGGATCCAGTTCTCCGTTCAGGACAGCCTGAATGTCGCCAACGCTGGCTTCGGTTCGATGGTCGGTTACCAGGGTGTATGGATGGAGGACATAGGACCGAATCCGATTGCCGAATCCGGCCGCGGTGTGCTCTCCCTTGAGCTTGCTGCGCTCATCCGCTTCCTGTTGCATCTGCCGCTCGAGCAGACGCGCGCGCAGAATCTTCATGGCGGTCTCGCGGTTTTGCGTTTGACTCCGTTCGTTCTGGCAGGTCACCACGATACCGGTGGGGATATGGGTGAGCCGGATCGCCGAGCTCGTCTTGTTGACATGTTGCCCCCCGGCGCCAGATGCCCGAAAGGCGTCCATGCGAATATCGTCGTCCTTCAGATCGATCTCGGCGTTGGAATCGATCTCCGGAAGAACTTCGACCAGCGCGAATGCGGTGTGCCGGCGATGGGCCGAATCGAAGGGGGAGAGACGCACGAGCCGGTGCGAACCGGCTTCCCCCTTGACATACCCGTACGCGTTCGTCCCACGGATCTCGACGGTCGCGTTCTTGATCCCGGCTTCGTCACCTGCGGTCGAATCGAGCAGCTCGCTCTGGAATCCGCGGAGATCCGCCCACTTCAGATACATACGCGAAAGCATCTCCGCCCAGTCCTGGGCGTCGACTCCACCTTCCCCCGAATGGACGAGGAGGATGGCGTTCTTGCCATCGTATGGCCCATTGAGCGTGAGCTCGAGCTCGAGCGCGTCGATTTCATCCGCTGCGCGATCGGCATCGGTCGCGAGAGTTTCGTAGAACGACGAATCGTCATCGCCCAGCTCCAGGAGCTCGGAGAGATCGGAAATCCGCTGCTCCAGATCCGCGAAGCGCTCGATGCGGCTCTTGAGCTCGCCAAGCCTGCGCATGGACGTCTGGGCGGTGGTCATATCGTCCCAAAACCCAGGTTCGGCAGAGGCGGCTTCGAGTTGTTCGACTTCTACGCGATCGCTCGCGAGGTCAAAGACGCACCCGCAGATTCTCGAGCCGGCTGCTGAGCTCGGCGAGATCGCGCACCTTTACGTCAGACATTTCGCTTCACTTCCAGGTTGGTACAGTAGCCAACAGTTGTCTTGGTTTCGAAAACGGGAATCACGATTCCTTCGATTCCAACCGAGAGAGTATAGCGACCACCGGTGGTGGCGCGACCGGACGGGGCTTCGATGCGCTTTGGGCAGGTCACGGGCATCCTGCATCGGCAGGAAGGCGGATACCGGATCGAGGTCATTCTCGATACACGCACCAGCGTCACCACCGTTCGCGATGAAGTCATTCCGAATCTGTTGCTTCGCAACGGCGAGCTTGACGCTCCGTGGACGGTCGACCAACTCACCCAGGAAACCATCGGCACCGACCTCGCATTGCAAGGGTGGGAAGCAATTGCGCGGGGAGAGGCCGGACCGGATCCGAATCTCGATGCCCCGATGGTGGTGTATCTGGTGCGCGGGTGAATGGGAAGGTCGGGTGCTCAGAGTCAAGTGTCCAGAGCAAGCGGAGGCAGATTGGAGCGAAGAAACTCACGTCCGTCACCGAACACCGGATAGCGGACCTGGTCAATACAGCGATTCGCCCGCGATGCGGTCGAGGATTTCGGCCAGCTGATCGTCGGAGGAGAAGTCGATACGGATCGAGCCGGCGCCGCGCCCGGATCGATTGATGGCAACGTTCG
Source organism: Thermomicrobiales bacterium (assembly GCA_023957115.1). Classification (GTDB taxonomy): domain Bacteria; phylum Chloroflexota; class Chloroflexia; order Thermomicrobiales; family UBA6265; genus JAMLHN01. The sequence goes on from JAMLHN010000056.1 coordinate 6,082, forward strand.
TTGCCAGGGCGCGTCGCAGCCGTTGTTCCGACTCTGCGAACTCGGAACGGAGCGCGATGGGCCGCGGTGCCTCAGCAGGTCCGGATTGGCGCTCGCCCCACGCGCGAACCGCTGCTTCGGTATCACGCACCGAGAGTCCCTTGCGTACGACTGTCTCCAGCATGGCGATCTGCTCGACCGCCGAGGGAAGCGCCAACAATGCGCGCGCGTGCCCTTCCGTGATCTCCCCCTGGTCGAGCGCATCCTTGATCCGGTCTGGCAAGAGAAGCAGGCGAAGGGTGTTGGTTACCGAAACGCGTGATCGCCCAACCCGATCCGCCACTTCAGCCTGCGTCAGGCCAAACTCGTCGATGAGCTGCCGGTAGGCGACGGCTTCTTCCAAGGGCGAAAGGTCCGATCGGATCACGTTCTCGACGAGCGCCAGCTCGAGCTGCGCCTGGAGGGAGACATCCATGACCACGACCGGGACCTGGCTCAGCCCGGCGAGCTGGGCCGCGCGCCAGCGACGTTCGCCGGCGATGAGAACGTAGCGTTCGGGAGCTCCAGCCGGTTTGACCACAATCGGCTGAATGATTCCGTGGATGCGAATCGAATCGGCGAGCACGTTCAGCTCGTCTGGATCGATGTGACTCCGTGGTTGGCGGGGGTTCGGCGTGATTGCACCGACCGGAATCGTGGCGCTCGGCCCAGCGGGAGCACCCGAGGATTCCAAGTTGGGGATGAGCGCATCGAGGCCGCGTCCCAACCCAACCTTCCGGCCACTCGTTCGCGTGGATTCCCCAATTCGGTCGTTCACTCATCTGGCTTTCTATGGTTGGAATGCAACGGGCAGCACCTGTCGATGTCCGTGATCACCGCATCGCCTGGGCGCCTCTTCTTCGAGAGTGTAATTCAGGTATCGAGCGCTCGCGCCGGTTCGGCGTTTCTAAGTGGGAACGTATACTCCACTGTTGAATCGGAACCGGCGAACTCCGAAGCGCCGGTCTTTCATAAGAGGCGGCAGGCCAACGTTGAATTCTTCTCTTCTCGATTCGATCTACGTCCTCGTTACGCTGGCGATTTTCATCGCCGTCGCCTACGGAATGGCATTCTGGGCTCGTCGCGCTGCCGGGGACCGATCAGCGCTGGTTGGCCTCTATCTGATACTTGGGATCCCTGGCGGTCTGCTAACGCTCTTGGGGTTGGCCCGGCTTGCCGGCGGTCAGTCGTCCGGATTCGTGTGGCTGGCAGCCGGATTGGGATTGATCCTCCCGATGTCCCCTCAATTCCGGGCACGTGTGGCCCGGCACACGCCGATGGATCCAAAGTCGAGCATCGACATGGTCGGCTTATCGATCGTGCTGGCCTTCATCGGATTCTTTCTCTTTCAGTATGCGCTCAGTCCGGAGCCGGAAGAAACAGGCGAGATCAGCATCGCCTATCTGGTGAGCCAGTTCGTCTTCATGATCGTGCTGGCGTTTGTGCTGGTTGGTGTTCGGCAGTGGAGAAACTGGAGACAGGCCGCCGAGCGGTTGGGACTTGGCCGGCTTACGCCTCGTGAAGTCGGAATTTCGCTCCTGGCCGTGGTTGGTGGCCTGCTGGTGATGGGGATCGCCGGGGCGTTGACGGCATGGTTGCAACCCGACTTCAACAATGAGATTCAGCAAACGACGGACGATATCACCAGCAATGTCAGCAGTCTAGCGGGAGCCGTGTTCTTTGGATTAGGAGCGGGCGCCAGTGAGGAAACGTTGCTTCGGGGGGCGATTCAGCCTCGCTACGGCATCTGGATTACCTCGCTCCTTTTCGCATTGCTGCACAGCCAGTACGGGATCTCCTTCGTTCTGGGAGGCGTCTTCTTCATGGGCGTGATCCTTGGATTGCTGCGCAATCGAATCAACACGACTGCGGCTATTCTTACGCACGCAGTCTTCAATACCATCGTCGTTCTACTCGGTAGCTGAATCGTTGCATTTCCGTTCGGAAAGGCAGGTGCCATGGAGCTCGTCGAGGTCAGAGAACTCGAAGGTCCCAATCTCTTCCTGCTCGAACCGTCGATCAAGATAGAGGTACGCTCCACCGGCGTTGTGCCGCCCGCGGCGCTCGGGCCGCATCCGTTCGCTCCGTCGAACGACGTTCCCGACGAGGTCCGAGCGCTGGCCGAAGTGGTGCGCGACGCGTTGGTTGTGGCTGGATCGGCCGATGTGCCGGTCGTCACCGTCCCCATGGAGACGGAAAGGCACTACGCGGTCGTCTATCCATGGACCGATCGGCGGATCGCCCGAGCCATCGCGCGAGCCGCGAAGCGGTTTGCCAGCGGCGAAACCGTCGATCTCCAGCAGCTCAACACAGAAATCACGCAGATCAAGCACAAGCCGATGGAAGCAGATGACCATCCGGTGCTGATTCCCGATGAACGGCGCTCGGCGCTCACGATCGCGGTCACAGGAACCAATGGCAAAACCACCACGACCCGTCTGCTCGCGCATATCTTCCGCACCGCCGGTCTCGATGTCGGCTGGTCATCGTCGTCGGGTGTCTATATCAACGATGTCGAGGTTCTGTCCGGGGACTATTCGGGACCGAGGGGCGCCGAGCGTGTCCTGACCGACCCGGATGTCGACGTCGCAATCACAGAAACGGCCCGGGGCGGCATCCTGCTTCGTGGCGTGGTGTGCCAGTCGGTCGATGTCAGTGTGTTCACCAACATTAGCCCGGACCATCTCGATCTGCAGGGCGTCCACACCGTCGAAGGACTGGCCTGGGCCAAAGGGGTGGTTACGCGAATCACCCGGCCCGAAGGGTACGCCGTGCTCAACGCGTCCGATCCCATCGTCATGAACGCCACACGGAATATCGCCGCGACAAAGTTCCTGATCTCTCGTGATCCCCAATCCAGCGAGCTCAACACACACGGCGTCTCCGGCGGCCTGGCGATGACGGTCATCGATGGGGTCATGACCCTGATCGAAACAGGAATTCCGACACCGGTGCTCCCGTTGACCGAGATTCCGATAACGCTGGGGGGCGCCGCCGGCTTTATGGTCGAGAACGCGCTACTGGCGGCCGCGGCCGCACTGGCGGCGGGGGCGACGCTGGCGCAGGTACGAGACGGACTTCACACGTTCCAGAACACGCCGCAGATGAATCCGGGGCGGCTCAATGTCTTCGAGCAGGACGGTCGCAAGGTGATTGTCGATTTTGCCCACAACGAGGCTGGGCTGGAGGCGCTGCTCGAGTTCGGCCGGTCGATCTGTCCGGCGAACGGGCGGCTAATTGCGATCATCGGCACCGCAGGAGATCGCAACGATTCGTCTCTGATCGAAATCGGCCGGATTGCAACGATTGGCGCCGACCTGGTGATCGCCAAGAGCACGACGCGCTACCTCCGGGGACGGACGCCCGAAGATCTGATGAATCGCTATCTTGCGGGAATCAGATCAGGCCGGGACGTTCCCTACGAAACGTCGGACAACGAGCTGACCGCCGTCCAGCGGGCGCTCGAAATCGCCAAGCCCGGAGATGTCATTGCCGTCATGGCGCATGAATACTACGCCGAAATTGGCGCACTCTTCGACTAGGACGCCTTCCGAAACCGTGTTCTCGGTAACCGGCCAAATCATGAGTTCAGCGGGGTTAGAACCGCAATCTTCCACGCGCCATCGGTGTGGACGAGTTGATAGAGGTTGCGCTCCCCGGCAACGTCACCATCATAGGTCAGGTGACATCCGCCCAGATGCTGTGCCCGTTGGCGACCACCACGATGGCAGCGTGCGCCTCGGTGACGCCCTGGTATTGGGCGAACGCTCCGCGAAAGAACTGCTCGGTCTGTTCAGATGAGGACACTGGGATGGCCTGGCCAGGGAATTCGATCAGCGCGGGAACGGCAGTGGCTGGCGATCCCGCGGGCGTCGCGATCGGCGCGCGCTGGTACGCCTCGAAAAAGGGGCTTCAGCGATGCGGCTCGGGTTCTCGGACTTCATAGCAGATTTCAACTCGGGCACACCCAAGACCTGGGTACATGGAAGCGTGAGCGGTCCAGCCGGGAACCTGTCGTCGCATTCACGCAGGTTGGGCATGAATCGACGTGACCCAAGTCCGCCATCACCCACAACATCGAAACCTGGGGGTTCCCATCCGGTATGTATATGCGTCGTGAAATAGTGGAGCTGAGGGGACTCGAACCCCTGACTTCAACACTGCCAGTGTTGCGCTCTCCCAGCTGAGCTACAGCCCCGTCCGCCTCGAAAGGCAAACGCTAGGCTAGCATTGCGCATGGCTTCGCGTCAAACAAATAAAGGACCTGCTGAGACCAATGACACACGCCGACGCTCCACGGATCGCGCTCGACTCCATCGGGGCGGACATTCTCGTCCGGCTCGACGCCCAGAATCAGCTGCGCGACCGTGCGCTCAACGAAGGACGCCAGGTCGTGCGGATGAGCGCAAACTCGGTCCGCGCTACCCACCGGCATGAGTTCGCGGAGGCCGGTCGGCTTCTCACCGAAGCTCGCACGCTCCTCACGACATTGCTTCACGATCTCGATGGGCACCCCGGTATTCGCTGGGCCGGCTACGTGCAAGACTCGATGAAGGAGTTTGCCGAAGCCTCGATCACGCTTGCGCTTGTTACCGGCGCTCCCCTCCCCAATCCAGCCGCGCTCCAGGTCGATGACCCGCCCTATCTGAATGGACTTGCCGAGTCTGCCAGCGAGCTCCGGCGGCAGATTCTCGACGCGGTTCGCACCGACGATTTCGAGCGAGGTGAGCGCCTGCTTGCTCGGATGGACGAGATCTATGCGTTCCTGGTGACCGTGGACTATCCCGATGGACTCACCGGCGGTCTGCGCCGGACAACCGACGCGCTGCGTGCGGTGCTGGAACGCACCCGCGGCGACTTGACGATTACCGGCGCGCAACGCCGGTTGCTGGCCGCCCTTGGCCAATCGACCAGCGACGCCGATCTGTCACATGCTCCCTGAATCCGCCAATCGCGCGGCGACGCCTTCGAGCAACGCAACGCACCCATCGACCCCATCCACCAGGATGTCAGCGGTCTCGCGAACCACCGCGTGCGTCTCGGGCGAGACGATGCCAACCGACAACGTCGCGGCACCGGTCAATGCCAGCGTGTTCAACGCGCGAAACGCATCGACATCAGTGACATCGTCGCCCAAATAGACAACGCCGGCGAGTTCCCGCTCCACCGCTATGTCGTTGATGGCCCGTTCCCTTGTTCACGGTCGCTTTCGGTCGGATCTCGAAGACCAGCTTTCCGTCCGTGACGTTCAACGCATGGAGCTCGGCAACCGCTGCGACCAACATTCTGAGCAGCTCGACTGTTCTCCCCTGATCCTCGACCAGCCGGAAATGCACCGAAGCCGAGAGATCCTTGTTCTCGACCACCACGCCGGCAAGCTGAGGCGTTTCGTCGACGACCCGCTGGATGAGCTCGGTACAGGTCGCGACGCTTGCCCGCGATCAAGCGCCGAGGGATGAATCGTGCGCTCGCTGCCCAGCAGGAGCTCGTATCCATGATTGCCAACGATCATCAGCCCGTCGAGCTCAGCATTCCCGCGGCATCCGATGCTCCGCGCCCGGTGATAGCCCCGACGATCGAGACAGCCTCGGAAATTGCCGCAGGGACGTCCGAGGAGAAGCGGAACGACCTCGGACGGTCCGCGCCACTGGCTTATCGTGCCGTCGATATCCGTGAAAAGCCCCGATGGCTGATTGCGCAGGATTCCAACGACGCGATCAACCGCATGCTCGATCGAAGCTTTCTCTGCCATGCCACGCTCCTGTGTCGTATCTCCGCTCCGCGCCAACCTCGCGGCATCAGCTTGTCCGGATTCCGAAACGCCTCAAACCGGCGTCTCGTATCGGTAGATTTCGCCGGTTTGCTCATCTGAACAAGTCCTTGATCTGTCCGGCCCTGCTCGATCGAGATATGGGCAACCATCGCACCGTCGGAACCGAGTCGGGACCGAACGGCGATTGCTCGGAGTTGATGCGAATGTCGATACCCGTTGACGGATCGAGCCGTAAATCCTCGGTGAAGTCGGCCTCGATCAACGCATCGTAAAATCCGGCCGAATGAGATCGCGTCGATCGCCAGGGAATCAACCCCGTCAGGATCGAGATCGACCGGTTGCGATTCGAGTGTATCCGCTGCCAGGATGGCCTGCGCTTGCGCCGAAAAATAGCTGGGTTACGCGAAATCCGGGACCAAGAGCGCGCACGACACACGCAGATCACCGGTGCGCATCGTCGTGCCATTCAGCCGCTTTCTGGTCGGGTCCATCAAGCTGCCCCATCAGACGCCGTCGATCGCTGGTATGTCGCCGACCAGCATAGTCCCGTCGCTGCACGGCTGGCGGGCTTGTTCTGGGGTGGCGTTCGATTCTGGAGACGCATCTTCCGACGTCGGTGTCGGAATCAGCGGATTGACCGATTCTCCTCGGCTGCAAGCCGCGAGCACGACCACGAGCGCGATGCCGAGCAGCAGGTTGCCGATTTGCTTGAAACTGGTAGGACTCTTCACTAGGGCGTGCGTCACCTCTTCGCGAGTCGCCGGTCGGACATGCGGTGCCTATGGTACTCCGGTGTCTCGATAATCCATGTCAGTTGGCGGCTGATGCTCAGGTATACTCGCGCATTGCGATCAGGGGTGGTGACTCGGCAGAGGGCAGTCTCCGCATGCCGCTCTGAGCGCTTTCGTACTCGTCAGTCAACAACGTCGGCTCCGCGGTCTCGAACGCGGAGAGGGGATCGGTATGCGCCTGTACAACACGCAATCCGGCTCGATCGAAGAGATCGAGCTCCGAGATGAGCCGCTCGGTCTCTACGTCTGCGGGGTCACCCCGTACGACACGACTCACGCCGGCCACGCGTTTACCTATCTCACGTTCGACATCCTCATTCGCTATCTCGACTACCTCGGTCAACCGGTGACCTATGTCCAGAATGTCACCGATATCGACGATGACATCCTGCGCAAAGCGAAAGAAGTCGGCACGACGTGGGATGACCTGGGACGACGTGAAACCCAGCGATTCCTCGACGATATGGACGCCCTCGGCTGGAGAAGACCCGATCATTACGTCAAGGCAACCGAGCACACGCCGGAAATGGTTGCCATGATCGAGCCGCTGATCGAACAAGGGCTTGCCTATGTATCGAATGGCTCGGTCTATTTTTCGGTTGCATCCGATCCGGATTTCGGCAAACTGAGTCATATGACGCTGGCAGAGATGCTGCCGGTCGCGAATGAGCGCGGCAACTTCCCCGACGACCCCAACAAACGCGATCCGCTCGATTTCGTGCTCTGGCAAGCCGCCAAACCGGGCGAGCCCACGTGGGATTCACCCTGGGGCGCCGGTCGGCCCGGATGGCATATCGAATGCAGCGCCATGGCCGCGCGCTACCTGGGGCCATCGTTCATCTTTCACGGCGGCGGTTCCGATCTGATCTTCCCCCACCATGAATGTGAGATCGCCCAAGCCGAGAACGCAACCGGCGTCGAACCGTTCGTTCAACATTGGGTTCATGTCGGCATGGTCGGCTACCAGGGCGAAAAAATGAGCAAGTCGCTCGGCAATCTCGTCCTCGTCAGCAACGAGCTGAAGCGATATTCCCCCGGCGCATTCCGGCTCTATCTGTTCAGCCATCACTATCGGAATCCATGGGAGTACATCGATGGCGAGATCGACGAATGGCAAGTCATCGTCGACGACATGGGGAGTGCCATTCGCCGTCCTTCAGCAGCCGGAGCGGCATCGTTCGATGCAACGGCCCATCGTGAGGCTTTCCTGGCCGCGATGGATGACGACCTGGATACCCCCACTGCAATCCAGCATCTGGTCGCCCTGAGCGACGCGATCCGCGAAGCGGGCAAAAACCACGACGTCACCGAAGCTCAAGAGACGCTTCGCGAGCTTGGAGGAATTCTCGGCCTCACCCTCGACAACCAGTAATCGTGCTTCTCCGGCCCGGAGTGCCCCTCAAAGGGCGTGAGCCCCTGGACCCCATTTAGCACTCTCCCTTGCAGAGTGCTAACAGATCGGGTAGCATCCTCCCAGCTCGTTTGCGGAGCTTCGGCTCCTGTTCTTTCGTGGGAGGTTCTCCATGGCTGCACCTGCTGCCACCCTCAAACTCACCCCCCTCGGCGACCGCGTCGTCGTCCAACCCCTCGGTCGCGAGGAAACCACCAAGTCCGGCATCGTCCTGCCCGACACCGCCAAGGAAAAACCCCAACGCGGCACCGTCCTGGCCATCGGCCAGGGACGTCGCGATGACGAGGGCAACCGCGTCCCCCTCGATGTCTCCGTCGGCGACGAGGTCCTCTTCGCCAAATACGCCGGCACCGAGTTCAAGCTCGACGACCAGGAGCTGCTCATCCTGGCCGAAAAAGACCTGCTTGCCATTGTGGGCTAGCACCGAGCAACTGGTAATCAGCAACTAGCAACTAGCAACTAGTTATTGATTGCACCGTTTGCTCACTCACGACCAGTTCCCAGTTACCAGCTACCAGCTACTAGTTCCTGAGGTTTCTCCATGGCCAAACAACTCCAATTCGATACCCAAGCCCGTCAGTCCCTCAAAGAGGGCGTCGATACCGTCGCCAATGCCGTCAAGGTCACCCTCGGTCCCAAAGGCCGCAATGTGGCCCTCGACAAGAAGTACGGCGCCCCCACCGTCACCCATGACGGCGTGACCGTCGCCAAGGACATCGAGCTCGACGATCCCTTTGCCGATATGGGTGCTCAGCTGGTCAAGGAGGCCTCCTCCAAGACCAACGATGTCGCCGGCGACGGCACCACCACCGCCACCGTCCTGGCCCAGGCCATCGTCCATGAGGGGATGCGCAATATCGCCGCCGGCGCCAATGCCATGCTGCTCAAGCAGGGGCTCGAGCTGGCCAGCGATGCCGTCGTGGCCGCCATCGTCGAGGCCGCCGTCGAGGTCGCCGGCAAGGATGAGATCGCCCAGGTTGCCTCCATCTCCGCAGCCGACAAGGAGATCGGCGGGCTGATCGCCGATGTGATGGAAAAGGTCGGCAAGGACGGGGTCATCACCGTCGAGGAAAGCAAGGGACTGGCCTTCGAGGTCGAGTACACCGAGGGGATGCAGTTCGACCGCGGCTATATCTCCCCCTACTTCGTGACCAATCCCGAACGGATGGAAGCCGAGTTCGAGGAACCCTTCATCCTGATCCACGACAAGAAGATCTCCGCCATCGCCGATATCCTGCCCACCCTGGAGCTGGTCGCCCGCGCCGGCCGCGGGCTGGTCATCATTGCCGAGGATGTCGATGGCGAGGCGCTGGCCACCCTGGTGGTCAACAAGCTGCGCGGCACCCTCAATGTGACCGCGGTCAAAGCCCCTGGCTTCGGCGACCGCCGCAAGGAGATGCTGCGCGATATCGCCGTCCTGACCGGCGGCCAGGTCATCAGTGAAGAGGTCGGCCGCAAGCTCGATGGGGTCACCATCGAGGATCTCGGCCGCGCGCGCCGCGTGGTCAGCACCAAGGACGACACCACCGTCATCGAGGGCTATGGCGATGCGGCCGCCATCTCCGGTCGTGCCGAGCAGATCAAAGCCCAGATCGAGACGACCACCTCCGACTTCGACCGCGAGAAGCTGCAGGAGCGGCTGGCCAAGCTCTCCGGCGGTGTCGCCGTCATCAAGGTCGGCGCGGCCACCGAGACCGAGCTGAAGGAGAAGAAGCACCGGGTCGAGGATGCCCTCAGCGCCACCCGCGCCGCGGTCGAGGAAGGGATCGTGCCCGGCGGTGGGGTCGCCCTGCTCAATGGCATTGCCGCCCTGGCCGGCATTGCCGCCGAGGGCGATGTCAAGACCGGGGTCAATATCCTGCGCCGGGCGCTCGAAGAGCCGATGCGCGGCATCGCCGAGAATGCCGGCTATGACGGGGCGGTCGTGGTCGAAAGTGTCCGCCGCCAGCAGCAGGACGGCGCCAACACCAATATCGGCTTCGATGTCATCTCTGAGCAGTATCTCGATATGCTCAAGGCCGGCGTCATCGATCCGGCCAAGGTGACCCGCTCCGCCGTCGAGAATGCCGCCTCCATCGGCGCCATGATCCTGACCACCGAGGCGCTGGTGACCGATAAGCCCGAGAAGACCCCCGCTCCGGCCATGCCGGCCGGCGGCATGGGCGATATGGGCTTCTAGGCCTCCGCAGCTACCGAGAATCGAGACGACCGGGGAGCCATTCCAAGCTCCCCGGTCGTCTCATTTTCTGCGAAACTCGCACGAGCGTCCTCCGATCCGATCATCGCGGCGAAAGGAACCCCCATGACCACCGATCTGGAAATGCAGCTCAAGGCAAAGTACGACGAGCTCGAGAGCGGCGCACTCTCATACGCGGACTTCACGACCTGGTTCGAGCAGCAGAAATGGCCATCCAGTGAAGAGACGAATCGCATGTTCGAGGCCGTCGAGCTCACTGGCGCCCATATCAAGAACTCGGACTCGGTTCCGGAAGATCTCAGCCGCGCTCACCTGCGCAAGATCGGCGACTATCTGCACGGCCGAACCGACGTGAAGCCGGCCATGCTGGGGCAGGACGGTATGAGTCCCGACGCACTTCGCCACGCCTATGAGGAGAAACACAGGGACGGCACGTACTAGACACGTCCAAAGTCCTGGATCCTGAGCCCTGAGACGTTCGGCCTGATACGGAATCCGCATGATTGCTTGACGATGCACCGCATGAGGTAGGCGGCGCTGCTTCGCCGTCACACACCGAACTGGCGGCTACGAGTCACGAGGTTGACATCCTTGGGTATGTATCCTGATTCCCTATGCGTGGTCTCGCGCCGCAAACCCGGCACATTCAACAGTCTCAGGGCTCAGGCCACAGGACTCAGAACCTTTCGCCGAGAAGCCGTAGAGCGTCGCGTCCTGCTGGCTAGTCGTCGTCTGGTTCAGGAGCCTCGAACATCGGCGTCAGAATCTGAGGATAGACACGCCGCCCGTATTGCTCGATGATGATCGCCTGCGTTGGACAGGCGCGGGCGCCGGCGAAGAGCTGCTGAACCGTGGCTCCCTCCCAATCGGCAATCTCGGCGACCTGGGTTTCTTCATCGAGCACATAGATGCCGGGCGCCGCAGTCGTGCACTTGGCGTTTGAAATGCAACGTTTGGGGTCGATCCAGACGTTGAGTCCCTCTTTTCCGCTTTTCGGATCGTTCACCGGATTACATCTTTCTCAATTGCGTTCATCGTCCGTCGTGGACCGATCGGTGAGATCGTGCACCGACCCACTCTCCAATGATCCCACGTTGGAGGGCGCCGGAGCGACAACCTTCGGATACGCTGTTTCGATACCGAGCCGTGCGAACTCGTCGAGCAAGCGCAAACGAAACTCCCCTTCCACCGCTCCCCCCTTGCCAGGTATCGTCTCTCCACTCACCCGAATGCCAATCGCCTTCTCCCCAATGTCCTGCACGCGCGATGCGCGCAATGGTCTGAGGATGAAATCCTGCCAGTCTGGATCCTCGGCCACCTCATGGCCGACACGATTGATGATGTCGAAGACATCCCGAAGGTTGGATCCGTACCCCACGCTGACAACCTGCTGGATCTTGTTGAACTCTTTAGAGCGGTTCGACGCCACCCGAATCTCCCCGTTGGGAATGAGATGCACCGTGCCATCGCCGTCACGCAGCACCGTCAGCCGCAACCGCATGTCCTCGACGGTGCCGGAGATCTTGTTGATTTCCACCGAGTCCCCAACCCGATACTGGTCCTCGGTCAGTATCAGGATGCCGGAGAGGTAGTCACGCACCAGATACTGGGCGCCAAAACCAAGTGCGATCGAAATGAGTGAAACACTCGCCAGAATCGCGCCGAGATTCACCCCCAGGCTACTAAGCAGCACGACGATTGCCAGCAAACCGAAGACCGCCCTCGCCGTGGTGGTGAGCACCCTGACGATCGACTCGGTCCGCTCGGCGCCTCCCTGGTTATCCTCCCAGCCACGCATGAACACATGACGGCGCTCGACGACCCGGCGAATCAACCAGTTGGTCAATCGCAGGCCGATACCCAGCAGACCGAAAAGCAGCAGAAACTCGAGGATCCCATCGACGAGATTGAACCCGTTTCTGGCCAGCCCTCCGATCGAAAAGTCGTTAACCCACATTGGCGAAAGCTTCATATCACCTGCCAGGATCTCCATCGACACACGCCGGAATTATGCAGGAGTGACGACTGCCTCCTCGCGTGCATCCCTGAGCACCGGTCTTGGCCCGATTCCATGGGCTCGAAAAACGACAAACGGATGCGCGACTCCTTGGACACCGGGCACTGGACGCTGCGCACGAAACCCTTTCGATCCAATACGGAAACGATCCGGTCCATACTCGCCGTACTGCCGTTACAATTTCTCCAAGTGCGAACAACCGTCACAACAGGGGGCCCGCAGCCTCCTGATTCCACGTCTGGAGGAATTCAGCAACATGGTGCTCAGGAAGTACATGGGCGCTCCGGTGAAACGGCGCGAAGATCCGCGTCTGATCACGGGATCGTCGGTCTATGTCGATGACCTGCAACTCACCGGTATGGTCCACGTCTCATTCGTGCGCAGCATCTACGCGCACGCCAAGATCAAGGGAATCGACACCTCGGACGCAGCATCGATGCCAGGTGTGGTCGCCATCCTGACGGCAGATGATCTCGTCGCGGTGCTGCCGTCCAAGTACGAAGCGGTCGGCGAGGACACCGGACCATCGGCTGAGGGCGGATCCTCGGAGGCAAGCACCATTCCGGTACCGTCGGTGGAACCGCTTGCACGCAGCAAGGTGCGCTACATCGGCGAGCCGATCGCGGCCGTCATCGCCGAATCGCGCGCGCAGGCGGACGATGCCGCCGAGCTGGTTGTCGTCGAGTATGAACCGCTCGACGCGTATGTCGATCCATACGTCGCGCGCGAGGACGGCTCGATTCGCATCTACGATACGAACCCGAACAACGTCGGCGTTCGGCACGAGACGGTGCATGGCGATGTCGATGCCGCGCTCGAAGCCTCTCCGTTCCGCATCAAGGAGCGAATCCGCGCATCCCGCTGCCATCCCGTTCCGCTGGAGCCGCGTGGAATCGTCGCGACCCCGGACCCCGTCACGCGCGGACTCACCGTCTGGGTCTCCAACCAGGGACCGCACGGGTATCGCAATGAAGTGGCGCGCACGTTTGGGCTCGGCCAGAATCAGGTTCGCGTGATTGCTCCGGAAGTCGGCGGCGGATTCGGTGCGAAGTTCGGCGTCTATCCCGAAGACTGGACCATCATGGCCGCGGCTCAGAAGCTGAACCGTCCGGTCAAGTGGATCGAAACGCGGAGTGAGCATTTCCTGTCGACTAATCACGGACGCAATCAGATCGCAGAATTCGAAGCCGGATGCGATGAGCATGGCAAGATCACCGCGCTCCGGGCGCGCGTGACCCTCGATCTCGGTGCATATCCCAAGGGTCTGGGACTTGCCTGGTCGACCTGGGTGATGTCGACCGGACCGTACAACATCCCCAATCTCGATTACGTGGTCGAAGGCGTCTTCACGAACACCATGGCCAACGGCGCCTATCGCGGCGCGGGCCGACCCGAGGCTGCCTTCTACCTCGAACGCGTCATGGACCTGCTGGCCGATGCCGCCAACCTCCCGCCGGAGCAACTTCGCCGGGCGAACTTCCTGCAACCGGAGCAGTTCCCCTATACCACCCTTTCCGGCGAGCGGTACGACACCGGGGAATACGAGAAGCCGCTCGACAAGGCAATCGAATCGAGCGACTACGCCAAGCTCCGCACGGAACAGGAAGAGCTGCGCGAGCAGGGACGATACATCGGCATCGGACTCGGCTCGTATGTCGAGATCTGCGGATT
>JAMLHN010000057.1 GCA_023957115.1 Thermomicrobiales bacterium
CTACATCATGCAATGCTGGGTTGGAACGGTGGTAAACCGACGTGCCCCATCCTGGTGTGTTCACCTGGATTCCGTATAACTCCCAAATCCCAACTCCTAACGCCCAAAAAATGGTGATGGCCAGGAGCGCGAGCTCCTGACCATCACCTGCGGGGGGTAATACGGGGGCGAGGTTGAGAACGGGCTACGGAGTGAATCTGAATCCGGTCCACTGATAGGCGGATCCATCCGAAGGGAAGTCGTAGCCGCTGATGGTGAACTGCCCGGTAAACGGAGCAGCATGGCGGTCCCAGTTGCCGCCGTCGTTCGTTTGCCAAAGCGTCAGATGGATATGCGGAATCTGGACATATCCTTCGCCGCCTTCCGGCGAAACGGTCCCGATGAGGTCTCCCTGCTGAATCGCGTCGCCGGGTTGCCACTGGCGGTCGACCGTCAGATGGAACATGGCAACGGCATATCCGTTCCCCAGGTCGATGGTGATTCCACCCGATTCGCGCTCGTACCAGCGCACGGTCCCCGTGACGGGAGAAATGACCGTCGCCCCGGCGGTGGCGCCATCGATTCGATGAAGATCGAGCGAATAGAGGTATTGCCACAGGTCGCTGTTGTTTTGATGGCTGGAGCCGTTGTAGCCCTGCAGAATCTCCCAGGTTCCCCCGGTCATTGGCCAGACGATGATCCCATCCCCACCGGGCGACGGTGGGGTAAAGGTGATGTAGTTGGCCGACGCGAACCCGCTGGTCCCGTCGAAGGTCACCGGATAGAAGCCGTTTGCGAGCACGCCGGTCACGGTGATCGCCGAACCATTTGGGATCACGACCAGGACGCCGCTCCCGGTCGACGGTCCGGAGCGAAGGTTCAGGTTTGCGGTGGTCCATGCGGGCCGGGTGGGCGTTGGCGATGTCGTGGTGATGTAGTTGGCCGATGCGAACCCGCTGGTTCCCTGGTAGGTCACCGGATAGAACCCATTTTGCTGGCTTCCGGTGAGCGTGATCTGCGATCCGTTGGGAATCAACAGGACGACGCCATACGTTGTCCCGGGACCCGACCGGAGATTCAGGTTTGCCGTTGTCCACGCGGGAGTTTCGACCGGACCGGTGCCATCGATGACGAGATAGGTCGCCGAGGCGAAGCCGCTCGTCCCGTTGTACTCGACTGGGTAGAACCCATTCTGGAGCACCCCGGTAATAGTGACCGTCGAACCCCGCGGGATGACCAGGATCACCGAAAAGCCGGTGCCCGCGCCGGACCGGAGATTCACGCCCGCCCGGGTTGTCGCGGTGGGGGCGTCGATTTCGATAAACTCTGCGGCCGCGTAGCCGGCGATGCCGTCATAGGTCACGGGATAAAAGCCACTGGTGGCCGAACCAGTGATCGTCAGCGATGCTCCGGTTGGCATCAGCGCAAGCACGGAGTAGTTGGTTCCGGGGCCGGAACGCAGATTGAGCGGACCACTCGCGACGGTGCCGGTCAAAACGGTGTCCGAAACCGACAGATACTGCGTGGCCGCCCACCCGGTCGTCCCATCGTAGGTCAGCTGGGTGAAGCCGTTCTGGGCGAGACCGGTGGTTTCGATTGTCGCGCCATTGGGAATGACGAGCAGGACAGAGAAGCTGGTGCCTGGTCCGGAGCGGAGATTGACGCGCGCCGTGGTGGTACCCGACGCCGCGGGAGAAACGGCCACGTCGGCGTTGACGAGAAAGTCTGCCAGCATATACCCGGCGGTGTCGCCGGTGGAAACCTGGTACCAGGATGTTCCGTCGGTTTCGTCGAGAAACGGACCATCGAGGACCTGAACGAAGCTGCCTTGCGGAACACTGGCGAACGCGTTACCCAGGACAGACGGGGAGTCGCGCAGGTTGACATTGTCACCTTGCGCGTTGGAGACCTCCGCGGCGCCACCGATGATCAGATCGGTCGCCGCTTTCGCCTCGAACTCAGTTGCCATCGGAGCTGACAGCACCAACAGGAGCGTGAGGATTACCACGATCCGGCTGCGCACGTGCGGCAACGCCGTCATCCGCCTTCCCTCCATCCTTGTGACCTGCCGGTCTGCAAAACCGGCCCAGCAATGGTCCTCAAGGAAGTTGTTTTGTTTCGATACGCCCTGACCAATCAACCGCAAAACGACTGATGGGTGCGGCGGCTCAACCGTTCAACGACGGTGCGGAAAGAGCCAGCGTGCGGGGACACGTTCACAGCGTATTGCGGAAAACCCTACCGGACCGTTTGGCCCGCTGTCCAGTTGAACGGACGGCCAATTTCTACTGAACACCTCTTCAGAATTGGCAAAAAGGGACGGACGCTACACTCTTGCACACATTGCCGCGCGGGAATTCCCGTTGCCATCGTAAGGATGTCACCATGACCAAGAGCTCAGCCGATCTTCGAATCACCAACGTCACCATGGACCTGGAAAAGGGCACCGAAAAGGTTCCCCTGGCTCCGGTCGTCTATACGCTCACCGCGAATATGAACGATGCCGCATTGAACAAGAGCGTGCTGGCCGTTCTCGCGATGGGGAAGGACAAGATGCCGATGGAGGTCGACCTCGAAGGCGCGAAATTTGTGCCGGGCGGCGCTGAGGTGACCGTGAACGCCGGGAGTGGCCGGTTCCTGCGCGCAAAAGCGACCGCGGTTATCGGGATCACGGCAGTGGACGCCGAGAAGGTCACCGTCGAGATCAAGGAGATCAAGGCGCTCGGCAAACTGCCGATCGAATCGATCGTCGGTCCGATTCTGGACAAGGCGCTCGACAAAGCGACGGCCTACCCCGGGGTCGAGAAGGACGTGACCAAGGCGCGAACGTTGCGCGTCGATCCGAACGTGTTGTTGAAGAGTCAGGGCGTGCCGTTGCGCTTCTCGCAACCCGGTGGCTGGTCGGTCGCGACCGGCGCCGACTCCCTAGAGGCCACCTTCACCGCGCATTAGCAGGCAGCACACAGAATCGCTTAGGCAAAAGGCCGACCCTGGTGGTGTGTACCATTGACTGACTGCTGACTGCTGACTGCTGACTGCTGACTGCTGACTGCTGACTGCTGACTGCACAATTCTGCGTGCTGCGTGCTGCGTGCTGCGTGCTGCGTGCTGCGTGCTGCGTGCTGCGTGCTGCGTGCTGCGTGCTGCGTGCTGCGTGCTGCGTGCTGCGTCAGGACCCGTCCTCGCGCCGCGTATGCCAGCTGGCGGTTCCGCGCGCGGACCAGCGGCCATACAGGTAATTGACTTCGATCGGGTAGCCAAATGCGGTCGAGACGTTCTCGCTGGTCAGGACGTCGACCGCTGGCCCAGACGCGACGATTTCACCCGCGCGTAGCAGCATTGCATGCGATGTGGATGCGGGCAGCTCTTCCAGATGGTGTGAAACGAAGACCGTCGCCAGTTCCGGTTTGCTTTGCGCCATCGACGCCAAGGCGGAGAGCAACGCCTCCCGCGACGGTAAGTCGAGACCGGTCGCCGGTTCGTCGAGCAGCAGGAGCGGCGGATCGGCCATCAGCGCACGCGCGATCCGGACGCGTTGCTTCTCTCCCTGGGAGAGCGTGGCGAATTCCCGATCGATCAGATCGAGCGCCCCGACCAGCTCCAGCTGTTCGCGAACCCGCGCATAATCGGACTCCCCAATTCGGTCATGCAAGACCCATGCCGTGCTGGTCGTTCCGGTCAACACGACCTCCTCGACCGATTGCCAATCGTGCACGGTTTGCGACGGGCTGATATGCCCGATGCGTTCGCGCAGATCCCAGAGACTGACCGTGCCGAGTTGCTTCCCCAACACCTCAGCAGCGCCGCGGCTGGGAAACCGGTGCGCGCCGGCGATCGAGATCAGCG
Source organism: Thermomicrobiales bacterium (assembly GCA_023957115.1). Taxonomy (GTDB): domain Bacteria; phylum Chloroflexota; class Chloroflexia; order Thermomicrobiales; family UBA6265; genus JAMLHN01. The sequence goes on from JAMLHN010000057.1 coordinate 3,826, forward strand.
TGGTCTTCCCGGAGCCGTTCGGCCCGAGCAGCGCCCATTGTTCTCCCGGCTGGACGATCCAATCGATCCGCTGCAAGACGCGCAGCCCGTCCGGGAGCCAGAGATCGACCGTGTCGAGCGCGAGCACGGGGTGTCGGTCGGTCATGAGGTGATCTTCTTTCCTTTACTCATTTACTACTCGTCGACCTTTTGGAAGATCAGGCGGGCATCGGGCTGTCCGGTCTCGTCGAGAATGAGCTCCCACCCTTGGCGTTTCATTCGCTCGATCGTTTCCGGCTTGTCGCCGGGACCGACCGAATCGAGATAGATCACGTATTGATCGGGGCCAACGTCCGGACGCGCCGGGACGCCGTGTTGATTGGATTCCATCCAGGCGGCAATGAACGCCCGTGCCAGGGCGACGACCGGTCGCTCCAACCCGGTATGAGCAGCCGTTTCACCGCTGGGTGTGCGGGAGGTCACGACCGCATCGGCGGGGGTGACCGGAGTCGAGCCGAGCGGGATGCTGATCTGTGCTCCCCATCCCCGGTCCGCGCAGGCTGCAACAATCGCGCCGAGGTCGAATCCATCGTCGGTGACCAGGGGGAGCACACCGGCCGTTGCGAGCGTGCGCCCCATATCGGAATCGAGATCGATGATCGGTCGCTGGTCGACCGCCCCCAGCGGTTCCGGATTGAGTGCCGATTGCAGCCGCAGCCGTAGCTCACCGGCCACCCACGGTTCGAGGGGCGAGCCATCCCATCCGACCGCAGGTCGTGGACCGGCGGTGAGCGCGTGGAGTAGCAACCAGATTTCATTGCGGGTCAGCACCAGGCCGACCGGTTCGTCACCCCATTGCATCAGGCGGATTCCTTGAGGATTTGCTTTTGCAGCAGGACGGCACGCACTTCCTCCATGATTTCCCGTTGGAAGCGAGCTTTCGAGAAACGTTCGGCGTTGGCGCGGGCCCGGACCGGGTTCCAGGAAATGGTCTCGAATGCGCGGATGGCGGACATCAACGATTCGGCCGTGCGCTCGGAAAAGAAGACGCCCGTTTCCCCGGGAATGACTGATTCGAGCGCGCCGCCCGCCCCGAATGCGATGACCGGACGACCCGCTGCCTGGGCTTCTACGGCCGAGATGCCGAAATCTTCCGATCCGGGAAGCATGAACCCCTTGCAATGGGTCATCAGATCGGCGACCTCGTCGTCCGGCAGACGACCCAGGAGCTCGACCGTCGGACCGGCCATTGCCCGTAGCTCGCGTTCCGACCGCCCGCTTCCCACCACCTTCAGCGGTATGCCGTATCGGGAACAGGCACGCACCGCGAGATCGATGCGTTTGTGTGGAACCAGACGGGAGACGACCAGATACCACTCCTCCGGCTGAACGTCGGACTGGAGCGGCGGAATATCGACCGGCGGATAGATGACGGTCGCATGCCGTCGATAGGTACGCTCGATCCGGGCTGCGACGTTGCGCGAGTTTGCAATGAACCGATCGACTCGCTCGGCTGCCCGCCGGTCGGCCCGGCGCAACCCGCCGAACACCGCGTTCATGACATGCCGCACGCCGGGAGGCATGGCGGCCGGTTCCAGATAGTCCCGGTCGCCATACAGAAATCGGGCTGGGCTATGGCAATAACAGAGGAGCCCAGTCGTGGGCGACACCGGAACATGATGCGCCCAGGCGCTCGAATCGACGATGACGATATCGAGCCCGCGGAGGTCCGCTTCGAATCTGCGGAATATGGCTGGATAGATGGGGATCATTGCACGGTGGTACGTCGAAGCGCCCGGCAGACGGGCCAGCGCGCTTTCGCGTACGTCCCAGGTGGATGAGATTTCCGGCAGAGAGGAGGGATCGGAGATCGAGCAGAAGATCGGCGCTTCCGGGAAAAGCTCGGTCAACGCAACGAGTACCCGCTCCGCCCCACCGAATTGGGTCAGATAGTCATGCACCAGACCGACCCGCAACGATTCCGATCCCACGATACTGGGAGTTGCCGGCTGAATTGGAGTCGATTGCATCACGTTCGAGACTGGGCAAAAGACGCGGTCTTCATTTGGGCAAGTATCGCACCCGCGGGGCCGGTTCTCGTGGGCCGGCCGGCCACACGTATTCCGGCGCCCGACAATGCCGTGCGGACGGATCTTGCGAGCGTATGCGGATTTTTTTTTCTCACGATCGTACGTGTGCACGCTAAGATTGCTCAAAACGGCTTCGGTAAGGTACGATGGCGTCTCACGCCCACATACAGTTCACTGGGAATTGCCGTTTGCTCTTGTCGCTACCCTTGTCGGGAACGGGACTACACGCACTTGGATCTGACGCTCCATAATCTCGTGGCAATGGGCCGCCGCTGGTGGTGGCTTTTGCTCCTTGCCCCGCTCGTTGCCGGCTCGGTCGCCTTTTTCCAGGTTTCCCGACAGCAGGAGCTCTATTCGGCATCCTCGACGATCGAGATCAATCCCCCGTCGACCGGCACCGATCAATACACCTACTACGACGGTAGCATCGTTGCGACCTATCGGGAGCTGATCACGACGGACGGCGTGCTCGCGCCGGTGATCGAGAAGCTTGATCTGCCCCTGACCACCAATCAGCTTCGTGCCAAGATCAGCACCGCCCCCATTGCCAACACGCGGCTCATGCGCATCTCTGTTTCCGATCCGAATCCGGAAACGGCGGCAATTCTTGCGAACAATGTCGCCGCGCAGTTTCAGACCTTCGCGGAAGATCGATCGCGCGAGTTGGCTGGACCATACCGGGAGGCGTTGGGCCAGCAGATAGCGGAAACCGCGGGCAAGATCGCGACGACGCAGCAGATGATCGAAAATCTGGTGCAGAACGAGGACATCAACTCCCCAGACGTTGCGTCCCAGCTCAATACCCTGCGGACGCAGCTCACCGATCTCCAAAACACGCACCGGCAACTGCTCGTTACCGCGAACACGATGGACTTGCAAGAAGCGGGCGCGCAAACCGGTGTCGTGGTCGTGCAGGAAGCGGAAGCTCCCAGCGCCCCCTACGCTCCCAATAAACGGCTTTACACGCTGCTGGCGATTCTGGCCGGTCTCTGTATCGGAGTGGGCGCGGTTTTCCTGCTCGAGTATCTGGACAACACCACCAAGGTCGATACCCCGTACAACGAGCTCATTGGCGCGCCGTTGATGACTACGATCCCGATCGTGCCGTCGATGACAAAGCTGCCGCACCAGCTCTTTATCCTGGACCAACCGATGTCGCCCGAATCGGAGTCGATGCGCCTGCTGCGCGCCAATGTCGAGTTCGCGGTGGCGAACAGCGACGTCAAGACCCTGGCCGTGACGAGTGCCGGGCCGAGCGAGGGCAAGAGCACGGTTGTCGCGAATCTTGCCGTTGCGATGTCGCAAGCTGGATACAAGGTCGTGGTCGTGGACGCCGACATGCGCCGCCCGGCCCAGCAGGAAGCGTTCAACCTTTCGAATGAGCGCGGACTCTCGACGTTGCTCGCGCGGTCCGATGTCGAGTGGCAATCGGTTGCGCGCATGAACGCCGATCTCGACTTGAAAGTCATCACCTCCGGTCCGATTCCGCCCAATCCTGGTGACCTGCTCAAGAGCCCACGCTTCGCGGCGTTGCTGGGGACACTTGCGGACGAAGCCGATATGGTCATTGTCGATACGCCACCGGCGCTGGCGGTCTCCGATGCCCTGGTCGTTGCCGATGTGGCGACGGACGTCCTGTTGGTCGCGCGTTCGGGGGAGACTCGGGTCGACCGCCTCCAGGCCGCGGTCGATGCCCTGCCCGAGACCGCGCATGTCATCGGTGTGGCGCTGAACTATCAGAAGCGCAGCAGGGCGGAGAGCTATTACTACTACTACGGTAGAGACGACTCCTCGAGCGGCAGCACACCGTCATCGAATGGCGCTGGACGTTCCTTCGGACAAAAGGTTCGAAAACTTGCGCCTGGGAACGTGAACGCGGAAGCGTAATGATGCGGTCCTGGGTCGTGAGTCTTGGGTCTTGAGAAGATCTGGGAGTTCGCGCGCCGTGCAGATACGCTCAGACAACACGCTCTGGACACGCACGCAGAACCAAGTCGTTCTGTCGCGTACGTACACACCATAGGAGTCTTAGCCCAGCGTTTCAACGTTGGGGAGCCTGCTCTCGATGGGGGGAGTTGAGAGTCCCCCACGCGAGGACAGACACGTCCTCAGCTACGATCGGATAGGGTATCTCCCGCTTCCTCGGCCCCCGGGCTTCGGACTCAGTCCCCTAGAGCGCAGACCGAAAAGGTCGCCCTGGTTAGGAATACCCAGCATGGCGCACGCAGTTGCGGGCATCGGTGGCGGTGACGGCATTGAGCCCATCCCCGATTGCCGTCATCAAGGCATCGACCGTGCGTGCGGCGATGGTGCGCAGGTGGGTCTTGAGCCGGCTGAAGACCAGTTCGATCGGATTGAAGTCCGGCGAATAGGCTGGCAGGAAGCGCAGCTGACACCCAGCGGCCTCAATGGCCCGCCGCGCCTCGGGAGCCTTATGCACATTCAGGTTGTCCAGGATCACGATCTGACCCGGTCGCAAGGTCGGTACCAACTGCGTGCGCACCCACTGGGCAAAGACCGGTCCATTGAGCGCACCTTCGAAGACCAGGGATGGTCCCACTCCGGTTGTGCGCAACGCGGCCAGGCAGGTGACGTTGCGTCCGTGGTTGCGGGGAACCGCCGCGACCAGCCGGTGCCCACGTGGGGCTCGGCCATGGCGGCGGGTCAGGGTGATCTGGGTACTGGTTTCGTCCAGAAAGACCAGATCGTCGGCCACCAACCGCGCCTGGTCCTGGTGCCACGCTGCCCGCTGCTCAGGATCGCGCTCGGTGGCGATCAGACTCTTTTTTTTCGGGGACGATCCAGTCGCGCCACGGCCCGAATGACCGTGCCACGACCGACGACGAGCCCATGCTCCGTGGCCAGCCACGCCTGCAATTCGGTCAGGGTAGCATCGGGCTCCGCGTCGATCTGCGCCTGCAGTGCCCGATCCATCTCCGGGCTCACGCGACGAGGGCGTCCGCAGTGGTGGGTCGTCGGCGCCAGCGACCCGGTGGTCTGCTGTCGGCGCCGCCAGTCATAGATCGCATCGACCCTGACGGAAAACCGGTGGGCCGCCTCAGCAATGGAGCAGCCGTCCGCCACGGCTGCCATCACCCGTTCACGGAGGTCGACCGAATAGGCACGGGGCATGGCCACAGCATGGCACGATCGTGCCACATTGGCAACCCTTTAGGTCTTTGCTCTAACTCCTCAACCATACCAATCAACCGGCGAGCCGACGTAGCCGCGTCGTCGCGTGTGCCGATGATGGAGATCGCGCCGTCAATGGCTGAGCTCATGATGCGGAGCGCGTCTTCGGGGCGCTCGCGCGCTGCGACGGTATTGTCCAGTAGGGAGAGTGCCCCCGCTCCATACGATTGATGGGTAACGGCCCAGCCGGCTTCTCGATCGAACGTCAGCTCAGCGACCACGGCTGCCCGGATTGGGTGCTGTCCAATTGGCCAATTGCTGTGCGCTGGATCGATCTTGACATGGCGACCCGCGTCCGGTGGCCGAAAGTGCAGCCGTCTGGGGAAGGGGTGGACTGCTCCGGTGGGATCGATGACCGCATAGTCATCCGAATAGTACGTTGCGCCCAGATCGACCAGCGCGCGGGTCAGCGTGCTCTTGCCCGCATAGGACCGGCCGGGGATGATGATGGCGCGTCCGTTCCATGCCACACAGCCCGCATGCACGAAGAGACATCCGCGGGTATAGGTCGCAAGCCAATGATGGAGATCGCCCTCGACATGGTTTTGCACCAGCAAGCTCGAGGAGAGCTGAAGCGACTCGCCGTCGATCATGACGTTCCATCGACCGTCGTCGATTTTCGCGATGCGATAGCGCCGGTCGACCGTCGAGCTTCGTGGCGCGGGCGTCCACGCAAACGGAAGAAACGGTAGATCGATGCGGTCATCCGCAACACATTCGACACCGATCGTCCGTCCATACGCCTCGGCGACGAACATCATCTGGGTGTGGGCCATATCGCCGGTCATCCGCGCAGATGACGACTGGCGGGTTTGGCCAGATTGCGGGCGCCGAGCGCGATCCGTCCGAACTTCTGACGACGCGATTGCCATGAATGGACGGTGAAGGAGCGCCGGATGTCGCCGGTGATCGTGCCGATTTGTTCGGGAATCGTGGGAGCCGCCAAACCTCTTCCCCAGAGGGCGAGATAAGTTTCGAACAGCGACCGCTCCCGCGTGTCGTCGAGATGACGTGCCCACCAGCGATGCACGTGCCCGGGTTCCTGATCCGATTCATAGATTGTCCAATCGATCATCGAGCAGAGGCTTTGCCAGACACGCTCGATTCCCCAGCGTCTGGCGAGCTGGTCGATCAGGGCCGGGTCGGTTTGCTGGCGGATCAGCTCGATGTCGATGAGGTGGATGAGTGAGGTGTACGGACCGTGACGCCAGGCGTGACTCGCCAGATAGAGTGCCTGCTGCTCCAGCGGTAACGCGAAGACGCCATCGATGGCATTCACGCCGGGTATCGCACTGCGCATGAGCTCAGTGTTGGACGGTGGGGTCAGCCAGCGGAGCCATCCCGGATCGCGATGAAGCTCGACCATCAGCGCGAGGGAACCGTATCCCAGCGGACTGCCGTGGTGATGCCCTTCGATTCTCCGGTTTGGATAGAGCTCGCTGAAGCCCGCTTCGATCAGGCGACGCTCGGCGGATGGATAGTCCGAAACGAGCATATCCAGGTCGCCAAAAGTGCGCAGTGCACGCTCGGGGTAGAGCTTGGCGACTTCGGGACCTTTGAGGAGCAGGATGGGTTCCTGCACGATACCGGCCACCTTTTCGAGCAACGGCCCAGCCGTGACCGATGCGTAGGCAGCGCCAAGCGCCAGGCGCTCGATGTCCGGTGGCACCGGTGCGCCTCGTTTGCGCAGCCGCCACGCGGCAACTGGCCCAAGGCCATGCGTCCGGAGTGCAGCGGCATTCGGCGCAGTCGCGATGATTCGATCGAGCGCGGTCCAAAGGTCGGTCATGACCTGAAATAGTACTGCCGGAGCGGCCGGTTCATCGATCCACCGCCGGCGCCCCATATGTGGGGTATGGACGAGCATGAAACCGTGTAATATCCGACTGAATTAGTAGGATATATCTGTTGGTCGAGTGGGAGAGGCAGGGATGGTGAGCTGGAACCGGAGAGTGGTGAATCGACGACGGGTGTTGGGACTCGCCGGTGCAGGGGTCGGATCCGTGCTACTTCCCCGGCATGTATCGGCCCAGGGAACGCCAGTTTCCTCACCGGGGGAGAGCAGGACGGTCGAGCATGCGCGAGGTGACGCGGTAATCCCGGTCGACCCGCAACGGATCGTTGCCCTGGGTGACGAGTTCCTGCTGGCCGACATGCTTGCCCTGGGCATTCAGCCGATTGCATCGTCGGCGACCTATGCCGACGGGTTTATCGGGATCGATCCAGCGGATGTCGACGGGTTCGAGATGGAGCCGTTCACGCTCTTCGATATGGATATGGAGGCCATTCTCCTGCTCCAGCCCGATCTGATCGTAGTGGCGGAATATGTCTACGACATGAATCCGGACACGGCCAATGCCGTTGCCCAAATCGTTCCGGTGGTGGTCGTCGAAACCCTGAATCCGGATTGGCAGGCATACATCCTGCAGCTTGCGTCGATCTTCGGCAAAGAGGACGAGGCGCAGACCCAGTTCGAGGCGCTTTCCGAGGCGGTCGAGGCCGCGGCCGCCGAGCTCCAGATCGAGGGAACCACGGTCTCTGTCATGACGATTTATCCTGGCGCCCAGACGGTTGCGGTCTGGGTAAGCGCGGACTTCATGCCCGTCGACATCCTGCAACAACTCGGAGCAATCATCCGGCCCGACGCGACCGAGTACGACGTCGATGGCGCCGGGCGCGCGCAGATCAGCCTCGAGCAGCTCTCGGTCATCGACGGCGAGGTCATGATCATGTTGCAGTCATCGGCAGCAGCGGAAGAGCAGCGCACGGTCGAGGAGATCACCGGCTCGCCATTGTGGCAAGGGCTCCCGGCGGTCGAGGCGGATCAGATCTACGTCCTCGAACGTGTTGGCTACCCCGGCGAGCTCAGCGGCCGGTTGCAGATTCTCGATGCGTATCGGGACGTTTTTGGGAGTTAGGAGTTAGGAGTTAGGAGTTAGGAGTTAGGAGTTAGGAGTTAGGAGTTAGGAGTTAGGAGTTAGGAGTTAGGAGTTAGGAACGCATGTCCGGAGCCCGGAGTCCGGAGAAGCACGTGACATCCCGTCCGATCGTAGCTGAGGACGTGCCTGTCCTCTCGTGGACGACGACTCCCAACTCCGACCACCGAACGTCCAGGTCCTGATTCCCAGCTCCTAACTCCTAGCCACCCGTTGCGTCATCCGGTATGGGCCGTTATAGTGACACCATGACGAATCGATCGTTCACCACCACTACTACCGGCGCGCCCCTGGGGATCACCATGATGACCATGATGATTACCAAGCGCACGCCTGCCGGTAGATGGGGAATCGTCTGAACGAGCGACGGGACCAAGCATCACCGGCAGGCGGGAGCGGAAACGCTCCCGCCTCTTTTTATGTCAGGATCGACGCCCATGATCGTACTCAAATTCGGAGGCACCTCTGTCGGCTCACTCGAACGGGTTCGGGAAGCGGCCGCCATTGCCGCCACGCAGCCGGCTCCCCGTGCCGTCGTCGTCTCTGCTGCCTCAGGCGTCACCAATCTCCTGTTGGAGGCGGGACGTCAGGCGGCCAGCGGTGACCGTAGCGGCATGGCCGCAACTATTGCGGCCATCGTGGAGAAGCACCAATCGGTGCTCGCTGGGCTGCCCGAAGGTCCGGACAAGGTCGAAACGGCGAACCGGATCTCGGATCTGCACACGGCGCTCGAGCTGACATTGGCCGATGTTGCGGTTGCCGGAGATCTATCGGCCAAGCACTCCGATCGTATCGTGGCCACTGGCGAGAAGGTCATGAGTCTGCTGATGGCGGCAACCCTGCGATCGAATGGGCATCTCGCCGAAGCGGTTTTTGCGGACCGGGTCATTGCGACCGATGGACGGTACGGATCGGCACGTCCCGATCGCGATCGAACCCGAGAGCAGGCCGATGCGGTAGTGCGCCCGTTGCTCGACGAGGCCAAGACGGTGGTGATGACCGGCTTCATCGGGTGTGCGCCCGATGGAACGACAACCACGCTTGGCCGCGGTGGCTCCGACTACAGCGCGACCCTACTGGGCGCTGCCCTGCAGGCCGATGAGGTACAGATCTGGACCGATGTGCCGGGGGTCCTGTCGGCCGATCCGCGACTGGTGCCCGATGCGCGTGAAGTGCCCCATCTCGGCTTCGAAGAAGCTCAGGAGCTCGCCCACTTCGGCGCCAAGGTCCTGCATCCGCGCACCATCCGCCCGGCAGTCGCGCTCGATATTCCGGTTCGCATTCTGTCGACCTTCGCGCCCCACGAGCCCGGCACGCTGGTCACGCGGGAATCGGCCAGCGACCACCTGAAGGCGGTCACGGCCATGAAAAACTTGATCCTGCTGACTGTCGATGTTCCCGAGCTCGAGGATCTGTCCGGGGCGGCATCGGCGGTCTTTGGTGCGCTGTACGAAGATCGAACCGAGGTCGTGCTGGCCGCGCAAGCGTCATCACGCCGCCGGATGACGTACCTGATCGAGGCGGGAACCTACGGTGGGTGTGGGCGTGTCTGCGCGCGGCTCAACGATGTGCTCAGCGATTACGAGGTGGAGATCGGTTGCACCGAAGATGTCGCCATTCTGGCGGCGGTGGGACAAGGCGCGGCTGACCAGACGCGGGCGCTGTCCCGCATGCTCGCTGTGCTGCAGCGTGAAGGTGTGCCGGTGCTGGCTTCGAATCAGCAGGTTTCGAACGTTGCGATGGTCGCGGCCGTGCCGCAGCGGTTTGCGGATCGCGGTTTGTTGGCGATTCATGACGAGTTCGTAAGCTCGCGCCCGAGCGGCGCAAAGCTGCGGCGCCAGCGTCGCTCGCGACTTTTGGCAGAACCAGTTCAGGTTGGATAGGCGGGGCGGTGCCGGTATGGACCGCCTCTTTTGATACATGGAAGGAATGCATCGATGCCGTCGAAGAAGATCCCCGTCGCCGTGCTTGGCGCGACGGGAAGTGTGGGACAGCGATTCATCCAGTTGCTGGAATCGCATCCGTGGTTCGAGGTCGCGGAGGTGGTCGCGTCCGAACGATCGGTGGGGCGGCCATATCGGGAAGCGGCCGATTGGCGGCTCGATGCTTTCGTACCCGAGCGCGTGGCGGAGCTGGTCGTGAAGGACTACTCCGACCAGATCGAGAGTCCGTTGGCTTTTTCGGCGCTTCCGGGTGAAGTAGCGGAAGAGATCGAGCAGCGGCTGGCGCGGGACGGGCACGCGGTGCTGTCGAACACATCGACGCATCGGATGGGCGCCGATATTCCGTTGATGATTCCCGAGGTCAACCCAGATCACGCCCGCGCCATCGAAGCGCAAAAAAAGAATCGTGGGTGGTCGGGATTCATCGTGACCAATCCCAACTGCTCGGCCATTCATATGGTGCTCACGCTTAAGCCATTGCAGGACGCGTTTGGCCTGGAGCAGGTGGTCGTCACGACCTTGCAGGCGGTTTCCGGCGCGGGATATCCGGGCGTCCCATCACTCGACATGATCGACAATGTGGTTCCCTTCATCAGCTCTGAAGAAGAGAAGATGGAAGAAGAGACCCAGAAACTGCTCGGAAAATGGAACGATGGGTTCGAGCTCGATCCAGTCGTCGTCAGCGCGACCTGTACGCGAGTCCCCGTCCGCGACGGCCATACCGAAGCGGTCTCTGTCAAGCTCGGACAAGCAGCGACCCCTGCCGATGTGGCCGAGGTTTTTCGATCGTTCCAGGGACGACCGCAGATTCTCGAATTGCCGAGCGCGCCAAAGCGGCCAATTGTCGTGCGCGACGAGCCCAACCGCCCGCAGCCAAATCTGGACCGCAACAGTGAGAACGGGATGGCGTCCGTTGTCGGACGGTTGCGCGAATGCCCGATCTTTGGCGTCAAGTACGTCCTCCTGGGGCATAACACCAGTCGGGGCGCGGCCGGGGCGAGCATACTGAATGCCGAGCTCTTCAAGGTCGAGGGGCTGCTGCCCGTCTAGGTCCTGAGTCCTGGGTTCTGGGCCCTGAGCCAGTTCGGAGAATGGGAGAGAGGGTCTTCGGCCCAATCTTGCCAGCGCTCAGCCTCGGAGAGGCTTCGCCCTGTGAGCCCCTGATTTCAATCTGGGAAATCTTGGGAATCTTGAAAAATCGAAGGATCGACTCCAGATGACTCGATTGCAGGTGGCGATCGATACGATGACGATCGACAAGGCGGCCGAGCTGGCCGTCTCGTTGCGCGGGATCGTCGATCTGATCGAAGCCGGCACGCCGTTCATCAAGCGCTTCGGTATCGGCGTGGTACCGACCTTGCGGGCAGCCACCGATCTGCCCATCGTGGCTGATCTGAAAATCGTCGATGGCGGCCCGTTCGAAGCGCAATTGGCGGTAGATGCCGGCGCTTCGCTGGTCACGGTACTGGCGACAGCCTCGGATGCAACGGTTGCCGGTGTGGTCGAGGTCGCGCATGCCGCCGGGGTCGAGGTGGCGGCCGACCTGCTCGGCGTGCACGATCTGCCACATCGGATCCGACAGCTCGAGCGATTGGGCATCGACTATCTGGGCGTGCATGCTGGCACCGATGCTCGTGCCGCGGGCGAATCAACGCTGATGAGTGAGATCGGTATCGTGTCCGCGACGTCGACCATGAAATTGGTGGTTGCCGGTGGGCTGAACGCCAACTCGATTCCAGGCGTGCTCGAGGTACCGGCCGGCGATTATCGTCGTCGGATCGGCCATCCACCGGAGCCGGCGACCCCATAATGGCGACGATCGTTGGAGCGTGATCGATGGTTGAAGAACGACTGCCCTTTCTCGATGAGGCAGCGGAGATCGTTGCCGAGCAAGTGGAGGCGATTGCCCGGATCGATGAGACCTCGGTCGATGCGCTCCTTACGGCGATCGATGGAGCGAACCGGGTTTTCGTGCTTGGTGAAGGGCGATCCGGTCTGGTTGGCCGGATGTTCGCCATGCGGTTGATGCATCTGGGGCATCAGGCGTTCGTCGTCGGTGAGACGACCACTCCATCGATTACAAACGGTGACCTGCTCATCGCAATATCCGGCTCCGGTGAGACCGGCAGTGTCGTCTTGCTCGCGGAGGGTGCCAGCAAGGCTGCCGTCACGATTGCAGCCGTCACCGCAAATGCTGAAAGCCGGTTGGCGCATTTGGCCGATTTCACCATTGTGTTGCCAACACAGCATAAGCTGGAGGGAGCGAGCTCGCGCCAGTATGGCGGGAGTCTCTTCGAGCAGACCACCCTGCTGCTCTTCGAAACAATGGTCTCGATGCGTACGGCCGGAGACGCCTCCGCCGGGTTTGCATCGCTCGCGAAACGGCATGCCAATCTCGAATGACCGATATCGACCTGACGGACATCAGCGGCTTGCCGCTGCATCTGGATACGGAAACCGGACTGCTTACCGATCGCTCCGGCGGGCTCAGACTCGATGAGCCGGGACGGCGGCGCTTCGGGGAGCTCCGGGCCGTGGTTGCGTCACCGGACGCAGTCGATCCGATTGCTGACGAGGTCGCCTATCTCACCTATCGCGATGTGCGGCAGGCAACCGAAGCCGGACTTGCCGCGAACGGTCTCCGCTACGATGTGACGGTGACGCTGCCGGGCATGGTTGGCGGGGAGTACGTGAAGACCGCCGGGCACTATCACGGGTTGGATGCCAACGGGGTGAGCTGGCCCGAGATCTACGACGTGCTCTTCGGCGAAGCGGTCTTCGTCTTGCAGCAGGCGGAGGGCGATCCCGCCGGCGATCCAGCTGTTCGCCGTGGCATCGTTCTCGTTGCCAGTGCGGGAGACCGGCTGGTGATCCCGCCCAATTTCGGGCATGTGACGGTCAACATTGGGGACACTCCGCTGGTGGTTGCCGATCTGGTCGCGCGGGCGTCCGAGAACCACTACCAGGGCTATGCACAACGGCGGGGAGGCGCGGTGCGCGTTTTGGCTGCCTTTGAAGAGAACACGTTCGAAGCCGTTTGGAATCCTGCCTATCCTGAGACGCCTGCCGGTATCGACGTCCTCGCCGTCGCGGATCTCCCGGTATTCGAGATGGGTATTCCCCTCTACCGTCTCGGAGCCGAACTGCCCGATCGGGTGGCGTTCCTGACCAATCCCGCTTCGAGGGGATTCGAGATTCACGATGCGTTGTGATCTGGTAGATTGCTGAAAGCGGAAAAAAATACTTCGGATTTCTCAGTAGCGATTCGAAATTCGAATCTTTACCCGGGCAAATTCACTTGCAAAGTCAGCAGCGGTCCTTATACTTCCGCCTGCCGTAGCACTTCGCGGCGGCATCGTTTGGTTGGTGAGTCAAGAGCGCCCCGCGGGGCCTCTGAGGGTGCAGGCATGCAAAATGTCGCCATCGTCGAAGAAGTCGTCGAGCTCATGCCAGTAATTGGGCGTGGTCTGTATGCCACGCTCTTGAACGATACGGAGATTCAGGGATTGACCCTGCCGCAGATCAAGGCGTTGATCTTTCTCTACAACAATGGGGAGTGCTCCATGAGCGAGCTGGCTGCGGGGCTGGCCGTTTCCCTCCCCTCCGCTTCGGAGCTCGTCGACCGCTTGGTCGATCGGGATCTCGTGATTCGGACGCGCGATACGGTCGACCGGCGGCGGGTGCTGATCGCCCTTTCTGAGCCGGCGATCGGTTACGGACGCCGGATACACGATCTGCGTAGGAGTCAGGCTCAGGCGGCGCTGGACGCCATGCCGCCGGAGGAGCGTGATTGCTTCCTGCGCTCGATGCGGGCGCTGGCGACCGCGCTCGAACCGGGAGTCATCGCCGCGACCGGGGTTGCACTGGCGTTTTTCTAGGCTTCCCGCGTACAGCACATCCTGACAGGCGTCGTTGATCCGGTTGACCGGCAGGGAGAACATTGTCCATGAGCTCGAATTCCGCGGGCCTACCAGGCGGAGTGGAGCACGAGAGCAAACGTGCCTGGCAGATTCTGATCGTTCTCTGTCTTGCGGTCTTTATGTTGCTGCTCGACACAACCGTGGTGAATGTCGCGCAGGTCAAGATCAAGGATTCGCTCGGCGCCAGTCTGACCGAGATCCAGTGGATCCTCGACTCGTACATTCTTGCCTATGCCGTGCTGCTTCTTTCGTTCGGCCGGCTGGGCGACATCTACGGGCGCAAGCGACTCTTCATGATCGGGATGGCAATCTTTACCATCGCGTCGGTGCTGTGCGGTGCGTCCGAGTGGATCGGCGATCGAACGGGTCTGTCCGGCGTCTATTTGCTGATCTTCTTCCGGGTGTTGCAGGGGGTGGGCGGCGCCTTCATGATGCCGCAATCCCTTTCGCTGCTGACGGTGAACTTTCCGGCGGAGAAGCGGGGCGCGGCGCTCGGTATCTGGGGGAGCGTCGTGGCGCTCGGCGCGATCGTGGGCCCGATCGTCGGTGGTCTTATCGTCACGGACTACGATTGGCCATGGATCTTTCTGATCAACCTCCCGGTCGGCGTGGTGTCCCTCATTCTGGTGCATCGCATCGTGCCCGAATCGAAAGACCCACTGGCAAGCACGAAGATCGATTGGCTCGGAGTGGTGCTTTC
>JAMLHN010000058.1 GCA_023957115.1 Thermomicrobiales bacterium
GGAACCAAGACGAGTTTCTGGTCGAACGCTGCCGCTTGACTACTGATCCGCGGAGGTCGGCATCGGACCGATGAACTCCAGCCCAAATGCCTGGGCCACGTCGAGAATTTTGGCCATATCCGGCGTCGTGGTTGTCTTTTGCTCTGGAAGCTTATTGAAGAGTTGCTCGAGTCCGGCTGGCAAGAAGAACTCCAGGAATCTCCCAGGAGTGTCGCTGACGACTCGAATGCCATGCTGGACGTCTTTGGGCATGCTTACCCAGGTGCCAGGGCCGGCCTCCCAGGTCTGATCTCCACACAGGAAGAGAAACGTCCCTTCGATCACGTAGATGCATTCGACCTCGTTATGGTGAATATGGATCGGACTCCCTCCGCCCGGCGGAAGCAGACCTTCCCACATGCCAAAGGCGCCGCCGGTCGAATCACCGGTGACGTGAACCCAGATTTGGCCACCATACCCCATCTTGGGGGCGCGATCGTCGCGTTGGGAAATTTCCAGACCCGGAACACTCATTGTCGATATCGTTGCCATGTTTCTTGCTCCTGATTAGGTGCGTAGAACACAGTTTGGGTGAACGCCATGCTCCGATCGATACCACTCGCGGGTTACCGAAACGCGCTATGCCGCCAGCAGCGACTCGGTGCGGTCCCTCAGCGTCGATTCGATCTTCGATTTGAACGGGCGGGCGGCAATCGGATAGTCAACCGTTATCTCGACCGCTGAATCGGTAACCGCAAGTGCTCCGTTCACGGTGAACCCGCTCGCATTGAATGAATACGTTCCGCCGTCGGCATTCCAGGTTTCCTGAAGATCCGAAATGCGGTCTGCTCCATCGTGCTGTGCCTGACCCAGCATCTCCTTCATGCGAGTCAACGCCTCGTCTTTCCCGAGTTGATGCGGAACCGTTATGGTGCTGCTTGGCATGATGTTCTCCTCGTTGTGAATGCTCGATATTGGCTACGATCTCGGAGCCGCTCTTCGGTCACTTTCGCCATTGACCGCTGGGGGTGGGGCGGCATCCGGGCACCCATCTTCATCTCTGCTCACGAGCGCGTGCCAGATCTGGACCGCCAGCCCGATCGACCGGCCGAAAAAGAGCCCGAACGAGACGAGCAACAACGCGATGGCCAGACCATCGATCCGGCTGCTCAGCGTTCGTTCGAGCAGGTAGTGCGTTCCAACACGAACGACAACGTATGAAATGGCAAGCAGCAGCTGGGCCTGGATCAGGGAAACCTGAGCGCTCTCATCATCCCAGGCGATCTTTGTGCCTCGTCCGAACAGATACCCAACCAGAAGCGCCGGCAGCATGAACAGCAGCAGGATCGGCCGCGCGTCCCCAGTCACGATCTCGTAAAGGCCAACGGCGAACTGGATCAGGCCAATTGCGGTCGGAATGGTCACCCGAATCAGCAATTTTCGCTGCAGCAGACGCCGCCAGACGATGCGCTGCCGGCTGCTTTCCGGAGCGTGGCCGGCACGCCGGTCGATGTCGGCGGTAACGAGGACATCATCTCGGCGACTCGACGCCCAGCCCAGCGATGTACCGCAGTGCGGTGAGACTCGGCATGAAGCAATAGGCCGTCGCCCGCGTGTGGGTGAAACTACCGAATCCAGTGACGCGGATCGTCGGAGCGCCATCCGGCTGAGGAATCTCGAAGATGCTCGAATCCGGCTCGTTGGCGCCGATCATGGGACCTTTTGCATTCCGGTCGATCCGAACCGATCCCACCGCATCAGAACTGTTGATCCATTCCCGCAGCACGAACTCGAACTGATTCTCGATGCTGGTGTTGATGAAGTGCCCGATGAGACCCCGCTTGATATCATCGGGCGGCTCGTCCGGCAGATAAGTCAGTCCATAGGGCAGCGCGCGCCGAATCAGCCGGTGGTCGTTGTTGCTCCCACCGGGGATCGACTGACCCTTGATCGGCTGACCGCGCGGGTTGACCCGTCGTATGTGGGAGCCAATTGGGGTGCGCTCGCCCCAGGGATCGCCTGACCCGTCTGCGTTGACATACTCGAAGTTGTCGAGATCACCGCTGTTGAATCCACCCGGCGGCGAATCCGTGTCAGGAGAAAGCTCCAGGGGGACATCGTTGCGCCAGCGCCCCATCAGTTTTGCCGCCAGTAGCTCCGGGTCGATCAGATCCTTCTTGCTCTGCAGGAACGTCTCGAATCCAACAACATCCTGCTCTTCCACGCGAAATACGGCGAAGCTGCCGTTGCGTCCGAGCTCATGCGGATCGGGGATGTAGTAATTCGGCGCTTCCTCCATCAGAACAAAGAGCCAGGGATCGCACGGCTCCTGCGTTTCCGGAGGATAGGGGCCAGGACCGCCGCGGACGGTCGGTTCGGTGATCGCGTCGGTGTAACCGAAATGTGCTTTGCGCACGTATCCGGAAACACCGTTCTCATCCATCTCGATGAGCGCCTCTCCATCGCCGCGCCAGAGCTCGACGAAGGCGTCGTCTGCCAGCAGAAGCTGACCGAGCGCCCGGGAATGCTGCTCGAGGAGATCGCGATTCGGAGCGTACAGCGTCACCAGCACATGCCCCCGGTCGTTCTGAAAGCCCTCGATCCAGTTGGACGGCGCGCTGCCGCCCTCGTCGCCAAGCATCTGAGCACGTTGAGGCGCGCCTTCGACAAACGCCCGGAACGATCGAAACGACAGCTCCGGGACGAGTTCCGGCACCTCGAGCGCGGTCAACCCGGACCAGGTTATCCCCACATACAATCGATACCCAAGCCGGGATGGTCCACCCCGCGGATCGGGCGTCGCCATCGCCGACGAAACCTGCAACGTATCGGATTCGTCGCCACTGACCAGGCGGGCAAGAGCTGCCCGGGCAGCGCGTGGGTCACCCACCGAAAGAAGAAGGTTTCGTGCGACCGGCATGGGATATCGCCGCAGAACGATCCCCTGAATGTCGTCAAGATCGAGCGTCGTCATGGGATCCTCCGTTTGCCTTTCGCACGCTGGGTCGTCAGGTCGCATTCGTGCGCAAATGGGGCGGCTAGCCCCTGGATCGCAACGCTTTGACATCCTGGACAGTGAGGTCAGGATTCGCGTTGTAATACGCACTCAGTGTGGGCAGGTCGCGCTCACGCACCCAGTCGGCAAATGCTTGCGGGTTCTTCTCTACTGGCAGCGGCGGAGGATCGATGGCATTGGGAAGGAGCATGTTGAAGACCTGACTCAGGTGCTTCGTGAAGTCGAAGATGTAGGCGTCAAAATCACCATCGTACGTGGTCAGCAACATGACGGTATCGTCATCGAGCTGAACAAAGCGCGCCTCGTGAAGGGTTCCAATCGTGTCGGACCCTGTCTTGATTGCGTTAGCGACGGCGGCCGTGTTTTCCGCGACGCCGGATTTCTTGCCCGGTGCAAGCTTCACGACCAGATTCAACGGGGACATCACCCGGTCATCGGCGGAATTGACGGTACTGGCCATTGCGCGAATCCTTTCTCGTTCATCGAACAGTCGTTTTTTGGGACCCGCGAATACCGTATCGAGTTTTGGGGACGTTGCGAAACGCCGAAAATACGGAGAAATCAGCCAGTTTTACGGAAATCGGCAATGACGTTACGGAGACCGATGGCTAATCGCTACTGAGGAGCCCGCGATCGACCGCGGCCTCCACCGCTTCTGAACGCGAGTGCGCTCCCAGTTTTGCGTAGAGGTTGGCCAAATGCGTTTCGACCGTTCGCCGGTCGAGAAACAGCTGGTCGGCCAGTTCCTGCGCGGTCAGATCTTCACCAAGAAGCGCGAGGATCTCCTGTTCCCGGGAGGTCAAATGGACCGGCGGCGGCACGAGGGCCCGCTCCGCGAACGCCAGCGCATCCATCATCGCCCGCTCGATCGACAGTTCCGCTCCGGCCTCGAACGCACTCAGAAACGCCTTTTCCCCGAGCGAACTCCGAATGAACGCACGCTCTTCCTCGATCTCGCGCTGATATGCTGGGGGCACAATTTGGCCAAATGAGCGCCGATCGGCATCGACCGCGCCATACAGACGAGCAGCGAGGAGCGACTGGCCCGATCGGGACGCGATATCCGCGACATCTTCGATGCTACTAATCAAGATTCGTCCCTGGTCCCATGACGACCGCAACAAGTCATGGAGAATCGTCAGGGAGAACTCCCAGTCGCCCTGCTTGTACGCGACGTATGCTCTCCCACCCAACGAGCGAGCAATACCAGGTTTGTGATTTGTCTCACGGAAAATCGCCAGGGCTGCGTCGAAACGCAGGGCAGCCTCCTCGAGCTGGTCATTGCCCTTGCCGCTGTCAATCGGCGCTTCAGAAGCGTCGATTGACGCAAGCAAGCAATCCGCCCCTGCCGACCTACTGCGCGCTCCCGCCGTATGAAACGCAGTTCTCGCGAGCATCAGCCAGTGGCGCGCCACCCCACTTTGTCCAGCCCGGCCCGCGCAGTGGCCGCGCACAAAGGCCGCATTGGCATACTTGAGCGCGTTGCCACTCCACCCGGCCAGCTCGAGCGCCTGTTCCGCGTAGCGAAGTGCCCGAACACTGTCGCCGTGCGCAACGGCAAGTTGCGCGGCCTTGCACAGCGCCGAGGCGCGTGCTTCGTCCAAGCCACCGGGCAATGCGAGCGCTCATCGGACAAACTCGAGTTGGCTATGCGTATCTTGTCCCAGAATTCGGGACAAATCTTGCGTCGCTTCCGGATTGAAAACCGCCGCCACGATTTGGAACGCCAGCTCAGTCTGTTCTCGCTCGATTGCCCAGAGAAGTGCCGCGTGGAAGTTCCCGTATTCAGCAGCGAGAATCGCCCGCGAATCTCCTGGCTCGTCGCCCCACGCGATGCATTCCAAACGCGCGGCCGCCGATGCGTAGTACGCCGTGTGGCGTTCACGAATCAGTTCGAGCTCGTCCGTCCTAAAGAGCTCCACGTCAGCGAATTCCCGAACGGTTTCGAGCAAACGAAAGCGTGTCGCACCGTCCGGAGCCGGCTGCCCGAGATGGGATGATCGGAAGACCAGAGACTTCTGCACCAATGATTCGATAACGGGAAGATTGGCCGAATTGCGCGCGTCGCGATCAACGCTCAGATCCCAGCAAATCTCCGCGGCAGCGTCGAGCGACCAGGATCCGACGAATACCGCGAGGCGGCGGAGAACCATTTGCTCTTCCGGCTCGAGCAGGTCATAACTCCAGGCTAGGGCATCGCGCATCGTTTGCTGCCGGGCCGGGAAATCGCGCGCGGCGCCCGTCAGCATTAGCAGTCGTTGATCAAGCCGGTCGAGCAGCTCGTCAGGTGTCATCAGATAGGTTCTGGCAGCCGCCATTTCGATCGCGAGGGGCAACCCGTCAAGTCCCGCGCAGATGTCCGCGATCACGCCTTTGCCGACCGGACGATTGGAGAAGTTCTGGTCGATCGCGCTTGCCCGTTCAGTGAAAAGCTGCTCCGCGTCCGAGAGCATCGCTCCGGCGCCATCTGGCGAGTCGGCTCCGTCCATACGCTCGGGTCTCTGCCAGCTCAGTGGAGAAACCTAGACCACGTGCTCTCCCGATACTTTGAGAACCGAGCGGCTCGTGACGAGCATGCATATGCGCGGGCAGGCGGTCAGGATGTCGACAAGGACCTCGCTCGCACCGAGGAGGTGCTCGAAATTGTCGAGCACCAGGAGAATATCGAGATCGCGCAGAACCTCTTCGATTCTCGATAAGGCTGAGTTGTCCGGAGAACGTGGAATGGCAAGTGTCTGGGCAATCGTTTGCAGAACGTGATTCGCGTCCCGAACAGCGGCGAGCTCGATATACGCCACCTCGCGGGCAGCCGCTCTTCGCACCGTTCGTGCGACCTCAAGCGCCAGCCGGGTTTTGCCTACGCCACCCGGTCCCACAAGCGTGATGATCCTGACTCCCGAATCGTCGATCAGGCTCATCGTGGTTTCGATTTCGCCGTTTCTACCGATGATGGACGAACCCGGAGCCGGAATTGTGTTGGAACGTTGCTGAGGCCTGAGCCGGATGATCCTGCCGGGCAAAGATTGGACGTCGCTGGTCGAATTCTCGGGCATGCCGTGTCGATTCTCGCAGTCGGGAGCCTGAAGCTCTCCTGATTGTATCCTCGGCGGGCAGATTCAGTGACAGGGTAGTCCGGATGGGGCTACTGTGCCCCTGCCTTGATAACCACGGAGTCTGCGGGCGTTGAGTATTCGATTCTGCAACAGCGGAACGGCCGCGCCAGATTCCCATCTGACATCGAATGCGGCACACTTGCCTCGCCGTGTCATCATTTCAACCTGAGCAGATGAGGATCGAGATGACTGCGGTATCAACCCCTGACCACCAGCACCCGGCGTTCGCCGGTCGCGACGGCTTCACTGCCGATGATGTCGAGACCCTCCTCTACGGGTCCGACCGCACGCCTCGGCTGGTCTCCGCTGAGTTTCGGTCTCCGAACAACATACTCCTCTATCAGCGAACGGAGGACGGCCAAACCGTCGCCATCGAACAGCCCTTCCGGCCCTGGTTGATCGCGCGTGACCCGGAGGCGCTGCGGAACCTCCGTCCCGCGCCGGCGACCAGTTCCTTACGCGGCACTGGGACCCACCCGCTGGCGACACTGGTCGAGTTCGATTCATGGGAGCAGTTTCGTCGCGCCTCCGATCTCCTACCATCGCAGTCGAACGGCGTTTATCAAGTCAATTCGCCGGTCAGCCAGTTCTTGATGCGAACGGGCGTTACCCTCTTCGAGGGGATGCGTTTCGAAGATCTGCGCCGCCTGCAACTCGACATCGAAACCCTCAGCCTGAATCCACAGGACGACCATGGAGCGATCGTCATGATTGCCCTGAAACAGGGTGAGCACGAGGAACTGCTCTTTCTGGACACGGACGAGCGCGACTTGCTGCACCGCTTCTCGGAGGCGATGCAGCGCCTCGATCCCGATGTGATCGAGGGCCACAATATCTTCAACTTCGATCTTCCCTATCTGGTCGAGCGGGCACGCCGGTGGCAGGTTCCGCTGTACCTGGGCCGCGATGGATCGCAGCCACGGCTCACCGAACAACAACGCTTTCGCGCCGGTCCGGTATCGCTGCCCTATACCCAGGTACACGTGTACGGTCGCCACATCGTTGACACGTATCAACAACTGCAGCGTTTCGACACGGGTGGGCGACTTTCGAGTTACGCACTGAAATCCGCGATTCGAGCGCTCGGTCTCGAGCGCGAAGAGCGCGAATTCGTTGCGGGAGAGGAGATCGCGACCCTCTGGCGCAATGGCGAGCGCGACCGCGAGCGCCTCGGCCGCTATGCGCTGGACGATGTGCGAGATGTCGATCTCCTGGCCCGGGTCACGGTGCCCACTGAGTTCTATCAAACACAGATTCTTCCGATGACCTTTCAACGAACCACAGTCACGGGCACTGGCCGCAAGATCGACGATCTCATGGTGCGCGCCTACCTGGCTGCGGAGCATGCCCTTCCAGAGCCCGGCAGCTCGCGACCGTACCCCGGCGGCTATACCGAGCTCGTACGGAGTGGGGTGTTCGGACCGGTCGTCAAGGCCGATGTCGAAAGTCTCTACCCCTCGATCATGCTGCACGACAACATCACCGCAACCGCGGACACTCTGGGCGCCTTTCCAGTGCTCCTGCGAGAACTCACAAAGCGGCGCATCGACGCCAAGCAGCACGCTCGTCAAACGGTTGGAGAAGAACACGCGCTTTGGGATGGACTCCAGAGCAGCTTCAAAGTGCTGATCAACTCGTTCTATGGTTACCTAGGATTTGGCCGGGGATTGTTCAACGATTTCGATGCCGCCGAGCGCGTGACGCTCGAAGGGCAGCGATTGATCCGAACTGTGGTCGCTGAGCTCGATCGGCACGGAGCCAAGCCGATCGAGGTCGACACCGACGGCGTCTATTTCACTCCACCCGATGGCATCGCGACGGAAGATGACGAAGAAGCCTTTATCGCCATGGTGGGCGCGCTGGCCCTGCCTGACGGTGTCCGATTGGCGCACGACGGGCGCTACGAGAAGATGCTTTCGCTGAAGCTCAAGACGTACGCATTGCTCGACTACCAGGGATCCCTGACACTTAGAGGGAGCTCGCTCCGAAGCCGTCGCATGGAGCGCTGCTTTCTCCGCTTCATTCAGGAGGCGGCGCACGGCCTCATGCGCGATCGGCGCGATGACGTCCGCGACCGCTATTTCGAGCTGGCGGAGGCGATCCAGCAAAAGACCGTAGATCCACGTGAGATCAGCCAATGGACGATGGTGAATCGCAGCACCCTGGAAAAGCAACCGCGACTGAAGGCGCTGCTCGACGCGAATCCGGGTCGTTGGCGGTTCGGTGAGCGCGTCGAGATCTACGAACGAGATGATGGCTCGCTGGGTTTCCTGGAGGACTACGCACACGACGAGCATACGCGCGACTTGCTTCGCCGGTTGTCCGATACCGCTGCTCGGTTCCGAGAGGCATTCGCAACAACGGCCGAATTTGATGCCTTCTTCCCGAAGATCACCCCGATGACCCGGTTGAGCGAAGCACGAGCAGCCCAGCCGGTCCAGCAGCTCACACTCTTCGATACGTGATCCTGCACGATACGCTTCGGACACTCCCGCTAAGAGCCGAGCTGGCACCGAGTCTCGGGACTCCGCACCCCGGCCACATCTAAGCGCACCTGCAAAAGTCTTGCCGCTTTGGCACACTGGAGCCCCTCAAGAAGGGTCCGCAAGACCATGCAATATCGGGTCAGCCGGCTCGAGTCGCTCATGAAGGTCGACTTGACCGAGCCCGAAGTTCGATTCAAGCTGGAGCTGCTGGTGCGAATCCTGGAGTTCAACGAACGCGAGCAGGCACACCCCCATCAGGTATCGTGGTGAAGACGAGCGTGTGCACTGGCGGGAAGCGTCGTCGATGACGTCGCCGCAATACGTCAACCAGGAGGCCCCATGATGAGGCAATTCGAGGTCCACGTCCGACGCGCCTACGATTCACCGGAACCGGCGGATGGGCAGCGGGTGCTCGTAGACCGATTGTGGCCGCGCGGGGTGAGCAAGGAACGCGCACATCTCGATGCGTGGTGCAAACAGATTGCCCCGTCCACCGAGCTGCGCCAATGGTATGCACACGACCCAGAGAAGTTCCCGGAATTCAAAAAACGGTATCGCGCTGAACTTCAGGATCCTGAACGGGCCGCGGCGCTGGAGCACCTGCGGGCACTGGCACGAACGGGGACCCTGACGCTGATAACGGCGACGAAAGAGTCCACGATCAGCGAAGCCCAGGTCCTGGCCGATATGCTGAACGGCAAGGATGGCTGAATCGGGCGCGAAACGACGATCGGACGGCGCAGCCGCACCGCCCGATCGCACGGATTGCCGACGATGAGCCCAGCTGGGCCAGTTCCTACAATCCCAGCAGCTTGTTCTTGGCCGCTTCGAATTGCTCCGTGGTCAGAAGCCCTGCCGCCTGCATGGTGGAAAGCTGTTCGAGCTGCGCCATGACGTCGGGCGAGGCAGAGGCGGCCGCAGGCGGCGCTGCCTGCTGCTCGGCCTGCGCCGCCTGCAGCTGTTGCTCTGCAGCCGCGGCCTCCTGCTCGGCGGCCTTATTGGCATAGCGCTGCTGCTGCCGATGGGACACCGCATTTGCAGTACCCGCAACCACCGCCGTCGTTGCCATCGTACCAATGACCCCGCGGCCACCTCGTCGTCGCATCATGATGAATCTCCTTTTCGAAACGTATTTTTGCCTAGTTACTCAAGATCTCGGCATCGTCCACGATCGCCTCGATGACCGCGGACGGAATGCGCGAATTGACGATCACCTCACCATTGGCATTGCGCACCGCCTGCGCGAATCGAGCCGCCCAGGAATTTTCGAAGAGCAGCATGGCGGCCGACGAATTGGGCTCCAACAAGAGCGCGATGCTCTCAGCATCCTCCTGGGAAAGCAGCTCATCCTCTGGTTGAACCAGGGGTTCGAGCAACGTTACCGCCTCGTCACCAAGTCCGTTCTGCTCGTAGATCATCACGGCGCCATCGGCATCCTTCAAGACGAACAACAAGTCGATAACCCGGATCAGCCCAGTATCCACCAGTTCCTGCAACGCAGGAACCAACTCCCCTCTGAACTGGTTACCGGGGAACTTCACGACCAGCATCTCGACCGGACCGTATGCCATTGAACTCCTGCCTTTCTTTCGCGGCCGGCAAAGGCTTTACCGGCCAAACGCATCGAATCTCCAGTGTGTCGCGCAGATCACCGAGCATTGCTCCAAACGGTGACTACGGTTCGTCTCCAGGGTCTGCCCCGGCCGCCCGCATGCGCCCGAGACTTTCCGGATCTGCCCGATAGGCGTGATAGATGATCAACAATCCCAACGCCAACACCCACAATGGAAACACCACTGCGAGCCAAACGGTCAGAGAATAGCTTAGGAAAAGGATCGCCGCGGCGACCATACTCGCGATGCTGAACCACCGCGGCATGTACCCTGAGGCACGCCCGATCCTGGCGGTTGTCATGACGAACATGGCCGACATTCTCACCCCAAACACGAGCAACAGCGCATCGCCAAAGAGTGGAAACTGGCGTGCCATGCCGGCATCCGAACTGCCGTACCCGAGCTCCACCATTGCCGCCGGCATCGTCGATGCGGCTGCCGACGCAAGCGCCAGCGTGATAAATCCAATCCCACTCAGCAGTTGCACCGTACCGATCATCTGGCTACCCCGTCGCGAGCCGCGGGTCACCCATTGACGGAGCGCCGCAATAAACCAGATGAATGCAACGGCGGAGAACGGAAGCAGATAGAGCCCAACCAGCATGATCTTTTGCCGCTCGTCGCCGGAATAGAAGTCGATGAACGATTCGTCGCTATCGACCGGTTTGGGCGTGGAATGGAGCAGCCAGAGACTCAGCAGGAAGAGAATTGCGAAGACTGCACCAACCGCGCCGGTCAGAATGGCGGCTCTTCGCACGTCGCTGCGTGTTTTCGCCATTTCCGGATTGATCGGTGTTCCCGGCAACCTCATTGGGCTCTCCCTCACATCACCGAGGTCATAGCGTGCGCGTGGCGTTCCCGAGTCGACGGGCTACGGACGAACGATGCAGCGAAAACCAATGTGGTTGGTACCCGTGTCGATGGGATGGTTCATACGCGCGGCAGGACGGTATCGCTTGCAATAGTTCTCCGCACACGCAAACGACCCGCCTTTGAGAACCTTGCGAGGCGTGGGAGCGCCGGGCGCATTGGGATCGATACTCTGATCGCGCCGAGCCCCGTTCGGGTTCAGCTCAGCCGCGGAGCAACAGCTACGTGGTACCTCCCCATGCCCGGCGTACCAGTCCGCCGTCCACTCCCAGACGTTGCCGATGCAATCGAAGAGTCCAAAGTCGTTCGGTGGAAACGAGCCGACCGGGGCGGTCCGTGCGAATCCATCGAGCTCGAGATTTTGCCACGGGAACTCGCCTTGCCAGTAATTCGCCAGCATCCGTCCGTTTGGAGCAAGCTCGTCGCCCCACGCGTAGCTCCGTCCGTCATGCCCGCCACGCGCAGCGAACTCCCATTCCGCTTCGGTCGGAATCGACTTGCCGGCCCACTCGGCATACACGCAGACGTCGTCCCACGCGAGATGAACGACCGGGTGCTTGTCACGACCGTGAATCGAGCTTCCGGGGCCTTCGGGGTGCCGCCAGTCCGCTTCCGGTTGCCAGCGCCACCAGGCATAGTGATCGACCAGTGGCACCGGTCCCGGCGGCGGAGTAAACACCACCGAGCCCGCCACGAGATCTTCCGATTTGGCGCCCGGATATTCCTCGATCGTTGGCGTGCGCTCGGCGACGGTCACGTACCCGGTTTCACGGACGAACTTGCGAAACCTTGTGTTCGTGACTTGATAACGATCGATCCAGAACCCGTCGACGGTTACCCGATGAGCCGGCGCTTCTTCCGGGTAGTGCTCGTTCGATCCCATGGTGAACGTTCCGCCCGGAATCCAAATCATATCCAGGTCGGGCGCTGGCCCAGGCGGATGGTCGGATGCGGGGAGTCGGTCCAGATCGATTTTCAAGGGCAGGTCACGTTTCGAGGTTTGCATCGATCGATCCATCTCGGGAGTTGACAAAGATCGCCATTCGCCGGCGCCATGCGTCGTCTGTCGGGTATGGCGGTACTCGGGCGCACAGCCCCAGCGATTGTCACATCGTACGATACCGGGCGTTCTGCGACATTCCCCATTTGGAGTATTCGCCGTCGCACGGAGGATCCATTCGGATGCTGGGGTTCGCGCGAGACCTGCTCCCTTTTCCTCCGTTTTGGGTCATGCTTCGCATGGTTTCAGGCTCGTATGCTGATCCCGCGTGAAATGGATTCGATGACGCGATCCGTACGGAGGCAGTGCGGAGGCGCGTCGCGGGCCAGCGCACACGTGACGGTAAATGAGCCAGAGCAAAATCACGAATCACCAACTCCGATCGAAGAGCGCGTTGCTGGGGCCCCGATCGACGAAGCGCCCACCAAGCGTGGATTCCTCGCCGCGCTATCGGGAATTGATCGCCGCGCTGACGTTGCAGATTTCGCGAGGCCGGCCACTCGAAGCACTGGCGATGATCGACAGCCTCATCGCCAAAGGCAATGAGGAGACCCGCGCCACACTAGTCGCCGATCTGAGCGTCCTGCGCGCGGTCGCCGAGCTCGAGGCCATGCGCCTGCAAGCCGTCGACCAGACGTCAGCTAGCCGCTCGGTGCCCTATCGGCCCACCGAATCGACCGTGGTGACAATACTGAGATTTGCCACTCGCATCCTGCCAGCCCTCGAGCACGAAACGGCAGACGGGACGAACCCGACATTGTCATGTCAACTGTCCACAGAGCTTTTTCGCGAGCCGAATCTTGCGCAGGAGAAGGGTCTGGTTTCCGTTCCGCTGAGCGATCGTGAGTTCCAGGTGCTGCAGCAGGTCGCGCTGGGCAAGTCGAATCAATGTGTCGCCGGCGCGCTTGGCATTTCGGAAGGAACCGTCAAGAAGCATCTTTCCAGCGTGTTGACTAAGCTCGGCGCAGACAACCGTACCCACGCCGTTGCTCGGGCGCGAGAGCTCAGAATGATCTAAGCGACGAGAACGCGTCACCATCCGTAGACTGAAACGTGCCTGCGGCTATCGGCGGTAAACGGCTCGTCGAACCAACCTCCATACCGCGCATGCAATCGCAGTCCGGCAATGCGCGCCATCAGATCGAGCTCGCTCGGCCAGACGTAGCGCGTGACGATCGGAGCGAGCGTGATCCCCGTTTCGGTGATCGACACATGGCTTTCGTCGAGACATTGAGTGACGGGATCGAAGCGCGCAACATCGAGCGTTACGCGGTCGACTTCGACTGCCTCGGCATCGACATACTGTCCGTTCCGTAGCAAAAAGAACTCGTTCGGCGTCGCTGCTTCGATGATGAACACGCCATCGCGGGTCAGATGCTTGGCTACGTTTTCGAAGCAGCGCACCTGGTTGTCCTGCGTCAACAGGTTGTAGAAGGTGTTGAAGACGACAAAGACGAGTTTGTACGTCCCATCGACCGCAACCTCGGCATAGTCCCCCATCGTCACCGCGATACGGTCGCCGCCGGGTTTCTTCCGAAGCTGTTCGACCATCGCTTCGGACAGCTCGATACCATCGAGCCGTATCCCGCGCTGCGACAACGGCAGACCGATCCGCCCAGTCCCGATGGCGAGCTCGAGCGCCGGTCCACCGTGCGCCCATCGCTCGAGGAAGTCGATCGTCTCGGCCTCATCCCCGCGCGGAGCGTCATCGTAGTGAGCTGCGACCCGGTGACCGAAGCTCTTGGCAGGATCGAAATTTCGCACGGCTCTCTCCTCATCTCTGGATGCCAGCAATGACGGCGGGAGGTCTCTTCGAACCAGGTTGCGCGCTCCCAAACTCCCGTATGTCAATTCGCTTCGAGCTCAGGGTTCCGGATTCGTTCCGAACTTCCTCGCCGTTGCCCCGTCCGCCGTCAGCGCGGCCACCAGCCGCTCCAACACCGCGATGGCGCGGTCGAGGTCCGCCAAATCGTCCGGCGGAAGATTCTCTTCGATGGCGCGTGCAAGCACCACCTCTCTGGTGACGAGCAGTTCGTCCAAAAGGGCCGCCCCCGGCTCACTCAACGAGATCATGGTCTTGCGGCCATCGTGCGGATCGGGAGTAGTCAGAATATATCCCCGCTCCTTGAGTCCTTTGAGCTGCTGAGCCACGGCCTGCGGAGTGACATGTTCGGCAACCGCGAGCTCTGCAGCAGTCGCCGAACCCGACTGCTCCAGGGTACGCAAGATGGACACCTGGGTAAGCGCCAGATCGGTTACCTGCCAGCGTGCGTCGCGCAGGATCGTTCGCAGGCGACTTACCGCGGTCGCCAACCGCTGAGCTCGATCGTTGTGAACCTCAAAGCGTTGCGTCGTCATACGGAGATTGTATTTTTCGACAAGCAACTTGGGCAAGTTTCTTGTCGATCTGCTACAGTCGATTCATGCACCGGATACCGTCATCTCAATTTCCATCGGAATCGTGCGCATGAGTTTCTCCGGTCGCGCGGGATCGAATCTTCGCACGACCTTCCTTTCCCTGCGCAGTCGCAATTTTCGCCTTTTCTTCATCGGGCATCTGATCTCGAACACGGGGAACTGGCTCACCAACGTCGCCTTGACGCTGTTGGTGCTCAGTCTGACCGACAACGGCCTAGCAGTTGGCATACTCGCCGCCTGCCAATACGGACCGGTCTTGTTTCTTTCTACCTGGGCCGGCGCCATTGCCGACCGGAGTGACAAACGCCGGTTCCTCTTCGTCACGCAGGCACTTTCCATGCTCCAGTCGTTCGGGCTGGCGTTCCTTGCGTTTCTGCCGAATCCGCCGTTGCCCGCGCTCTATCTGCTGGCGATACTGGGCGGCATTCTGCTCTCCTTCGACAATCCTGTCCGCCGGTCGTTCGTCCCGGAAATGGTGCGCGAGGAGGACATCGCCAATGCCGTCGTGCTCACCAGCCTGGTGGTCAATACGTCGCGTATTTCTTCTCGGTCCGACTCGCTGGGTTGTTGATCGTAACCAGCGGCTACGGCTGGTGCTTCGCCATCGACGGGGTTTCCCATATCGCTGTTATCGTCTGCTCAGATGATGCGGCCTGCATGAGCTGCGGCGACGGGCCCCGAAACCACGGGCGAACGGAGAGATTCGCGAAGGAATCGAGTATCTGCGCTCCATCCCAACACTTTGGATTCCGATGGTGATGTTGGGCGCGATCGGAATTCTCGCCTACAACTTCACTGTTACCTTGCCGCTCTTCGTCACCGGCGCCCTGCAAAGCAACGACGCAACCTTCACGCTCCTCTATGCGACCTATAGTTTCGGGTCGGTGGTCGCTGCTCTGATCGTTGCCAACCGGGGGCTCGTCTCGATTCGAACGATTGTGATCGGTGCCGTCCTGCTCGGCATCTGCATGCTCGCGCTGGGCAGCGTGCCAACCGTGCACCTGGCGTTTCCAATCATGCTGTTGCTCGGCGGCGCCAGCATTCTCTACATGACATCGACCACGGCCAACGTGCAAGTGATCGCCCGGCCCGATATGCACGGTCGAATACTTGCAATCCAGAGCTCGCTTATGATTGGCGGTACATTGATCGGAGCGCCGATTCTGGGCGGTCTGGCCGAGTTGTTCGGAACGCGCACTCCAATCCTGCTCGGTGGAATGGTCTGTCTCACGGCCGCGACCTTTGGAGCGCTGACCTTGCGCTCCCGGGCGCCCGAAGCCATGGAACGCCAGCATGGCCAATCCCAGCCAACCGGCCACCTTTCATGAACAAGCTCCAACCCGGAGCCGCATGCAGCGTCCAGTAGCACACGGTGGGCGTTCTGCTTCGACATCGATCGCAGGGTCGAGCACGACCGCGTATTGGCGATCCTGGTTCCACGTGCGACGATTCACCATCTTGACCAACATGTAGCAAAGGACCGAGCTTGCAAAACCCTCGATTCGTCAATGCCCGAACGGCGCTCCAGTTGGTGAAGTCGAACGACCGCGTCTATCTCCACGAAGCAGCGATGGTGCCATTCGAGCTGTTGGATGCGCTTTGCGAGCGCGCACTGGAACTGACCGGCATCGAGACGGTCTCGCTTCACACAGAAGGCCGCGCGCCCCACGTCGACGCGTCCCTGGATGGCCATCTGCGCCACAATGCGCTCTTCGTCGGATCGAATGTACGAAAAGCCGTGGCCGAAGGACGCGCGGACTACACGCCGGTCTTTCTCTCCGAAGTACCCGAACTTTTTCATGACCCGTTGCCCCTCGATGTGGCGCTCCTCCAGGTATCACCTCCGGATACGCATGGATTCTGCCGGCTGGGGCCATCGGTCGCCTGTGCACGCGCCGCGGCCGATAGCGCGCGTTTGGTGATTGGACTCGTCAATCCTCAGGTGCCCGTCGTCATGGGCGCCTCGGCGATCCATGTCAATCGGTTCAGCGCGTTGGTCGAGACCGATCGCCCGCTCCCCGAACACAAACCGGCCCCGATTGGGCCGATCGAGCGGCAGATCGGAGAGCAGGCATCGGCCTTGATTCCCAACCGCGCCACGCTCCAGCTCGGAATCGGAGCGATCCCCGATGGAATCCTCGCTTCGCTGACCGATCGCGAAGATTTGGGCGTGCACACTGAGATGTTCTCGGATGGTCTGGTCGAGCTGGCCGAATTGGGAATCGTCACCAATCGGTACAAATCGACCTGGAACGGTCGGGTCGTCACCTCATTCGCAATTGGCACGCAACGGCTCTATGACTTTGTCTCGGGCAATCCATTCGTCGAGTTTCATCCATCGAACATCGTCAACGACACCCGTGAGATCCGCAAGATCGAGAACATGATCTCCATCAATTCCGCCATCGAGATCGACTTGACCGGGCAGGTCGTTGCCGATTCGATCGGTGAGACGATCTACAGCGGTATCGGCGGCCAGATGGATTTCGTACGGGGCGCCCAGCTCTCCCCTGGGGGCAAAGCGATCCTCGCGCTGCCGTCGACGGCGAAGGACGGCCAGATCTCGCGCATCGTGCCGGCGATCAAACCAGGCGCGGGAGTGGTCACGACACGCGGTCACGTCCAATACATCGCTACCGAGTTCGGTGTCGTGAATCTGCGAGGGCAACCGCTGCGACGGCGGGCGGAGATGTTGGCCTCGATCGCGCACCCTGATTTCCGGGCCGAGCTCATCGATTCGCTCAAACATCGGTTCCATCTCATCCCGGGCATTCGATAGGGAATTGACTGTTCGCTTCGATTCTTGCCAGAATATCGATGATGTCATTCGTTGTCGGAGACTGAACACTCGATCCCATGTGGAGAACACACGAAGTTCGCCCTCGTTGCAGCATGGACCGTTATGGACGGCGGGCCTCGCTTCAGCATTTCCGAACCTCAGGGCCACTCCCGGCCAAGAAGTTCGCAACGATGACCGAGGATGGCACGTTCGAGCTGATCAAGTTCCCTCCATCCGGCGGGGGTGATTTTCAGCCGCGCCGAGTCGCGCGTCCCGCGTTGCGTCTCGAACGGCGGACCGGCATCGCGCTTTTTCTTCTACTCGTCCTCGTCGAGTTCCATCTTCCCGCTCCCTGATCCAGTCGATACGGCCGGTTGCGCAACCGGCCGGCCGTGACGTCCCTTCGTCCAGGCATTCGACGGTTCAACAGGAGCAGAGAGCGTGGCTATCGGTGTTCCGGCATTGCGCCAACCGGCGCTCGTCGGTTTACTTCGTGAAGAGTTTTCAGGATACAACCAGGTTTCCGGGCGCCGGGATCTGATCGCAGGGTTGACGGTCGCCGCGGTGGCGCTCCCGCTGGCACTCGCCTTCGGTGTCGCCAGTGGGTCGTCTCCGGCCGCCGGCTTGGTGACCGCCATCGTTGGCGGATTTCTCATCGGTGTTCTGGGCGGAGCGCCGTATCAGATCAGCGGTCCGACCGGCGCCATGTCGGCGGTTCTGATCACCATCGCCAATCAGCAGGGGCTGCGGGGCCTTTGGGTCGCCGGGGTCATGGCCGGGCTCTTGATCCTGTTGATCGGTATCTTCCGATTGGGACGTATCGTCAACCTCATTCCGGCGCCGGTCATCACCGGATTCACCAGCGGAATCGCGCTGGTCATCTTTATCGGCCAGATCGACAACTTCCTGGGTATCGAAACGGAGGCCGAGGAACGTTCGATTCTGAAACTGGCTGGATACGCCCGGCACCCATTGCCGCCCATCAACTGGAACGCAGTCGCCTGTGGTGTGATTGTCATCGCCACCATGCTGGTGCTTCCGCGTCTGCGCCCGATCCGGAGCGTTCCGGCGGCGCTGGTCGGCATTGCGCTTGCGACCCTCGCCGCGTGGGGGTTCTCCTGGGATGCGACAACGATCGGTGCGATCCCGCGCTCGATCGTGCTCGACGACCGGTTGATACCGAACCGAAGCGATCTCGATCTCGTGCCCCAACTCTTCGTTCCGGCGCTCGCAATCGGCAT
>JAMLHN010000059.1 GCA_023957115.1 Thermomicrobiales bacterium
ACGGCCGCCTGCGCCTGCGAGAGAGTCGCACCTGGCCTGTGGGCTGGGTGAGGAGGGAGGTCAGGATGGAGGTTCGGCCAGCTGTGCTGTTGCAGCCGAGAACGCAAGGCTGCGGAGGATGTCTTCGTGGAATGGTGAAGTGGACGGTCATCCTGATCGTCGTGATCGCCATCCTTGGCGCATTGCTTTCGTGATGGGGTGCACGACCGTTGCGAGATACGGGGGCGAAAAGCCCTTACCGAGTGAAGACGTAGATCAGGATGATGGCGACGAAGATGGCGGCCAGGACGAGGATGATGAGGTTGGTGCCCTGGATCCAGGTGCGTTGATCGGGTTTAGGCGGGTTTTCATATTCGACGGGGTCCACGGCCGGTGGGGTTTCGAAATTGTCGTTCTGCTGGGTCATGGGTGGTTCCTTTCCCGATGGCGGAGGGGAATCCCGTGTCCAGGAGGCCAAGGGAGGCTTCAGCGCCACACGGTCATTCAAGGGTAGCGAGGCGACCCGATTCGTGCGGGTTTGGGGAGGAGGCGGGGAACGATATCCTGCGTCCTGTGGGGAGCTGGGAGTTGGGATTTAGGAGTTCGGAACGATATCCGGCGAAGGTCCGGGGTAGCGACAGGGCGAGCTCCTACAGGTCCTCGTCGTCGTCGTCATCCTCGTCGTCGTCGATGACGTAACGCGGTTTGGGGAGGATCACGGTTGCCGTGGGGGCGTCGGGGTCTGCCGGGATCTCGGAGACGACACGGCGTCGCGGGCGCCGGCGAGCAAGACCAAAGAGGCGCATACCGGCCAGCAGGACCGCCACCACCACGATAAACGAGAGCAGGATGACGGCCAGCATGGGGATACCGACCACCAGCACCCCGGTGGCCAGGACGGCCATGACCCCGATGAGGAGGAGCACGCCGGCATTGGTGGTGCGGCGCGCGACCTGGGAGATCCAGATCGCAAAGGGAAGCTCGGCCAGCTCGCCACCGAAGAGCAAGACTCCGGCGGGTTCCCGGGTGACGTCGCTGGCCACGCTGCCAAGCGCGATGCCGGAGGTGGCTATGGCCAGGGTGGGCGAGTTCTCACCGGCGCCGGCAATCATCCCCACCGGGGCGCTCTGCTCCATCTGGCGCACAACGCCCAGCTTTTCTTCCGGAAGCAGATCGGCATAGACCTCGCGGAGCCCAGCGTCACCGGCGATCACATTGGCCACGACCTCGTCATCTCCGGTCAGCATGGCGGTGCGGCGAATCTTGAGACTGCCGAGATCGTCAACGATCTGGGGCGCTTCGGGGCGCAGCGGATCGGAGACCCCGATCACACCACGCACATTCTCTTTGTCTCCGACCAGGACCGCCGATTGCCCCTCGTCCCGCATATCGGCCGAGATCTCGGTCGCACGCCAAATGTTCACCCCCAGCTCGGCAAAGAGGTTCGCATTGCCGACGGCCACCAGCCGGTCATCGACCGTGGCAACGATTCCTTTGCCGGGAGACGGGGTGGAGTCGACCGGCTCGGGAATGTCCAGCTCCTGCGCCTGGGCAGCATTGATGATGGCGGTGCCCAACCGGTGGCCGGATCGCAGCTCAGCCGCAGCCGCCCGCACCAGAATCTCATCATCGGTCCAGCCGGTATTGCAATTGACCACACCGGTGACCGACGGTTTGCCCTGGGTCAGCGTGCCAGTTTTGTCGAAGGCGATGGTTTTGACCGTTCCCAAGATCTCGAGCTCATCCTGACCACGGAAAAGCACACCGTGGCGCATGGCATTGGCCATTGCCGCGCGGTAGGCGGTGGAGATCGTCAACAGGAGTCCGACCGGCGATGCGGCGATCAAGAAGGCGACGGTCCGCTCCAACGCGGTTTGCCACGAGTTGTCGCCCAGGGTCCCGATCACCAGAAAGGCAATCAGCCCCGCGGCCAGGAGCGCAATCGCATACTTCCCCACCAGCTCATCCAACATCTGCTGTGCGCGGCTGGGATGCGGCAATGCGGTTTTGGCGAGCTTGGCTACCCGGGCGATCGTTCGTTGGGACGGACGCCGGGCAACGCGAATATCGATCTCACTCCCCAGATTGCGACTCCCGGCATAGATATCGCTTCCCCGGGTTTTTTCGACCGGTTCGCTCGATCCGGTGACGATCGACTGATCGACGGTCGTCGATCCGGCCTCGACAAAACCGTCCAGGGGCACGATCTCGTCCTGGGCTACCCGCACCGTATCGCCCACGGTGACTTCCTTTAGAGGAAGGGGCGTGGCGGCGCCGGCCAGGAAGGCCTGCGACACCCGGGCGGCAGTGAGCGCCTGGACCGGCTCCTCGCTGCGCCGGATGATGAGCTCATGTATCGCGAGCACGGTGGCCAGGCAGGCAAGCAGGATGGCGGCGTCACGCCAATGCCCAACGAGGACCGCTCCCACGGCGGCGATCAGCGGCACGAGCTCTCCCGGCATGGCGAAGCGGCGCACGGTACGGACCACCTCGATGGCGGGGACGACCGCGGCGATCACGGCCCCGGCGGTAAAGAGCCCGTTGCTGAAAAGCGATGACCGATGGAGTACCTCATGGGCGATCACCCCGATCAGGATGAGCGTCCAGGCAACGATGACCAGCACCGTCAACTTGCGGAGATGGGTCCAGGGAGATTTGGTTGCCAACGCCGCTGCCGACAACCCAGGGGTGGACGGACGGGCCGGCAGGATGCGTCGCGTCTTCTTCTTCTCTGCGGCGCCCGTGTCGGGTTCGTCAGCCGTGGGGGCAGTCTCGGCGGCGGCTCCCGTTTCCTCCAAAGGTTTCGGAGATTCCGTAGCC
Source organism: Thermomicrobiales bacterium (assembly GCA_023957115.1). Classification (GTDB taxonomy): domain Bacteria; phylum Chloroflexota; class Chloroflexia; order Thermomicrobiales; family UBA6265; genus JAMLHN01. Next base: position 2,800 of record JAMLHN010000059.1, read on the forward strand.
GCGGCATCAGCGGGTACCGCGGGCGGTGTGGATTCCGGCGAGGCGATCTCGACATCGTCCGCAAATGGTTCTGGAATATCCGTATCTGGCGCGCCTTCGGCGGGCGGCTGACCGAGATCATTCGGCATCAGATCGCGTTCGATGAATGGGGCCGGGGGCGCCTGATCGGCTTCGAGCTCGACCGGCTCGGCGTCCGGGAAGCGGTCGGGGAATGCCGCGCTCTCCTCGTCCAGATCTGGACGAGGCCCGACCGCAGGGTCCCCCGGCTCGACCGGTGCGGCAGCAGGGATCGATTCTGATTCGACAACCCGTTCGACGCTGGTGTCCTCCAGCGCAGCATCGCCCGATCTGGCTGCCTCTTCCTTTTCGTGCGCCATCGATACTCGCGTCTCTTTCGGGACGTGCGGGGCGAGGGCTCCAGCTGGGGAAGCGGAGCGTCCGCATGACGCCCTATCTTACCAGCCACCTTCGGATACGAGCCTACTGTCGACCCATAAACTATCCACATCTTCCCCCGGTTTTCCCCAATTCCGGTTCAGGATGGGTGCTGTGGATGTGTACGTACACCTTTCTTCCCAATCTGGGGCGGATAATGTGGATAACTCTCGGAGAGCTGTGGATAAGGTGCGCATAATGTGGACAACGCAGTGTACGTACACGTGGATAACCAGGCAGCCGGTGGGGAAAACGAGCCCCGTTGTCCACAGGGATTGGGGATGGTTGGAGCGGTCGATCGGGCCGTTCTCCACGTCTGGGGAGAGATGTCCCGATTCATCCACATACCAGGGTTCGGTAAGGTGGCGTGATCGTGCGTGTTTCGGGGCGTTTCCCCGTTTTCCACACCCCTACAACTACGGCGGCAATGTTCTTCTCATTCGATCTTTCCTCATAGTACGTGGACGTAGGGGCCGGTCGAGGAGGTCCTGCGTGCTGAGCCCTGGGTCCTGCGACGGTCCGGACACATGGCGCGCAAAGCCACGTTCCCAACGTTGAAACGCTGGGCACATACTCCTTTGGTGCACACGTACGCGCCAGCACGTGTCGTTCATGCCGGCGGTCCAGCGTCCGTTGTCCAGACGTCTCTGGACGTCGCTCTATGAGCAAGCGGCAGTTGTCTGATGACTTGGGGATACAACTAGGGCGTGCTTGAAACGGGTCCTGCGTCCTGAGACGATTTTGGGGCTGCTGTCGGGGCGTGAGCGGACGGATTCCAGCCAGTCCAGGGGGGCGGAGGCACGTGGTCAAGGGTTCAACCATGCCCGAACTCCCAAATCCTAACTCCTCTCGAGGTCGTGCGAATCCTTTTGGGGTGGTCGTGCGTCCTATTTGGTAGCGATTCCATCGCCTGCCGGGTTTTTGCGAGACGAAATTTCGCTACGGGGTTGTCAAGTCGGCAATAGTTCTGGCAGGCTTAGCAAACGTTCAGGCGTTACTCCGTGTGCGCCTGCCGTGTCTCTAGATACGACAGGATGGGGAACGCTGTGTACAAGCGGATGGCTTTGGTCTAAGCTATGCGTACGTACGCCTCTACTTCTGGGTTTTTGGGGTGGCAGCGTCCACTGCAGAACGAACCGCATCGGACCCGCCGATTTCAGCGCAAAGGGAAGCGTCCACAATGAAATGCAGGATCAGCCAAGTCGATCGCGTCGCACGGACCCGTGCCACGATCCTGAAAGGAGGATCTCGCGCGTTTCTGCTCGCGTTCGCGGCCTTGCTCACCCTGACCATGTTCCCGCTGGGAACGTCGGCGCAGGACGATTGGTCCGCCCCGCGCACCGTGTATATCCCAGAGACGGGGCATACGATCGACGGTGTGTTTCTCGATGTCTGGCGTGACTGGGGCGGAGCGTCTGCGTTCGGAAATCCGATCACGCAGGAGTTCGAGGAAGATGGCCAGGTCGTGCAGTACTACGAGTACGCACGGTTCGAGTATGTGCCGGACGATCCGGACGGCCAGGTGGTGCATTTCGGCGAGATTGGGCGGGAGCTCAAGCCAAATACGGTCTTCCGCGCCAAGCCTGCGCTGGCATCGACCGGAGCGAGCACGGATGGATTGAGCCGGATTGCCGATGAATTGCGCGCCTGGGCTCCGTTGACCGGGAGCGAAGCGCGGATTCCGGATAGCCCAACCCGCCGGTATATCGAAGCGACACAGCACACGATCCAGAACGGCTTCAAGGATTTCTGGGAAGCCACCGGGGAAGCGTCGTTCCTCGGTAATCCGCTGACCGAAGAGTTCCGCCGTGGCGACACGACCTATCAGATCTTCGAGCGGGGCAAGCTTTCCTGGACCGAAGCCACCGGAGTTGCCATGGAGCCGGTGGGATCGATCCTGGTCAAGCAGTACGGTCTGGAGACCGATCCGCAGTCGGATGCGGAGAACTACCCATGGTACAGCGAAGATCTCTTCATTCCGCCGCCACCGCCGGAACCGGTTACTCCGTCGAATCCAGGTGGTGAGCGCTGGGTCTATATCAACCTGAGCTCGCAGTACCTGGTTGCGTACGAGGGCGATCTGGTGGTCAACGAGACGTATGTCAGCACGGGGCGACCCGGGTTCGATACGCCGACGGGCACCTATTACATCAATTCGAAGTACGACATTCAGGATATGCAGGGATTGGTCAGCGGCGAATCCTGGTACGTGCCCGATGTCCCGCATGTCATGTATTTCACCGACGTTGGCCACGCGTTCCACGGGACGTACTGGCATGGCAACTTCGGGGCGGTGATGAGCCATGGGTGCATCAACCTGCCGATGTGGTTCGCCGAGTGGATGTACTACTGGGCGCCGTACGGCATGCGGGTGCAGATTAGCTATTGACTGGTCCTGAGGCCGGGGTCCGGAGCCCGGAGAGGATTGGCCCTCGGTTGCGGGGAGTCGATCAGAGCTAAAGGCTAACGAAAGAGCGCCTCTTCCTCGACGGGGAAGGGGCGCTTTTGTATTGTGAGATGGTCCTGCGTCCTGAGCCCTGGGGCCTGCGACGGTCTGGATGATTGATTTCTGGGCGTGAACCGACGGACTCCGGGCCAGTCACGTTCCCAACGTTGAAACGCTGGGCTAAGACCCCTTCGTAAAGCAACGCCTCTTCCTCGATGGGGAAGGGGCGTTTTTTTGTTGGAGTTAGGTTCTTTCGGAGCTGGGAGCTGGGAGCTGGGAGCTGGGAGCTGGGAGCTGGGAGCTGGGAGCTGGGAGCTGGGAGCTGGGAGCTGGGGTACCTTCATCGTCTCGACCGAAGTGGAGAGACCTCTCGTTCGCAGCTACGAACATGGGGTATGGCCTCGGATCCTCGCGACCCGATTGACAAGGAGGCAGGGGAGGAGATACCATCCGAATTGGTCAACCAATCAACCAGTCAACCAATAGACGAGCGCTGCCGAGCCGCGATCCCATCCGCGGCGATATGCGATGAAGCACAGGGGAGGCTATGGGACGTCTCGAGGGGAAGGTGACGGTCATCACCGGGGCGGCGAGCGGTATCGCGCGGGCGGCGGCTGGTGCATTCGTACAGGAAGGCGCTCTCGTCGGTTTGCTCGATCGGAACGCCGATGGGCTGGACGCGGTCGCGGCGGAGCTGGGTGAACGGACGTTTCCCCTGCCAACCGATGTGACCGATGAGGCGAGCGTGGCGGCTGCCTTCGATCAGGTGCGCCAGGCGTACGGCCGCCTCGATTGTCTCTATACCTGTGCGGCCGTGCAGCTGATTGGCGAAGACGCGCCGGTGCACGAACTGGATACCGAGGTCTGGGATCGCACCTACGCCGTGAATTCCCGCGGCGTTTTTCTTTGTTGCAAATATGGGGCGCGCCTGATGATCGATGCTGGAAACGGTGGTTCGATCATCAATGCCGGGTCTCCCACCGGGTTGACGATGAGCGGCGCCGGGTGGCACGCCTACTCCTCATCGAAAGCGTCGGTGATGGGCTTGACCCGCGTGATGGCCGCCGATCTGGCGCAATACGGAATCCGTTGCAACAGCATCGTGCCTGGGTCGATTACGACTCCGCTGACCAAGGCGCTTCACGACGACCCGGTCCAGCGGCCAAAGCTGGAGGCGGCGCATCCGATCGGGCGGCTTGGGTTACCCGAAGATCTGACCGGAATTGCGGTTTTTCTGGCCTCGGACGAATCGAAATTTGCCACCGGTTCGCTGTTCTTTGTGGATGGCGGGATTTCGGTCCGATAAGCAGGCGGTATGCAGCACGCGGCAGGCAGAACGATGGGCTGAGGGCAGGGGCGCCCCTGGCTACGATCGATTGGCGGGTGGGCACGGGGCCTCTCGCTACGGATGACGAGATGACGCGACGACGCGAGTTGTTCGACGAGGAGCGACGGTGGCGCAGGTAACGGTAAAACCGCAGCAGCAGGGGTCGGGGTTCGAACGAGCGGTCCGGCGGGCGCTTTCGATCGATGAGATCGGAGTGATCGTGGCGATGCTCGGGATCTGCGTGTTCCTGAGCCTGACGACCACCACCTTTCTGACCGAGCAGAACCTGATCTCGGTGCTCCGGCAATCCTCCTATATCGGGATCATGGCGGTCGGGATGGTGTTCGTGATCTCGATGGGGGATATCGATCTCTCGGTCGGGGCGTTGCTGATGTTCACGTCGGTGACGATGTCGGTGCTCTTTCGAGACGGGTATCACCCGATCGTGGTGATCGTCGCCGGACTGGCGCTGGCGACGTTCTGCGGATTCTGCAATGGCGTGGCCGCGGTGGCGCTGCGGATTCCGATGATCATCGTGACGCTGGGCACCTTGAGCATCTTTCGCGGGCTTGGCTTGGTGATCACGGGAGGATCGCCGGTTTCGATCGACCGGGAAATCACGAGCGGCTGGTTCTTCACGGGCCTGGGCGAGAAGGCGTTCGGCATCTGGATGAGCGCCTGGGCGATGTTTGCGGTGGCGCTGGTCGGGTGGTTCCTCTTCAATCAGACCGCGTTCGGGCGCCGGGTGCAGGCGATCGGCAGTAACCGGCAGGCCGCGCGGTATTCGGGCATTCGGGTGAATCGTTACCGAATCATGGTGATGTCGTTGATGGGGTTCATCGTCGGCATTGCGGCCACGTTCCTGCTCGCCTTTCAACGGGGCGGGAATCCGGCGAGCGGTCCTGGGCAGGAACTGTATGTGATCGCGGCCACCATTATCGGTGGCACCGCGCTGACCGGCGGATCGGGTTCGGTGATCGGGGCGATGATCGGGGCGATCATCGTCTGGTTGATCCAGAACGGTCTGGTGCTCCTGGGTATCGAGCCGGCTTGGGGCACGGTTGCCACCGGCTCGGTCATCATCATCGCGGTGGCGCTGGACTATTTGATCAAGCGACGGGATTAGGAGTTGGGATCTAGGAGTTAGGAATGTGAAGGGTCGGAGCCTGGCGAGCACGAGAGAGATTCTTCGCTGGCGCTCAGAATGACAACCTGCAGGCGAGTTCCCAACGTTTCCTAACTCCTAAATCCCAACTCCTCAAAAAGGAGGTGATGAGCGCAGTCGTTTCGGGTCATACGTTTCGTATCGTCGAAGAAGAGCGAAAGGATTCAAGGATGAATCGAGCGCGAGTTCTGGCGATCTTGCTGGCAGCGGCATTGCTTGTCACGCCGATGGCGGCGGTCACGCAGACAGCCACAGCACAGGATGACGAGATCAAGATTGCCTATATCCTCCACGGACTCAATGACTTTACCCAGACCATCAAGGAGGGGGCCGAGGACGCGGGCGAGGACCTGGGTGTGACGGTCGATGTCTTTGGTGAGGCGGGATTCGATATTCCCACCCACCAGGCATTCCTCGAGTCGGCGATTCAGGCCGGCTATGACGGGATCGCGGTGATTCCGAACGGCGGCGATCCCTGGAACACGCTGCTGGACGAAGCCACCAGTGCGGGAATTCCCGTTGCAACGGCCAACAACACGGCGCTCAACTCGACGGTCGACCTCTGGGTCGGCCAGGATGAGTACAACTCGGGTGTGCTGCTGGCGCAGGAAATTCAGGCGCAGCTGGAGGCCGCAGGGGTCACCAGTGGGCAGGTGGTTATCGGCTCTTGCTTCCCGGGCAACCCGGTGTTGGACGACCGCTCGGCGGGAATCCATTCCGTGCTCGATCCGGCCGGCTTCGAGCTGACCCAGGATTACGACACCAAGCTGGACAACACCGAGAACTACAACATCTGGGACAGCCTGGCGACGGCAAATCCGGATTCGGTGGCGATGATCGGTCTCTGCTCGCTCGATCCGCCCAACCTGGCGCAGGTGAAGGAGCGCGGTGGCTACGAATGGCTGGCCGCCGGCTACGACCTCGAGACGCCAACGTTGCAGGCGATCGAAGATGGCTATCTGGGCGTTTCGGCTGGACAACAGCCGTACCTGCAAGGGTATCTGGCAGTGACGGCCCTGGTGCAGGAGCTGCGGGATGGGGTGAACATCAGCGGCTGGCTCGAAGTTCCGACCGATATCGTGAACGCCGACAACGTTGCCGACTTCGTGCCGCGCGAAAGCGATGCACAGGTGCAGCGTGATTTCTATGCCGCGTACATCGCCGAGCATTTCTCGGATCTGGCGACAGCGGCGCGGCCGTATGACGATCTGCGCGGTGGAAGCGGAGACGCGACTCCGGCGGCGTAGGTGAGGAGCACGCAGCAGGCGGCTGGCAGATTTGAGCAGTCAGTCGTTTGCTGCCTGCAGTCGGAGGTGAGGCGTCCTTGCGGAGCGTTTTCGCCTCACCCCCGGTCCCGCTCCCTCTGGGGAGAGGGGAGTCTCGTGGGGAGATACGCGTTGGGATGAAGTGAGTTGTGATTTCACCCTCATCCATCCCCCCGACCCCCTTCCTTCTCCCAATGCTGGGAGAAGGAAGGGGGAGACGACCGAGCAGGTGGTGAACCGGGCGGTTGGTTGTGGGCTGGGTTTTCGTCCCACCCCGGCCCTGACCGCCCCCATGCCCCCTCCGGCCGGAGGGGAGGGTTTTCAGAACAGGATATTGGAACAGGATTCGATTGGTGCACACGACGGTGGAACAGGCAGCGGGTGAAGCCCGGGAGATCATCCGGGTCGAGCATTTGAGCAAGCGGTTTGGCGGGGTGAACGCGCTGAGCGATGTCGCTGTCGATCGACCGGGGGAGATTCACGCCCTGGTTGGAGAAAACGGGCAGGTAAGAGTACGTTGATGAAGGTCCTGGCGGGGATCTACCAGCCCGATTCGGGCAAGGTGCTGATCGAGGGGCAGGACGCGCAGATTACGAGTCCGCTGGCTGCGCGGCGCTATGGGGTCAGCATCGTGAATCAGGAGCTGGCGTTGTTTCCCCAGCTTTCGATTGCCGCCAACATCTTCGTCAACCGGGAAGAGACCAGGGGCCGCTGGGTGCTGGACAAGCGGTCGATGCGCCGTGAGACGGAAGCGGTGCTGGAGCAGATGGGGGTTTGGCTCGATCCGGGCCGAAAAGTGAGCACGCTTCCGGTCGGCGAAAAGCAGATCGTGGAGATTGCGCGGACGATCCAGCAAAACTCCCAGATCATCATCATGGACGAACCGAACTCCGCCTTGAACGCAAATGAGTCGGAACGGCTGTTCGAGCTGTTGCGGCGATTGCGCGATCAGGGGATCACGATCATCTATGTCTCGCACCGGTTGGAAGAAGTCTTTTCGATCTCCGACCGGATTTCGGTGATCCGTGACGGGCAGTATCAGGGCACCTGGAAGATTCCGGAGACGACAATTCCGGAGATCATCTCAGTGATGATCGGCCGGAGCCTGGAGGAGGCGTTCCCGGAACGGAGCGAAACGTTCGACGATGCGCCGGTGATGCTGTCGACCGAGGGGTTGGCGACCGCGCACGGGCTCGAAGGGATCGACTTCTCGGTACGCGCGGGCGAGATCGTCGGGTTTGCCGGTTTGGAGGGTTCGGGGATCGACGAGATCTTCGATGTGCTCTTCGGGTTGGAGACACCGACCGGTGGCACGATTCACTATCACTCGGGAACCGACCGTCCGAAAACACCCTTCGATGCGATCAGGAAAGGGTTGGGGATGGTTCCGGCCAACCGGCGCGATGAGGGGTTGATGCTTCCCTGGTCGATCCGGCGGAATACGAGTCTGGCGGTGTTGGACCGGTTGCTGCTGGCGCTTGGGGTGATCGATCGAACGGGTGAGCGGGAGCTGGCGGACGACTATGTCCGCCGGTTGAACGTGGCGACCGATTCGATCGACAAGCGGGTGGTGAATCTGAGCGGTGGCAATCAGCAGAAGGTCGTGCTGGCCAAATGGCTGGCGACCGGGCCAACCGTACTGATCCTGAACGATCCGACCCGCGGGGTGGATGTCGGGGCGAAAGCCGAGATCTATCAGCTCTGCGATGAGCTGGCCCGTGGCGGCCTGGCGCTCTTGTTCACGTCGTCGGAGGTGGAGGAGATCGTGGGGGTGTGCGACCGGATTCTGGTCTTGTACCGGGGCCGGGTGATCAAGGAATTGCCCGCGGTGAAGCCGACAAGGAGGCGGTGACCTTGTGGGTCTCGGGCGGGCAGACGGTGCTGCCGGATGACGATCTGGGGGCGGTGGCGTGAACGGAGCAGGCGGCACGCGGCAGGCAGCAGGCAGGGCAGGCCGTCAGCCGTCAGCAGGCGGCCGTCGGCGTGTTGTGAATGGGGGTGGGGTGTTGGTACGGGGATCGCCTCACTCCCGGCCCTGACCACCCCCGTGCCCCCTCCGGCCGGAGGGGGTCTCCCTTCGGGGGAGCGGGGTGCGTCATGGGGAGTTGGGGCAATGTGGAGGTTGGTTGCGGGGTGCGTTTTTTGCCCTCATCCATCCCCCGGCCCCCTTCCTTCTCCCAATGCTGGGAGAAAGCGGAGGGCGTCTTTGCCCTCTCGTCGTACGAACGCTGGAGGACCTTGGCGCTGTGCGCTCTTGCCCTCACTCCTCCCCCCAGCCCCCTCCTCTCCCAATTCTGGGAGAGAGGAGAGAAGAACAGCTGCGAGGCGGGTGGAGCTCCGGAGGAGCTTGCGCTGTGCGCCCCTAACGGATTTCGACCACCGAGAGCGTCGGCCGGATGTACGGCGGAGAGATGATGCGATGAGATCAGTGGAATGCATGCCATGAGTACTCCGCCGATTGCTGGAATCGATCATGTGGCGGTGTTGGTCGAGGATATCGAGGCGGCGTTGCCGTATTACACCGAGACGCTGGGGTTTACCGTGATTGCGGATGACCGGGTCGAGGCGGTGAAGGCGCGGTTGGTGATGATGCAGTTGGGCGAGAGCCGGTTGCAGCTCGTTACTCCGATTGCCGAGGGCCGATCGCCGACTACCTACGCACATACGGTGAAGGGCTCCATCACATTGCACTGAAAACTGCGAAGATCAACGAGGTCGTCACGCAACTGTCACCGGATGCGCCGGTGCGGGTGGTACGTGGTGGCCAGCAACGGTTGGGCGGGTTTTTGCCATTCCGCCCGAACAATGTGCTGTTGGAAGTGATCGAGGAGTAAGGACGAACGAGATTTCTCGACAAGCTCGAAACGACGATGGCGACACGTTTGAAATGGCGTTGAAAAGGAGAACGTTCCGCGAATGAGTGAATCGTTTCGTGTGGGGTATACCCACGACTTTCTGACCGCCGACGGCTCGATCGGCTGGGGCGATATCGGGATGGCCAAGTACGAGGGAATCCCAGATCTCGAGGTCGACTTCATGCCGGACCATCCGATGGTGCTGCCGGCGGAATTTGCGCAGGGGTATGACGCGCTGGGGGTCCTGGCGCCAAAGATTACCGCCGAGCTGCTGGACAATTCGCCGCGCCTCGTCCTGGTCGCGCGCTTTGGTGTGGGCTACGACTCGGTCGATATCGAAGCCGCAACGCGCAATGGCATCGCGGTTTCGATCACACCCAGCGGTGTGCGCCGGGCGATTGCGTCGACCGCGTTGACGATGCTGTTGGGTGCGGCGCACCGGATCGTCGAGAAGGATCGGATTACCCGCACCGGCGCCTGGGGCACGAAGCTCGACTATATGGGCTTCCAGGTGACGGGCAGGACCCTGGGCGTCATCGGGCTCGGCAATATCGGACGGGATTTCCTGAACCTGATCTCCCCGTTCGAAATGAATGTCCTGGCCTACGACCCGTATATCACGGCCGAGCAGGCCGCGGCGGCCGGCGCGCGGAAGGTGGAACTCGATGAGCTCCTGGCGGAATCCGACTATGTCGTCATCCTCTGCAATCTGACGCCGGAGACCTTTCATCTGATGAATGCCGAACGGTTTGCGCAGATGAAACCGACCGCGATTCTGGTCAATATCGCGCGCGGGCCGATCGTGGACGAGACCGCGTTGTATGAGGCGCTGTCAACCGGGCGGATTCGCTATGCCGCGACGGATGTGTTCGAAACGGAGCCGCCCGATCCGGAGAACCCTCTCTTCTCACTCGGCAACATTATCGTGGCGCCGCATGCGCTGGGGTGGACCGAGGAGTCGGCGATGGGGATCGGGACGAGTGTGATCGACAGTGTGCTGGCGGTGCGCGAAGGCCGGGCGCCGGTCACGCTGGCGAATCCGGATGTGGTCGATTCGCCGATCTTCCAGAAGAAGCTGGCGGATCTGAAGGCCCGGTTTGGGTCCGGGGTCCGGGGTCCGGAGGCCTGAGACTGGAGACGATCGAGACGGGTGGACCGCAGGACACGGAGGTCCTGCACGGCAACGGAACAACGGATTGCATCGAGGGCGTTACTAAATAACCGTTACGGGAGGGCAGATGAAGACGAATACGGTCAAGGAAAAGCTGGCGCGGGGTGAGTGCGCGTACGGGACGATGGTTTTCGAGTTCAACACGACCGGTATCGGCCGGCTCGTGGGGGAAGCGGGGGCCGAATTCGTCATCTATGACATGGAGCACACCGGCTGGAGCATCGAAACGATTCGCATGCTGGTCGCCACGACGCAGTCGTCCAAGGCGCTGCCGATGGTTCGGGTGCCAGCGACGCAGTACCACCTGTTGTCACGCCCGCTGGATGTCGGCGCGATGGGATTGATGATTCCGATGGTGGAGGATGAGGCGCAGGCACGGACCATCGTGCGGTCGGCGAAGTACTACCCGGAGGGGGGCCGTGGGGCCGCGTTTGGGGTGGCGCATGACAACTATGCCGCCGGGCCGGTGACCGAGGTCATGGCGAGCGCCAACAAAGAAGGATTCATCATCGCCCAGATCGAAACGATTTCGGGGATCGAGAACTGTGAGGCGATCGCGGCGGTGGAAGGAATCGACTGTCTCTGGGTGGGGCATTTCGACCTGTCACTGTCGATGGGGATTCCGGCGCAGTTCGACAATCCAAAATTCCTCAAGGCGATCGAAAAGGTGGCCAATGCCTGCGGGAAGCACGGCAAGACGGCCGGCGTCATGGTCAACAACGCCGAGGGCGCCAAGGTCTGGAAAGACTTGGGCTACCGGGCGTTCGCCTATCTCGGGGATGTCTGGCTGTATCAGAACGCGTTGCGGCAAGGATTGGATGAGCTGAAGGCGCTTTGAGGAGTTAGGAGTTAGGAGTTAGGAGCTAGGAGTTAGGACCTGGGGACCAAGGTGTCCTTTGACGAGCTCCTCGATCTTAGCTCCGAGCTCCCCGGCAAAGGAGGTGATTGGGATCCCGGGGTGACCGATGGCGGTTGCCTGGAGGTGAACTCGGACGGATGGTTCTTGACGGACGATGTGTTTCGTCCGATGCAAAGGAGGCTCGAAGATGAGTCGGAATCCGGAACACTGGGGTCAAACAGGGCTCGAATCGCTTTTTCACCGGAAGATGAGCCGCCGCACCCTGGGGAAGGGCGCGCTGGCAACGGGCGCGGGCGCGTTTGCAGCGCCGGCGCTGTACACCTCGTTCAACCCGACGGCGGTGAAGGCCGCGCAACGGGCGCTGGCGCAGACGCAGGATTCGGCTACGGCCGCGGTCGAAGCGGCCAAGCAGTTCAGCGGCATCACCCTCAATGTGGTTTGGGAAGACGGGTTGCAACTGGAAGACCCGTCGAAGTTCTCCGGACCGATGTTCGAAGAGCTGACCGGGATCAAGATCAATCCCGTTGGCAAACCGTTTCCGGAGATCTTTCCCAGCCAGGTGGCCGAGCATATCGGCGAAACGGGCGCCTACGATGTACTGACCCTGGCGCCGTCGTGGACCGCGGACTTTGTGACGCAGGGCATGCTGGAGCCGCTCGATCCCTTCATCACCCAGTATGGCAATCCCGAGGATCTGGACGACTATCACCCGCTCTACCGCGGGTTGATGAATTACAACGACAACATCTACGCGCTTTTCGATGACGGGGACGTCATCATCCTCTACTACCGTACCGACCTCTTTTCCGATCCCGCCAATCAGGACGCGTTCAAGGCGCAGTACGGGTTCGATCTCGCGCCGCCCACGGATTGGGATCAATACGACGCGATCCAGGCGTTCTTCACCGAGCAGGGTGGCGGGAATACCTGGGGCGGTGCGAGCCAGCGGGCGGCTGGTCAGGTTTACGGGTGGTTTGGCGAGGAGTTCCGCAATCGCGGTGGGCGGTTCTTCGACCAGGAGTCGATGGACGCGACCCTCAACAGTGAAGCTGGCGTGACGACGTTGAACGCGATGCTCGAACGCAACAAGACGATGCCGCCGGGTGTGGAGACGTGGGGCTTCATGGAAGTGCTCACTGCCTGGATGGGCGGGCAACTGGCCATGGTGGGCGGTACCTGGCCGCCGTATGGCCGCTGGTCGGAAGGGACCACGGCCGAGCAGCTCAACTGGGTGCCGGAAACGCAGGTGGCGGGCAAGACGGGGTATTCGATCATGCCGATGGGGCATGGATTGCACAATGCCGGGTTCAGCCTGGGAGTCTCGTCGAATAGCGCGAACAAGGAAGCGGCGTACCTCTTCATCCAGTGGATGACGAGCCCGAGCATCAGCCTGGAGCGGGTGATGTTGCCCTATGCGCTGCGCGATCCGTACCGGTTGAGCCATTTCGCGTCGGAGGAATACCGGTCGAGGTGGGCTACGGCTGGGGAGTACCTGGACGTGCTCAAGGCCGCGGCCGATGTGGCGTTGCTCGATATCGTGATGCCGGGATCGGCCGAATATCACACCGCAATCGACCAGGCGGTGACGGCTGCCCAGGGTGGAACGGCGGTCGAGGACGCGCTGGCGACCGGCGATTCGGCGATGAACGAGATTACCGACCGGATCGGACGGGACGCGCAGCGGACGGCGTATGAGGCGTTCCAGACGATGCAGGGGTCGTATTACGAGTAGCAGGCAGCACGATTTAGCAGGCAGCAGGCAGCAGTCGGCGTGTTGTGAATGGGGGATGGGTTGTTGGTAGGGGTATCGCCTCACCCCCGGCCCTGACCACCCCCCGTGCCCCCTCCGGCCGGAAGGGGAGTCTCCCTTCGGGGAGCGGGGAGCGTCATGGGGAGTTGGGGCAATGTGGAGGTTGGGTGTGGGCTGCGTTTTTTGCCCTCATCCATCCCCCCGGCCCCCGTCCTGCTCCCAATGTTGGGAGCAGGACGGGGGAGACGACCGGTCGTAGTGGAGGGCGTGTCTGCCCTCTCGTGTCAACCGAACGAGTGGTAAATCGGGAACGTGCCTGAGGCGGGGAAATACCCAGGGCTCAGGACCCAAGGCTCAGGACTCGAACCGGAGGGATATTCGCGGCGATGAGTGCGGTTGGTGGGCGTGGAGGCAGCTCGTGGCGCTCTCCGTCGTTTGCTGGAAGGCGGCGACGGGAGGGGTGGTTGCTGGTCCTGCCCGCGATCCTGATCGTGCTGGCGCTGGCGATTTATCCGCTGGTCTACTCGCTCTGGCTAGCGTTCCACCAATGGGATTTGCAGACGCCGGGGCATCCCTTCGTCGGACTGGACAATTTCAGCGGGGCGTTGGGGGACGACCGGGTCTGGGTGGCGTTGAAGAACACCGGCGTGATCGTGACGGTGGGGATCTTCTTCGAGTTCATTGTGGGGCTCGGGTTGGCGTTGCTGCTGGTCGATACGGTGCATATCCGCCGCATTCTGCTGCCGATCGTCATGTTGCCGGTGACTATGGTGCCGATCGTGGTCGGGTTGACCTGGCGGATGATGTGGGACAACCAGTACGGGGTGGTCAATGCGCTGTTGCGCATTCCGTTTGGAAACGATCTGAACATCGTCTGGTTGGGGCAGACGCGGACGGCCATCATTGCGATGATCGTGACGCAGGTGTGGCAATGGACCCCGTTCATGTTCCTGATCATGCTGGCGGCGCTCTCCTCGGTGAATCCGGATCTGTATGAGGCGTCGGCGCTGGATGGGGCCGGATGGGGGCGGCAGCTGCTGGATATCACGCTCCCGGCGATCCGGCCGATCATTGTGGTGGCGGTGTTGTTCCGGGCGTTGGATGCGTTCAAGATCTTCGATCTCGTCTATATGTTCACCCAAGGCGGTCCGGGAACGTCGACCGAGACGATCTCCTGGTACATCTATCAGGTTGGGTTCAAGTTCTTCCGTATGGGGTACGCGGCGGCGGTCAGCTATCTGGTGCTGATCCTGCTCTCGATACTGGCAACGCTCTATGTGGCGGCATTCGTGCGGGGGCGTGAGGCATGAGCGTCGTCTCGGTCGAAGAAGAGATTCAGGCCGAGGCGCCGAGTGTGCTCCGGCGGCCGGACGGATCGCGCATGGTGCGGCGCTCGCGCCCGTGGTTGACCGCGTTGCGCATGCTGGTGCTGATCGCGGCGGCCATCTTCTTTCTCCTGCCGGTGGTCTGGATGGTGTTGACCTCGTTCAAGCTGCCGGGGGAGTACATGCACCGGCCGCCGATCTGGATCCCGGAAAATCCGGTCCTGAATCACTACCGTATGGCGTTCGATGACAAAGGGCGGATCGCGCTCACGAACAGCATCGTGGTGGCAACGAGCGCGACGGTTCTCTCGCTGCTGGTGGGGACGTTGGCGGCCTACAGCATCTCACGGTTGGGAACCGGGGGGAAGCATCTCTCCGTCTGGGTGCTTTCCCAGCGGATGATGCCGCCGGTGGTGGTGATCGTGCCGTTGTTCCTGATGTTACGGGATGTTGGTCGGATCAATGCGAGCTTTGGGCTCGATACCCGGTTTGCGTTGATCGCGATTTACACGGCGTTCAATTTGCCGTTCATCGTCTGGATGATGCGCAGCTATTTCGACGGCGTGCCCATCGAGCTGGAAGAGAGCGCGATGGTGGACGGATGCACGCGGCTGGGGGTGTTCTGGCGGATCGCGTTGCCGCTGGCGTTGCCGGGGTTGATTGCCACCGGGACGTTTGCGTTCATCTTCAGCTGGACCGAGTTCCTCTTTGCTGTGGTGCTGACCCGGACAGAGGCGTTTACGCTGCCGGTCGCGATTGCGGGGTACACGGGAAGCCAAGGGTCGAATTACGGGCAGGCGTCGGCGCTGGCCGTGGTGGCGACCCTGCCGGTGTTCGTGCTGAGTCTGCTGGTGCAACGGCATTTCGTGCGTGGGTTGACGCTTGGGGCGGTGCGGGGATGAAATTTGCCCTCACTCCTTTCCCCAACCCCCTCCGCTCTCCCAATGCTGGGAGGGCGGAGGGGGAGTTCGACCGCCGCACCCGGCCGTCTACCGATCTGAACAACTTCTTCCAGGAGCGATGTAGTCGT
>JAMLHN010000006.1 GCA_023957115.1 Thermomicrobiales bacterium
GAGGCTCGCCCGCCAAACGTTCACCACAATGAAGCGGCAAAGGCAGTCGCCCTTGCCGCTTCTCGTGCCTCCCCCAGCGTTTCAACGTTCGGAAACGTGGCAGGACGATCGAGCCATGTCGCGTCGTCCTCAGACAGATCCCGTATCAGGACACAAAACCCGGGGCTCAGGACCCGCCTTTGGCGGTCCAGCGCAACCCGAGCGGATTCCCGTCGGCATCGGCCAGTACCGCAATCGTCAACCCTCCCCCAACTTCGGCCGGCTCCTTCACCACCGTCGCGCCGTGCGCCTGCAGCGCGGCCATCGTGGCATCGAGATCGTCGACATCCCAATAGGGCAACGGACCGCCAACCGCTGCGTTCGGATCGAGTCCGATCTCCCCGGTTTCAGTCCGAAATCCGGCATAGTACTCGTCCGCATAGTACGGGTCGATTCCGAGCAAGGTGCGATAGAGTGACGTTGCCGCTCCAATATTGGAAACCGGCAGAACGATCAATGCTGGAAATGGCATGTTGAGCTGATCCTTCCTGTACGACGAAACGATGTCGTCCGTTTCGAACGGACTCCCCCGTCGACGGGGTTATTGATTCGACGTTTCAGGCAGGAAGAATGTGACCTGGCATGACGGCGGAAAATCTCGCAACCAGATTCGAGCTCGAGCGTCCACGCCTGCAGGCGGTCGCAACTCGGATTCTTGGTTCCAGAAGCGATGCCGACGATGCCGTACAGGAATCGTGGCTTCGGCTCCAGCGTGCCAACGTCGGGGAGATCGCGAACCTCGGCGCCTGGTTGACCGTGGTCGTCTCACGGATTGCGCTGGACCACGTGCGCACTCGGGTCCAGCGCAGGGAAATACCAATCGACGCACCGGCGGTTTACGCCCTGCCCTCTTCGGAGCCCTCGGCGGAAGCGACTGTTATCGTCGACGAATCGGTGTATGAAGCGCTCGCCCATGCGCTGGACCAACTCTCCCCATTGGAGCTGGCGGCGTTCATCCTCCACGATCTCTTCCGGGTGCCATTCGATGAGATCTCGACGATGCTGGATCGATCTCCGGATGCCAGCCGAAAGCTTGCCAGTCGCGCTCGTGGCAAGATCACGGCGAGCGATGTCCGTCCTCCTGCACCGGCGCCATCGCAACGCGCCATCATCGACGCCTTTCTGGAAGCGGCCCGTGGAGGCGATATGGACCGGCTGGTGTCGCTGCTCGCTCCCAATGTGACCCTCCGCGCCGACGAAGCGACGATCGAGCTGGGAGCGCAACCCGAAATGGCCGGTGTGGATGCCGTTGCCAATCGCTTTTCCGGATGGGCCCAGGCCGCCTTTCCGGTCTGGATCGATGGTGCGCCGGGGGCGGCCTGGATTCATCGTGGCGACGTTCGCGTGGCGTTCGATTTTGTCATTCGGGATGGCTTGATCGAGCAGATCTGGCTCCGTTCCAACCCTGACTTCTTCGCCACGACCGAAATCGAAACCGAACCCGCCCCAACACGGCGAAACGCCGGAGCATAGGTTGCTCCGGCGTTTCTCTTGTTCCGTCTGATTCGCAACTACTGGGTCTATTGACCGGACGCCACCAATTCCTCGGTCCGGCTGGTCTTGGCCGATTTGCCATTGGCCAGCAACGGCTTTCGGTTCTTGTTGAACTTCGGCGGCATGGCAGCTTCGAGCACGTCGTCCATCGACTTCGCAGGAATGAAGGTCATCTTTTCCTTCAGCTCCACCGGAATGTCATCCAGATCGACCTCGTTCCGATACGGCAGGATGAAGCGTGTCAGCCCCGCCCGATTGGCAGCCAGCGCTTTCTCCTTGATGCCACCCACCGGGAGCACCTGCCCGCGCAGGGTGATCTCACCCGTCATCGCCACATCGTCGAGCACCGGAGTAGCGGTCAGCAGCGAGATGATCGCCGTGGTCATTGCCACACCGGCCGAGGGACCATCCTTCGGGACCGCTCCAGCCGGAACGTGGATATGGATGTCTGAGTTCTGGAAGAACTCCGGATCAATCTTCAAGTCGTTGGCGCGCGAGCGCACGAACGAAAGCGCGGCATGCGCCGATTCCTTCATGACGTCGCCAAGTTGGCCGGTGACCTGAAGCGATCCCTTACCTGGCATCCGCGTGGCCTCCAGGAACATGATGTCGCCACCGGCGCCCGAAACACCGACGCCAATCGCCACACCGGGCTGACTGGTGCGAGCCGCCGCCTCCTCATAGAAGAAGCGTGGCCGGCCAAGCGCGTCCCTGACCTGCTCGATCGTGACCTCAGCCGGAGCGTCCTGTCCCTCCGCCACCTTCGTGGCAATCTTGCGGCAGACAGATCCGATCTCCCGCTCCAGCGAGCGGACACCGGCTTCTCGGGTGTAATGCTGGATGATCTGCAGAATCGCCTCGTCGGTCCATTCGATGTTCAGCCGAGCAATACCGTTCGCCTTCATCTGCTTCGGCACCAGATACCGGCGCGCGATGTTCAGCTTGTCGTCGTCGGTATACCCGGCGAGATTGATGATCTCCATTCGGTCTCGCAACGGCGGCGGGATCTGATCCAGCATGTTCGCGGTTGCGATGAACATCACCTTGGACAGGTCGAACGCAACGTCGAGATAGTGATCGCGGAACGCGTTGTTCTGCTCCGGGTCGAGCACTTCGAGCAACGCAGACGACGGATCTCCCCGCCAGTCGGCGCCGAGTTTATCGACCTCATCGAGCACGAAGACCGGGTCGTTCGTACCCGCGCGGCGAATCGCCTGGATGATGCGGCCCGGCATCGCGCCGACATAGGTGCGACGGTGCCCGCGGATTTCGGCCTCGTCGCGCACGCCACCAAGCGACATGCGCGTCAGCTCACGCCCGAGCGCCCGCGCAATCGACTGCGCCAGACTGGTCTTGCCAACGCCCGGAGGGCCAACGAAGCAGATGATCGGCTCGCGATTGAGCGTCAGATGCGAATCGTCGATCGCCTCCTCGTCACCCTCATGCTCGGCGCGCAGCTCCGCCAGTTGATCCTGCTTGAGCTTGCGAACGGCCAGATACTCCAGAATGCGGTCCTTGACCTTCTCCAGGTCGTAGTGGTCCTCATCCAGAATCTCCCGGGCTTTGACGATGTCGATCTCACCTTCCGTACTGGTATTCCACGGCAATGCGGTGAGCCAGTCGAGATAGGTCTTGATCACACCGTACTCAGCGGCGGCGGGCGGCAATTTGCTCAGGCGATCGAGCTCGCGGCGGGCTTCGCGCTCCGCTTCCTCCGGCATCCCGACTTCGTCGATCTTCTGCCGCAGCTCGGTGATTTCGGCTTCGGTCTCGTTTTCCTCACCCAGCTCGCGGCGAATCGCCTTCATCTGCTCGCGCAGGTAGTACTCGCGCTGCGACTTTCCAAGCTCTTCCTGAACCTCGGTCTGCAACCGCTTGCCCAGCTCGAGCACATCCAGCTCTTTGGTAATGAACTGATTCAGGAAGGTCAGCTTCTCTTGCAGCGTATCGATTTCGAGCAGCTGCTGCCGCTCCTCGGGCTCCATCCGCAGATTGCTGGCGACCATGTAGGCCAGATGCTGGGGGTCGTCGATATTGAGCGCCGCGGTGACCAGCTCATCCGGCAAGTGCGGCACCAGCTCGACCAATCGCTGGAAAAGCTCCAACGTATTGCGCGAGAGCGCCTGCACCTCGTCAGAATCGGTCTGGTCTTCCGGTGCACGGCGGACCTTGGCGATCAGGTACGGCTCTTCGGCGACCCAATCGACCACCTGCATCCGTTCGTTGCCCTGAATGGCCAATCGGACACTACCATCGGGCACCCGCATCATCTGCAAAATGGTCCCGATGACCCCGATCTGGTGCACTTCGCCCGGACCGGCGCCTTCCTGCTCCGCATCGTGTTGCAACACAACGCCAACCGAGCGGTCGCCCGACATCACTTCATCGATCAACCGCAGCGAGCGGGCCTGGGCGGCAGCAAGTGGCACGACGGTCTGGGGGAAGACAACCGTCCCCCGCAAGGGCAGGATTGGGAGCACCATCTCTTGCGATTCGGTGGATGAAGCGGCTGCGCCCGAAGGACCGAGCTCGATCACTTCAGGGGCCGCGGCTTCCACGGCTCGTTCTTTCACGTTCTTTTCCTTCACCTTGTCTTTGTCTTTGGTCTTTTCTTTTTTCTTGCCCATGCTCTACTCCTGACCGTCTGCAACTGCGGGGGCATGAGTGCGCTTGGGAACGATGGTTCGAGCGCGGACGCGCGGCAGCTCGATGCGCAACAGGCCGTTGTTGTATTCGGCGTGGACCGCATCCAGATCGACTGGAAACGGCAGAAAGATATCTGCGGCAAACTCGCCATACGGTATCCCGATCTCACGGTACCGGCGTTGGGTGCCTGACTGCGGATCGGTTCGATAGCCACGAATCGTCACCATCTCGCTGTCGGCGATGATGGTCAGATCGCTTTCGCTCACTCCGGCAATCTCGGCGATGATCACGAGCTCCCGCTCGGTCTCGTACACCTCGAGCGGCGGCCGCCAGGCGCCCCGCGTCTGTGACGGAAAACGGGGCCGAGCCGGCAGCAACGCGCGGAAGACCTCTTCCATCTCCTGCTGGAGTCGTTCGGGGTTCCGCGCGACGGTGCGGCGAACCAGTACAACCATAGAATTCGACCTCCTCATCGATGCGCATGGCTACGAGGTGTGCTGTGTCGACCGCCGCGATCGCGGTGTTTCGATGCCAGGAAGCCAATTCGCGCCATGACTGGAATGATTATACATCTATCATCGGTAACTTGCTACGAATCGTATCAACTATAATTACGATTCGTAAGTGATTGTAGCAGAGCGTTCGAGTCCAACGGAGATTCAGAAAGACGGCGCCCCAGACGGGCGTTCCCTTACTTTTACTTTTTAGGAAGGACGGACCACCCTTCGGAGCGGCTTCGAGCCCGACGTCAACCACATCGTCCTGCTCGGAACCCGGATTCAAACAGGGAGGAGATTCCCAGCACACCCCAAGCGGCATCGGATGAGTTCGCTCAGCTGTCGGAACTCGCCCTCAGGCCCCGCTTCCGTCCCCCAGCGCCCCAACCGTAAACGTGCTCTCGGGATTCCAGAGCATCCAGCCACTCGCGCCGGCAACCAGAGCGGCATCGATCTGCGCCTGCACCTGCTCGACCCCATAAGGCGGGTCACCCATGGTGAAGTCCTGGATCCAGGGCCGGATCTTGAGCTCCTGCCCCGGTACTTTCCCGGCGGCTGAGTTCATCGTGATCAAGACGGTGTCGTAGGGATTGGCATTCGGAGATTCCGTCATGCCCAACGGGCTGGCGGTGAAGTGCGAAGGATAGATCATCGGGCAGATGTAATCGACGACCAGGGTGAAATCGTAGAAGCGCTGCCCGATCCCCTGATCATCCGGGTAGATGCCGACGATTGCAAACACGTCCGCGGCGGTCTTGACCCCATGGATGGTGAGCTGATCCCGCGCCATCTGCAGGAAATCGGCAATCGTCTTGACCCGCTCATCTTCCTGATAGGTGTATTGCGTCCCGAACTCGGCATTGCTCAGATCGCCATCGGACGGAAACCGCACGTAGTCGAACTGCACCTCGTCGAAGCCCATTGCCGCCGCTTCGATACCGAGATCGATGTTCGGCTGCCAGAGCTCCCGATGATAGGGATTGACCCAGGCTGCGCCGTTATACCCCCGCCAAATCTCACCACTCGTCGTCATGATCGCCAGGTCCGGTCGATTTTCCGCCACAACGGGATCGTTGAAAACGACGATGCGGGCAATCGTGTAGAGACCTTCATTCTTGAACCGCTGAACCAATGCCGCGGGGTCGAACATGGCCTGCACCGCCTGGGCGTCGATGAAGAATTGGACCCCGGTGTCGTAGTAGACCGTTCCCTCTTTCATATCGATCACGACGGCATTCACATCGGTCGTGTGAGCCAGGTCGATGATGTTCTGGATGGTGGTCTCGTTGGAGAGATGAGCGCCGGTCAAGTAGGCCGCGTTGATATTCTCCCGCTGCATCGTCACCGTCATGGCGTCGGACGAGGCCACGGTCTGATCGGCGTATCCGCTCGCCCAGACCTCGACATCGCTACCGGCTGGAACATCGGCCAACTGGAACGTGCCATTTTCGTCGGTGCGCGCGAAACTCGACCCGGAGCGAATCGTGGCATCGTGAATTGGATCACCGGCCTCGTCGATAATCGTTCCCCCAATGGCGACGCCATCGCCCTCAGGAACCATGGTCGACGCCGGGGTCACGGACGGCGCAACGGTCGGAGACGGCTCTGAGGCGGGCTGTTCGGCAACGGTCGTCGCTTCGACCGGCTGTGAACCGGCGGGAGCGTCGGTGGAGGGGGGCGGCGGATCATCCGACGTCGTCGAAGACGGCGCGGCAGGATTCAACGATATCCGCTGGTCCGAATCGATATCCAAACCGGCCGTCCCATAGACCGGCTCGAAGCCGGGCATGGAAATCTCGATATCCACGGCCGCATCCGGAAAGGCGATCGCGACTCGCCCATCTCCATCGGTTGGGACACTCCCACCAGGGAAATGAACGGTCGCTCCGGACAGTGGTTGTCCGTTCTCCACACTGGTGACGTGAAAGGTAACGACCCGCCCCGCAGCTGGATCGTCGTTTTCACCGCGGATACCGAACCACCAGGTGAACGCCCAGGCAACGAGCGCAATCGCAAAGAGCGAGCTCAACCACCAGCTCACACCGTCCCAACGACGGCGCGATTTCGAGAGCCGGTACGATCCGTAGGAATTTCGTGCGCTGCGTTCGTACAAGCTGGGTCGATCCAACATGAATGAACCTCCGGTCGGTTTCCGGAGGTTTGACGACATTCTACATCCCCAATTCCCTGTGCGCTGAGGCGCGCGGCGTGCGTATCGTTCGCAATGCCCGAATCCGCATGCCCGATCGAGAGGAATTGACACGTCTGCCGCGATCCTTTGATAATCTCGAAGAGACGCGGCTACCAGTTGGCGCCGCAACGCGAAGCTGGTCAGGAACGGCAAAAAACGTGCTCCAGAGAACTGACGTCTTCGCGGCCATGCGCGGCGATGTCCAGCGAGTGTCGGACCGGGTCGTCGAAGCGGCTCGAGTTCCCTATCCTCAAATCTCCACCATTCTCGAAGAGATCGTGCGATCGGGCGGCAAGCGATTGCGCCCGATGCTCGTGCTCCTCGCGGGGAGGGCCTGGACCTATGAGGAATCGTTCGACACCCTCGTCAATGCCGCGGCAGGCGTGGAGCTGCTCCACACAGCCTCCCTGGTGCATGACGATGCGGTCGACCATTCGGCCTTTCGGCGCGGCAAACCGACCCTTAACTCGCAGGTCGATACTGCTGCGGTCATCCTGGTCGGCGACTACCTCTTCGCCCAATCAGCGATTCTGGCCGCCTCCACCAACAACCCGCGCGTCGTTTCCGTTTTCTCCAACTCGCTGGGGCATATCTGCGACGGGCAGTTGATGGAGATGATGGATGCCAGCAACCCGCAACAAACCGAGCGGCAATATCTGGCACGCATCTACGGCAAGACCGCATCGCTCTTTGGTTGCGCCGCCGAAACGGGCGCCATCATCGGCAATGCCCCGGAAGATGCGATTTCGGCGCTTCGCGGGTATGGCGACGACCTAGGTCTTGCATTCCAGATCATGGACGATGTGCTCGACCTCACCGGAGGGTCCGAGCAGCTTGGCAAACCCGCCGGGCATGATCTGCTTCAGTCGACTATCACGTTGCCGGTGATCTACTACCTCGAGATGGTTCGACCGGGAAGCGCGGAATGGCGGGCTGTGCAGGCGATCGTCGATCGTTCGCGGACCGACGATGCGTTTGTTGCGAATGTGCTCAACGAGATCCGGGCCTCAGGCGCAGTGGAACGCGCCCTCGCCCGTGCCGATGAGTACATCGAGCAGGCTAAGAACCGTCTCACCATCGTACCGGACACCGAGACCCGCGAGCTCCTCTCCGAGCTCGCCGACCAGGCCGTCCGCCGCAGCTCCTAGAGCCGGAATCCACTCGTCTTCTCCAGACTCCGGCCCATGGACTCATTTCAGAGCGCCACCAGGCTCGTCTCGTACATGCGCGAGAAGAGCCGGTTCCAGGCGGTTTCGGTCGGATCGATCGAGCGCAGGTCGGCTTCCAGCTCGGACGGCATCTCCGGTGTCAGGAGGATGGTCGCCTTGCGGCTGGCATAGCGCTGCTCGACCGTGCGGTCGAGGAACATCGCTTCATGCGACTGACGCGGTTGTAGGCCGGTCACTACCAGGAGCTCGGATGACTGACAGCGAAGCCAGACGTGCTCGGTCACCTGGCGCGCAAACTCGAATTCCCGGCGCAACCGGTCGTCACAATCGGCCGAAGTCGCGCGGGGTTCGAGTTCGGGCAGGCCAACCTCGGTCACATAGGCACTCAACGCGAAGTCGCGCCAGGGCATCATGCATGCATCGACATCGACGTCGACTTCATCGAGTCGCCGTTCGATGAAGGTGGAAATCCGCTTCCCGCGTTTTCCATCCGCGTTGAAAATGAACCAACCCTGACCCTGGCGCAATCGTTGCTCGAAGGCATCGAAGTAGAGGCTCAGTCGCTGCAACAAATCGCGATCCTGAACCGGCGCCTGCTCGGCGAGTTCAGCTGCATCTGCCATGACGATCCTCCTTTGCCGTGCGGTCGTTTCCCGGGCCTATGCTCCGGCCGCGCGTTGCTGAATCCCGAGCCGATCGTAGAACCGCGTCATGAAGGCGAGCGCATCGACCTCCCTGGCCACCAAAACACGATTGCCATCGGCCAGACGGGACTGACCACGATACGTTTCATCGATCTGAATCTCGACGGCGTGGGGCGCCCAGCTGATGAACTCGGGATCGAGCGCCGCAGCCACGGCCATCGCATCATGGATGTAGGCGGTGCCACGTTCCGGATGCTCCAGTCGCGATCGATAGAGCGCCTGAATGATCGACGCGGGCGCCGAATCCGAAGCGAGGATCAGGTTCCATACGTCGGCGGAGATTGGCGCCTCATGAGTCACGTCGAGACCAACCGCATAGAAATGCTGGAAATCCGCATCGAAGGCCTGTTTCGCCGCTTCTGGATCGACGTACAGATTGAACTCCGCATGACGAAGTGGCTTGATGTTTCCGGGTGTCCAGAATGCCCCACCCATGACGACCAGCCCTTTGAGCAACCGGGGGAGCTCGGGCTCGACATTGAGCGCAATCGCGAGATTGGTCAGCGGACCAAGACAGACGAGGGTGACCTCGCCCGGCCGCGTGTGCGCGTGATGCACGATCGACGCGGGTCCGCGCAAATCGCCAACCGGGTGTTTGCTTTTCGGAAGCTCCGCGCCGCCGACGCCATTGTTGCCATGTGCATAGGCTGCCATGAAGAGCTCCCGCACCAATGGGCGCGACGCCCCCCGATAGACGGGGATGGCGGATGCACCCAGGAGATCCAGCACATCGAGCGTGTTGCGGGTCGCGTTCTCGATCGTCGTATTGCCCGCCACCGTCGAAATCGAGAGCAGCTCGGCATCCGGTGAATGCACGGCAAGCGCAATCGCTGCCGCATCGTCGATTCCCGTATCGACATCGAGGATGAGCGGAACCCGGGCGCTCATCGAGCAAGACTCCTCTGTTCAGCGCGTTCCGCCTCGGCGCTGATCCAGCCAGCCACCGGAGGCGTTTCCGTAATCTGTGACTCGGTCACCACATCGATGAACCATGGCCGGCCATCGGCAAGCGCATGAGCCAGTGCAGCCTTGAAACTGCCCGGCTCGGTGATCTGCGTCGCCTGGAACCCAAATCCACGCGCGATACCCGCATAGTCGACCGGGTTGAAATCGACGGAGAAATACTCGTCATCGTGATAGAGATGCTGCAGTTCTTTGATCCATCCGAAACTGCTGTTGTTGCAATGGACGAAGACGATCGGCAAATCGAGCCGCGTAATCGTCTCCAGCTCACCACAGGACATACCGAAGCTGCCATCCGCGGTAAATCCGACGATCGGCGCGTCAGGCCGGGCCTTGGCCGCCCCGACCACGGCCGGAATCGCATATCCCAAGCCGCCGTGCGCACGCGGAATGATCGTCGAGCGTCCTGGCCGATTGAGTCGATACTGGGCGCCCAGGTAAGGCGTCGGCGTTCCTGGATCGGCAACGATCACTGCATCGTCGGGCAGGAGCTCGCGCATGGCAGCCACGATCACTTGCGGTTTGATCGGGACATCTGTTTGCTGCGCCTGCTGCCGGACATCCTCCCAATATCGGTCGGCAATCGCGACGAGTCCATCGATCCGCTTGCGATTTCGCGTTCCAACGCCGGTGGGGTCGTCGATCGCATCGAGCAAGTCGACAAGCGTCAACCCGGCGTCTCCGGCAATCGGTACCGCCAGCTTATAGTTATTGCCGATCTCGAACGGTTCGACATCGATCTGAATCACCGCCGGTGGTTCGGTCAGCTTCGGCACCGCCCAGTGATGTGTCGTGGTCGAGTCGGTCCGGCTTCCGATGTAGACGATCAGATCTGCATCGGCGACGATGTCATTGGTGTACGAGCGCGCGCCATTCCCCCCCACAATCCCGATCGAGACCCGGCTGGTCTCCGCAATGCTTCCTTTTCCATTGATCGAGGTCGCCACCGGAATATTCAACATCTCGGCAAAGCGGGTCAGCTCGTCCCAGGCTTGTCCGGTAACCACGCCGCCGCCGG
This sequence comes from Thermomicrobiales bacterium, assembly GCA_023957115.1. Lineage (GTDB taxonomy): Bacteria > Chloroflexota > Chloroflexia > Thermomicrobiales > UBA6265 > JAMLHN01. The sequence continues at coordinate 10,722 of JAMLHN010000006.1, forward strand.
CAACGATCACCGGCCGTGTTGCGTGATCGATGACTCGTGCCGCTCGCTCGACCATCGCTGGATCGGGTCGGGTTCGCACGGTGGGCACGCGCGAAAGCTCCGGAACGCCGTAGACCGAGCGATCGTCGGTTTCCCCTTCGAGCGAATCGGTGGGTAAGGAGAGATGGACCGCCCCCGGCCGCCCAACCGTCGCCATCCGAATTGCCCTGCGCGTCATCTCGGCCATGGTCGAGGGCGAATTGATCCGCGTATTCCACTTGGTGATTGGCCGGAAGAGCGATTCCTGATCCAGCTCGGTCAGGACACCGCGATGATGCTGGGATACCGGCGTGTCGGTCGTCAGACAGAGCAGCGGAATAGCCGACCCCTGTGCCTCGGCAACGCCTGGCACGATATAGGTTGCTCCACCACCGCTCGGCCCTTCGCAGACCCCAAGCCGCCCCGACGCCCGTGCATATGCATCGGCCATGAACGACGCCGAGCGCTCGTCTCGAGTCATGATGTGCTCGATCCGGTCCCGCCGCTCGTTGAATGCACTATAGAGTGCCATCCCGGTGTCCCCGGGAAGACCAAAAACGTGTTCGATGTTGCTTTCGACGAGTACGTCGACGAGAGCCCTTGCGCCTTGCATCGGGGTGAGGAGGTGTCCTTTCGCGTGCTGCAATTCTTGATCTACAGACTATAGCAATTCGGACCGCATCCGGCGGCGCCGGCCTACCGCCTTCGGTGTAACGACGGCCCTCCGAGTCCTGACGTGCCTGGGCCGCTCACGATACGACGGCAATGACGTCACGGTTTCCGGAGCCCAACGTAAAGGTCGTTAACGTTCGTGCCCGAAGGCCCGGTTACGATCAGATCTCCGGTCTGCACGAAGAAGGTTGCACTATCGTTTCGGTCGAGAAAGTCCTGAGGATCGAGTCCCAGCTCCCGGCCCCGAAGAATCGATTGCCGGCTGGCAATCGCCCCGGCCGAGCCGGTGGTGGCGTCTTGTCCATCGGTCGCCAGACTGGCGACGATCCAATCGTCATTTTCCAATCGGTCGAGCTCCAGGGCTGCAGCCAGGGCAAACTCGGTATTGCGACCGCCGTTGCCCTCACCACGCACGGTTACCGTTGCCTCGCCACCTCCCCAGGCCATTCGAACGCCGGCAGGGAGATTCAGCAGCATGGCAACCCATTCGCGGCCGAGATCGGACGCTTCGCCCTGACGTTCGGTCCAGACGATGTCGGACTCGATACCCCGCGACCGGGCTGCGGTCTGCGCCAGTTCGAGCGCCCGATGATTGTCGCCGATGATCGAAAGGAAGTCGGACGGATAGCTCCACTCGCTCTCTGTAGCCGCCGCTTCGTTCAGAACGGTACGCACCGCGGGCGGCGCCACGTCTCGAAGACCATAGAGATCGAGAATGGCAAGCGCCGCGGCTCCACTGGTGGCTGGTTCGACCGTTGGGCCGCTGGCAATGATTTGCGGATTGTTCCCCAGCACATCCGAGAGGATGAGCGTCACGAACACGGCTGCCCTGGATCGCTGTCGAAACGACCCGCCTTTGACATCGCTCAGTGGGATGCGCACGGTGTTCAGATGCTGGATCGGTGCACCCGCATTGAGCAGAAGCCGGGTGAGCGCCGCGAAGTCATCGAGCGTCAACGGCTCGTGCGGGGATTCGAACAGAGCCGATCCCCCACCGGAAATGAGCGCCAGAATCACATCGTCCGGTTCAAGCTCCTCGACAGCGTCGATGATCGTTCTGGTTGCGTCGATCCCGCGCTGATCCGGAATGGGATGCCCACCCCGCAAGACGCGCCACCGATCGTCCAGCATCGCCGCATCGGGTCCGTCGACGGTCAGCACGTAACCACGTTCGAATGCCGCACCCAGGGCATCCTGCGCCCCAGCCGCCATCGCAATGGCAGCCTTGCCGATAGCGACGACAACCAGCTTGCCTGCAACGGGGACCGATCGACCGGCAGCGGTCAGGTTCCCATCTTCGAATCGAAGCGCATCCTGCGTGGTGCGACGAGGATCGAGCTGCGGAAGCACGTCGCGAAAAATGAACTCGATCGGCGATTCCGTACTCATCCCATACTCCCACGTCGCAGGTCGGCCAGGATTGCTTCCAGTTCGGAAGGAAGCGGAGATTCGAGAACGATTCGCCGTCCATCGCTCAAGCGCAACCCAAGCTGCCAGGCATGGAGAAATTGTCGTTCGAGTCCAAGCGTCGGAAGACCGCCACGGGCATAGAGCGGATCCGCGACGACCGGATGTCCGATGAACGCAAGATGCACGCGGATCTGATGCGTCCGGCCTGTCTCGATGTTGACATCCAGATACGTGTGGGCATCGAACCGTTCCTCGACATCGAAATGCGTAACAGCCGGTTTCCCCGACCCAATCACCGCCATTCGCTGGCGATCGATCGGATCGCGCCCGATTGGCGCGTCGATGGTGGCCTCGTTGGGTTCGACGACCCCATGGACCAGCGCCTTGTAACCCTTCTCGACCGACCCATCGGCCCATTGCTCCAGCAGGAGCCGCTGCCCCTGCGGGGTCCGCGCGACGACGATCAACCCCGATGTGTCCTTATCGAGCCGGTGCACGATCCCGGGCCGGTTGGTTCCATTGATCGCAATCTCCGGATACCTGGCCAGGAGACCGTTGACGAGCGTTCCATCTGGATGCCCCGCGGCCGGATGGACGACCATCCCGGCCGGTTTATCGATGACCGCGATGTCGACATCCTCATACACAATGTCGAGCGGAATCTCCTGCGGTTGAATATCGTGCGACTGAGTCTCCGGAATGGTGACCTGGACCACTTGTCCGGCAGTCACCTTGAACGTGCGCTTTCGCGCCTCGCCATCCACCAGCACCTGACCGTCGGCAATCAACTGCTGCACGAAGTTCCGTGAGTAGTCGGGCAGTTCGGTCGCCAGATAGACATCCAACCGTTCTCCGGTCGATGTTGCGGTGGGATGGAACTCGAGCTGCTGGTCGTTTGCTTGGTCGTCAGCGTCGTCGATCAGTTGGTTCTGGTCACTCATCGAGGGTCATTCTCGTGCACTGGTTGCTCATCGCGCGGCGTACGGTAGCTGAGCACGATCAGCAGCAACGCCCCAACGGTGATCGACGCGTCCGCGACATTGAAGGATGGCCATCGTCCAATCGAAACGAAGTCGGTGACCGTCTGATCTCCAATACGATCGACGAGGTTTCCGGTCGCACCCCCGAGCACAAACCCGCTGCCGATTGCCCAGCTCGCACCCCGCCCAGCAAGGTAGAGCAGCACGATGGAAAGCGGCACGATGACCAGTCCGACCAGGATCCCGGCAAACGTGGAATTGCCATCGAGCAAGCCAAACGCCACCCCACCGTTCTGAGCAAAATGAAGCTCGAAAAAACTGCCGGCAATCTCGATCGACGAGCGATCGCTCCCCGGGCCAAGCTCCTTGGTGATGGCCCATTTTGTGAGCACATCGAGCAAGACCACGAACAGCGCCACCCCTGCCGCCAGAACCACGCATTGCGAGTCGACGGATGGAATCGAAGGAGTCTTGGGTTTCGAGCTGTTCGAAATGGACAATACGTGCATCCGTCCGGCGGATTGGAGACCGTCGAAAACAGAAACGGCTTCTGGGAGCCTTCGGTTTCCGATGGTAGCACACGCCATTGACGGCCTTTTCGAGGACTATACTCGCCCCGTTCCCAACGTCCGGGATCGTTCGATGCACTGCGGGAGTCAGAATTCACCCTATGTCGACAAATCGTCCGATTCGCATTGTCATCGCCGGTGGCGGTACCGGTGGCCATGTCCTGCCGGCGCTTTCGGTTATCGAAGAGCTGGAGCGGCGCGGAGTTCCGGTAGAGCTTCTCTGGATCGGAAGCAAAAACGGGGTCGAGGGGAATGAAGCGAAAGCGCGAGGCATCCCGTTCCGCTCGGTTTCGACCGGTAAATTCCGCCGCTACCTCGATCTGCGAACCGTTGCCGACGCCGTGCGCGTGCCAATCGGCGTTCCACAGGCTTGGTGGATCCTGCGAGACTTCAAACCCGATGTGATCTTTAGCACCGGCGGGTATGTCTCGACGCCGAGCGTGATCGGCGGGACCCGCATGGCCCCGGTTCTGAGCCACGAGCAGACCGCCGTGCTGGGATTGGCAACCCGGCTCAACGCACGATTTGTCGATGTGCAGGCGCTAACCTTCGAGTCGTCGCTCGCCTATACAAAAGACCGATCGAAGACTGTCATAACGGGAAATCCCGTGCGCGGATCGCTCAAGGAAGGCAACCGCGACAACGGGCTCGAAAGATTCGGCTTCCGAAGCGATTTGCCGGTTCTCTTCGTAACCGGAGGAGCCCGTGGATCGTCGCCCCTCAATGAGCGCATCGAAGCGATCCTCGATGACTTGATCGAACGAGCGCAGGTACTGCACCAGACCGGGGCTCGTTCGGACAATCCCGACTTCGAGCGTCTTTCCCGACGCCGGGAAGCGCTTGCAGCCGAAGCCAGAAATCGCTACGTGGTCGTAGAACGGCTGCGTTCCGAGATGGCGGACGTGCTCGCGATGGCTGACGTCATGCTGGCCCGTGCCGGCGCCGGCACCGTGGCCGAGATCGCCTATCTGGGAAAAACCGCCGTCTTGATTCCGCTTCCCGGCGCCGGCGGTAACGAGCAGCACCGCAATGCCGAGGCTCTGAGCTCGATCGACGGGGCAATCGTTGTCGATCAAACCGAGGCGACCCCGGAACGTCTCCGATCGATCATCCTGGAGCTCTTCGAGAACCCGGAGCGACGGATCGAAATCGGCCGGAACGCCACCAAGGCGGGACGCCCCGACGCCGCTGCCCGGCTTGCGGATCAGCTCCTCGCCCTTGCCGAGCAACGCCGGCGCGGTTGATGCCATCGATCGCCGGCACAGTGAAGGTTCTCTGTATCCTGGTGGGGCCGCGACCCGTCGAGGTCCGCATTCTAGCCAACCGCCTCACGGATCGCTTCCGACAAAGTACCAACGCGAATGACGTCGAGCTCGCCGGGCATCGACTTAGTGCGCCGTCCGATCGATGCGGGTACGATAGCGCGCGAAAATCCCAATCGGCTGGCTTCGAGCAACCGCCGGTCGAGTTGACTCACCGACCGGACCTCCCCCGACAATCCGACCTCACCGATCACGACCGTCCGGGGATCGATCAGTTTGTCCTTGAGTGACGATGCGATTGCCGTCGAAACTGCCAGATCGGCGGCGGGCTCCGCAATCTTGAGCCCTCCAACCGCGTTGGTGTAGACGTCCTGCTCGGCCAGATTGAGCCCCGCTCGCTTCTGCAATACCGCCACGAGCAGTTGCAATCGCCCCTGATCGAACCCATTCGCGCTGCGGCGTGGGAGTCCATAGACGCTCTGCGAGGTCAATGCCTGCACTTCGACCAAAATCGGGCGACTTCCCTCCAACGTCACGGTCACCGTCGAGCCGGCCGCATTGAGCGCCCGCTCCTGCAGGAACGCTTCGGATGGATTGCGGACTTCCTGCAATCCCGATTCGGCCATCTCGAACACGCCGACCTCGTCGGTCGATCCGAACCGGTTCTTGACGCCTCGTAGAATGCGAAACTGCTGGAACCGCTCACCTTCCAGGTAAAGCACCGCATCGACCATATGCTCCAGCACACGCGGCCCGGCAATATTTCCTTCCTTGGTCACATGACCGATGATGATCACGGGCACCATACGCGGTTTCGCCCACCGAATGAGCCGGGCGGTCGACTCGCGAACCTGCCCGACGCTACCGGCCGACGTCTCCAGCTCATCGACGGTTGCCGTCTGAATCGAGTCGACGACCAGCACCTGCGGCTGAACCTGCTCGGCCAGCGCGATGATCTCATCCAGGCTCGATTCGGAAACCACCAGCACGTTGTCACCCGAGACGCCCAGCCGTTCCGCCCGCAATCGAATCTGGTGGACCGATTCCTCACCGCTCGCGTAGAGGCTCGGCGATGTACCGGTTCCCAACTGAGCCGCAGACTGCAAGACCAGCGTCGATTTCCCGATCCCCGGATCACCGCCAACCAGCACCACCGATCCTGGAACGAGACCGCCCCCGAGGACACGGTCGAGCTCGGCAATATTCGTCTTGATACGCTGCGACTCGGCCGCCTCGACCTCCGAAATACGCTGAGCCTGAGCCGAGGGTACAAGTGCCGGCCGGGCGCCCGCCCTGCCCGCCTGCGCCTTCGGCTCGATCGTTTCGACCATCGAGTTCCACGAATTGCAATTCGGGCACCGTCCCAGATACGCGGGACTATGCGCACCGCATTGCTGGCAGACATAGGTTGTCGATCGTTTTGCCATCCCTAGAGCCTAGCAGGGGCGAAAAGGATTCTCCCATTGACCGTCCAATAGATGAGCAACGGCAACGCTCGGAGAACAACGCGACGGGGACGGCAAACGCCATCCCCGCCCAGGTGCGAATTCATAAATCGAACAGCCGGACTTATCCGACCGCGGCAAGCTCCTGCATTGGGGAAAGCTTGAGCAAATCGTCTTCCACCTCGACCAGAATGGTCGAGTTCGCCTGGAAGCGACTGTCGAGCAACCCCTCGGCAAGCGGATCTTCGATCAGGTTCTGGATGATCCGGCGCAGCGGACGAGCCCCATAGGTGTGATCGTACCCACGTTCCGCCAGGAGATCCATGGCCTCGATGGTGACTTCCAGGTTGATCTCCTGCTCCGCAAGCTGCGTCCGCACCCGCCGCAGTTCCAGCTCGACGATCTCGCGAATCTGCTCGGCCGTCAACGAATGGAAGACGATCGAGGCGTCGATTCGGTTGAGGAACTCGGGCCGGAACGACTGCTTCAACTGCGTCATCACCTTGTCACGCATAAGATCGTAGTCGCGCTGCTTGGCCTTTTCCGTGTCCTGAGCGAACTCAAATCCCATACGCATCTCACGCGAGATCTGATCTGCGCCGACGTTGGACGTCATGATGATGATGGTGTTGCGGAAATCGACCCGGCGCCCCTTGGCGTCCGAGAGATGCCCATCCTCCATGATCTGGAGGAGCATGTTGAATGCTTCCGGATGCGCCTTCTCGATCTCGTCGAGCAGGATGACGGAATACGACTTGCGGCGCACCGCTTCGGTCAACTGACCACCCTCTTCGTAGCCGACATATCCCGGAGGGGCCCCGACCAGACGGGCGACCGCGTGCCGCTCCATGAACTCGGACATATCGATCTTGATAAGATGGTCTTCCGATCCGAACATGAACTCGGCCAGCGCCTTGGCGAGCAACGTCTTGCCGACCCCGGTCGGCCCGAGGAAGATGAAGGTGCCGATCGGCCGCTTCGGGTCCTTGAGCCCGGCACGGGCGCGACGGACCGCCTTCGCCATCGCCTCGATGGCCTCTTCCTGACCGATGATGCGCTCGTGGAGCGCCTCCTCCATCTTCAGCAGCCGCTCGGATTCTTCACCGGCGATGCGGTAGACGGGAATACCGGTCCACATCGAAGCGACATGCGCGATGTCCTCTTCCGTGACGTAGACCTCTTCTTCCGCCTGCTGATCGCGAAGCTCTTGCTCCTGATCTTCGATCCGGTCGCGCAGCTTGCGCTCCCGATCCCGCAGTTCGGCCGCAATCTCGAATTCCTGGCTCTCGACCGCCGCTTCCAGCTCGCGCTGCAGCGAGGAGAGTCCTGCCAGCGCGTCCTTCAAGGTCGGGGGTGCCACCGAACGCTGCATCCGCACGCGCGACGCAGCCTCGTCGATCAGGTCGATCGCCTTATCTGGCATGAACCGGTCGGTGACATAGCGAGCGGCCAGATTGGCCGCCGCCTTGAGTGCCTCGTCACTGATCTTCAGCCGATGGTGCTCTTCGTACAGCGGCCGAACACCCGTGAGGATTTCGATAGTTTCGTCGATAGAAGGCTCTTCAACCGTAACGGGCTGGAACCGGCGCTCGAGCGCCGCATCCCGTTCGATGTACTTCCGGTATTCGTCTAGCGTCGTTGCGCCAATCGTTTGCAATTCCCCGCGGGAAAGCGCCGGCTTCAGGATATTGGCGGCATCGACCGCGCCTTCAGCCGCGCCGGCTCCGACCAGCGTGTGGAGCTCGTCGATGAAGATGATGCTACCGGTCTCCTTGACCTCGGCGACGATCTTCTTGAGGCGCTCTTCGAACTCACCCCGATATTTGGTACCGGCGACAAGAGCGCCGATATCGAGCGAGACGAGCCGTTTACCTTGTAGTCGCTCGGGCACATCGCCGGAGACGATTCGTTGCGCCAACCCTTCGACGATCGCGGTCTTACCGACCCCCGGTTCGCCGATGAGGGCGGGATTGTTCTTCGTTCTCCGGGAGAGGATCTGCATCACCCGGTCGATCTCCATCGACCGGCCGACCAGCGGTCCCAGCTTGTTGTTGCGGGCGGCTTCGGTCAGATCGAACCCGAGCGCATCCATATAGGGCGTCTTGGTCTGCGACTTCGCCTGTGACGAGGTCGAACTCTGATTGACCACCTGCATGACCTGCTGGCGAACCTTCTCGAGGTTCACACCGAGGCTTTCGAGCACACCAGCGGCGATGCCCTCACCTTCGCGGACGAGACCCAGCAGCAGGTGCTCGGTTCCGATATAGCTGTGATCGAGACGACGCGCCTCGTCCACCGCCAGTTCGATCACCTTCTTGGCACGCGGGGTCAGACCGATCTCACCGATGACGGCGCCCTCGCCGCGGCCGATGATGAACTCCACCGCCGAACGCACTTTGGGTAGCTGTACGCCCATGTTGGTCAACACGCGGGCAGCCACCCCCTCGCCCTCACGCACCAGGCCGAGAAGAAGATGCTCTGTACCAATGTAGGGATGATTGAAGCGCTGCGCCTCCTCCTGTGCCAGGGAGAGGACTTTGCGCGCCCGTTCTGTGAATTTGTCGAAATTGCTTGCCATTTCCGGCTCTCCTGTCGCCCACTATGAAACCGCCTCGATTCCATAGCTTGCGGCCCTGTGCCTTTAAAGCATACGGGATTGCGCAAGGAACGGACGCCTACCCCAATGGGGAGTTGTCAATCTTGTGCGCTGCGTCTATCTTCGAGGTCGCTCCACATACCCACCAAATCGTGGAATCTCTGCCCCTGACAGCGGATCTCAGAACGGTTGCACCGGTGAAGATGCGGTCATCGCGTCACCGCCGAGAGCAGGCCTCCCCTGGCTATAACATCGACGATACGAAACGAACCCGCCGGGTACGCAAATGGCCGGTGGAAAAACCACCGGCCATTCTCGAATCGATTCAATGCAACGCAGAAACCTACGCCTCTGCGTCGGTTCCCTCGACAGCGGCAACCACCGCGTCCTCGCCGTCATCCTCGCCGGACAAGCCGAGCGAAGCCGCTGCCGACGCGAACGCCGCGGCCATGGCCGGTTCGGAGTCGTTGCCGCCCGCGGCGGCTTCGATGGCGGAAGCGAGGTTCTGAGGAGCGGCCTCCTCTTCCTCTTCTTCCTCCTCTTCGACGGCATTGGCATCGATGCCTTCCGCCTCGAGGGCGGCGGCAATCGTGGCGACGATCTGGTCACGCTCGGCAAGGGCTTCCTCACCCAGTGAGGCCGCCAGCTCTTCATCCGGCGTATCGAGGGCTCGGCGCAGGCTCAGGCCCATACGACGGCGCTCCGGATCGATGCGGATGATGCGAAGCAGCAGCTCCTCGCCTTCGTGCACGACCTGCTTCGGATGCGTGATCCGGGCATCGGTCAGCTCGGAAACATGGATCAGCCCTTCGATGCCGTCGACGATACGAGCGAAAGCGCCGAAGTTGGCCAGCTGTGTGACCGTTCCACGCACCAGCTGTCCCACCTCATAGTCCGAGGCGACCTGGCTCCAGGGCTCCGCCTGCGTGCGCTTGATGGACAGGGCGATCTTCTTCTCCTGGGCATTGATGCCAAGGACGTAGACATCGACGTCCTGTCCAATCTTGAGGACTTCGCTTGGGTGGCGAACACGGCTCCAGGAGAGCTCGGAGAGGTGAACCAGTCCATCCGCCCCGCCAATATCCACGAATGCGCCGAAGTCGCAGATCGAGGAGACGCGACCCTGGCGAACTTCGCCCTCGCGCAGCTCCTTGATCAGCTTCTCCTTCATCTCGTCGCGCTTTTCCTGCATGGCCTGGCGCTCGGAGAGGATCAGCCGGTTGCGATGGCGGTTGATCTCGATAACCTTGAGGGGCAGGTGCGTACCAATCATGCGGGCCATTTCGGCCTGCTTGCCAGCCTCGTCACCGCCGCGAATCTCGGTAACCTGCGACGCGGGCACAAAACCACGCACGCCATCCAGATTGACCAGCAGACCGCCCTTGTTGTAATTGACGACCTCGGCGTCGATGACCCCGTTGTCCTCGTAAATCTCCTGCAATCGTCGCCAGGATTTCTCCTGCCGCGCGCGATCGATCGAAACGACCGCGTGACCCTCCTGATTCTCAGGCTGGACGACGAAGATCAGCACCGTTTCACCGATCGAAAGCGCCTGCTTCTCACCTGCCGTCAGGCTGGAGAATTCTTTCGCCGGCACGATCCCTTCGGACTTGGATCCGATGTCGACCAGGATTTCATCCCGGTCCACCCGCATAATGGTCCCGTCCATGACGTCCCCGAACTTGAGCGTCCGGTAGTCATTGGTGGGATCGTTGAGGTACTTTTCCATGAGCGACACGGGTGCGGTTTGCGCTCCCCCTTGCTCGGTAGCGTTCGAAACTTCCATACACCTTCCTTAGCGACGATACGGTCGTGGACACCGAAAACCGCGGGGCACAATGCTCCCGCGGACTCGTCGCCCACAATAAACAGTATAACGCAACTGTCAGGGAGTTAGGAGCTGGGATTTAGGAGCTAGGAAATGCACTCGTTCTCATTCCTAACTCCTATTCAAACCCCAGCTCCTCATCCCAGCACCGCCTTGACCGCCGCCAGGCAGTTGTCCATGTCCTCTGAATCGACCCAGCCCATGTGTCCGATACGAATGATGCGGTCGGCCAGATGCGACTGGCCCGTGGCAACGGTCACGCCGTGTTCGTCGAGGAGCCGCTGGGCGGCCAGCTTGGCTGAGAGTCCGTCGGGCATTTGCACGGCAGTCACGGTATTGGATTCGAATCCCGGTTCGGCCACCAGTTCGAGCCCGAGCGCTTCGATCCCGGCACGCGTCTGCGCTCCCAGATCCGCGTGGCGGGCAAAGACGTGCTCCAGCCCTTCCGCTTCGATCATCTGAGCAGCCGTATCGAGCGCATAGTCGAGTGATACGGGCGGCGTGGTCGGTGTGATGCCCTGGGCGGACATCTCCCGCATCGGCCCGGCATCCCAGAAGAACTTGGGGAACGTGGATCGCTCGTAGGCGTCCCACGCCCGCGGACCGATCGCCGCGATGGTGACGCCCGGCGGGCACATCCAGGCCTTCTGCGATCCCGACATCATGTAGTCGATGTCCCATCCGTCGAAATCGACGGGAATCCCGGCCACCGAGGAGACTCCATCGACAAAGGTCAGCATCCCTCGCTCGCGCGCAACAGCGGCAAGCTCGCCGATTGGATGGGTCACGCCGGTCGACGTTTCGTTGTGGGTCAAGCAGACGGCCTTGGCGCCCGGATGCGCACCCAGCGCCGTCGCGAGGATCTCCGGATGAAACGCGCTTCCCCAGGGCAGCTCGACCCTGTGTGCAACCACACCCAACTTTCCGGCCACCAGCGCGAATCGATCGCCGAATTCGCCGGCCACCAGCGCAACGGTCTCATCGCCCGGGGAGAGAAAGTTGGTGATGGCAATTTCCCAGCCGGCCGAACCTGATCCGGGCCAGACGAGCACATCCGATTCCGTTTTGTGGATCCGCTGCAATCGCTCCAGCATCGAACGGTAGAACGCCACAAACTCCGCCCCGCGATGCGGAACCATCTCCCGCTGCATCGCGTCGTAGACCTGCGGCGGAACCGCGGTCGGTCCGGGAAGGCGGAAGTTGCTTTTCATGCGTCTGCTCCTGGGGGTGATTCGGGATCGATCGAAACCAGATGCGCGGCTCGGTCGAACAATATCAGTTCTGGGCGCACTCGTTCCTCATCGATTCGCACGATTCCGATTCCGAAATGCGCCGACCATCGCCGGTCCGTCGGAGATCCGGGATTGAAATAGACGATCCCGTTCTCTTCCTCGATCATCGGAATATGGCTGTGACCGTAAATGACGAACTCAACTGGTTCGTCGAACGCCGTGCGGGCAACCGCGCGCGCCGAGGCGCCGCCGTGTCCGTGGACGATACCGATCGCATGCGATCCCGCCGTCAGCACGATGCGCTCCGGCAGTTCCCGCCAGAGCTCGACCGGCTCGTTGTTCCCATACACCGCCAACACCGGCGCCACCGTTGCCAGCCGGTCCAGCAACCCCTGAATGACGATGTCGCCCCCGTGGATGATGAGATCGACATCAAATCGCCGAAAGAGCTCGATGACCTCGGTGGGCAGCGTGCGCGATCCGCCGCCGGCAAAGATGTGCGTGTCGGACAAGATACCGATGGTCAACGGAATATCGAATGCGTGCCGATCGATTCGCCCGGACAGCGGCGGAAATTCCCGTTTTACTCGTTTGCGAGGACTCATCGTTCGTCGAGAATGGCGTAGATCACGCCACTGATCACCGTCGTGAGCACCGTCCCGACCAGAACCCCCCAGATATTCGCCTCGATCCCGGGAGCGATCACGGCGGCGAGCCCAAAGATCAGAAAATTCAATGCGCCGGAGATGAGCCCGAAGGTGAGACAGGAAAGCGGCGCAACGACGATGGCGAGCACCGGCTTCACGAAAGCATTCAGCAACCCGACGATCAGGCCGAACGCGAGTACGGCGGGCACGCTCGTATAGGTGACGATGCCCCCCTGGAAGATCTCGCCGGCGGTGAGCACGGCGACGCTGGCGGCCAGCATATATGCGACGACTCGCGCGACCATCGAGGCTACGGCTGCTCCACGGGCAACGGGGCATAGACCCCAAAGCCTTCATATTCGTAGGTCGCCTTGGTCTCATCCACGTGGTCGGGCGCCTTGCCCTGTTGAATGTCGATGAGCGCGTCGCGCATGCGCGGGAGCAGCGAAACCGGCATCAGATCGGCGTTATGTGACGGGTGAATGTAGCGCAGCGAAGGTGCCAGATCAGCCAGCAGCTCCATCGAGCGAATGTAGGTCGGAATATCGGTTTCGTCTGAAAAGGCATAGAGCGGCCCGGGATAGGCGGTATCGGTGGAGAAGAGCACGCCGTTTTCTTCGTCGAGCAGGGAAAGCAGCCCGGGCGCATGGCCTGGCGTGTGCACGGCGGTCAGGCTACGCCCGCCGAGATCGAACCGCTCGCCCCCCTGCAGGATCGTGGTCGGGGCCGATGGACCGATCCCGATCGTCTCGAGCGAGCGGCCTGGCGGCAGTGGTCCGAGCAGCGAATCCTCCCCGAAGAACTCGGCGATCTCCTCAGGTGCATATCGATACGCCAGCTCGTGCGCTTCCGCGACATGAATGGCAATATCGTCGAACTCATGATTGCTGCCGACGTGATCCCAATGCGAATGGCTGTTCAGCACGAAGACGGGCAGGTCGGTCAACAATGCGACCAATGCCCGCATGCTCTGGCCGCCGGTTCCGGTATCGATCAACATGGCTCGTTCGGAACCCGCGATGAGATAGCTCAGCACGTGCTCGCGCTGCAACGGCTCGAGTATCGCGGTGACACCAGGCGAGGGATGCGAGATGGCGTACCAGTCGAGTGTCAGGGATCGAGCCATCTCGAAATGACATCCTTCCACAAAACAAAAGAGCCGGTCGACAAACAGACCGGCTCGAAAGCTATCTCAGATCACAGCTGGCCACAAGGGGCCATAACGTTGCGTTTCGACTAGCTCTGGGTGCGACGCCGGCGACGCTCGGCCTTCCGGCGCTTGGCCCGGTTCTCTTCCTGGGTGCTAATGAAACGCAGGCCGCGACGATGCTCACGGATCACGCCTGAGCGCTCGATCCCTTTGGTGAAGCGGCGCAGCAGCTGATCGAACGATTCAGAATCGCGAAGCTCTACATGCATGCGGTGCTTGATCCCTGTCCTTTTCTAGATGTCCTGCCAGACGACATTGACGCGCAGCAGAGTACCGCCGGTAATTCCGACTCCCGATTATAGCGCATACGAGGAGTTGGGATTTAGGAGCTGGGAGTTAGGGGTTTGAGGGCAAAGGCAAAAAGCGATAGTTAGGTGCTCTGGATTCTCCGGCGTCCGTGCTCCGGCCACCGTGCCGAACTCCTAAATCCCAACGCCCAACTCCTCAATCACCACCACCCGTACGGGATATTCCGGTATGGGTCGAGGTCGGGATAGCAGCCGGACCTGTGCAGGGCGTCGACGCGGGCGAAGAATGCGTCGATCTCGTCATGGGTCAGCAACGCCTTGAAATCCTCCGCGCATGCCTCGCGTTGCTCGAGAAGTGGACCCAGATCGCGGCGAAGCGATTCGGTTATCGGCATACCGGCAAACTGCCACATGACGGTGCGTAGCTTGGGAACCTCGTTGAACGTCAGTCCATGATCGATTCCCCACCGTTTACCGGAGGCATCCAACAGGCAATGAGACAACTTCCGATCGGCGTTGTTGGCAATATGGTCGAACAAGACGAACCGCTCGTTTTCGAGCGAGAGATCTCCCCAAAGCTCATGCGGATCACCGGCGTCAGGAGCAGGTTGGATATAGAGCTGGAGACTGCCGGTCCCATGCGGACCCTGCCGGATGATGGTTGGAGGAACGATCCCCCACCCAAGTCGCTTGCTCAGACGGTAAGCGGCCACTTCCCGCCGAAAGAGCGTTCCCCCACGGAAGTCGTGCAGGGGCGCCTCTCCCGCGCGCGGCTTGTAGATCGCAAGCTGCTCCACCCCGCTGGAATCGGCCAGCGCGACCGCGAACGAATAGTTCGAGCCCCAGGGAATCAACTTGGCAGCGGTGAATTCGGCCGTCTCCAGTAACCGCAACGCCTCCTCTTCGGCAAGAGGGGGCAGCGACTGCCCGGAAGTATCGTCCTGGTTTCGGAGTTCGAGAAAGAGGTCGGGCATCGGACTGTTCGAGGAAGCGTGGAGAGGAGCGGTCGACTTCCGATTCTACTCCCCACCTGTCGCACATGACGAATTGACGGAGCAAACCACACCCGGAATCCGGGTAGGATTCCCAGTTGTATATCGATGTGGATGGAGGAGAGTCACCGTGAGATTGGGACGTGTCGTGCTCGATGGGGAATCCGCCCCGCGCCGGGTCGTGATCGAGGATACGACGTGGTATGCCTGGGACGGCGATGACTGGCTCCATCCCAGGAAGGGAGCGAACATCGAGGGAAATGGCCGCTTGGTCGCTCCGCTCGATCCAGGCAAGATCGTCTGTGTGGGCTCAACTACCTCGATCATGTGACTGAGCGAGACCCCAACCACACCATTCCGGACGGGACGTCCTCTTTAGCAAGCCGACCTCGTCGGTGATCGGCCCCAGGGACACGATCGAGATCGCCAATCCGCAGAACCAGACCGACTATGAGGCGGAAATTGCGCTCGTCGTCGGAAAGACCGCACGCAATGTTGCCCGGGAGAACTGGCGCGAGTACATCGCCGGATTCACCTGCGCAAATGACGTGTCGGACCGAACCTTGCAAAAAAAAGACGGGCAATGGGTCCGCGCCAAAGGGTTCCACACCTATTGTCCCGTCGGTCCCTGGATCGAAACCGAGGTCGATCTGGAGACGGCCGTCGTGCAATCACGCCTGAACGGCGAGCTCCGCCAGGATCAGGCCGTGTCGACCATGCTCTTCCCGATCCCGCTCCTGGTCGAATACATCAGCCACATCATGACGCTCGACCCCGGCGACCTCATCCTCACCGGAACCCCCTTTAACGTCGGACCGATGCAAGCCGGCGACCAGATCGAGGTGACCGTCTCCGGCATCGGCACGCTGGCAAATAGCGTGTCCTGAGTTCTGAGCCTCCGCCGATCGTCTCAGGACTTAGGACACCTGGCTCAGGACCTCGGCTAAAACCACACCCATGTCACCCCAGTGCCGCGATCGAGGAGCTTCCCGAGCTCCTCGGTGGTGGTGACCGGCGGCATGCAGGTAAAGTGCTCGCAAAGGTAAGCGGCGGGTTCTCCGTTCCGGAGCGGCCGGTACTCCAGGAAGGGCATTCCCGCAATCGATGCGTCGTCGCCATCGACCGCCAGCCCGATGACCGCATTCGGCATATAGCGGTCGAAGTAGACCCGCTGGAACTCCCGGATCGCTTCATCGCCATCGTGTGCCGCGATGGCGACTTCCTGCGCCGAGGCAAGCAACGCATCCATGGCGCAAAGAGCTTTGCTCACACCCAGCGGTTGGCTTTCCGCCACGGTTGCCAGGGGAGCGAGAATCGCCTCCGCCCGCGCGCGGTAGTCGTCCTCCATGGTCATGTGCGAGAGCGCAACAAGATCGAGCGCCATCACCGCGTTTCCAGAAGGCACCGCGCCATCCTGCAGGTCCCGCGGACGAGTCACGAGGGCTTCGGCCGACGCGGCAGCGTCGAAGAACATCCCCGTTTCCGGATCGCCGAACTCGTCGATCACGTTCTTCGTCAGCCGAAGAGCCGCATCGAACCACCTCCGCTCGAAGGTAGCCGCATAGAGCGCAAGGAATGCATCGATCGCGTTGGCATAGTCGTCCAGAAACGCGCTGGTTCCGGACACGCCATCCCGAATCGAATGGAGCGCCCCATCCTCCGGGAAGAGCCGCGTCAGCAGAAATTCCCCGGCGCGCACCGCTGTTTCGCTGAACGCCGGTTCTCCCAGTGCGATACCCGCTTCAGCCATCGGGCGGATCAGCATCCCGTTCCAGGCAGCAATGATCTTCTCATCCCGACCGGGCCGAGCGCGTTCGGCCCGCGCGGTCAGCAAGACGCCACGAATCGTTTCGATGCGCTTGCCGACCTCGTCGAGCTTGATGCCCAACCGGCGACCGATCTCTTCGACCGAGGTCCGATTGGTGAGAATCGATTTGCCTTCGAAGTTCCCACCCGGTTCGATACCCCAGAAGAGCTTTGCAATCTGCGCGTCCTCGTCCGAGAGCAGTGCATCGACCTCATCTGTGGTCCAAACATAGAAAAGCCCTTCTTCGCCCTCGGTGTCGGCATCCTGCGCCGAGTAGAACCCGCCCTCGGGCGAAGTCATCTCCCGCAGCACCCACCCCAGCGTCGATCGGACAACGTCCGCGTATCGCTCGTGTCCCAATTGACGGTAGGCATCCAGATAGACCTGCGCCAGCTGGGCGTTGTCGTAGAGCATCTTCTCGAAATGCGGCACCAGCCATTGCGCATCGACCGAATAGCGATGAAACCCACCGCCAAGCTGGTCGTACAGACCGCCCTGCGCCATCCGATCGAGCGTGAGCTCGACCATACGGATCGCCCGCGAGTCATTTCTCCGGCGAATGAAGCGGAGCAGGAATTCGATGATCGATGGCTGCGGGAACTTGGGCGCATTGCCGAATCCGCCATACGTCCGGTCGAACGACTCGCCGAACGCTGCCAGCGCCCCATCCAGAACGCCATCGGTCAGCTCGCCGGCTTTGGGCACCCTGGTCGACGCGGCTTCGAGGAAGTTGCGAACGTTCTGGGCGTTCTCTTCGACCTCTCCGCGCTTGTTCTCCCAAGCATCGGCGACCGCTTCCAGCACCTGTCGGAACGACGGCATCCCCTGGCGCGTCTGCGGCGGCCAATAGGTGCCACCGTAGTACGGTACCTGCTCGGGCGTCAGAAAGACGCTCATCGGCCAACCGCCGTGCCCGGTCAGCGCCTGAACGGAAGTCATATAGATCGAATCGATATCGGGCCGTTCTTCTCGGTCGACCTTGATATTCACGAAATGCTCGTTCAGGTACGCCGCGGTTTCCGGATCCTCGAACGACTCATGCGCCATGACATGGCACCAGTGACAGGACGAATATCCAACGCTCAGGAAGATCGGTTTTTGCTCAGTCCTGGCCAGATCGAGCGCTTCTGGTCCCCACGGATACCAGTCGACCGGGTTGTCCCGGTGCTGGAGTAGATATGGGCTGGTGGAGGTAGCGAGTCGATTGGGCATGTTGTTGACCTTTCCGTGGCGGCGTACGGTGACAACCGTCGAACTGCAATTCTCGCAGCTAGAGGTCGGGAAGCGCTGATCGCACGCGACCAGCGGATACAATCCATCAGCGGCACGCGAAACGGCGAGCATTGGCGGAATCGGCATGTGATGGCTGGAGGCAGACGGAGGCACACGTCTTGGCATTGAAAGATTTCGAGCGGTACCCACTCACGTTCGGACCGAGTCCCGTCCACGAGCTGAAACGCCTCTCCGCGCATCTCGGAGGCGCCAGAATCTGGGCAAAACGAGAGGACGTCAACTCCGGACTGGCGTTCGGTGGCAACAAGACGCGCAAGCTCGAATATATCGTGCCGGACATCCTTGCCTCCGGGGCAACAGTCCTGGTTTCGATTGGCGGATATCAATCCAATCACACTCGCCAGGTCGCCGCTGTGGCGGCGCATCTCGGCCTCAAGGCGAGATTGGTGCAAGAACGCTGGGTTGATTGGCCCGATCCGCTCACCGACCGTGTTGGGAACATCCAGCTCTCGCGGCTGATGGGCGCCGATGTCCGCCTCGACCCATCCGGATTCGATATTGGAATTCGCAAGAGCTGGGAAGACGCGCTGGCCGAGCTCGAAGCGAACGGCGAAAAACCCTATCCCATTCCAGCCGAGCTGCCGGAACACAAGCTCGGCGGTCTCGGTTTCGCGAATTGGGCCTATGAGCTCGAAGCGCAGGAACGCGAGCTCGGCATCGTTTTCGATACCATCGTCGTTTGCACCGTGACCGGCTCGACCCATGCCGGGATGATTGCGGGCTTTGCCGGACAGGATCGCCCGCGCCGCGTCATTGGCATCGACGGCTCGGCAACTCTGGAGAAGACCCGTGCGCAGCTCGAACGGATCGCTCGCCATACGGCCGAGCTGATCGAGCTGGGTCGCGATTTGCGAGCCGACGAGTTCACGCTGCTTGGCGATTGGGCTGGCGACTCCTACGGCATCCCCGTCGAATCAACGCTTGCGGCGATTCGCACCACGGCCTCGTTGGAAGGCGTCATCCTCGACCCCGTCTACGAAGGTAAATCGATGGCCGGGCTCATCGACCTTGTCCGATCGGGTGACATCGGCAGGGAATCCAACGTCCTCTTCGCCCATCTCGGCGGACAGCTCGCGAACAACGCGTATAGCGGCGTGCTCTAGTCAGATCGCCAGCTACAATGCTGAGCATCTATCGACCCTGAAAAGAAAGACTGCTCCGATACGATGAACCAGGTCGAAACCGCGCAAATCGACGAGGCGCTCGCCGGAGTCCGAATCGCCTTCGTTGGCAGCGGCGTCATGGGCGAAGCGATGCTCGCTGGTCTGCTGAATCGCGGATTGGTCGCGCCATCGCAGATCGTCGCATCGCATCCCCGCGCGAACCGAAGGGAGCAGCTGGTCGACCGGTATCGCATCGATGTCGCGGAATCGAACGTCGATGCCGCCCAGGAGGCGGATCTGGTGGTCCTGACGATCAAACCCCAGGTCCTGGCGCCGATCATGCGACAGCTCAAAGGGCAGCTGCGGGCCGATCAGGTCGTCATCTCCGTACTGGCCGGCACCACCTTCGCCAAGCTCAGCACCGGTCTCGACCACGAGGCGCTTGTGCGGGTCATGCCCAATACACCGGCCCAGATCGGCCAGGGCATGCTCGTCTGGACCTCGACCCCGACCGTGACCGCGACGCGCCTGGCGCACGTGCGCAGTGTGCTTGGGGCGCTTGGCCGGGAGCTCTGGGTCGAAACCGAAAAATACGTCGACATGGCGACCGCGCTCTCCGGCACCGGCCCAACCTATGTCTTCCTGATGATGGAAGCACTGATCGACGCCGGCGTTCACATGGGATTTCCCCGGCGCATCGCCGAGGAGATCGTGCTGCAAACCGTTTCCGGTTCGGTGGAGTTTGCCCGCGATTCCGGCAAGCATATGGCCGAATTACGCAATATGGTCACCTCCCCCGGTGGAACCTCGGCCGAGGCCATCTACCAGATGGAAAAAGGTTCTCTACGCACAATTTATTCCAAGGCGGTCTATGCCGCCTTCCAGCGGACGCAGGAGCTCGCGAAAAACGATTGAATGGGAAGTCCAGTGCCCATCAGAAAGAACGAGAGAGATACCGGCCCTGTGCGGGCAAAGCAACGGGAGGAATCCAATGTACGTCGTCGTCGCGCGGTTTGTTGCGCAGGAAGGATCGGGAGACGAGGTCGCGGCATCGTTGGCCGAGATGACCCCGTTCGCCAACGCGGAACCGGGATGTAAACGGTACATCGTCAACCGGCTGGTCGACGATCCCAACGTCTTCCTGCTCTACGAGCAATATGTCGACGCTGCCGCGTTCGATGCGCACAGGGAGAATCCGCACTTCAAACGGATCATCCTCGACACGGTGGTTCCGTTGCTGGCCGATCGAGGTCGAGAGATCTATGAGGTGGTCGCGGAGTAGCGCGGCCACGCACCGAGCTCCGATCGAGCCAATTCACCCGATACCGCGCAAGAACGCCCCTTCCCAGGCTGGGCCAAGGAGGGGCGCTCGTCGCACGATCGCCAGCCAGGCTAGGCGCCGGCGTCTGAATCTCCAATATTCGATTCGAACAGGAGCGGCCCCGGTGGCGATGGGACCGCATCGCCGGTAGCGCCCTTCCGATCGGGCAGCTTCGGCTGCACCCACCGGTGCTCTTCCGCGTGGGTAAAGCGAGCGAATCGTTCCACCGCATCCTTGCCCTTCGGGCTCAGATCGCGGAAAAGCGCGGCGAACCGGCGCTCGCGATCGGAACGTTCCTGGCCCGGGGTCGCCTCGATAATGCCCGCGGCACGCAGAAGCTCCATACGCGAGACATTCAGCGCCGCGGCCAGCTTGTCGAGCGTCTGCACGCTCGGCTGGGCGCCACGCCCTCGCTCGATATCACAGAGATAAGAACGGCTCAATCCCGATCGATCCGCCAGCTCTCGCTGGCTCATCGATTGCTGCATGCGGCTCACGCGAATCCAGTCACCAAGGGTTGCGCCCGGGGAGGCGGTCTCGGCTGAAACTCGTTTTCGCTTGCCGCCGGAGGGTTGGGAGCGGTCAGACATGCGGGTCCTTCCCAACTGAAACTCGGCGAATATTGATTCAGTCTACCCTACGATTGCCGCTGGGTCACTCCCCATATTCGGGCAAACCGCCGTATTGGACCACCGATCATCCGCCGGCCATGCACGAACGCCACAGCTTCTGTCTCGACCGTCATCGAGAACTCACCGCGGTCTCCTCAGGGCTCGGGATCTCGCGACTCAGGACTCGTCCAGGACCGCCGGCCGTTGGACGCCCGTCGCAACCGCGTGCACCGCGGCGATCGCCTTGACACAATCCTCGCGACCGACATCTATGTGCGTCACCGCCCGCACCGTCAGCGGATCGACATACGGACTCATCGAAACGCCATGCTCTTCCCGCAGAATGCGCGCGAATTCTGCCGCGCTCATACCGGTCTGCGCGACGCTGAAGATAACGATATTGGTCTCCACCGGGGTACGGAGCAGCTCGATGCCCGGGATACTCCCCAGACCTTCGGCAAGAAATTTCGCATGCTCATGGTCTTCGGCGAGCCGGTCGACATTGTTCTCGAAGGCATAGATCCCCGCGGCGGCAATGATTCCTGCCTGCCGCATGGCTCCGCCCAGCCGGTGTTTCCACAAGCGGCCCTCCTCGATGAAGTCAGCCGGTCCCGCCAGAACCGCGCCCACCGGAGCGCCAAGCCCCTTGGAGAGGTCGATCCAGACCGAATCGGGATAGGAGGCAATGACCGAAACCGGCGTATCGCTCCCCACCGCCGCGTTCATCAACCGGGCCCCATCCATATGCAGCTTCATGTCAGCCTCGTCGCAAAGCGCCCGTAACCCGGCCAGCGCGTCCAGTGGCCAGATCTTGCCGCCCCCTTGATTCGACGTGTTCTCGACCGAAACCATGCTCGTCTTGGACGTATGCGTCCCTTGCTGGCTGAGATAAGGCGTCACCTGCTCGGCGGTAAAGACCCCGCGTTCGCCTTCGATCCCGCGCATCATGACGCTGGCAAAAATCGCCGGACCGCCCCCTTCCGCGATATTCGGGTGCGCTCTCCGCTCCAGAATCACCGCGTCGCCAGGACGGCAATGCACCGCAAACGCAATCGCGTTGCACATCGTTCCGGATGGAACGAAGAGGGCCGCCTCCTTGCCGGTCAGCTCTGCGGCAAGCTCCTGCAATCGGTTGACCGTCGGATCTTCCAGATACTGTTCGTCTCCGACCTCGGCCTCGGCCATGGCTCGGCGCATTCCGGCCGACGGTTTGGTCAACGTATCGCTTCTGAAATCGGTCACCCTTGTCCTCCCGGACGCTCCTCGTCAACGCATTCGCCTGGCATTCTATCCCGTCGAATACCGCATCGGATATTCGCGATCTGATGACGGGCCAAGCCGTGCTATTCTGCGCCAGCGATTAGCCTCCACGACCCAGCAGACCGGCACGGATGAACTCTTACCTGCAACGAGTTCGGTCGTTCACCCCCGACGTCAAACTCCTCCTGGTCTACTGCCTCCTGGCCAATATCGGTTACGGAGTCATCGAGCTCATCTTCAACTTCTACCTGCTGGAGCTCGGCTATCGGGAGGACTTCATCGGCCAGTGGCGCGCGGTTGCCACCCTTGCCATCGCGGGAGCCTCGGTGGGGCTCGGTACGGTCATCAACCGGTTCGGGTCCTGGTGGGCAATGGTGGGAGGATTCGCCGCGCTTTGTGTCGGCAGTCTCGGCCTCGCGCTTGCTTCCAGCTCCTGGCTCCTATTGCTTCTGGCGATCATCTACGGTGGATCGCTCGCCTTCCTCGTCAACCCCATCCTGCCCTTCATCATGGATTTCGAGCGCGGTGATCTTCGTCAATACGCCTCGGCGGTTTCGCTCTCGGTCGTCAACCTGTCGATCATGATCGGATCGCTCATGGGCGGCCTGACTCCCGAGTTCATTAGCCGAATCGTTCCCTCGATCTCGTCCGGGTCGGCAGGCGCCTACCGCGCCGCCATGCTGCTCGGCATCGGAATCGCCGCGCTGGCCCTGATTCCGCTTCTCAGGATGAACGGTTCCCGGCGCCAGCGACCGAAACGGCGCAGCGCCGCCGCATCGATCGAAGAAACCCCGCACGAGCGTCGCCAGGTCCGGATGGATATTTGGCAGTTCGTGCTCATGGGCGGGCTGATGAGCATCGGCGTTGGGATGATCTGGCCGTTTTACAACGTCTTTCTGAAGAGTCTGGGGTCCTCCGACGATCAGGTTGGCTATATCTTCGCGATTGCCGGGCTGATTGGCGCCATTGCGGGACTGATGGCTCCGGTGGTGGTCGCCCGGGCCGGTGCGCTCAATTCGACGCTCGCATTGCGGCTGAGCGTGGTTCCGTTCTTCTTCGCCATGATCGTCTTTCCGACGTTGGGGGTTGCCGTCCTGGGCTTCTACTGGCGGGCCGCCACCGCCAGTACAGCCTGGCCGATCGAGGTGACCTTCATCAGCGACGTCCTGCCGGCGCGTGCGCGGGCGAGCGTCTTCGGGCTTCGTTCGTCGATCTGGAATCTGGGCTATGCCGGAGCAACCTATCTCGGCGGACTCTTGATCGTCCGCTACGGGTACAACCCGTCGCTGATGAGCTTCGTCATCTTCAGCATCATCTCGGCGGTGGTCTATTACGTATACTTCTCGCGTCACACGCGGGTGCAGAACGGTGAGGTCATGACGGCCTGGTCGCCTGTTCGACGCGCCCGCCTGCAAGCCCAAGCTTCTCGTTTGGAGCAAGACGTGGCAGAATCCGACGCGACGGCCAGCGCGTAGATTGTTGTCTCCGCGCCCGATGATTGCTGCAAGAAACGGACGATGACCTCGAATACCCCCAGATCACCCCGATTTAGTCGACGGACGCTTCTGAAAGGGTCCGCAATACTAGGCGCCTCGAGCACTTTCCCCCCCGGCAACGCCTTGTCGGCCGAGAAATCGACCAATGCCGTCGACCGGGTGATGGCCGAGATGACGCTCCGTGAGAAGATCGGGCAGATGTTCGTCATCCAGGCGGCCGAAACGGTCATGCCCTCGTGGTTCGGCGCCACACTGGATCAGGTTCAACCGGGCGGGGTGCTCTTCGTTCAAGTAAATATCGGCTCGCAGGATCAGATCGCCGCCTACATCAACATGATCCATACGTCCGGCAGGCATATCTCTCCGTTCGTCGGTGTCGATCAGGAAGGCGGCCCGGTCACACGAGTGCCGGGAGATCCGGTCCCTGGGGCGCTGACCATGGCGGCGCTTCCCGATCCCCATGTCCAGAAACTCGCCCGCGAGCGCGCCAAGTTCCTGTCGTCCTTCGGGTTCAATGTCAATTTTGCGCCCGTGGCGGATGTTGCGTTTTCTCCAGCGAGCACAATGGCCTCCCGCGCTTTGGCAGCAATCCCAAATCGGTCGCGGCCAAGATTGCCGCAGTCGTCGAAGGATCCCGCGATGGTGGGATCGGCAGCTCGGCCAAGCACTTCCCCGGTCATGGCAGAACCCAGGTCGATTCTCATTTCGGATTACCCCAGATCGATGTAGCGTTCGACGAATGGTTGGCAACAGACGCCGTTCCGTTCGCCGCGGCAATCGACGAAGGTGTCGAGATGATCATGCTCGGTCACCTGCAGTTCACCCAGTGGGATTCGGTCCCCACATCGATCTCCAAGGTAGCGGTCGACCACCTGCGCAACGAGCTGGGATTCGAGGGCGTCATCATCACCGACGATCTCGGTATGGGAGCCCTGGGCGGCTTTAGCTCCGTCGAGCTGGTCGATCGCGCGATCGACGCCGGCGTCGACCTGATGATGTGGACCTCGGCCGGCGTGCCCTTTACCGACCTGGTGTCTCGTGTCGAAACCCGCGTGCGGGACGGCAAGCTCAGCGAAGATCGAATCGACGAGAGCGTCGAGCGCATCCTGCTGATGAAGACCGCCTGGTTCCCCTTCCCCGAGGCAAGCTAACATGCTGGGAGCTGGGAAAGCGTACAGTCCGTTGCGCATACGTCGGGGTGAGGCGAACGAATACGCGGGAAGGACGTCCGGGGTCGACCGGGAATGAATCCCCGGTCTGACAGTACCAACCCCCTCCGGGGCTGACGACGCGAAGGTCCTAACTCCCCGATCCCAGCTCCTCGCTCCTCAACCGGGGCGCCCCCGGTGAAGCATGCCGCCGGCAAGGTCGCGGGTGGCGTTTAGGGCGCGCAACCCAACCCGTTTCAGCCGGCGCTCCTCCCCTTCGACCTCGCGATAGGCACGCGCGGATGCCTCGGGGCTGAATCGCGATCCGGCGGCCATTTGAATCTGCAACCGGTTCGCCATCACCCAGAGATAGACGTCGGCCTCCGTGCGATCTGGAAAGTCCCGCAGGAGCTTCTGTTCGCGCGCGGCGAGGACGATCGGGAGATAGACGTTGTCGTACCAGTCAGCCGCCGACGCCGACATGGTCACCTCCCCGCTGGTGCGTTGCTCCTCCAGTCGCCGACGCCCTTCGATATGCGTGACGATTTCGTCGTAGCGACCGAGCGCGGTGGGACGAATGTCGTGCATCGGACGGGTACGGTCGAGATCGGTCTTGCGCAGGAATTCGGCGTATTCGACCTGCTGGAGCAAACGTTTGGGACTCATCGAGGAATCGATAGGAATCCGAATGTGTCCTTCGATGACTTCCGCATCGATGAAGGCCACCCCCCGCTCCCGCGCCACGGAGACCCGGTGGTTGCCGTCTTTGACGAAGTAGATATCGCCCATCTTGTAGAGCTGGATCGGTGGCAGGATGACATCCTGATAGTAGGCCCGGTCGATACTCTTCCAGCGACCGGCGGTATTGCGGCGTTTGGGCAGGAACCGCCGGTCGAAGTCACGGAACCGATCGACACTGCCGACGATCTTGTCGACCGGGACCTCTTGCATGCCTCGATAGCTCTCGCCTTCCATCGTGACCCGGTCACGGACATCGGCATAAGAGATGAGCGTATTCGGCTCGCGGCGAAAGAAGCTGCGGATGTCGTTCAGGAACGCTTTCCGGCGCGCACGCTCGTAGTCGGCGCGGACCTGATCCTCAGCCATCGGAATCGCTCGGCCGCGCCCGGTCAGAGCGTGACGGGTTTCTCGAAGTCGAGCTCGAGCTTCTGGTACGGATAGACATTGATGACCCTGGTCTCTCCAAAGGTGGTCTGCCACGGCTCGTTGCGATCGTAGAGATGGATATGCCCGTGGATGAGATAACGAGGTTTGAAGAGATTCACGAAGGTGCGGTACGCAGCGAATCCACGATGCGCTTTGTCCGGCCGGTCATTGACATCGCGCGGAGGCGAGTGCGTGAGCAGGACATCGACCCAACGCCCCCGTCGCAATCGGTTCCAGAGGAGTTTGGGCAACATCCGAGTCATGGTCCAGTAGACCTGGAGCTCGGTGAACTGCTGCCCGCCCTCGCCCGAATACTTGGGCGATCCGGACATGCCGGCCAGCACCAAGCCGGTGGTTTTGTCGTAGACGACCCGTCCGTTCAGTCCAACCGCGCCCATCGGCTCATAGAGCTTCCCGGACTGCGAATCCTTGACCCATTCTTCCATATGATTGCCAAGGACAAAATAGACCGGACGCTCCAACGCGTCAGCCAGAAATTCGAGGTACCGGGACGGGAGATCCCCAGCGCCAAAGACAAGGTCGATGTCTGGCATGCGTTGCCGCAACGATGCGGAATGAATGCGCGGGTCGATCTGATCCGACACCGCGAGAACGCGCACAGTCACCGGCGATTAACGAACGTCGTCCAACCGTTTGAGCGCACGCTCGAAGCGAGCATCGATCTCATCCAGCGTTGACTCCGACATCGGGGTCGAGATGCAGAACATCAATCGCGGCGCCACGAAGAGGCCTTCCTGCAGCAATGCCAGATGAAGCACCTTTTTCAGCTTCTGGTTGCTCCGTGCGGCATCGCGATAGTTGCGCACCGGACCAGCGGTGAAATGGATGGCGCCAAACGAACCGTATCCCGTTACGACCGCTTCGAAACCGTACATTTCGAGCAGGAGCCGAATCCGGCTGCGGAGCTGATCGCCCAGTCTGTTGATACGAGCCACTTCATCGGCGCCGAAGTGATCGAGGGCCGCGGCGCCCGCAACCATCGTAACCGCATTCCCATTGAACGTCCCACTTTGCCACAGCGGCTGCTTCGAGAACGGGTCGAAAATCGACATGACCTCGTCCGTGCCGCCGAATGCGCCCCCCGGAAATCCGCCGCTCATGATCTTGGCGAACGAGGTGATATCTGGATAGATCTCATAGGCGCCTTGCATTCCGCCATAACCGAGACGGAACGACATGACCTCGTCGAACATCAGCAACGCGCCGTGCTGGCGGGTCAGATCTCGCAAGGCCTGCAGGAATTCCGGTTCCGCGGGAACCATGCCGGCCGAACCCATGACCGGTTCGAGGGTCACCGCCGCAATCTCGCCGCCGTGGTCGGCAAAGACCCGCTCGGCCGCCGCGACATCGTTGAATGGGATGACCGTCACGGTTTGGAGCCGATTCTGCGGAACCCCGGGCGTATCGATCGTCGGGACTGGAAAGCCATCCGGCCCAGAATCCACCGAAGGATGGACGCTCACTTCGAAATCGTCGAAGGTTCCGTGATAGCCGCCTTCCATCTTGACGATCAATTCGCGCCCCGTGAACGCGCGGGCTCCTCGAATCGCCATCATGGTTGCTTCGGTTCCAGAATTCGTGAACCGCACCTTGTCGACCGACGTCACCCGACCGGTCAGCCGCTCGGCCAGACCCGCCTGGACTTCGAGGGCGGCCGCAAAGTTCGTCCCCAGCTGAAGTTGCGCGGTCACGGCCTCGGTGATCGGGCCGAAGGCGTGCCCGTGGATCAGCGAGGTGTAATTGTTGAGCAAATCGATATAGGTATTTCCGTCGAGGTCGGTGAGCTCGTATCCCTCACCTTTGACGATGGTCAGTGGATATGGCGCGTGGAACGCGACGGTGCGCGTATCCCCGCCCGGCATCGACCGTTTGGCGCGATCATAGGCCCGTTCCGAAGCGGTCGTCCGCCCGATGTACTCCTGTTGCATCTCGTCCGCAATGCGATCCAGCTCCGGACCGGTACCACTGCGACGCGTTCCCTCGGCAACCATCACCGATTTCCTTTCAACTCAATTCGTAGCATCGTATTGAAATCGTTCCACGACATCAGTCGAGCCCCGGAGCGTGCCATTGCCAGCTTCTCAGGACCCAGGACTTCCGGCCCTAGTCATAATCCCCCGTAATCTGCACCAGCTCGATCAAATTCTCGAACGGATCGCGCACGAAGAACCGCGGGCGGTTTGTGATGGGGATGGTCTCTTCGATCGGGACGCCACGCTCGGTGAGCTGCGCCCGGAGCGCCTCCAGATCGTTCACCTGCAGGCAAAGGTGCTGCTGATTCCCGATCGCCTCGAACTCGAAATCGACGAAACAGTGCACCTCATCGCCATTCGGCCCGGCTTCGAACCAAACGATGTTGCTCAATGAGGAGGGCGGCGTTTTCTCGGTCATCGCCAGGGCGCCGCCATAGAAGTCACGGGCGCGTTCGGCCCCATCGGCCGGCATTGGTACGCTCGTATGCTGCAATCTGGTCACGAAGCCCATGGACTCTCTCCTCTCGCATCATTGCGGGTATGCAGTGCGGCAAACCGTCGTTCGGGATGAGCACAACCGTTCACGGGTAAGATATCGCCGGTCGATATCCTAACGAACGGAGCAATCTCGTGTCCGAGCATGCGTACCCGGAAGCCTCCAGCCGCTTTCCGAATCTCTACGTCAGCGCCCATCCATTGGTTCAGCACAAGATTACCCAGCTCAGCGAAGAGCGGACGCCAACGGCAACGTTCCGCGAGCTGACCAATGAGCTCACCCACTTCCTCATGTACGAGGCGACGACCGACCTTCCACTCAAGCAGGAGATCTACTCCACGCCACTGGAGCGAACCCAGGGGTCGGTGCTCGATTGCCGCATTGCGCTGGTGCCAATCATGCGGGCCGGGCTGGGGATGGTCGACAGCGCGAGGGCGCTGGTGCCACACGCAACGGTCTACCATCTCGGACTCTACCGCGATGAAGTCACGCACCGGCCGGTCAGCTACTACCGGAAATTGCCGGACGTCTTGCCGTACGACCTCACGGTCGTGCTCGACCCGATGCTGGCCACCGCGGGCTCGGCAACCGCTGCGATTGCCGAGCTGAAGTCGCATGGCGCGACGTGGATCAAGTACATCGGCTTGATTGCCGCCCCGGAAGGGGTTGAGCTGATGCTCCAGGAGCATCCGGACGTGAACATCCATGTCGCCCGGCTGGACCGCGAGCTCGATCGCAACAAATTCATCCGTCCTGGCCTAGGCGACGCCGGTGACCGTCTCTTCGGCACGCTCGATCATTGAGGTCCTGAGTCCTGAGTCCTGAGTCCTGAGTCCTGAGACGACCAAACTTGGGAAACAGCCCAGTCGCTATTCCCGGCCCCCGGGCTCCCACCTTTGGACCCCATTTCGATCGCGCTCTGGAGGGAATCCGCGTCTAGGTGAAGAGCCCCTGGATCGCAGCGAGCTGATCGGGGGTGATCCGCTCCTCTAGGAAAAGATCGATACCAGCATCCGCCAGCGAACGCCGAAACGCGAGGACAAGCTCCATCTCGGATTCGTTCAGGTCATATCCGAACTGCCGAAGCGCGCCCTCGAGATCGTGCCGGGCGACGGCGCGAAAATCGAGATCCGACATCGCCTGCTCCGCCAGACGTTGCAGGACATCGATGCGGACATCGTCCCCAATATCCTCGATTCGGAAAGCGGTGTTCTCAGTCATATCGTTCATCGTTCGTGGCATTGCTTGACGGAGCGGCCGCAACGTTCTACGGTTCCCGTTCCCGACCCCGACATTCTACATGCAGCGGGGCTCTGGTTCCGCCTCCCAAAGGCCTAATGTATGCGCCGATTGCTTCCATTCCGCGAACGCCCCACCGTCGAGCATCAGGTTTACGATCTTCCCGCCCGGGAATCGTGCGATCGGTGCGACGCGCTGCTCGAAGGCGCCTCCGACTTCACCCACTTCCGCATCTGTCCAGTCTGTGGGCGACACTTCGGTATTTCCGCTACGCGGCGTATCGCCTATCTGGTCGATCCGGATTCGTTCGAAGAGCGCGAAACAGATGTCTTCTCGACCGATCCGCTCGAATTCAGCGACGATCAACCCTACCCGGCGCGTTTGCGCGGACAGCAGGAGCGCACCGGCCGCTCTGATGGAATGATGATCGGAACCGCAACTATCGGCGGCAAATCGGTCGTGCTCGCGGTGCTCGATTTCACCTTTCTCGGTGGCAGCATGGGCATTGTCGTCGGCGAACGACTCGTCCGCGCGGCAGAGCTGGCGGCAGGGAAAAAGCGGCCGTTGGTCGCCGTGGTCGCCAGTGGCGGCGCTCGCATGCAGGAAGGTATGTTTTCGCTCATGCAGATGGCCAAGACGTCGTCGGCCATCGCGGCGCTGAAAGCCGAGGGCGTCCCCGTCATATCCATCCTGAGCGATCCAACCACCGGCGGCGTGCTCGCGTCCTTCGCCAGCCTGGCGGATGTGATGCTCGCGGAGCCGGAAGCATTAATCGGATTTGCGGGCCCACGCGTCGTCGAGCAGACACTGGGACGGCCACTACCGGAAGGATCGCACCGGGCCGAATTCCAGCTCGCGCACGGAATGGTCGATGCACTCGTGCCACGCCCGGATCAACGGAGCTGGCTCATTCGGTTGTTCGGCTCGATCGAGCCAGGCGATCCAAGAAAAGCCGAAACCGGTCCCCCGGCACAATCCGGCCCGGAGCCTCCGCCGTGGAATGTGGTGCAGGCCGCTCGGGCCGCCAACCGCCCCTCCACGCGAGCGTACCTGGACCATATCTCTCCGGAGTACGTCGAGCTCCACGGCGATCGCGAAGGAAGCGACGATCCAGCAATCGTCATCGCGCTCGGGACGCTCGCCGGCATACCGGTCGCCTTTGCCGGGTTCGATCGGTTCGCCCCCTCAGAGATCGAGGGCGCGGATGGACGGCCGCTCCCCGGTGGCTTTCGCAAAGCGCGCAGGCTCTTTGCACTGGCAGAGCGCTGGAAGCTGCCGGTCGTCACCTTCATCGACACCCCGGGAGCCTATCCCGGAATCGAAGCCGAGGAATCGGGTCTAGCCAGCGAAATCGCCCGCACACTGGAGCGCATGAGCTCACTGACCACGCCGACCATCGCCGTCGTCACCGGCGAAGGCGGCAGCGGCGGCGCGCTGGCATTGGCGCTTGCCGACCGAATCCTGATGCAGGACGGCGCGTTCTTCTCGGTCATCGGGCCCGAGGGCGCCGCGACGATTCTGTATCGGGATGCAGACCGCGCTCCTGAGCTCGCGGAGTCATTGCGTATCACCGCATCGGAGCTCTTGGCGCTCGGCATCATCGACGGCATCATCCCCGAACCCGCCGACGGCGCCGGCGAGGATGTCGAGCTGGCAGCGCGCTCGATCGAACACGCGGTCGCAGAGCAGCTCGAACCGCTTCGAAAGCGCCGCACCAGCCGTTTGTTGAAGGCACGTAGAGATCGATACCGCACCATCGGAACCCGTCATCTCAGTAAGCGGGCCCCGGAACCATCTGACTCCGGTGACGCTGAAGACAAGATCACCATGTCGGCCTGATCGGGGATCGCAGGTGCCATGACACCTGCACGCACGCTGCTGCAACTCGGCGTCATACCGTGTGCTCGTATTGACGATCAGCGGAGTTCTATGCTTCAACGCTCTTCTGTTCGCTCGACGAAGGGAGCACGCCATTGGCCACAATCGAAGATGTTGCGCGCTCGGCGAATGTTTCGATTGCAACCGTTTCCCGGTATATCAACGGCCGTACCCTGGGGATGTCTCCCGCCACCAAGGAACGGCTCAGAATCACCATCGCAACCCTGGGATATGTCCCAAACGCGGCTGCGCGTTCGCTCAAGACCGGCCGGAGCCGCCTCATCGGGGTGTTGATCGCGAACATCGCCCATATGTACTGGAGCACCATGCTTGAAGGCATCGAGGACGGATGCCGCGCCATGGGATACACAATGTTGATCAGCAGCGCCGGAAACGATCTGGAAACACAGGATCGGTATCTTCGTACGCTCCTCAACCAGAATGTCGCCGGCCTTCTGATCAATCCCGTCTTCGCGGACGAGTCCACTATTGCGCAGTGGGCGGCCATCAGCCAACCAGTCATTATGCTCGACCGCACCTACCCGGCCCTACGGAAGCCTCTGGTTGCCATCGACAACGGTCACGGCGCCCGGTTGGCCACCCAACACCTGATCGACTACGGACATACCGACATCGGATTGATCTCCTGGGAAATCAACAGCCTCAGTAACCGGAAGGAGCGGCTGGATGGATTTTTGTCCACACTCCAGGAGAGCGGGCTGTCCATCGAACCGGACAGGATCGCGTTTGCCCGCGAATCCTGGGACGATGGGGTACGCGCAACCCGGGAGATGTTCGAGAGAGCCAATGCGCCCACTGCCGTGTTTTCGGCAAACATGGAGCTCAATTTGCAGGTGCTGTCCGGATTGCGGCTCCTGGGACTACGGGTTCCCCGGGATGTGTCGGTGGTTGGCTTTGACGCCGCCCCGTGGGATCCACTCCTGGAACCGCCCCTGACCGCCGTTGCCGGGGCGCCATATCGATTAGGGAAGCTGGCTGCGCTGCGGCTCTGTCGGGCGATTGAGCAGGGAACCACGGTTCGCCCGCACGACAGCCGGTTTCGCCCGGTCTTGATCACGCGTGAATCGGTGGGACCGCCTCGGCCGGGCCCACTTTCCCAGAAGCCTGCGCGCACGTAACGTGGACGTATCCCAGTATTGGTGTAAACGTTTCCATGTATGATTGCGGGACGTGCACGCAAAGGAGCTGACATGTCACCAACCGCGGAGACAGATCGCTCGATCACGGCGCCGGTCAACTTCGAGATCGACCGTGATGGATCGATCGCGATCCTCACGTTTGTGCGCGAGGATCGTCTCAATGCCCTCGACCATCGAACTATGCGTGAGCTCACCAAAGCGTTCGACGCATTCGATCGGGACGATTCGGTCTCCGTGGTCGTCGTTACCGGACGAGGGAAAGCCTTCGTGGCCGGTGCCGATATCAACGGCTATCTGAATATCGAGCTAACCGAATATATTGACTTTCAGCGTCTGGGCCGCAAGATGTATGCATCGGTCGAGCGCTGTTCCAAACCGGTCATTGTGGCAGTCAACGGTTGGGCGCTCGGTGGTGGATTCGAGCTCGTTCTCGTCGCCGACATCGTGATCGCTTCGGAACGCGCCAAGCTCGGTCTTCCCGAATGCAAGCTTGGATTGCTGCCCGGAGGCGGCGGGACCCAACGGCTCCCACGCCTGGTTGGACGGAACAAAGCCAAAGAAATGCTGATGACCGGCGACCCGATCACTGCCACCGAAGCCGAACGGTTGGGAATCGTCAACACGGTGGTAGCTCCCGAAGCGCTCATGGATGCTGCATTGCAGATGGCACGCACGATCGCGGAACGAGCTCCCCTGGCGGTCCGCATGGCCAAGCAGCTCGTCGATGACGGCGTCGAGGCTCCGCTGGAAACGGCCATCACCATGGAGATGGGTATGACTGCAACGCTCTACAACACCCGCGACGCGCGGGAAGGTATCGGCGCTTTCCTCGAAAAGCGCACTCCGGAGTTCACCGGACACTGACGCCGGTGGTATCTGTGCGTGAAAGGAGTAATTGAGGTATCCAACGAGTACAGATCGATACGGTAGTCAAGGTTTACTCGCGAGAAGCGGCAGAGTTGTCGCTTCGCACTCCAAGGAGGATGAGGGTATGACGAAGAAGTCACTCTGGCACGGCTGGACAGCGCGTCTCGCGCTCGCAATGGTGGCGCTCCTCGCGCTCGGGCAGATCGCCGTGGCCCAGGATGCAACCCCCGAAGCAGGCGGCCCGACCGAGGCGCAGCTGGCAGGCGATGCCGTCGTGCGAAGTCTCGACCCCAGTGCGCCACCCGAAGGGTGGACGATTCCGGCCAAGGTCGGACATGTGACCAATTACCTCGTCCACGAGTGGTATCAGAATCTCACCAAAGGCGAGCAGGCCCGTGCCGATGAGTGGGGCATCGAATTCACCATCAACGACGCCAATCTCGATCTGACCAAGTCGCTGGCGGCCGTCGACGACTTCCTCTCGCAGGGCATCGACGTGCTGAACTTCACTCCCGTCAACGAAGAAGCCTCGGGCCCCAAGATCACCGAAGCGGCGGCGACCGGGATTCCCATCATCTGTGAGTCATCCCCGACCGACGGCTGCACCACATTGGTCTCGATCGATGACTACGCTGCAGGATTCAAGGTCGGTGTTTGGGCCGGCGACTATGTCAACGAGAATCTCGACGGCAACGCCGTGATTCTCGATATCGGACTCCCGGCGCTTTCGACCACCGTCGCTCGCTCGCAGGGCTTCATCGATGGCATCACCTCCGTGCTCGGTGAGAACGCAACCGTCGCTCAGTCAGTCGATGGAAACGGTCTCAAGGACCAGGCCGTCCAGGTGTCGGCCGACGCGCTGACCGCGCATCCGGATGTCAACGTGATCTTCGGAATCAATGACGACTCCGCCCTCGGCGGCATGCAGTCGTACGAGGCTGCCGGGCTGGACATGGACCAGTTGCTGGTCGTCGGATTCGGCTGTGAAGGCAACGCCTGCAAGGATGCGCTGATGGAAGGCGGTCCATATAAGGTCTCGGCCGCCATGTTCCCCGAATACCAGGGCCGGCTGTTGATCGATGCCGGTATTGCCGCGCTCAACGGCACCGAGCTCCCGGCGCACACCATTGCACCGTCGACGCCGATCACTGCCGACAACCTGGCGGACTTCTACACCCATGACGGTGAGGAGTACACGGCGAATTTCGACGCGATCGCTGCACTCTCCATCGAGGGGGAAAGCTAGCGATCCGCCGCATGCTGGGGCGCCGGACCGGTCCGGCGCCCCGGTACGTTCTAAGCGTGGAACGAAGGCCGTGTCTGCAGAATCGATCGCACGTCCATCCCAAACCCGACGGCCTACGGACGATACCAGTCGGGGAACGACCATTGGCCAGCGGCTCTTGGCCTCCCCTGAAGGGTATCTGACCGGGTTCATCGTGCTCGTTTGGATCTTCCTTTCCATTCGGTCGGACGTCTTTCTGACCGAGCGCAATATTGGCGTGCTCCTTTCCCAGGTGGCGTTGATCGCGATCACCGGCTTTGGCATGACGTTGCTGATGATCGCCCGCGAGGTCGATCTTTCAGTCGGGTCGATGCAGGCATTTGTCGGTGTGCTCGCCATGCAATCGCTGAATCGATGGCCTTATCTGCTCGTGGGCATCGCGGTTGCCATCCTGCTCGGTGTCATCGTCGGACTGATCAACTCCGGGTTGACCCTGAAATTGGGGATCACGTCGTTCATCGTCACCCTGGCGATGATGCAGATTCTGCGCGGCGCTGCGTACACCTCGACGAGCGCAGCCGTGCAGAACGATCACAAACTCTCCTCGTTCAAACGCGTTTTCAATGGCGCCATCATCGAAGATCCCGTCCGAATCCCCTGGCCGGTGGCAATCATGGCGTTTTTCTTCGTCTTGTTTAGCCTCATCGTC
Source organism: Thermomicrobiales bacterium (assembly GCA_023957115.1). Taxonomy (GTDB): domain Bacteria; phylum Chloroflexota; class Chloroflexia; order Thermomicrobiales; family UBA6265; genus JAMLHN01. The sequence goes on from JAMLHN010000006.1 coordinate 46,605, forward strand.
GCCAAAACAACATTCGGCCGGTCGCTCTATGCGCTCGGCAGCAATCCAGAGGCCGCAGCGCTTTCCGGCATTCACGTTTGGCGATTGAAAACGATTTGCTTTGTCATCACATCCGCGCTGGCCGGATTGAGCGCCTTTATGCTCATCGCCCGAATGAACTCCGGCCAGAACAACGCCGGTTTCGGCTTCGAATTGCAGGTCATCGGTGCAGTGCTGCTTGGTGGCGCCAGCCTCGCCGGTGGCAAAGGCACCATCCTCGGGACATTTCTGGCGACCCTGCTGCTCGGGTCACTCAACAATGGCATTACGTTGATGGGCTACAACCCCAACTGGCAGTGGGCCGTGACGGGGATCATCATCCTCATCGCCGTCCTCCTCGACAGCGTGCGTCGCCGCGTGACGCAGGAGAGTTGACGGTGTCCGCGCCACCCACCGATACCAACCAGACGCCACTCCTCGAGATGCGCGCGATCTCCAAGACGTTTCCTGGCGTCGTCGCGCTCGATTCGATGGACTTCGTGCTCCTGCCCGGCGAAGTGCACGCGCTCATTGGGGAAAACGGCGCCGGCAAGAGCACGATGATCAAGATCATCTCCGGGCTCTATCAACCCGATAGCGGAGAGATGCTCATCGACGGCGACCCCGTTTCCTTTCGGGGACCGGCGGATTCGATCGCGCGTCGCATCAAGGTCGTCTATCAGGAGCTCGACCTCGTTCCCGGCCTGAGTGTGGGAGAAAACGTCTATCTCGGCGCGTATCCGAAGAAAGGCGGCCGAGTCGACTGGGAGACCCTCTATGGCAACACCAGAGAACTCCTCGATGGACTTGGGCTCTCCATCGACCCACGCACACCCGTTGGCGAGCTGCGCGTCGCCGAACAACAACTCGTCGAAATCGCGCGGGCGTTGTCGCAAGATGCGCGGATTGTCGTCATGGACGAGCCGACCTCCGCACTCAGCACCGAGGAGGTCGACCGGCTCTTTCGGCTCATCGAGCGGTTGCAGGAACGGGGAGTCGGCGTTCTCTACGTGACCCACAAGCTCGATGAGATCTACCGCATTGCCGATCGAGTCACGGTCGTGCGTGATGGCAAACACGTCGTAACGACCGAGATCTCGAAGACACGGCCGCATGACCTCGTAACCTGGATGGTTGGCCGCGAGCTCACCGCCCTCTTCCCGAAGAGTACGGTGGAGCGCGGGCCGGTTCTGTTGCAGGCAACGGATGTCAGCGGTGAGGGGATCGAGCATTTCGATCTCACCGTACATTCTGGAGAAATCGTCGGGCTCTTCGGGTTGTTGGGCGCCGGAATCAATACGGTCGCCCGCATTCTGTTCGGCGCAAGCGAGCGTACCGGCGGCGCCATCGTGCTCGACGGTTCGACCATCAAACCGAACAGCCCGGCCGATGCAATGGAAAAAGGGATGGGACTTCTGACCGAGAACCGCAAGGACGACGGTCTGGTTTTGCCGATGTCGGTACGCGACAACATGACGCTCGCATCCCTGCGTCAGTTCGCCCGTTTGAGTTGGCTCGACTCGCGTAACGAGTCCGAAGCCGCCACGGGATTCGTCGAGCGGCTTTCCATCCGTACACCATCGCTCCGCCAGCGCGTCCAATTCCTGAGCGGGGGAAACCAGCAGAAAGTGCTGATGGCGCGTTGGTTGATGCGCGATCCGAAGATCCTCATCCTGGCCGAGCCCACACGAGGCATCGATGTCGGCTCGAAAGCGGAAATCTACCGACTGATGGATGAGATGGCGCAACGCGGCCTCGGCATCGTCTTTATGTCCACTGAGATTCCAGAAATCCTCGGCATCGCGGACCGCATTCTCGTCATGCGGGAAGGACGCGTCACCGCCGAATTCGATCGGAGCGAAGCGACGCAAGAGAAGCTGGTGCAAGCAGCGGCGGTCGATCCTGAAACGAGCGAGGCGGCCTGATGGCATCCGTGCAATACGCGCATCCCGCCAAAGCACCCAGGCAAGGATGGAAGCGGTACGCCGCCTTTTGGGCGCGGAACGAAGAGCTCAGCCTGCTCCTGATTCTCGCCATCGTGGTTGGCTTTTTCCTCTATGCCGAACCGTCCAGCCGGCAACGAAAGGTCTACTGGGACCTGCTCTGGGAGGTTTCACCAACCCTGATCGCAGCGGTCGGCATCGCAATGCTTATGCTGGCCGCTCAGTTCGACCTCTCGATCGGCTCGATGCTGGCGTTTACCGGCGTCGCCACCGTTACGGCAATGAACAAAACCGACAGTATGTGGCTGGGAATCCTCGTCGGTCTGGCCACCGGACTCCTGATCGGTTGCCTCAATGGGTTCCTGGTCACCTATGTCCGCATGCAATCGCTCATGACCACCCTGGGCATGATGTTTGCCCTACGCGGGTTGGTCTATACGTACACGAATAAGACACCGGTCATCGATGAAAACCAATTCACTCAGTTCACACGACTCTGGTTTGGCAAAGTGGGCCCGGTCCGCACCCCGGTCATCCTCGCCTTCATCTTGATCGCGATCGCGTGGTTCGTCCTAACGCAAACGGAATACGGCCGCAACATCTACGCCATCGGCGGCAATGAACAGGCGGCGCGCGTCTCGGGTATTCCGGTGCGACGCATCCTCTTCTCCCTCTTCGTGATTTCGAGCTGTTGTGCGGCAATCTCTGGATTGCTGATTGCGGCACAGACCGACACGGGGTATTTCGATGCCGGGGTGCAGGGGTTCGAGCTCACGGTCATCGCGGCAGTCGTGCTCGGCGGGGTCAGCATGTCCGGCGGCCAGGGCAACATACTGAGCGCCGCGCTGGCCGTGCTGATTCTCGGCATGATTGGCAAAGGCATGCGCCTGATGGGGATTCACACCACGCAGCAACTGCTGGTCATCGGTGTCGTCATGCTGGCCGCGGTCTATTTCCACAGGGTGCGTCGCAGATGGGCGGTGCGCTTGCGAAACGAAGGGTATTGAGCGTGATCCCGCTTGGACACCTCGATCGACAGGAAGGAACAGGACAACCATGACCCGCCATGCTGGCGTTTGGGATGTCACGGCGGCGCTCGACGGCGAAGCGGTGAGAGATCTTTCCGAGTTCGTCACCGTCGCCGACGGTCTCGACCATCCGGAAGGAGTGGCATCCGGCCCGGATGGAACGATCTATGCGGGCGGAGAGGCCGGCCAGATCTACCGGATCGGAGCAGACGGGTCGCTCACGCAGCTCGCATCGGTCGATGGATTCTGCCTCGGCCTGGCACTCGATGCGGACAGCAATGTCTATATCTGCGACAACACCGCGCACGTCGTCAAGCGCGTCGCGCCAGACGGCTCGATCTCGGTCTATTCGTCCGGAACGATCGATCGCCCACTGGCGACCCCCAACTTCCCCGTCTTCGACGCACGTGGAAATCTCTACGTTTCCGATTCCGGCAGCTGGAACGGGAACGACGGTTGCATCTTCGTCACGCGCTCCAATGGGACCACCGAGTTGTTTACGGACAAGGTGACCGCGTTTCCGAATGGTCTCTGCTTGAGCCCCGATGGCCACTGGCTCTACGTGGTCGTTTCCGAGCTGCCGGGCATCGTTCGCGTCGCTATCGAGGCCGATGGTTCTGCCGGTGCAATCGAGACCGTCGTCGACCTTCCGAAGAATGTTCCGGACGGGATCGCCTTCGACATGGACGGGACGCTCTACATTGCCTGCTATGCCCCGAGCGTCATCTACCGATTGCGGCCCGGTGGCCCCCTCGAGGTGTTTGGATACGATTGGCAAAACACCCAGCTGGCCGCTCCAACGAACATCGCGTTTCAGGGGAGCGATCGCACGACCATGGTGATCGGTAGTCTGGCCCGCTGGCATCTAACGAAAATCGATGTCGAGGTGCCGGGTGCGCCATTGCACTTCCCGTCGATCGAGTACGAAGGAGCGAAATGCAGATGACTGATTCGAATGCCTGCTCGCGTTTCACGGACAAGGTGATCGTGATCACCGGCGGAGCAATGGGATTGGGCCGGGCGGCAGCCGAGGCGTTCGTCGCCGAAGGCGGCGCGGTGGTGATCGGAGATATCAACGACGAGACGGTTGCCCAAACAGTCGCTGATCTCGAGAAAAGCGGTGGCCGAGCCGCCTGGAGCCACTGCGATGTCCGCAACGCCGAGGATGTGCAGAAGCTGATGCGCACCGCCGTCGAGCGATTCGGCGGTATCGATGTCCTCTACAACTCCGCCGGCGTTTCACGCTACGGAACCATCGAAGAGCTTTCTGAGGAAGACTGGGATTTCCAGCTCGATATCAACCTGAAAGGAACCTTTCTCACCTGCAAGTATGCGGTTCCCGAGATGCGCAAGCGCGGGGGCGGCTCGATCGTCAACACCGCATCGGTGCAAGCGTTTGCCTCGCAGAAAACCGTAGCCGCGTATGCCGCCTCGAAGGGGGGAGTCGTCAGCTTCACGACCACCGTCGCCCTCGACTATGCTCACGAGAACATTCGCTGCAACTGCATTGCTCCCGGGTCGATCCACACGCCGATGCTGGATGAAGCGGCCAATATCTTTGGCGCCGACGATCCCTCAGGCGCTATTCACGAATGGGGTCGACTGCATCCACTCGGACGAGTCGGGCGCCCAGAAGAGGTCGCGAAACTCGTGCTCTTCCTGGCCAGTGACGATTCGTCATTTTGCACCGGTGGGTGCTACCGGGTTGACGGCGGTCTGCTCTCTCCCCTCTTCAACGGCTAATCCGGATTCTCACGATCTCGAAGGAGTAGTTCTCTTCCTATGTCCGGCCCTCTCGCAGGTCTACGTATCGCGGACTTCAGCCAGCTCGCCCAGGGGCCGTTTTCCACCCAGATCATGGGAGATCTCGGCGCCGATGTGATCAAGATCGAACCACTCAAAGGCGATTGGATGCGCCACTGGAGTATGGGCAACGTCTATCTCAACGGTCATGGCGTCTCCTATCTGACGCTCAATCGGAACAAGCGCTCCATCGCGCTCGATCTCAAGCATCCAAAGGGCAAGGAAGCGGCCCTGCGCCTGATCGAGCATTCCGATGTGCTGACCGAGAACTTTCGACCCGGCGTCATGGACCGGCTTGGGCTGGGATACGAAGAGTTACACGATCGTTTCCCAAAGCTCGTCTATGTCTCGAGCTCTGGATGGGGGCAGACCGGTCCCTATGTCAAACGTCCCGGTCAGGATCTGCTGGCCCAGGCAGTTTCCGGTACGACCTTCCTGCAAGGAACGGCTGAAGGACCACCGGTGCCGACCGCAGTCGGCGTCTCCGACTTCGTTGCCGGGTTTCATATTGTCATTGGTGCGTTGGCGGGCATCTACGGTCGCCAGCAGACCGGCACCGGCCAACGCGTCGATGTCAACCTCCTCGATTCGACCCTGCATCTCTACATCCAGGAGCTGGCGGTGTACTTGAACGGCGGCGGATTGCCCCAACGCAGCCGTGCCGGTGTCCCGAGTGCATATTTGGGAGCGCCCTACGGCATCTATGAAACCAAAGACGGCTTCATAGCCATCTCGATGAATCCCATTGGCAAGTTGGCCGAGCTCACCGGCGTGCCAGGCTACGAAGGTATCACCGAAACCCAGAACATGGAGCGCCGCGACGAGATCGTCGAGGACTTCCGCAAAGCCTTCCCCGCCAGGACGACGCAGGAATGGCTCGATCTTCTCCTGCCAGAGGGTATCTGGTGCTCGCCGGTGAACGACTTCGCCGATGTCGAAAACGATCCACAAGTGGCAGAAAATGAAATGATCGTCGAATGGGATCATCCGGAAGCCGGCAAGGTTCGCACCACCGGCGTGGCAATCAAATTCAGTGAAACGCCGGGGGGCATCTTTCGGCACGCACCGGTGCTCGGCGAGCACACCGTCGAGTTGCTGGGCGAGGTCGGTGAGTTCTCCGACGACGAAATTCGCGAACTGCAACGGTCAGGAGCCGTGGCATGATCGAGTTCGAAGGCGTCAGCTGGGATCATCCACGCGGCCATGACTGTATCGTCGCAACGTCGGAGGCGTACACCGCACTGCATCCCGAGGTGTCCTTCAAATGGACGACCCGCAGCCTGCAAGATTTCGCCGACTATCCCATCGGCAAACTCTCCGAACGCAACGATTTCATTGTGCTCGACCATCCATTCATGGGCGTCGCGGCAACCAGCGGCTGCTTGCTGCCACTGGACGAATGGATCGGCGCTGACGCGCTTGCGGACCAGCGCGCCCACACGGTCGGACCGAGCTTCGAAAGCTATCGCGCCGGTGGTCACTATTGGGCGATGGCGATCGACGCAGCCTGCCAGGTCGCCTCGTTTCGTCCAGACCTGCTGGAACGAGACCCACCGCGGACCTGGGATGACGTCGTTACGCTGGCAGAATCCCGGTCGGGAAAGAGCACAGCTCAGGTCGCCCATCCCCTGATTCCGGTCGATACGTTGATGACGTTTCTGACAATCTGTGCGGTCTACGGCGAACCGGCCGCGCGCACCCCCGAGCGATTCGCCGGGAACTCCGTGGGCGCCGCTGCCTGGGAGACGATGTTGCGGCTCTCGAAGACGATTCATCCGATGTCGAAGCACTGGAATCCGATTCGGACGTACGATCGCATGTGTGAATCGGACGAAATCGCATATGTTCCAGCCGCGTTCGGCTACTCCAACTATGCCCGTGAGGGGTTCCGCGAAAAGACGATCGGCTTCGCGGCCACTCCTCAGTCCGGTGAGAAGGGCCGGGGCGGCGTGCTGGGCGGCGCAGGATTGTCCATCTCCGCGCGGACGAAACACCCGGAGGTCGCCGCGGATTTTGCCGTCTTCGCGGCTTCTGGTCCGGTGCAAAGCGGCATCTACGTCACCTCGGGAGGCCAGCCTGGGCATATCGACGCCTGGACCAGCGACGAGGTCAACGCGTTGTGCGGCAACTTCTTTGCCGATACGCTGCAAGGGATCGCGTCAGCCTATCTTCGTCCGCGCTACCTCGGCTTCATGGAATTCCAGGACCGGGCCGGGATGCTTATGCATCAGGCATTGTTCGCGGGAGAAGCCGCCGGCGATGTGCTTTCGAAGATCGAGGCGCTCTATCATTCGAGCAATCCCAACTTCGATATCTAGCCAGTCGCCATCCACGGAAAAGCGGGGACCCATGGTGTCCCAGTCGAATATTGGAGATGACGAGGAGTGCATCACGTCATGCTGAGAGCCAGCGAAGTCGACCTCGGACGTGGAGTTCGTGGGGTAACGATCGAGAACGACCGCATTAGCGTCACCCTGCTTCCGGACAAAGGCGCCGACATCTACCAATGGGTGCATAAGCGGACCGGCGTCGACGTGCTCTGGAAAAGCCCCTGGGGCTTGCGCCGTCCCGGAGCTGGAATCCCCACCTCCTTCGATTCCTCGGTCACCTGGATGGAATGGTATCCCGGCGGCTGGCAAGTCCTCTTCCCGAGCGGAGGCGGTCCGGTGACCTACAAAGGGGTCGAGCTCAGCTTCCATGGCGAAGCCTCGGCCGTGCCCTGGGACATCGACGATCTCGGGAGCGACGAGCGGGCGGCATGGCTTCGGCTCAGCACACGCCTGGCCCGTAGCCCCTTCGCCCTGGAACGGACGATCGAGCTGGACCACGACGCGAGCTCATTCCTGCTCCGCGAGACCGTACGGAACGACGGCGGCGAACCGATGGACTATATGTGGGGGCACCACCCCGCATTCGGCGCCCCGTTCCTGAGCGACGATTGCCGAATCGATACGAATGCCCGCCATCTCGTCGCCGACGACGCCTACGATCCGCCCTCGAATCCGATCGAGACAGGCCAGACCTACGAATGGCCTCATGGAGCTCGTGACGGAGATGCAACGGATTTGAGCATCGTTCCGGGTGAATCCGCATCAAGGGCGACGCTCGGATATTTCGATGGGTACGGCGAGATCGCCTGGTACGGAATCACCAATAGCCATCTCGGAATCGGGGCCGGCCTGGCCTGGAGGCGAGAGGATTTCCCGCATGCCTGGTTCTGGCAGGAGATGCACGCCTCGCCCAGTTTCCCCTGGTACAAGGGCGCCTATGTGATGGCAATCGAGCCAAACACGACCTGGCCAGGACAGGGGCTGGTGGCCGCCATGGAGAAGACCGGCACCCACCGGGTGCTCCAGCCGGGTGAATCCCGGACAGCCGAGATCCGGGCGGTCCTCTACGACTCGTCCACCGGAATCGGCGGGATAGACATGGACGGAACCGTGCATCCGTAAGCGATTCTTGCGAACCGGCTTACGCACGACCACAGCCGTTTGCAGAGTGACTGGCGCACGAGCACACGCCAAGGTCGTAGCGCCGGATGTCTCTGTCCGGCGATCGTCCGCGGGTCGATAACCGAGGTTGCGCGAAAAGTCGCCGGAGAAGTCAGCCGTTCGGCAGCTGTGTGCGACCGAGAGGTCGAGGAAGGAATCCAACATGCGATCGCGATTGGTTCACGTCGGCGTTCGAGCTACGAATCTGACCGAGACCTTGCGATTCTGGCGAGACGGGCTGGGGCTAACCGTGGTTCAGGAGACGCCCGACCATAGCGATCTCACGGACGGCTGGCACAACTTCCGCGTCTTCCAGCATGGAGGCCCAGAACGACCACCCCACGTCTCCGGGATGCTTGATTACCTACACATCGGCATACGAGTCGATGATCTCGCGAACGCGGCAACCCGCCTGCAGGCGCTCGGTTTCGAAATCATCTGGGACGGCGTCGATGGCGGCCAACCGTACGATCCGCAATCGCCACCCTCCGAGTCATTCAAGATCGCGGATCCGGATGGGATCGTGGTCGACGTCTCGGCGAATCCCGACCAATGGCCCGGGGTCGATCTTGAGGGGAAACGCCAGCCCTGACCCAGCAAAGGCATCCTGTTCACAACCGTGCTCGCATCCACCTATTGATACGGGCACGTGGTACGCTCGATCGATGCGACCGATCCCGCCAGACTCCAACCGGCCGTTGGCTTCCAACCGGACGACGGCGCTCTTGGACCTTCAGTCGCTCCGCACCAGCCGCCGCGCATTTTTGCTGGGCACGGTCCTTGCCATGCAATCGGTCTTGATTACCGCGATGACCCGGACCGAGCGTGCACGCAACTTCTTCCGCGCGTTTCATCCGTTCAATCCGCTCGACGATCCCGGCTTCTCCGAGTTGATCGCCGCATACACGGAGACACCAGTCCCACTGGCCGAAGGCGAACCGGATGCGGAGGGGCGACGAACCTTCCGCTTCTCGCTGGCGCAAGCAACTCCAGTCTTCCTCTCGGCGTCAGCGCCCAGCTCCAGGCCGATCTACGTCCATCCGCTCGTTGTCCGCCTGCAGGATGGCCCCCGGCTCCTCCTCCCACTGCTGCGCTCTGCGAACCCGGATCGGGACATCACCGCGACGATTCAGTTGGGATTGCTCGAAGCCGGCGACCATGAATTCACCCTGGAGCAGGATCCGGCACTCACCGTTCCCATCCCCGATTCGCTTGTGCTCCGGGCGGCACGTCCCGACTCTGATGCCCTGCTCGCCAAGTTCTTGCTGCAAACGCCAGTTATTGCGGTCAAGCATGCCGGCAATCCGCTCGATGACATTCCTTTGATGGCATTCGCGAAAATCTTCCGGCGGGGGATCAATATAAAGTCACATCGTTTGTCATCTTCTCTTCGGAAAACGGGGGCACCATGCCGGCGCGCCTGCTCGACGTCTACCAGCGCACCGTCGATATCGAATGGGTCACCCAGCAGCTCTACTCTCCGACCGGCGATCCTGTTCCCGGACGACTCGCCTTCCAAACGATCCATCATGGATTCGCCCAGTTCGAGGGTCGGCACGTGCTCGGTGAGCATCCGCTCCTTTCGATCACCTCGGAAAACAACAATTTCTCGGACGGAATGTTCCGGGTGCTCGGCTGGGCCCTTCCCGAACCCGGCGCGCGGGTACGCTCGGACGCGCTGCTGTACGCGCCGAAACCACGCTTTGTCCCTGGACCCGATTGGGGACCATCCTTACTCGCCGAGTTCCCGGAGATGCAGCGCTGGAGCCTCTTCGAGCTGACCATGGAAGGCTGCGTCACAGACAATGGACGGCTCGACCCCGGCGAGGCGCAATTCTTCGCAGATCTGGCGGAGATCGAACAGCATCTCACGGTGACCTTCCCGCACCGGGGTTGCCGACGCAACCTCAGCGTTATCGACGGCTCCGGAACATAAGACGGATCCCGGAAGAAGACGACCGATCAGGCGTTGCTTCGGTAGACCTGCCTGCCGCGATACCAGGTTTCCTCGACTCGGCAACGAGACAGGAGGTCGCGATCCGTCGGGTCGACATCCAGCACCACCAGGTTCGCAACATATCCGGGCTTCAAGGCACCGTGATCTTCCTCCTGGAATCCTGCATAGGCAATTCCGGTCGTGAACACCTCGATCGCTTCCAGAGGCGACAACCGCTCGTCCTCGACACTGTGATTCACCGCCGCACGGATTCCCTCCAATGGAGCGATCGGATTGAGCGGGCTATCGGAACCGCCGGCAATCACGACGCCGGCATTGCGCAGGCTCCTGAACTGGTGCGTCCTGGCCGCCCGTTCCGTACCGACCCGCGCCGCGTATTGGCCGTCAGGTCCTCCGGACCGAGTCTCGAACACGGGTTGCATCGAGAAGACGACCCCGAGCTCCCCGGCGCGAGCGATATCGTCCGGGCGAACGAGGATGCCGTGATCGATGCGGGGCCGAAGCGCCCGCGCCTCCGGCAGATCGGCAAGCACGGCCTCCCAACGATCGAGGAATTGCGCGACCGCGCGCTCGCCAACCGCATGTGCTGCCAGGCTCACGCCCTCCTCGGCAGCGGTACGCAGAAAACACTCAGCGGTCTCATCGTCGAGAAAGAGCTGCCCAACGCCCCGGTCACCGTCCAGATATGGAGCATCGAGCGCGGCTCGCGCCATACCGGGAATGTATGCTGCCCCCAGGACCCCATCGAAAAAGAGGTCTCCTCCAGCCACCCTATGTCCGTTGCGGGCGATGCGCCGGAGATCGGCCGGGCTGTCGAGCTGCGAGTCGAGCAGCACCACGTCGATTGGCAATGACGAAAGCGCTGGAGTAAGCCGGTCCAGCCAGTCGTTTGCACGATCCCGATGCCCGAGCGCCTGCCCCGCGAAGCTTCCTTCGATCGCATGGAGGGTGGTCGATCCTTCTTGCAGGGCAAGCGACGCCGTGGCAGCCGCCGCGTCTGCAATCTCCCGCTCGTCCAGAGACTGCACGGCGAACTCCAGCGCCCGATGGTTCGCCTCACCCCAGACCCAGCCGGTGGGGACACCATCCTGAAGCTCGACCGTCGGAACACGCGTATCGATCCCAATTGCGGTCATCGCCGCGGAGTTGAGCAACGCGGCCCCGTTGCCAACCCGGCTCAGCAGGACCGGTCGGTCCGGCACGACGGCATCGAGATCGACACGGGTTGGGCGCCGGTCGGTAAACAGCGCATCGTTGAGCTGCCAGCCGCGAATGACGGGGCCGGCATACGTCGAAGCCGCGTCGTCCACCTGCTCCTGGAGCGCGGCCGTCGATCGACAGTCGATGAGCGAGCAATCGATGACCTGGCACCCGGTGAAGGTGAAGTGGGTATGACAGTCGCCGAATGCCGGAAGCACGGTCTTCCCACCGAGATCGACCAGACTCGTTTCCGGGGACACCGTCGCCCCGGCATCGAGCGCGACGATGCGTCCTTCGTCGATGAGCAGACTGGTCGCCCTGGGCCGCGACGGATCCAGAGTCACAAAAGAACCATTCGTCAGGAGCGTGCGCATAGATACCGTTTACCTCTGTACAATCGACGCCAGGGAACAGACCAGATCTGCCCCAGCGCAAACGTGAAATCATGGAGGAGGCCCAAGACGGTGCCGCGCGTTAGCCTTTCACTGTGGAACAAATCCGATGCGCGATCCGCAGTCGACACCATCATCGAAGCGGAATCGATGGGTATCGGCGCGCTCTGGACCGATGTGGGACGATCCACCCCCGACCCCGTGACCTTCCTGGCGGCCGCACTGTGGGCAACCAAGTCGATACAGGTAGGAATCGGAATCGTCCCAACCTTTCCTCGCCATCCGGCGGTGCTCGCGAACCAGGCACAGTCGCTCTATCAGATCGGCGGCGATCGAACGCGGCTCGGCGTTGGACCCAGCCACGCGCACATCATCCACGACGCGTACGGCTTGCCGTTCGATCGTCCCCTCGAGCATCTTCGGGAATACCTGACCGTTCTCCGCGCCCTGCTGACCACCGGTACATGCCAATTCAGCGGCGACCACTACACCGTCGATGTCACGCTGAGTGAACCGGCTCCGTTGCCCATCTACATGTCCGCTCTGCGGCCAAAAGCAATGCGCCTGGCAGGCGAGCTGGCGGACGGCGTGCTGACCTGGCTGTCGCCAATCGATTATCTGCATGATGTTTCGATCCCGGCGCTGGAAAGCGGAGCGGCGGTTTCGAATCGGCAACGGCCCCAGGTTGTCGGCGCCTGGCCATGCGTCGTCAGCGAAGATCCAGATGTCGTCTGGGACGCGGTTGGGCCGATGATGTCGGTCTATGCCAATCTCGTTTCTGTTATTGCTGGAGTGCTCGAAGCAGCGGGCATCACCGTCCCCACGAGTCGCTGCATCCATCGAGGCGTTGGACCGCGTCGTCTTCTGGGGTTCTCCGGAGCGCATCGATGCGCGCATCCAGGACGCCCATCAGGCAGGAATCGACGAAGTCTCGCTGCATATTTATGCACCCGGGGAGGTCACGGTCGACGATGCGCGTCAACTCGCACCCCTGTGGCACAAGGTCAGGTCGCTCAAAACCTCGGGGAGTGCTTCCAGCTCAGCCGGTGGCAGCCAAGCGAGAATGAGACACCATCGGCGACCTCACGGACGACGCGCCCGACGGCCATGAGATCGTCGGTATTGAATGGATGGCCGCGGCAATCGCTGTGACGACCGAGCCAGTGTGATCGTGCACCGGCGCTGCTGCTCCAACGACGTAGGTCTGGCGCTTCACGATTCACTGCGAAGCCTGCCGGCGTACCTGGGCGAGTTCCTCCAGGAATGCCTGGATCGGTGAGGGTTCGGGTCGGTGTATGCCGGAAAGACCGCTCCGTATGTAGGTTTCGACGGCTTCCTCGGCGCCGCGAGCAAGACCTTGCCAGATGCAACGGTATGTGCAGGAAATGGTCTCCGATCTCGGCATGCAGCCGGATCGGTTTCTTCGTCACGTAGACATCGACATGGACGGTGTCCTGACCGTCGACCAGGCAGTGCGGTTCACCAGTGCGCTCAGAGAGGCGGGGCAGAAACCTGCGCGATGCCTCATGGAGTCCATTGACTACAAGCGCCGCCGCGCCAATTTCCCACATACGCATCGTTGGACGGTAGAGACCGTCGCGGTCACGCGTGAGGAACTGGTTTGCCCGAGGGTTGCCAGAATCCGGAAGATGTTCTTACCGAGCCCAACCTCCCGGCTGAGCTCGGTCAGCGTCCAGCTGGGGTGCTGAACTGAAAAGCAGCCCAGCACCGCCAGCATGTTTCCCGCGGAACGCAACGAAACACTCGCGACCTCGGTCTTCCCGCCGTTCTCGCTCACGGCGTCCAACTCTTCGGTCACCGATCGTCCTTTCCTACCTGATTCAGCTGCAACGCGTCCAATGACACGTATGTTGCGTTACTCCGCCGCCGCGGCAAGCTCGTTCAACTCGCGGACTGCGTCCGTCACACGATTGCGCTCCCGGACCAGCTTGCCCCACCAGAGCGCATGGTCTCCGGAGAGCGGATCCTGATCCTTGAGAACGCTCACCAGCGCAAGGGACGGAATCCAGCGCTTGAGCGCACTGAGGCCGTACGTATCCTGGCCATAGCGGCCGACGACACTACCCAATACTGGAATGACCGTCCGGCTGATCGTGCGCATTGTATCGTTAAGGGCCGCTGCATCGTCATCCAACGATCCACCGGATTCGCCTGCGGCGAACCGAGCCTGGAGCTCGTTGGCGCGCGCGTAGACGCCGGCAGCCTTCGCCTCGAATCCCTTTGCCAGCTCGACGGTGACATCCAGCCCAAGCGTATCGTCGGTTGCGGCCGCATACCCCTCGAGCGCTTCACGCAGAATACGTGCGTTGTGACGGAAGTCATACGGCAGCACCGGACGCGTGGCAAGCGTCCAGGCATAGGCCATGGAGATCCGGATGTCCTGGGCAAGCACATCCTTGTCCGCGACGTCCATCGTATCGTCGGTCGACTGATACCACGGGCCGAGAATCGCCCCATGCCAGCGTTCCAGCAGCTCTTTCGAGAACTCCATCCGCCCGGAGATCGCCGGAACGCCTACCCCAAAGAACGACTGATCGCCCGTCTTTTCGAGCCGCTTGGGCGGCGTGACATAGCCCAGCGCCGCTTGCATCGACTCCTCGTGCATCGTCCAGAATTCCGGAGAGAGCGTAGCTTCATATTGGGTGGCGTACTTCATCCCGGAAGAGTCGATATTGATGTAGCCGATCATGCCACGGTCGATCTCATCCCAGTAGTGGTCGACGAACCAGGTGCTCCCTTCCATGATCCCGTTCTCATGGGCCTGCCAGAAAGCAACCTGAATATCGCGCCGGAGCTCACTCTTGTGATTGGCAAGCACACGGGCGACCTCGAGCGTCACCGCATTGCCCGAGGTGTTGTCGGTAGCGCCACCCCCCCAGGAGTCCATGTGATCGGCTAGGAGCAGAAAATGCGGTTCCGAGCCAGCTCCCAGTCGAGCATGCGGTTGGTGCAGGGTCTTCCACAGTCGATCGGCATCGCTAACGATCGTTGCCCGAACCGAGCCCTGTTTGCAGAGCTCGCGAATCGGCACCCCCTGCAGACGTGCGATCCCGATTGCCGGCAGATTGGGCATCATGTGGATGTTGTCGACGGTCGGGTTCCCCCAGACCGGCTTGACGGTGCCCTGCGGAATAGAGGGATTGTCGTCATCGCCCCAGTTGATCAGAATCAGTCCGATTGCCCCATTGGCAGTCGCAATCCGAGTTTTCTCGGGACGCGGCGGGGAATAGGACAGCTCGGCCAGGACGATCTTGCCCCGAGCGTCTTTCCCTTCGTAGTCCGCCTCGCCTCCGGCGCCGACATAGAGCAGCTCGCCTTCCAGACCTTCCGGAGGTGTCGAGATCGAATGCGCAAAGGTGTATCCCTCGATGACCTGCTCGACCGCCGAGGTGATGATCAACTTGCCCGGACGTGGATAGGCCACCAGCCCGGGGAAGACATCCTGGTGCGCGGCGAACCCATACGACGTCAGCTCATCGGTCAGATAATCCGCATGCCGCTTTGCCGGTTCCCAACCGGAGATTCGCGTGGGAACTTCCCGGGACATCCACTCCATATGTTCCCAGGCTTTATCCGTCGAGGCCTCCGCGATAACCTCGTCCAACTGAGCGGTAACTGATTGCGCCATACCAAGCACTCCCCTTTTGTTCTACCTGCGCTCGATGCCGCCAACGTCTGTACGGCATCCGCGCGCTAAACCAGTTTTGAGAATCCGAATGTTTTCTCGAGCACGATGACGAGGATCGACGCGGCCACGATCAACGTGGTCGAAATCGCCGCAATGACCGGATCGAGCCCGTCGGTGGTGTAGGAATACATGATCACCGGGAGGGTCTTGATACGCGGACCGGTCAAAAAGAGCGCAACGATCAGATCGTCGAACGAGATGATGAACGCAAAGATCGCGCCCGCCAGCAGACCGGGTCGGATCGCCGGCAAGGTCACCTTCTGGAACACCTGAAATGGGTTTGCCCGTAGCGATGCGGCCGCTTCTTCGAGGGACGAATCGACCGCCTGGACACTGACCAGCACGGATCGAAAGACGTAAGGGAAGCAGATGACGGTGTGGGCAAAGATGATGCCCCGCAGGGAAAACGTCATTCTGGTCGCCTGCATGAACTCGAAGATCGCAAAGGCGATGATGATGGTCGGCAGCACCAGCGGTGAGAGGAAGAAGAGGCTCAAAAAGGTGCGGCCCGGGAACTTGTAGCGAGCAATCCCCAAGGCCGCCGCCGTACCAAGCACCAACGACAGGACCGTGGCTCCGAGCGCCGCCTTGAGACTTGTCTCGAGCGCCGGCATGAATGGGCGGTAATCGAACATTCGCCGGAACCAGTCGAGAGTAAAGCCTTCCGGCGGAAAGGTCATATACCGGGTTTCCGTGAACGCAGCCCCGATGACGACAATCTGCGGCGCCAGCAGCACCACGAGAATGAGCAGCAATCCCAGGCCGGCAAAGACTTGAAAGAACGGGAACTTGAACGTTCGCCTTGATGTCTGACGTGCAACGCTGGCCATGGCGCCTCCGGCCTACATCGACCACCGCCGGACAATCCGGCCGTAGATAAGAAGAAGAACGAGGGTGGCCACCAACAGCACGGTTGTGACCGCCGCGGGAAATGACCAGACGAAGAGTCCGAGAATCTGGTCTCGAATGAGGACGGCCGCCATCATGGTGCGCGCGCTTCCAAGCAGCACCGGGGTGACGAAGGATCCAAGCGTCAGGATGAACACGAGCACCGAGCCGGTGACGATGCCCGGCGCACTCAGGGGAAGCGTTACCTTCAGGAACGTCTGCAGGCGATTGGCGCGCAGCGAGGCCGCAGCCTGTTCCAGCGATGGATCGATCGTCTGGATCGCGCTCACCAGCGAGAGCACCATGAAAGGCACGAACACCTGCACCAACGCGATCGTGACCCCTAGCTCGTTGTAGAGCATTCGATAGGGTTCATCGATCACGCCGAGCCACATCATGAAGCGGTTGACCGGACCACGATCGGAGAGGATCACCATCCATCCGTAGGTTCTGACAATGATGCTGGTCAGCAGGGGAGAGATAACCGCGAATACCAGAAAGGCGCGGATCCAGCTGTTGCGAATCCGAACGATGCCGAGCGCGATCGGATAGCTCACGAGCAGATTCACGATCGTCACCATGAAGGCGATCTTGAACGTGCGCGTCATGATCGAACGGTAGAGCGGCTGGGTAAAGAGTTTTTCGTAGTGGTCCAGCGTCCAGACCGGCGATTCACCGGCGGACGGGCGCTCCTGCATCACACTGAATGAAAGAATTCGCAATCCAGGCAGGACAAAGAGCAACGCGAGAAAGATCGTCGCCGGTGCAACCAACAACAACCAGGCAGGCGGCCTGGGGAACCCGGGCGGTCGCTGCCGCGAACTCGTTGCCATGGTGGGCGTGGACTGCGCAACCGACATATCAGATCGCCAGAGCGAACGATTCCGCGGCCGGTGACGGCTGATACGCGATGCCACTCTGGCGCAACCCCATGCGGACCAGACTCTCTGCCATCATCAGGGCTGCCTGGCCACCGTCGATCACCGGCACACCGGTTCGCCGCGTCAGCTCAGGCGCCATCCCCCACATGGCCATGCATCCGATGATGAAGGAATGCGCCCCCTGCGCAACGCCTTCGACAATCGCGGCTTCCAATAGATCGAAGGTGCGTTCCAGATCCGAGCGGATCTCGAGAACATCGATGGGAATGCATGCCACTGAGGTCAGACGGTCTCCGAGTCCCGCGGCACGAACCCGCGCCTGGATATGCGCGGGCGATCCGGCTGAGCTGAGATATCCAAATGTGTCGCCGATGAGCCGAGCGATCGAGAGCGACGACGTCGCAGGTCCGACGACCGGAATCGAGACCCGCTCGCGCGCGGCCGCAAGTCCGGGATCGTCACCACACCAAATGATCGCCGCGTCGCAGCCGCTGTCCTGCGCCAGCTTCGCAAGGCGAACCACGTGAATAGCGGAAAGATGCGATTCATACGCATCGACGATTCCGGCGGGAGCATCAGGATTCGGAATCATGACGACTTCGGTATCCGGCGCGGCGGTTGCCTGCAGGTAACGTTGTCGCTCGACGAGTCCTTCGTCACTCAATCCGCTGGACGCCATGACAACTGCGATCTTCACCGTGACTTCTCCTACCTGTCTTTCTGAGAACGAGTTACCCGAATGCACTGCTCGTTTTCGAGCATGACGCTCATCGAGCGAAACCCTGCTATGCCACAAGCAACACCGCATCGTGGGGCGCCCAGCTCACATATCCGTTGTCCCCAATGGCCAGTTCGGGACCGCCAATGTTGGTCTGGTCGCAAATGAGCGGGTGTCCCCCCACGTCCAAGTAGTACCGAATGATCGAACCCATGTAGACCAGGTTGTCGACGCGACATGGCAGGACGTTGTGACCGGCCGCGGATTCGGGATTGCGGGAGATCCGTACCTTTTCCGGCCGAATGAGCAGCTTCGACGCCGAGGCTGGATCGACCCCGTTGACCGCGACCCGCACGCGAAGCTGATCGCCGAGCAGGAAATCCGCGCCCGCAGCACCGGCAGGGGTCGCGGAGCCGTCGATCAGGTTCGAAACTCCGATGAAGTCCGCGACGAACGCCGTTCGCGGATGCTCGTAGATCTCCTCCGGTGTGCCGATCTGCTCGATCTGCCCGGCATTCATGACCACGATGCGGTCTGACATGGTCAGTGCCTCCTCCTGGTCATGCGTGACGAAAAGCGTCGTGATGCCAAGACGGCGCTGCAGTTGTTTGATTTCGATGCGCATCGACTGACGCATCTTCAAGTCGAGATTGGAGAGCGGCTCATCCAATAGCAGAACCGCCGGGTTCATGACGATCGCCCGGGCAAGCGCAACCCGCTGCTGTTGTCCACCGGAGAGCTGTCGAGGCAGTCGTTTCTCATAACCGGAAAGGCCGACCGCGGTGAGCGCCGTGGAGACCCGCTCTACAATCTGGTTCTTCTTGACCTTGGTGATCTTCAACCCAAACGCAACATTGTCGTAGACGGAGAGATGGGGAAAGAGCGCATAGCTCTGGAAGACCATCGCGAAGTCACGCTT
The DNA here is from genome assembly GCA_023957115.1 of Thermomicrobiales bacterium. Classification (GTDB taxonomy): domain Bacteria; phylum Chloroflexota; class Chloroflexia; order Thermomicrobiales; family UBA6265; genus JAMLHN01. Next base: position 65,552 of record JAMLHN010000006.1, read on the forward strand.
ATGCGGTGGAATGTCATTGACGATCTCTCTGCGAATCTCCACCGTTCCTTCGTCCGGTAGGATGAACCCGGCAATCATGCGGAGCGTGGTCGTCTTGCCACAGCCCGAGGGGCCCAGAATGGAAACGAATTCGCCCTGATCGATCGACAGGGAGACATCGCGCACCACCGCGTTGCCGTCGTAACGTTTCGTGATATTCGTCAGGATCACGTCTGGCAGAACTTGGCCCATAGATGCTTACCGTTTACGCCGTGCAACAAGCTCGAAGAGAAGGAGATAGGAGGAGGCGCGATGCCTCCTCCCGCAAAGCGGCTACTCAGCCGGAAGCCCGAAGATCGTGTTCCACTGCTCAGTCCAGTCGGCGCGCATGCTGTCGAACTGGTCCCAGTCCGGAATGATGAGCCGGTCGATGCCATCCTGGCCGTCCGGTATTCGCTCCCCCACTTCGTCCGGCAGCTCGACGTCCATGCGCGATGGCGCATAGGAGAACGCTGCGGCGAAGGCTGCCTGCTGCTCTGGCTCGAGCGCGAAGTTGACGAAGGCATACGCCGCATCGATGTTCGGAGCCCCCTGGGGAATGACCATGTCGATCAGCACGATCGTGGCGCCTTCGTCTGGGGTCACATAGCCAAGCGGCAACCCGGAATCGATTGCGTTCCAGGCACGGCCGTTGTACCAGGGGCCAATCCAGGCCTCCTCGGTCTCGAGCAGATTGACCATCTGACCGGCCGATGTGTACTGCGTGAGCACGTTGGGCGCCAGCTCGGACAGCTTCTCCCAAACAGGGGTCAGATCCCCATCCCAGGACGTGCCGAGCATGTTCGCAAGGGGCGGAATGAACAGGTCCGCGCCATCTACGCCAGTTGGCGTGACCACATGTCCCGCATAGTCGGCGTTCCAGAGCTCTTCCCAGGACGTGGGGTTGGTCGTGACATGGTCGGTGTTGTAGACGAGTCCCATCTCGCCGAAATAAGCGGGAGTGGAAATGCCGTACGCGCTGGCGAGCTCGGGGTAGACGAACTCGAGATTGGGGATGACCGTCGCATCGACGGCCTGCAACACATCTTCATCTTTGAGCTGGTGAACCTGAATTCGGTTCAAGGCCACCACATCGAATTGTGGATTGCCCTTCTGTTGCAGCAACTGAACCTCCGGCAGCTCGCCGGTATCCATCACCACCGAAACATCGAACGCTTCCTGGAATGGATCGACCCAGGCGCTCTGGAGCGCCTCGGTCATAGCACCGCCCCAGGTGCGGAAGATCAGCTCACTGCTCACATCCTGTCGTGCCTTGGCGGAGAACGCCAGCACGCGCAGCCAACGCCGCGGCAGAAACCGCCGCAGCGCTCTTGCCGAGCTGCCGCCGGTTGATCGAGCGACGCTGCATCGCTTCGAACACTCGGGTGAGATCTCGAGACTCCATGAACTTCCTCCTGTCGATTGCGTTCAACGCGTCCATCCGGGATGCTGACCCGGCACTTTGCTAGATCAGCCGGGAGTCGTAGGGATACGGCGTGAGAAGCTCGTATCCGGTTTGCGTGACGAGCACGATGTCTTCTGCGCGCAGACCGCCGACCACCGGATCGTAGACACCCGGCTCGACGTTCAGCACCATGCCTGCCTGAATCGGCTCGTCGACGCCACCATCGAATGGATCGCTGATGATCGGTCGCTCCTGAAGGAGCACCCCGATTCCCGATCCTGTCACGTGACGATGAATTCGATCCGCAAAGGGCGACGCCATGATCACGTCGCGCGCGACGCGATCCAGATCGCTTGCCATGACACCGGGCCGGATGGCCTCGATCATCGCTCGGTTCGCGCGGTAGGCGGTCTGATGGATTGCTCGCTGGGTGTCCGTGACCGCATCGCCCACGATCGTCGATCGAGAGAACTCGGCGGTGTAGCCATCGTTGACGGCCCCGATGTCGACGAACACGAAATCACCTGGCTCGAGCACCCGGTCCGTCGCGAACCGGCGACGGACAATGTCCCCATTCGTGCTGCACAGGGTCAGAAACGCGAATCCCTCGGCGCCAGCCATACGAACGGCGTATTCACCGGCGGCGGCGATATCCAGCTCGGTCTTGCCGGCAACCGCGGTAGCGAGCGCCGCCTCGATCCCCTTCGTGACCATCGCAAGTCCAGCTCGCATGGCGGCAATCTCACCTTCGGTCTTGATCAGACGTGCGTTTTCCCAAGGTGTGCTATCGAAAACGAATGTCCCCTTCAGCCCGGCCATGATGTGCGCGGGGGCGAGATCCACGGCAACCGTCCCCCCATTTGGAACGAGCCGATCCAGGACTGGCTGCAGCTCCCCGGCCCAGGTGGCCTGATTGATCGGGAGGGCAGCGGTTTCGAACCGATCGCCAGCAATCTCTCGCAAGCCCATGAGGTCGATCTGCGGAACGAAGACGATCATCGTCTCTTTGGTGACGATGGCTGCGACCCGCAGGTTGATGGAGGAGGAAAACGGCGGCTGGTACGGCGAAATGTACCGGAGATTCTCGAGCCGAAACGTCAACAATGCGTCAAAGCCCGAACGATCGAGCTCATTTCGCAGACGCGCGCCTGTTTCAACCCAGCGCTCCATGACAACCCCTTTCGGAGTTCCTTTCAGAGGAACTCTATTTTCTCTGATGGAACCCAGTCTACGTTGCCCTGTGGACGATGTCAATTGTCAAATCGGCCTATTGCGGCACCGTTCTTCTGGGCAGGTTGCCAAAAACCATCCGATCTGTTCCCTTTTCGCGGCATTTAGTTCCTTCTAGTGGAACGTACCCACAATGGTTTCTGATGCTAGGATTGGCCCATCAACCATCGAGCGCATTGGGGAGAATTCCAGATGGACAACGACCGAGCCCTGCACGACCGGGTCACTCGCCACGTCGCCAACACACGTTTTCCGTTTCCGGACCAGACGGACTGGCCGGAAACCTACCGGACGATCGTCAATGCAGGAAATCCCTCGTACGGGATCGAGATCGATGGGGAGATGGTGTTCCCGGACATCGTCATCGTGGATGACACGAACGCGTTGCGCGAGATGGGAGAGATCGAGACCAGCGTATCCCCGGGCCAGCTCGTGAAATGGGCTGGGATGTCGAAGTCGCTCCCGTTCAACGAGCAGGATCGCTGCTATTCGTTCTTCATCTATGTTCCGGAGGGGTTGCAGGAACAGGCAACCACCTTGCTGGAGACGAACGAGATTCCGTACGCGGGTGTGCGGAGCTACCGGGTCGAATCAGCCGGCTCGGTGCGCGTAGTGCCCTTCAAGACGCCCGGAGCCGCGAAAGACCATCGCGAGTAATCGTCCCAGCTGAGCAGCGGGAGCCAAATACGATTCAACGACTCACGCCGGTGGATCGCGCCTCCAGCTGGCCGATGGTTCGCCATCGGCTCAAGGATCATCCGGCGCGATCGGAGCGCCGGTACGAATGCGACGGAGTTCGGCGTTGACCTCTGCCCCGAGCAATAACACCGCGCTCGAAAGGTAGAAATACAGAAGCAAGACGACGATTCCACCCAGACTGCCATACGTCGCGCTGTAGTTGGTGAAGCTGGAGACGTAGAGCGAAAAGCCAAACGAAGCGATAAGCCACAACACGACGGCGACCACCGCTCCCGGCGAGATGAGCGTGAACCGCCGTTCGACGTTCGGTGCAAGGTAATAGATCAGCGCTGCCGTCACCATCAGAAGCAGCGCCAGCACCGGCCATCGCAGCCAGGTCCAAAGGGTCACGAACAGACGACCCAACCCCGCTTCACTGGCGATCCATTCGATCGCGCGCGGCCCGGTCAACATGAGTCCCGCACTGGCAATCAACAACGCGGCCAATCCCAACGTGTACGCAATTGATAGAGCGTAGCGTCGCCAGGCTGGGCGCGTCTCCTCGACTCCATACGCCACGTTCATCGCGTTCATGACCGAGCGGATACCAGACGAGGCGCCCCAGATCGCCATGATGATACTGACCGACAATAGTCCACCGCGTGTCTGCCCCTGAATCTCGCCGACCACATCGACCACCATCCGGTAGCTGTCCGCGGGAAGGGCAGATTCGGCTTGATCAAGGAGCCAGTCGAAGAACTCGGGGACATTCAGAACGCCGAGCAGGGCGATCAAGAAGATGAGAAAGGGGAAAAGCGCGAACAGACCGCTGAAGGCAAGGGCAGCAGCATAGGTAAGCATGTCATCTTTGGAGAATGCCCGGAGCGCGCCCTTCAAGAGATCATTCGGTTTCGTATAACCAAGACCGGGAAGTCGCAATAAGAACGCTCCTGAAGGCTGGACGCAAGGGCGAGCCTGCGCGCACTCGTCTCCCTGGATGTGAACTTCAGGCACGACAGCCGCAGTGAACCGGGAAGCGATCGGTGCCCTCATACGGGACCAGCTATCCAGTCTAGTCGACGCCCTCCATGGCGCACGTGTTTGGTAAGGGGGCCGTCCAGTGGCCCAGACCGGCTCAGGTGGCTCATCCGATCGAGCACGTCGGGGAGACGCCACACGATGCAAGAAGGCGCTATGAATGGGAGGGCGGAGATACTAGCCGAATCCGCGTGTCAAGATCGAAAAGGGTGACGCCACCAGGCTTGCGTACCCGCTCCCAGTGGCGTCATTCTTGGCATCAAACGCAACAATCCGACGACCTCGTCGATCGCCGGATCCGCAAAACCCCAGTATTTATGCGGCTTTCTCGAGGTGACCCCCCCGGGACTCGAACCCGGAACCAACGGATTAAAAGTCCGGTGCTCTGCCATTGAGCTAGAGGGTCAAGCGCACACTAACGCGGCGCATGCTGATGCTACGCGAAGTGGGCGATGTTCGACCAGCCTCGTGCAGCTTTAGTGATGTCAGGCGTGTTTGGCGCGTCTCGGTTGCGTCAACGACAGGCCGGCTCCAGCCGCCAGAGCCGCAAATCCAAGCAGGGCCAGGAGCGAGAGTTCACCCAGACCACGCGTTCCTTCACCAGTCGATGGAAGCGTTGAGACGCTCGCAAGCGGATTGGCCACCAAATTCCGCGTGTGATACCCGGGGTTCCCCAACGACGAACCAGTGTAGTTGCCGATCCCGCCGGCGACGGATCCACCGCCATTATTACCGATCGAACCGCCACCATTCGAGGCTCCGCCACCACCGCCGATAGAACCGGGATTCGGCGCAGGCTCGACCGGCGCCTCCGGCATCGTCGCGGGCTCATCGCATCCGAACGCGGCGATCTCGACGACATCTCCGGCCGCAATGGTGAACCCGTTCCGGGCATCCGAACCATTGGCGAAGAGCGCGCACCCGCTGGCGGACGAAAGCCGATAGGTCCCAGGCACCAGATGCGTGAAGTTGAGCGAGCCATTCCCGCCCGTCGAAGCCGTAGAAATCACGTTGCCATCGCCATCGAGCAGCGATACCACGATTCCTGCACCGGAGCGAGCGCACCCGGTTGTCCAGTTACCCCAATTCGAGGGATTGACCGACCCACTGACCGCCGACCCGCACCAGAACAGACTGGCCGAAACCGAGCCCGTCAGAATCGTGCTATTGATCGTTGCCGTCACGGAGCTACCTTCGGCGACCGTAACGTCCGCCGAAGCTCCAGTTGGGCCGTCGGTAACGACATAGTCACCGGCGGCGACATCGACCGATGTGCTGCCATCCTCTCCAAGATCGATGGCCAGCGGGGCCGATTCCCCCCCCAGTGAGGAAACATTCACCGTCTGGTTGCTCGGTACACACGATTCGTTGTTCGGGCCCCCGTCGATCGTGATGAAGGTGCCTTCGTCCCCTTCGGCACAGTCATAGCGCTGGATCGTGAGCGTGCCCTTCGGACCAGGCACGTAATCGACCGCGAGCACGATCGTCGTGGACCCACTGCGCACTTCGAGTGCCGTGGATGCGTTGTCATTGGCAATCGTGTACTCGCCAACCGGCAATGTTCCCGTCCAATTGCCGCCCCCATCGGTCACAACCGAATAGGTTCCGCCCGATCCGGTCACGGTGAACGCCCCACCGCCATCCGGCTCGCAACCAAGCGCCGCCGATTGCACGGCCAGCGGACCGACAACGATGAATTCAGTACGAGCCTCGCCCGATGTCGGGCACTGACCATTGGAAACCTGCAAACGACCGGCGGTCGCAACCTCGATATTCACGAGATATGCCGAAGCTCCGTCGGACGCCTGGACGGTCACCGAGCCCGATCCATCCGGGACGTAACCAGACGGAAGTGTGGATTGATCCTCCACGAACGTAACCGTGCTGCCTTCGGGGGCATCGAATGAGACAACGCCGGATCCACCGGTCGCACCAGTGCCAAGCGATCCTTCAGCGGTCGAAGCGGTGATTCCAATGCCCGCCGCCGGCGAGCAATCGGAACTTCCGGACGGATCCCCACCGGCATAGTCGCTACTGCAGAGATAGACCACGAGCGAGACGCCAACCGACGCCGGTTCGACGGTATCCGTTGCGGTCGGCGTTGGAGTTTCGGTCTCGGCAGGCTCAGAGGCCGTTTCGGTGGGAGACGCTTCGGAACCAGGCGTTCCGTCGCCAGTCGAGACGCCCGGATCTTCCTCGCCGCCGATTCCATCGCCGGTCGGCGTTTCCGTCACCGTGGGATCTTCGGTAGGCGATTCTTCCGGATCGGATTGTGCGCCCTCCTCCTCCGTATTGACGGGCTCCTCGCCGGAATCCCCAGTCGACGTCGTTTCCTCGCCACCAATGACGGTGGCCGGCTCGTCTCCGATCGAGATCTCGCCCTGACTTTGCGGAGTTGCGGTTGGGGAGGGCTCCTGCGCAACCACGGCTGCGGCCACTCCGGTCGACATGACCGACAAGAGCAACAACGCGGCAAGCCAGCGCAACATGGAAGAACGACGCATCATTTGTACGTAATCCCGACGCCCGGAGCCTGCTCCAGATTCGTCGTGCTGAACAATCCACACGCCCGGTTCATGGCGCACGATGCAGTGCGGGGGACGCGGGACCGGGTTGAGCGCATATGCAAACCCAACCGGAAATCCATCCTACCAGCGGCAGCAAAGGAGAACAACCCCGTCATCCGGCATTCCTCCGGCGCTGCGCGCGCACCCGAGCACGCTCCAGACGCTCCGCCTCTTCGTGCCGGCGCCGGACGAGGAATCCGAGGAACAGGAACGTCGAGCCGGCCAGAAATGCGACCGTCATCATTGCGCCAAGTTCCATACCATCCTCCGTCTGGCCACCAGTCGTCGGCAGCGCCTTGATCGATCGAATAATGTCTTCGTTGGTCATGGTGGAGGGCGTCTTGCCTCCGCCATTATGGGTTGGCGTCGGGGTCACCGGGACAACGGGAGTTGGGGTCGGCGGGATCACCCCGGCGTCTCCGCTAACCGCATCGCCGCCATTTCCGCCGTCGCCACCTGCGCCGCCGTCACCGCCGGTCGCATCCCCGCTTACCGCGGTTCCGCCATCGCCGCCGGTCCCAGCGCCACCGGTTCCATCGGCGCCAGTCGCATCACCGCCGTCACCAGCGACATTGCCGCCGCCAGAAACATCCTGGCCGGTGACCGATTCGCCACTGGCATGTCCACCGGCGCCGAATCCACCGGTTCCGTCGCCGGCCACCGAATTCGCCTGAGATTCAGGCGAACCCGCATCGCCACCAACGCCATCACCACCGGTCGTACCGGCAAGGTCGATACTCGATTCGGCGTCTCCGCCAGCAACACCTTCAACGCTGACCGAGCCGCCCTGGTTTCCACCACCGGAGACATCGCCACAATCAGTGCCGCCATCGTCACCTTCGTTTCCGCCAATCATCGACGCATCGGCCGCCAGCACCGCCCCGAATCCGGTTGGCATTACCGCGCCAGAAATCGCATCACATCCCTGCGTAAGGGTCATGACGGTCGGGCTTTCGATCCAGAATTCGGAAAGATCGGTGTCGACAGAAACCGCAGACTGCCCATCAACCGTGGTCACCACGCCGCCGCCGGATCCCTCACCGCCGGTCGCGCTTCCCCCATCGCTGGAGTCGCCACCATCTCCGTCGCCACCAGATCCAGGCCCGCCGGAAACTGCCGCTCCCATCGTGACGCCACCGGTGGCATCGCCCGTGGCATCCCCACCGTCGCCGGCATTGCCGGTTCCGCCAGTTCCATCGGCTCCGGTTCCGTCGCCGCCGGTCGCTTCAGCATTGCCAGACGAGGCGGGTGCGCCGGTCCCACCGGTGCCACCCGATCCGCCGGTACCGCCAGTGGCGTCGCCAGATGTGGAGCTCGAGCCGTCACCACCGATGACCGTGTGCTCGCTCGAGCTGACATCGGAGTCGACACTCATCTCGACATCGGCATCTGCGCCGTCGTGACCTTCGGCGACCCCGGAGATTGCGTCTCCGCCATCTCCCGCGGCGCCGCCGGCGCCACCGTCTCCGGCAGTCGCGGATCCACTCGTCGCGGTACCGCCATCACCGCCGGAGCCCGGGCCTCCAGTGCCCTGCCCGCCGGTGCCGGTACCGCCGGTACCACTCTGGTTGCTGCCACCGCTGACGTCGCCACCCTGCGTAGCCCCACCGGTTGCTGTACCGCCAGTGGCGTTGCCACCCAGGCCAGAACCCGCGCTCGAGCTCCCCGCATAGGCATTTCCACCGGCCGCGTTGCCGCCAGCATTGGAATCGACCGTAGTCTCGACGGTTGCGTTTCCGGAGGTCACCGGACCGAGCGATGCGTCGCCGCCGCTGTTGTCGCCACCCGCGGTGCTTCCGCAGGAGCTCGAGCCACCGGCTCCACCGTTGCCACCCGACGAGTTTGCGTCGCCACTGGCCTGACCACCTTCGCCGCCAACACCGCCGCTGCCACCAATCGCAGTACATCCGATCGTCGACGTGATGACCGAAACCGGTGCATCCGTTCCGAGCAGGCCCTCGATGACAGCTTGATCGTCGTCTGATAAGAGTCCGCCGTCAGCCAGGGCATCCAAGGCCTCGCCTCCGGTCATCGTTCCCGTGGTCACGATGCCGCCAATGACATTGCCCGAGGTGGCTGATCCGCCATCGATGGTTACGGAAACGTCACCCGCATTCGCGACGCCTCCCGTGGCGCTGCCGCCATCACCAGCATCGCCACCGGCGCCGATACCACCGGTCGCGCCACCGCCGGTTGCATCCCCACCAATGGTCGAGCCGCCGGTCGTGTGTCCGACTGCCGATCCACCGTTGCCGCCAGCTCCAGTACCGCCGGCGCCATCCGCGCCGGTTCCGGAACCGCCATCAGCAGTGGCATTGCCGGTCGATACATCCGCGCCGTTGCCGCCGTTGCCGGCCGTTCCGGCCTGGCCGCCGGTTGCGTCTCCTGAGGCCGCGGACCCGCCGGTTCCACCGGTCGCAGAACCCGTCGGATCGACGCCCTGGACTTCGACATCAGATGATGCGTCACCGCCAGCGCCGCCGATCGCATCGCCGGTGACCGCGCTGCCGCCGTCGCCACCAGCCCCGCCGTCGCCACCAGCCCCGCCGGTCGCGGTTCCCGTTGTGGCCACGCCGCCGGCACCACCAGTCCCAGCTCCGCCGGTACCGGCGCCACCAGCTCCGTCACCACCAGCGCCGCCCATGTTGCCGCCGCCGGTGGTATCTCCACCGGTTGTTGCGCCGCTCGCCGCCGCGCCACCTTGCGCTCCACCGCCGACGGCACTACCTGCCGTCGAGGAACCCGCCGCCGCGCTGCCACCAGTGGCATCGCCACCGGAGCTCCCATCGACTGTTGTCGAAGCAGAAGCCGTGCCTGCGGTGACATCCCCATGGGTCGCGACACCCGCGGAATTGCCACCGCCGCTCACGTCGCCACAGCTTGCACCGCCACCGGCACCACCGTTGCCGCCGTTTGCCGTACCGCCGATGGCGCCTCCGCCCGAGCCAGCGTTTCCGCCCGCACCGCCAGTTGCCGAGCAACCGCCGGTAATCGAAATAATGTCGCCCTGAATCGCGGTTCCCCCGGTGGCTGCACCACCGATTACCACTGCGGTTACGATATTGGTATCGACCGACCCGCCATTGGCATTGCCGCCGGTCGCATTTCCGCCGTTCCCAGCCTGGCCCACGGTCGCCGCGCCGCCGGTTCCGTCACCAGCGGTTGCATTGCCACCCTGGGTCGCGCCGCCGGTGGTATCTCCAATGGCCGCGCCACCGGTTCCACCCGTGCCAAGTCCGCCGGTACCATCGCCACCGGTTCCAGCCCCACCATTTGCCGAAGCGTTCCCGCTCGTCGCGGAACCACCGGTTCCGGCGTTGCCGCCGGCGGAGCCATCGGCCCCGGTCGCGTCACCAGTCGAGGCGTTTCCACCGCTGCCACCGGCCGAAACCGCATTCGCAACGGCATATCCGCCATTCGCCAAGGCATCGGCCGACGCATCTCCACCGTTGCCTCCAAAGGCATCGCCGGAAAAAGCGTTGCCGCCGGCTCCGCCGTCGCCTCCAGTGCCTCCGGATCCAGCATCGGCATCGCCCGCGGTCGCGGTTCCACCCGCCCCACCGGTTCCAACGCCACCGGTACCGGCGCCCCCAGCGCCACTGCCGCCGTCACCGCCTTGATTGTTTCCACCAGTTGTATTGCCACCCTGGGTTGCGCCGGACGTTGCGCTATCGCCCGAGCCGAGACCGCCGGTCGCGTCGCCACCCGCGGAGTCGCCCGCGGTCGCGTTCCCACCCGTCGCGCTTCCGCCGGTGCTGCCGCCAACGTTCGTTTCGCTCGATGCGCTTCCACCGGTGACATCACCGTGGACCGCGCCATCTCCATCGGAGCCGTTGTTGCCGCCAGTGGTGTCGCCGCAGCCTGCACCGCCACCGTCTCCGCCTACGCCACCATTCGCGGAGCCACTAACGGCCGCGCCACCGAAGCCACCGTCACCACCAGGGCCTCCGATTGCATCGCAGCCGTCGACGATCGAAACGACGTTACCGCCTTGCGCCAGACCGGACGTGGCATCCCCGCCCACGACGGAAGGAACTTCGTCCTGACCCGGGCCGACCGTGGTGCTCGCGGTGCCACCCGTGGCATCGCCACCGGTCGCCGAGCCACCGGTCTGACCGTCACTGGCCGTGGCCGCACCACCGGTGCCTGTGCCACCAGTTGCCGAGCCACCAGTCGTCAGTCCACCATATGTCGCGCCAATGGCGTCGCCGCCATTCCCGCCGATTCCCGAGCCACCCGTACCGGAGCCGCCGGTTCCAACGCCACCGCCGGCGGACCCGGAACCCGCGGCGGCATTGCCACCATCCGCTCCCGTCCCGCCAACGCCGCCCGAACCCGGATTGGCATCACCGCTGAACGCATTGCCACCGTTACCGCCGGTCGCGGAGCCCGTGGCGTCTCCGCCCCAGCTACCAATGGCACTCGCCTCGGCATCGCCACCGTTTCCGGCCATGGAGTCACCCGAGATCGCGGTTCCCGCCTGTCCACCGGCTCCGCCAGTACCGCCGTCACCGCCGTTCGCGGTGCCGCCTGTGGCGGTCCCTCCGCTTCCACCGGTTCCGGTTCCGCCAAGCCCGAGACCACCGGTGCCGGTTCCACCGTCGCCGCCCTGGTTTCCACCACCCTCGGTGTCGCCGCCGGTGGTATCGCCGCTCGCCGCGGATCCGCCCGTGGCGCCACCGCCAGCAGCATTGCCGCCGGACGACGAGCCACCGGTCGCATTGCCACCCTGAGCATTACCGCCGGTGTTGCCTGTTACCTGAATCGTCGATGAAGCGTTGCCACCGGTAGTGTCGCCATGAACGGCATTTCCGCCATGATTGGAGACGTTGAAGGTCGATCCGCAGCTCGGCACATCGCCGCCGCTGCCGCCGTCGCCACCCGTTGCACTCCCACCATTCGCAGCAGCGCCGCCATAGCCGCCGTCTCCACCCTGGCCACCTGCTGCGTTGCAACCAGTTGTGGGATGGTACGTGCTACCACCGACCGCAACGACATTTCCATTGTTGGTTGCGCCACCCGACTGGACCCAATCTCCGGTCACATCGGTGATGCCATCCCCGCCGGTGGCCGTGCCACCCGTGGCGGATCCACCGTCACCACCATCGCCAGCCGTGGCTTCGCCGCCGGCCGCGTCGCCACCGGTCGCGTCACCGCCGGCGGTATCGCCCCCAAAGGTGCCGCCACCGGCATCGCCGCCGGACCCGCCGGTTCCGTCGCCACCGTGACCGCTGCCCGCAGTTGAATTTCCGCCGGTCGCCGACGCGTTTCCGCCGGTTGCGGTCCCGCCGTTGCCACCAGAACCGCCAGGACCGCCCTCCGCGGTACCGATAGATCCCGCATTGGCGCTACCGCCCGTGCCGGCATCGGCCTCGGCGTCAGCTGAGCTGCCGGTCCCAATGGTCGATTCGTATTCCGAGCTATTGCCATCGTCACCGGTGGAAATCAGGCCACCGATCGCCACGGTGCCGAGCCCAGCGTCGCCGCCGTCTCCGCCCTGACCACCGGTTCCATCGCCGGCAACCGCGTTACCGCCGGCGCCTGCGTTCGAGCCGCCGGCCACGCCAGGGCCGCCATAGGCATTCCCGCCTTGCCCAGCGATATTCCCTCCGCCGATCGTCGTGCCACTCGTGACCGCGCCACCGACCGCCGCGCCACCGTTTGCAACTCCACCAACGGCGCTTCCCCCGGTCGAGGATCCGCCAAAGGCAGCTCCGCCGGTGGCATCGCCGCCGGTGTTCCCATCAACAGTCACAATCGAGATCGCGTTGCCGGAACGGAAGTCTCCAACAGTGGCGTTGCCACCAAGTCCATTGCCATCGGTGGTGGTCTGATCGGATGCAGCGCCACCAACCCCGCCAGCACCGCCGCTTGCATTCGAACCGGCCGTTGCAGCCCCGCCCAATCCAGCGGAACCCGAGTTGCCGCCGACTGAAACACCGGACTGGGTCGCGCCGGTGACGCTCCCTCCCTGGCTGGCGGATCCACTTACCTGAACCGTGCCATGGGAGGACTGGCCCCCGGTGACATTGCCGCTGGCGTTGCCGCCGACCCCGTCTCCGCCAATCGCGTTTCCGGCGGTGCCGGCATTGCCGCCCGTGGAGTTGCCGCCGGTTGCGTTTCCACCCGTCGTCGAGCCTCCCGTTGCGTCTCCGCCAACCGTTCCGCCGGACGACCCACCCGAATTGCCGCCAGTCGCGTCCCCGCCGGTCGCATCGGCTCCGGTGGCATCGCCCCCGGTTGCGTCGCCATCTCCGCCGGTGCCGCCACCGGAGGTTCCACCATCCTGATAGAGCTGGATTCCATTCCCTGCGGAGGGCGCGAACGAGGCAAGCGTTGGATTGACGAACGCAACCAGGCTGAGCACAAGCAAAGCGACAGCAGCCAGACGAAGTCCGGTGCCGATCCGCTTCACGACTCCCATCTGATGGAGTCTTCCTGGGCTACGCATCGGGAGCCTTCACCAAGATGTGCTCCAACCTTCCCTGCGAATGCGGAGCCAGTGCCGGCTCCCATTCACACCACATGGCGCCGCAAGAACACAACGAGCCGACGGGCGCATTCGCACCCTTCGGCTCAGTCCTACTCCCGCCTTCCCGCACCGTCGATCATCAATCGTTCTTTCGGCCGTACGACCCATGTCCCCGGTTGCGTCCAGGTCGTCCAAACCGAACCCTTTCATTCTCCCGCACAAGGAGAATGATGTTTGAAAGAGCGTCCGCACGTCAGACGCGCGCCGGCAACGAATCGAGGGGCGTAGATTGCATTTCGAACGCTCGATCGTGCCGGATCTCTCTATCGCATCTTATCGGCCCAGTCCGGGTATTGCAACAGCCACTACCAGGACAAGCGAGCAAGTAGACGCAATTTTAGCGAACGCTGCTGCGGATTGACCGCAATGTAGAACCAATCCACTGCCGCCAGGCAAGCGTTCCTCTCGGATAGAGTAGTGTTTTCGTTCGTCTCTCGGTGTCGATGAGCGTCGACACCGGCCGACGCTCGCACCGGTCCAGATGAACATCGAGGATTTTGTCCCGGTTCATCTCACTCTGGAGGTCACTCACTATGCCACTCCGGCTCCTGGGCCGACTCGCCCTGGTCATACCATTGCTTGCCATCACACTGACCGGTGCGATTCTGCCCGCCGCCGCTCAGGACGACGGCGAATCAGGAGTACTGATCGACGTCACGCTCGATGCCGGCGACTATCCCGTCGCCCCGGCATTCGTTCGGCTCTTGCGCATCACACTCGAGCCCAACGCCAGCAGCCCGCTGCACACGCACCCTGGACCCGAGATCGCGCTGGTCGAGCGTGGAACGCTGACCGTTCAGGTCAATGGTCCGGCCGAGCTCGATGTCGCAGATCAGGACCCTGGCGACGGAACGCCCGCATCCGGACAGCTCGCTCCAGCCGGCTCCGAGTTCGAGATGACCGCGGGCGATCAGCTTGCCTACCTGCCACAAACACCGATGACCTTCCGGAACGCTGGGTCCGAACCCGTTTCGATTCTGAGTGTGGTCCTTCTTCCGGCCGGACATCAGCACCCCCCCGGCATTACGTATCTCAATGGGCAACCGGCAACCGATGCCTTCGACGGCGTGACTCCCCAGATCCTCGGTGACGGCGTTGCATCCGCCATGCCGGCAAACGGTATCCGGATCGTCGTCGACGAGCTCAGCCTCGATCAGGGCGCGCCAATTCCCGCGTCATCCAGTCAGACGCTGCTCTCCCTCCAGCAAGGTGGGCTCGACTTCACCGTCATTGGGGGCAAGGCGCAAGTCTCCCGAGGAGCGACGCCCGGTCCGCAGTCGGACACGCCTCCAGGCACCGAAAACAATCTGGCCGTGAACGATGCACTCTTCTTCCCACTCGGGAATAAGGAAGCCGCACGACCCGAGACCGATGCGCCGATTTCATTTCTGCGCATGACAATTTCTCCGGCCAGCCCGCAATCTGAGCCAACGCCGACCGGTGAAGGTCAGGCAGAGCTTCATGTAACCGGAACCGAAATCACCCCGACTCCAGCGCCGGGCACCGGGACGCCGGTTTCCGCGGCAACGAGCACGCCGGAAGCGCAGGCGTCACCGACGGCCACCCCACCAACTGGGCCACAGGAAGGCGACAGCATTGTGGTGAACTCCGAAGGCGTCAACCTGCGCGCATGCGGAAGCACCGACTGCGAGATCGTGACCCAGCTCTATTTTGGGCAGACCGTAACGATCCTGGGGCAATCCGAAGATGACGGCGAATACATCTGGTGGCCAGTGTCAGTCGATGACGACCCGTCGATCACCGGATACGTGGTACAGGACTTCCTCGATTTGCCGGAATCGGGCGAGTAGATTCGCCGCGTCGAGGTAACTGGCGCGCCGGTTGCCTCGATACGCGAGTCTGGTAGCATCCGGCGTGCCGCGCTCGGCGGTTCGTGTAAATCCCGCGTCTTGCTTTTGCGGGTGAACGCAAGTCACCCATTCTCCGAGGTTGAACACGATGCTCAAACGAAGATTGCGAACTCTCGCCCTCGCGGGCTCCCTGACGCTGGTTGGCGCGATTCCCCTCCTCCCGGTTGCCGCCACGGTCCAGCCGAGCTACGACACGATCAGAATCGACAGCGAGGGTTCTGCCACGCTGTATGAAGTGTCGATCGACTGGTCGCCCTTGGTGCTCAATCTGCCGGATGGCGGTGCTTGGGGATTCTTCACCGCCCAACTTCGCCTGCCAACCGAGCCCGGCGCCGACCCGACACTTTCCAACCGTCAGCTCTTCGCCACCCGCTTCGATCCGGGAACGGGAACCTGGCAGCCGGCCGTTGCCCTGCCAGGCGTGGTCAGCTTTGGTCCAACTGGCGTCGTCGACAGCACCGGCAACGCGCATCTCGTCTATACGATTCGAGGATCACTAGAGGCAGATTCGTACTCGACGCTGGTCTATCTGACCGCCGACGGATCGGGCCAGTGGAGCCAGCCCGCGGTCATCGTGCCCAGTGAGACCGCTGGACATCAGCTCAGCCCGGACCTGACCATCGACAGCGATGGCGGGATTCACCTCGCCTGGCAGGACCAGCGCGGCATTTCCGACGAGCTTCGCGCCGCCGACCCGTCCAATGCCGATGTCTTTGTCAGCGATCTGAACCCGGACGGTTCCTGGTCCGAGCCGGTCCAGTTGAACGTGCGGCCCGACGATCAGACGAACGCAAGCCGGCCGCAGCTCGTCGCCGATGGCGACCGGCTGGTGGCGGTCTGGTCGGTCTACAACACCGAGATTGGCCTCAACACGGCCACCACCCTGATGTGGAGTCAACGCAGCATCAACGATCCGAATAGCTGGAGCGAACCACAGGCCGTCTTCGATCGGGGCTCGGACCTTATCGGCGGTCGTTTCCTCGATCTGGCCGACGATCCCGCCGGCGGCGTGACCCTTGTCTATGGGCGGCGCACCGAGGACGCGAATCAGCTCTACCTGCAGCGGCTGGACCAGGGTGGGGATGCCTGGAGCGAGGCAGCCCTCGTTGCCGAAGGTGACCGCGGCAGCTATCCGAAAATTGCCGTCGATTCCGATGGCACGACCTATATCGTCTACAACCTGGGAAGCGGTGTTTCGGTGAAAGTCGGAGCCATTGCGATCGCTCCAGGCGAGACCGTCGCCGGCACGGAAGAAACGATCACCGCCGGCGAAGAGGGCATCCAGGGGATTGCCGCCGTTTCGGTCGATACGCTCGGCCGCCCGTGGATCATGTATTTCCATCAGCCGCTGCAGCAACCCGTGGAAGAGGCGCGCGTGCTGCGCTCGGCCTCGATCTCGAGCGCCCCGGCCGAAGCCCCCGTCACCGATGCGACGGTCGAAGCCGAGGCTCCGGAGGCATCCCCCGAAGCGTCGGAGTAGTCGGCGCCGCGAACCCGGCTCGCCGAAAACCCGGAATTCAAAGTTGCGCACAACGGTCCCGGATGATCATCCGGGACCGATTGCGTTCGGCCAGGGTAGCCGGTACACTGGGTTTCGGTCTCCCGCTACGGGAATGTGAATCTGCGCGCCATGGGCACGGGTTCACCGCAGGGATGGGTAGGTCTTTGAAACGTTCTTGGAACCGACAGTCGATCGCGATTGCCGCGGTTCTTTCCTTCCTGTTAGCGGCCTCTCTCGTCGCTCCGGGTGTGCGTGCCGATGATATCGGCGCCGGAGCCGATACGGAGGTCGATGCAGCCGCAATCGTTGGACTCGACTCAGCGTCGATAACCTCCGGGGGTGGACACACGGGCGGCAATGGCTTCGGAGCCGCCGCGGAAGGTGGACATTCGACCGGTGGTGACAGCACGGGCGGCGCCGCAAACGGCGGCCCGGCGACCGGCGGTCCGGTCACGTCTGGAAGTACCTCAGCCAAACCAGCCGGCCAGGGGCAGAATGCCCAGGGTTCCGATGGGATCGATGGCAATCTTCTTCCGCAAACGACAACAACCTCTCCGTCATTAGTGACGATTTCTGGAGCCGATGGCGGTGACGGCACCGGCGGGACCGGTGGCACCGGCGCCAACGGGTTCAGCGCGATTGGCGGCGATGCCACCGGTGGCGGAGTTCGTGGCGGAAATGCGACCGGCGGCACCGGCACCGGTGGCGCCGGCGGTCTTGCCGGCAACGCGCAGGGCGGTAATGGCCGCGGCGGCAACGCATCCGGCTCGACCGTCGGCAATACGGCGGTTGGACAATCGGTCTCCGGAACCGACTCCCAGGGTGGCGACGCCACCAGCTCGACGGTCAGTCAGGGCAATACGGGTGGCAACGGCGTCGGCGGAACCGGGACCGGGGGCAACTCCGAAGGCGGTGACGGCACCGGCGGCGCTGCCAACGGCGGCTCCGCGACCGGCGGCGTCGTCCGTGCTGGAGATACGACTGGCGGTCAAGGCGGCCAGGGCGGCACCGGAACCGGTGGAGACGGAGGCGACGGCGGGGCGGTAACCCACGTCGCCAGTGAAATCACACAGAGCAGTGCACTGGACTGGGAAGGCGCTGGCAATACCCAGGTGCTAGGTGGCTCCGGTGGCGATGGCGCCGAAGGCGCCGGCGGAACCGGTGGCGATGGCGGCCTGGCGGTCGGCGGCGATGCCTTCGGTGGCAATGTCACCGGTGGCAACGGGACCGGTGGTAAAGGTGTCGGCGGCAACGCCGGCCAGGCGGGTACCGGCTACGGCGGCAATGGCACTGGCGGCAATGCCAGCGGTGACACAATTGGCGGCAGCGCCATCGGCGGCAACGCGGTTGGCAGCGGATCGATCGGCGGCTCAGCGCTCGCGCATACCGAAGGCGGCGGCAATCAAGGCGGCGCCGGTACCGGCGGTGCTGGCTATGGCGGCGACTCGCTCGGCGGCCAGGGCACGGGCGGTCAGGGCACCGGTGGAGGCGCCCAGGGCGGCGACGTTCACGGCGGCACCACGACCGGGGGCACCGGCGGTACCGGCGGCACCGGACTCGGCGGCGATGGCGGAAACGGCGGCGATGTCGCATTGACCGAGATCGACGCTACGTATTCTGGCGGAGACGTGACGGTCACTGGTCTTGGCGGGAACACGGCGATTGCCGGAGACGGCGGTCAGGGTGGCGACGCCACCGGTGGTCAGGGCAGCGAAGGCGGAGATGCGGTCGGTGGTCGCGTCGTCGGCGGCAGTGTCACCGGCGGAAATGGCACCGGTGGCCTCGGCGTCGGCGGCAATTCCGGAACGGCCGGTCAGGGGCATGGTGGGAACGGTTATGGCGGCAACGCCAGTGGCACCACCGTCGGCGGCAACGCCACCGCGGGGAGCGGCGCCGGCTCCCAGGGTGGCGCCCTTTCGGACACAACGCATAACGCGAATGTCGGTGGGGTCGGTACCGGCGGCAACGGCTACGGCGGCGACGCTTTGGGCGGCACCGGCCAGGGTGGATTCGGCCAGGGTGGCAACGCCACGGGCGGCGACGTCTACGAAGGCAACACCTATGGTGGAATCGGTGGTCAGGGCGGGCTCGCTCAAGGCGGATCTGGCGGCGCCGGCGGCAACGCGGTCATTTCTGGACTCGTCGTGACCTCCACGGACACACCGAATGGATCTATTTCCGCCATCAAGACTGGCGATTTCACCGCTGCCGGCAATGGCGGCGCGGGCGGCAATGCCCTTGGCGGCGATGCCGGCCAGGGTGGCTCAGCGACCGAATCGACCGGCGTTCTTGGCACGGTCGTTGGCGGTAAGGGAACCGGAGGCGCCGGTGTCGGGGGCTCGGGCGGCAACGCGGGTACCGGGCACGGCGGTAATGGCAGCAGTGGCAACGCAAGTGGCACCGGGGTTCCCGGCACGCAAAGCGACGCCGGTGGCACCACACCGGGCCAGATCGCGGTCTCCCCGAACATCTCACCGGATGATGTCGACGGCGAAGGCTACGACGGTGTCTCCGAAGATGGAGAGGGCCTCGAGGGCGATTATGCCGACGGCATTGCGACCCCTGGCGAAATCATCGAAGGCGAAACCGAGGACGGTCACATCGGCAACGGTGGGGACGCCATCGGTGGACAAGGTGGGCAGGGCGGCAGCGCGGCGACCATCGGAATCATGACTTATGGATTCACGGGCTCCATCGATCTGACCCAAACGGGCGCCGACTTCACGCTGGGCGGCAACGGCGGTGCGGGCGGTTCTGCGACCGGCGGCTATGGCTACATCGGAGGCAACGCCTTTGGTGGGGCCGGTGGCGCGGGCGGTGGGGCCTTCGATGCCCAGGTACTCGACCAGTCCTGCAACGTCTCGAATCTCATGTTCGATCTCACCAACGGACCGCGCGCCGAAATCGACAGCGACTGCTCCCCCTCGACGGAAGCCGACCTCGTCTTTGGCGGCGTGGGCGGCGATGGCGGGACCGCGATCGGCGGACTGGGGCTGATCGGAGGCGGCAACGCGATCGGCAGCGACGGTGGTGACGGCGGTTGTGGCCTTCGGTGGCGCATCGTATGGCGGCGATGGCGGCGGGCGGCAGCCGCGATTGCAACAGATGCCAATGCAACCGGTGGTGACGGCGGCGATGGTGGAAACGCCTCCGGAGTCATCGCAACGGCCGGCAACGGCGGCGCGGGCGGCGATGCAACCGCGTACGGCGGCGACGCGGTTGGCGGTGACGGTGGCGATGGCGGTGTCGCCGTCTCGACCGGCGGTACAACATCCGGCGGTAACGGGGGAGCTGGTGGCAACGCCACGGCCTATGGTGGCAACGCGACCGGAGGCAACGGCAGTCAACCCGGTTCGATCGACGCCGGCTCGGTCGGCGGGAACGGCGGAACCGCGGTCTCCGTCGGCGGCGATGCGACCGGCGGCAACGGTGGCGGCCTCGCCGACGGCGGTTGTGCCGTCTCGGTCGGTGGCAACGCGACCGGCGGTTCCGGCGGAACCGGCGGCTACGACGGCTGTGGCGTCACCATGAACGACGCAGACGGTGACGGCATCTACGATATCGACTGGGGCAACGCCCCGTAGCCGCCCGGTTCAACAGTCAGAACCCTCAAACGGTGGTGGGATCTCTCCCACCACCGTTTTTTCGATCTCGTGCGTTCACGCGGAGCGTCGCCCTGGTAGAACGGGTATTGCAGGCTCAACCGTCATACCCGCTGCCCCGTAACGTCGCGCCATCGATGGCGACGCTACGTGGTTCGATGCGCGACGAAATCCAGGTGATTATCTGGAGGATGCCTTGCGGTGTAGCTGCCGGCCCTGTGCCGACGAACTTCGCCGGCACAGGGCCGGCAGCTACACGACTCAGGGTTGATATGCATGTGTCATGGACCCGGATTCCGTGCGACAGCACGCCGGTACACCGCTTATCGACGTTGTTTGGAACATGACTGCTTGCCCAGATCACCGCAGGAGCGTCAGCAAACCACCCAAACAGAGAAACGGTCCATAC
The DNA here is from genome assembly GCA_023957115.1 of Thermomicrobiales bacterium. Classification (GTDB taxonomy): domain Bacteria; phylum Chloroflexota; class Chloroflexia; order Thermomicrobiales; family UBA6265; genus JAMLHN01. The sequence continues at coordinate 86,403 of JAMLHN010000006.1, forward strand.
GCGGTCGCGCGATGCCGGGATGACTCCGACAGGAGTGGCAATGCAATACTCCCAATGACCCCCAGAATCACCGAGAAGACCAGAGCGGGCACGATACCGTCTCCACGGACGAGCGCCCCAACCGCGGCGGCAATGTAGATGTCCCCGATCCCGATCGAGGAAACCTTCAGACTCATGCTGCGAAAGACCCATCGGGAAAGCGCGAAGAACGCAAGCGCAATTGCGATCCCGGCGCTGAGACCGACCATCGCGGATCCCATGCCACGAGGCCCATCGAGAAAGCCAAGCACCGTCGCAACGACCAGCGCGAAGACGATGCTATTCAGGTAGAGGACATTCCCCCGGATATCGATGACCAGGATAAGTAGCAACGGAACCGCCGCGACCGCCGAAAACACGAGCTGCCTACTATCGTCCCATTTCCAGCCAAGCAGCAAGAAATAGAGTCCGACTCCACCATCCCAAATGAATCGAAGTCTCGGCTGCTCGACACGACACGATCGACAGCGATACGCGGTCAGGAACCCGTAGAACGGCAACCAGGTCGTCGGAGAGAGTGCCGACCGGCAACTGACGCAGGCCGGTTTCAGATGAGCGGTCCCCCGCCCCAATCCAATCTCCGAAAGATTCCAGAGAACGGCGCCAAGCAACAGACCGAGAAGGAACAACCCGGGGAGCAGCAAACTCACGTACGCGCTGCCCGCGCAGCCAGGGCAGCCGCCATCATCACATCGACCGGAGGCGTTTGGCCCGACCAGATTTCGAGTGACCGCGCCCCCTGATAGACCAGCATTTCCAACCCATCGACTGTCCGCAGACCGCGCGCTCGTGCTGCCTCGAGCAGATCGGTATCCCGATAGGTAATATCGACCACAAGGGCCGAATCGGCAAGCGCGCCGATCTGATCGCCGGTCAACGGCATTTCGCCACGTTTCCATCCGAGTGCAGTCGCATTGATGACGACATCCGCGGCAGCCAATACCCGATTCGCCTCAGCAGATCCGGACGCAGTGCCGACGACCAACACTGGTACGAGATCGTCCCGAAGACGTTCCGCCCGCTCGATCGAGCGGTTGAGTACGATCCTCGCGGCGCGCCCACCCCTTCGAGACTCAGCACCGCCGCCCGCGCGGCACCCCCTGCGCCCAGGACCACCGCGCGACACCCATCGAGCCGGTCGTCGTGCAGGCGCAGCGACTGACTGAGTCCGTAGACATCGGTATTGTCTCCGGCGAGCCGGCCATCCCGGTTCGAGATGGTGTTGACGGCCCCGGCCCGACGCGCGAGATTCGAAACCTCATCGATGAGCGAGAGAACGTTTTCCTTGTGCGGCACCGTCACATTCGCGCCCAGCACATCGCGTTCCCGCAACGATGCGATTCTCTCGGGCAGCGTTGCGAGCGGCGTATGCCAGCGTTCGTAGGTTGCGGAAATACCCAGCACATCCAACGCCGGTTGTTGCATCGCCGGCGAAATCGAGTGTTCGACCGGATCGCCGACAACCCCTACCCGCCGCCCACTGGTCATCGATCAGGCCCCCGAGAACGGATCGCTGTTCGGGGCAGGCTCGCTCACGTCACCGGCGATGAAATCGATGTTCTGCTGCTGTTGGTCCAGTGTCGTGGCGAAGAGGTGGTACCCCGTGCCGTCGGCCCTGGCATAGAAGAAGTAGTAGGGCGATTCAGCCGGGAAGAGCACCGCGCGAACCGATGAGTACCCTGGATTGGCGATCGGCCCCGGCGGCATTCCATACACCTGATACGTGTTGTAAGGACTCTCGGCATAGAGATCGTCGCCGGTGAGCTCCGGCCACCAGTTGCCTTCTGTCCCCAATGCGTACTGGACCGTCGGATCGGCATCGAGCCGCCAACCCTCCGCATAGCGCTTCATATAGATGTCCGCGATATAGGGGCGTTCTTCCGAAACCGCGGCTTCGCGCTCGACCAGCGATGCAAAGGTCATCACTTCATAGAGGGTGAGCCCCATCTCGGCCGCGCGGTCACGCATATCCTGCGGAATCTTCATATCGAAGTTGTTCAACATCGACTCGATGATCTCATTGGCAGACGAGTCGGGCGTGAAATTGTAGGTGTCCGGAAAGAGATACCCTTCCAGCGAGGCTCCCTCTGGACGGTCGGCCAGGAAGCTGAAATTTTCCGATGGATAGTCTTGCGCGGCCGTCATGAACTCATCGAACGTGCCGTTCCAGCCGAGCGCGACCAGCTCTTCGGCAATCTGCTCGGTACGCCACCCTTCGATGACGGTAATCGAGAGCGTCGTGTTGTCGCTGCTTGCCAGCGAACCGCTTTCCGCGTCCGATCCATCCGAGTTTCCGGTGATCGTATCGATAATCTCGCCGACCGACATCCCCTTGACGAGACGATAGGAGCCGGGTATGAGATCCTGATTCACGACCCGCATCCGGCTGGTGAAATAGGTTTTGCTGTTGATCAGTCCATTGTCTTCGAGCAGCGCGGCGATCGCATCCGTATCGTCGGCTTCGTTGATCTTGACCGTATAGACCTTCCCGATATCGTCGGGGCGGGATTCAGCCTGAAAATGCTCGAATGCGCGCGCGCCGCCCAGCAAGACGAGACCGGAAAGGACCAGAATGGTCGCGATTTTGAGAATTTGTACGAGCCATTGAACCATCGAGTTGGGGCCTGCGCAGAGTCCGTATATGATCGGAACGAAGCTCGGCGTCGCGGGGTTTCGCCGAATCGGGGAAGCAGCACGCTTCCGTGCAGTAGGTCATTGTAGTTTTGGACTCGGCTGCAAGACAAATCGGAATGGCTCGTTTGGACAGGTCACTGCCTCCCTTGATCGTCATCTGCGGCGCCACCGCGACCGGCAAGACTGCCCTCTCGATCGAGCTCTGCCGCCGCTTCGATGGGGAGGTCATCAATGCCGACTCCCGCTACTTCTATCGTGGGATGGATATCGGGGTCGCGAAACCGACGATGGCCGAACGCAAAGGGGTGCCCCATCATCTGATCGACATCCTCGATTTCGACGATTCCGAAGGAATGTCGCTTGCGGTCTTCCAGCAGCTCGCCTTCGCCGCGATCGACGATGTCCTCTCCCGCGGGAAACTGCCGTTCCTGACCGGCGGCACCCCCCTTTATATCAATGCCACGGTCGAGAACTGGCGTATCCCCGCAGTGCCACCCGACGAAGCGTTCCGCGCTCGGCTCGCGCACGAGATCGAAACCAACGGGCTCGCCGCGGCGGTCGAGCAATTGCGTTCGGTCGATCCTGTCGCCGCCGAACGCAGCGGGACGAACCCGCGTCGCGTGATACGGGCCCTGGAGATCTATCGGGCCACGGGCAAACCGATGTCGGAAATCGAGGGAAAGGACCCACCTCGGTATCGCACCCTCGAGCTCGGCCTCTCCGTGCCACGAGAACAGCTTTACCGGGCGATCGATGCCCGCGTCGACGATCAGATCGCCGAGGGACTCGAACGCGAGGTGCGGACGCTCCTGGAAGCGGGTGTTCCACGCACGCATCCGGCGTTCTCCGCCCTCGGGTACCGCCAGCTCTTTCCGGTCATCGACGGCGACGAATCGCTCGAAAACGCGATCCAGACGATCAAGCACGATACGCATCGCTACGTCCGCCACCAGGAAACCTGGTTGCGCCGCAACCCCCGAATCGTCTGGCTGGACACCACTCAACCAAACTGGCAACACCACGCCATCCAGTCCATCGAAGAATTCCTCGCAACGCCTCCTTACGCGCCGAAACCCCGGTAGGGGCACCTCCCCGTGGGTGCGATACCGCCCCGTCTAGAGAAACACACGACCCCACGCTCGGTCCGTAGTCATCAACCCCTACGCCAGCGAGGCAAACCGCTCTCACCTGCGTCCATCGTCCTTCCAGCAAACCCCACTCACAATCAGGCGTATGAGCTTCTGACTTCAGTCTGGAGATACCCCGAATACCCTCTCGGCTTCTCGACTCGACTCGCTGCTGCGCAGAGCCCCTCCACTTCGCTGCGCTACGGTCGAGGCGACAGTGGGTTTCCTTCGCCCAATCCCAGTCCCAACCGATCTGGTAGAGTGCTCCGAACGAGCCACTTGCCCGACATCGAGAACCTGGTTGGACACGCCCCGCATGGAACCGACCCGAATCCGTGAGATCGCCGTATCCCGTTGGTGGAACGGCGCCGATCTCTCCGCGCCATTGGCAACCACAGGCGACCGCACTGCGACCATCGTCTATCGCGGCTCTTGGTCACACGGACTTGGTCCCGACTTCCAACAAGCCATGGTCGATTTCGGAGACGGGCATTTGGTGGTTGGTAGTATCGAGATTCATCTGAAAACATCCGCCTGGCGGCAGCACGGACACCATCTCGATCCCCGCTACAACGATGTCATCCTCCATATCGTGCTGGACGATGACGCCGCCGAAACACGCCGGTCCGATGGCAAGATCGTTCCCACGGCGGTGATCCGGCCGGATCCCGAGCTGCTTGCCGCGCTGCTCGATGCTCCAGTCGACTGGAACCTGGTCGGCGACGAGGTCTGCGCCGAACACGTGACGCGAACCGAACCTCAGGCCGTTCGTGCTGCCCTTTGGCAACTCGGCGATGAGCGTTTGGGCATCAAGGTCGCCCGGCTCTCGGCCCGTCTCGAGCAGGAAACCCCCGCCGATCTGCTCTTCGAGCTGATCATGGATGGCCTCGGCTATACGGCCAACCGCGGTCCGATGCGTCTGCTCGCCCAGCGTATGCCGGTCCACGTGATCGACGCCATGCTGGCCTTGACTCCGCCTTCGGAACGATACGAGCTCGCGTCGGGACTGCTCCTGGGCGCCGGCGGTTTCCTTCCGCTCTCGCCGGCCGAGGCGGAGATCATCGGACTCCAACCAGGCGATCTTGCGCGCGCCGAACGATGCTGGCAATCGCGCGGCGCTCCCTGGCATGGGGATCGTCTGGCCCCTACCAGTTGGGAGCGTGTGCGCATTCGCCCAGCCAACCACCCATTGATCCGTCTCGGCATGGCGGCGGCGCTTCTGACGAGCACCTTCGAGGGCCTGACGGCCGCCCTGGTTTCGACCGTCAAGTCCGGCGAGGATCCCATTGCGTTTCTGATCGAACGATCCGCGTACGGTGCTCGGTCGGGTATGGGGCGGGGGCGGGCAATCGCGATCGTTTCGAGCGCCGTGCTCCCCTTCCTGCTCGCCCTTGCCGAGGCGACCGACGATCAGCAGCTCTCCGAACAGGCGTCGATCCGTTGGGAACAGCTGGAGGCAGGCGAACCAAACCGGCTCACCAGGCGTGCCATGCGACAAGTCTCGGGTGATGCACGACTGGGACGAATCGGCGAACGCGGCATGCAGGGATTGCTCCATCTGGATCGGACCTATTGTGAGCCACGGCGTTGTATGGAATGCTCGATCGCGCACCTGGCGTTGTCGCGTCGTCCGCTCAGCGAGGTGGCTGCGCTAGAGTAGGCACAGACTCGTTTCGATTCGAGGAGAAAGGCGGACCATGGCAGCGAGGCCGATCGTCGATTCACATGTGCATATCTGGGACACCGATCGGTTCCCCATTCCCTGGTTAGAAGCCATTCCATCGCTGAACAAGCGAATCTGGATCGACGACTATTTCGCCGCCACTGGTGACAAGAACGTCGAGGGATTCGTTTACATGCAGGTCGAAGTAGCGCCTCCCTATGCGCTCATCGAAGCCCAGACGATCGCGTCGCTGGCCGAAGTGGACCCGCGCGTGCTCGCCATCGTGCCCTGGGCGCCCCTGGAAGAGGGCGAAAAAGTCCGCGTCTTTCTCGAACAGCTGGTGGCAATTTCGCCAAAGATCAAAAGCATTCGCCGCATCGTGCAGGGCGAGTCCGACCCCGAGTTCTGCCTGCAACCCGGATTCATACGCGGCAACCAGATATTGGCCGAATACGGTCTGACCTCAGAGATCTGTTGCTACTACACCCAGCTCGGTCCCAATATCGAGCTGGTGCGTCAGTGCCCGGGAACCGAGTTCATCATGAATCACATCGCCAAGCCGAATATCCGGGGCGCCGAATTCGAGCCATGGGCGAGCCAAATGACCGAGCTGGCCTCATTCGGCAATGTGGTCTGCAAGATCAGCGGCGCGACCACCGAAGCCGACCTGGAACACTGGACATTGGAAGACGTGCGGCCCTACATCGAGCACACGCTCGACGTCTTTGGTGAAGATCGCGTGCTCTTCGGCTCCGATTGGCCGGTCGTCACCCAGGGGGCTACCTACGTGCGCTGGGTCGATACCGTCGAGGAGCTCACTGCCCATTTCACGGATGAGCAGAAAGAAAAACTCTGGCGAGGAAACGCGATCCGGTTCTATCGCCTGGAAAACGGAGGCTAAACGGATGCAGGTTCGAGGAATGCTGACCCAGGCCGAGCTCACCGCCGCGATCGAGCGGGACGAGATCGACACGGTTATCGTCGCCAGCTGCGACATGCAGGGGCGACTCTTCGGAAAACGGGTCAGCGGATGGTATTTCCTCGAACATGCGCACCAGCACGGCACCCATTTCTGCACCTATCTGCTCGGCACCGATATCGAGCTCGAAACTCCCAAGGGATACGAGCTGATGACCTGGGAATCGGGGTATGGCGACTACCTCTCCGTCCCCGACTGGTCGACCGCCCGGCGCATTCCGTGGCTGGACGGCACCGCAATGGTGCTGGCCGATACCATTGACGAATCGACCGGTGAAGAAATCCCCATCTCACCGCGCACCTTGCTCAAGCAACAGGTCGAACGCTGCCGGTCACTCGGATTCGAGCCGATGATGGCGTCCGAGCTCGAGTTCTATCTCTTCGACGAGAGCTACGCCTCGCTCAAGAAGAAGGACTATCGCGATTACGAGCTCGGCGGCGAATTCAACGAGGACTACCAGCTTCTACAGGGGACCAAGCGAGAACCGTTCTATCGCCTGTTGCGCAATCAGCTCAGCGAGGCGGGGGTGCCGATCGAGTTCAGCAAGGGAGAAGCCGCGGTCGCCCAGCACGAGATCAACATTCACTACGGAAAGGCCCTGGAAGCAGCCGACCGGACCGTGCTCCTCAAGCACGGCATCAAGGAGCTCGCGATTCAGAACAGCGTGGCCGCGACCTTCATGTCCAAGCCGGAAGCGCATTGGACCGGATCGAGCGGCCATGTCCATTGTTCGCTGGCATCCACCGAATCCGGCCAGAATCTCTTCCCCGATGACACCGGCAAAATGTCCCAGACCATGCGCTGGTTTCTGGGCGGTCTGATCGACGGAACCCGCGCCCTTTCCTTGCTCATTGCGCCCTATATCAATTCCTACAAGCGATTCTCGTCCGCGAGCTGGGCGCCGGTCTACCTCGTCTGGTCGGAAGACAACCGCACCTGCGGGTTTCGTATGGTCGGCCACGGCAGCAGCCTACGTATCGAGAATCGATTTCCCGGGAGCGACAGCAATCCGTACCTCGTCTACGCGGCAATGCTCGCCATGGGCCTCCGGGGTATCGAACAGCAAATCGAGCCAGGCGATCCCTACAAGGGGAATGGCTACCTCGCCACCGGCTTCCCTCGCGTACCCGCAACCCTCTCAGAAGCCATCTCCACTTGGGAAGAAAGCACCCTACCGGAAGAGTTCTTCGGCCGCATCGTCGCCTACCACTACCTTCATACCGCCAGGCTGGAACAGGAAGCCTTCGACCAGGCCGTCACCGACTGGGAACGCCGCCGCTACTTCGAACGTGGATGATCTTGTGGGCGTTGGGATTTAGGAGTTAGGAGTTGGGAATGGAATCGCCGAAGATGGATTCGGGGTTCCAGCTGGGCTTCGGGCTGGGCTCGCTGCGGCGAGGAGGTCCCTCCCCTTCGTTGCGCTTCGGTCGGGACGACGGGTGTTTTACCAACTCCTAAATCCCAACTCCTAACTCCTCACCCAGCCCAATTCCGTGTCTCCCGAACAACCCGCTCCTCCAAATTTGTGCATGAATCACAATTCGAGATATCTCGATTGTGCAGGCTGGGCCTGATGTACCAGCAGCGATTGCGAGAGAATCGAGCGCAGGAGAAGCGAATCCGAAGGGGGCAACACCAGATCGATGGCAACTATCGCCACCACCGCCGGCCGAAACGCGGCGCCACACAAAGCGCAGGAACCGGCGAAACCGTTCTTCGAGCCCTCGATCGTCGATGAACATGGCAAGCTCGATCACCATCGCGCTCCATTCATCGAAGCAATTTCTGCCTATCGCGGCCAGAACATGACCCCCTTCTCCACGCCGGGCCACAAGCTCGGACGAGGAATGGACCGGGAGCTGGTCGCGCTCTACGGGCCGGATGCCTTCGCGTGCGATATCCCGGTAAGCGGTGGCGCCGATGCCATTCACTTCAACTTCGAAACTTGGCGACTGGCCGAAGAGCTGGGCGCCGATGCCTGGAACGCAGATCGCACCTTCTACCTGGTAAACGGATCGTCGACGGGGAATCTGGCGTTTCTGACCGCGCTCATTCGTCCCGGCGACAAAGTCATCGTTGCCCGGGACGTGCACAAATCGATGATGGTGGCGCTCATTCAAAGCGGCGCGCGCCCGGTCTATATCGCGCCGGCCTTGCATCCGACGCTGGATATCGGTCTTGGCGTCGAAGCGCACGATGTCGAGGAAACGATTCGCAAACACCCCGACGCAAAGATGGTCATTCTGGTCAGTCCATCCTACTGCGGCGTCTCCTCCGATCTGAGCGCCATTGCCGGCGTCGCCCACGCGCACGATATTCCGGTTTATGTCGACGAAGCGTGGGGACCGCATTTCCATTTCCACACCGCGTTGCCCCAGTCGGCCATGGACTCCGGGGTCGATGGCGCGGTTGCCAGCACGCATAAAGTGCTCGGTGCCTTCACCCAGAGCGCGGTGCTCCATATCAAAGGCCCGCGCGTCAATCCAGGCCGGGTCGCGGCAACGGTCGGCATGGCGCAAACTACCAGTCCGGCCTCGTTCATCCTGGCGACGATCGATGGATGCCGCCGGCAAATGGTCAATCACGGTCGTGAGCTACTCGATGTCGCCATCGAGCTGGCCGAAGACGCCCGCGCTCGGCTCAAGCAGATCCCCGGCGTCTCCGTGCTCGACGGCGAAACGCTCGGCGTCGCCGCCTACGATCTCACCAAACTGGTCATCGACGTCCATGGTCTCGGGTTGACCGGCTTCCAGGTCGAGGACGAGCTTCGCTATCGCTACCAGATCAATCCGGAAATGAGCGATCTCACCAGCATCGTCTGCCTAGTAACGGTCGGCGATACCCAAGCCTCGATCGAACGGCTCGTCACGGCCTTCGAATCGATCTCTCACGGCCAGAACGGTTCGCGGAAGAAGGAAGCGCAATCGACCATGCGCTCATCGGGCTCGGTCATCGCGCCGGGGATCCAGGCGATGTCTCCCCGGGATGCGTTCTACTCCCACCAGCGCGCCATTCCGCTCGAACAGGCAGCCGGCGAAATCTCGGCCGAGCTCGTCATCCCCTATCCACCCGGAATTCCGGTTCTGGCCCCAGGGGACGTGATCACCGTCGAAAAGCTGGAGTACCTCAAATTCGGCGCGGCCTCGGGGATGTACATTTCCGGTGCAGCCGATCATCAGCTGCGCACGATTCAAGTCGTCGACGAGCCGAAACAGGGTGCCTGGACCCAGCAACCGTACTATTCGAACCTTTCGAGCCGCTGACGCCGAGCCGTTAGCCACGCTCCTGCGCAACTCGCTGGCCACGGGCGAGCAAAGCGGCCACACCGCGAGCGATTTCGAGAGTCTCATCGGCGCATTCCCGATCGTGCGCCACCTGTTGGTGGCCGAGCTGGACGACGCGCCGGTCGGCATCATCAGTCCCGATCATCGATTGCTTCTGGTTCACCCGGATGTTCGACGCCGCGGCATCGGCCGTGCGCTGGTCGAGGCGGCGGAGGATGAAATTGCAAGCTCGCCGGATGGCCCCGTCGTGCTCTTTCCGCCGCATGGCAGCGAAGGAGCCATTGCGTTCCTCGAAGCGATTGGGTACGCCTACGACCACAGCTTCTGGCGATTCGGCCTGGATCCCGAACTACCGAGCCCATTGCCGGAGCTTCCGGACGATCTCTCGGTTGGTCACTATACGGATACCGAGATCCTGCCCTACATCGACCTGATCAATACCTCGTTCCGCGGTCATCCGACCCCGCTACGGGTAACACGGGAACAGATCGAGCATGTGCACGGAAAAGCAAGCTTCGATCCTGCCTCGATCGCAATCCTGCGCAATGAATCTGGCGATCTGATCGGCTTCTGCACGACCAGCATCGACCGGGACGCCACCCCTCCGGTCGGACATATCAACCTCGTCGGTGTGTTGAATGAACACCGCGGTCGTGGCCTGGGACGCTGGCTGCTCCTCTGGGGCATCCATCGCCTGCAATCCCAGGGAATCGACCAGATCGAGCTCTCGGTCGACGCCGAGAACGAAAACGCGGTCGGCCTTTATCGCTCGGTCGGCTTCGATCCCGTTGAGGAATGGCCGCAGTGGATACGCGTGGGGGCCTGCGTCTTGGGCCCTGAGTCCTGAACTGACTGCTGAACCGTACCTACCCGATTGCCCGCAATCGCTCGGCAGCCGCCGCGATGGTGGCATCCGACTTAGCGAAGCAGAACCGGGCCAGAAGCGGCGCGGTCGACGGGTCCTGATAGAACGCCGATGGCGGAAGCGCCACCACCCCAGCAGCTTCCACCAGCCACTCACAAAAGGCCAGATCGGTTTCGAACCCGCGATCCGCAATATCGGCCATCAGGAAGTAGCTTCCGCTGACCGGCAACGTCGTGAACCCGACCTGGGCCAACGCGGCCGCGAGCAGATCCCGCCGGTGGGTGTAGTCCCTTCGGAGCTGGTCGTAGTACCCATTCGTGCGGGATTGCTCCATCGCGCTTGCCATCGCATCCTGGAATGGGGTCGGACTGGCGAAGGTAACGAACTGGTGAACCGCCTGGATCGCCCCGACCAGCTCCGCCGGACCGACTGCATACCCAATCTTCCACCCGGTCATACTGAAGGTTTTCCCAGTCGAGTTGATCGAGATCGTCCGTTCCCACATCCCCGGCAGCGAGGCGATCGAAATATGCTGTGCCGGAGCATAGACAATCCGGTCGTAGACCTCATCGGTAATGACCAGAATATCTCGGTCGATCGCCAGAGCCGCGATCTGCTCGAGCTCCTCACGGGAGAAGACCTTGCCGGTCGGATTGTGTGGTGTATTGAGCAGAAGCACCCGGGTTCGCGGCGTGATTGCGCGTGCAAACGCATCTAGATCGAAGCGCCAGTCGGGCGGATTCAAGCGAACTGGAACGAAGGTCGCCCCCGCAATCGCCGCCGATGCCGGATAGGAGTCGTAGAACGGCTCGAACGCGACGATCTCGTCGCCAGGACCGGTAAACGCCTGGATTGCATCGAAGATCGCTTCGGTCGCCCCGTTGGTCACCACGACCTCCCGCGCCGGGTCGATCTCACGTCCAAACGACACTGAGTAGTCGATCGCCACCTGCTGCTTCAACCGGGGAGCGCCCGAGCTGATTGCATACTGATTCAGGTCGGCATCGATTGCCTGCTTGGCCGCGTCCTTGACGAAGCCTGGGCCAGGGAAATCCGGGAATCCCTGCCCCAGATTGACCGCGTCGTACTGGCGCGCAAGTGCGGTCATGCGCGTGAAGACCGAATCGCCAAATCCCTGAATTCGCGCATGCGCCCGCGTCGTCACCATGGTCGTTATTTTGCTCCGGCGGTGAATCCGGCTTCCTCGGCCAGTGCTTCCATTTCCCCGATCATCTCGTCGAAGACCCGCAATGCGGCGTAGACCGGCTCCGGCGTGGTCAGATCCGCGCCGCCTCGTTTGAGCACCTCGATCGGGTAATCGGAGCTTCCCGCCTTCAGCATGCCGAGATAGTTCTCACGGGCTCCCGGCCCGTCATCCCGGATCTTGCTGGCAATCGCCAGCGCGGCCGAGATCCCGGTCGCGTACTGAAACACATAATAGGCGCGGTAGAAATGCGGCACGCGGCTCCATTCGAGCTTCGACCGGTCGTCGTTGAGCACGCCGGGCCGGTAGAGCTCAGTCCGGCCGCCATAGATCTCGCTCAACGATTCGGGCGTCAACGGCTCACCCGCGGCGGCGGCCACGTGCGCCCGGTGCTCGAAGTCGGCAAACATCGTCTGGCGGATCAGCGTGCCCGAGATCGTATCGGCAAAATTGTTGAGAATCGAGAAACGCTCCTGTGGATTCTCTTTCGGTGTCTGCTCCAACAGTGCCCAGGTCAACAACGTCTCGTTGATCGTCGAAGCGACCTCCGCCAGGAAGATCGAATAGCCGGCGTAGTGATACGGGTTGTTTGCCTGACTGTAGAAGGTGTGCATCTGATGGCCCGCTTCATGCGCCAGCGTGAAGACATGGTCGGTCGACCCGTTCCAGTTCATCAGGATGACCGGATTCGCCCCATACGTCCCCGACGAGTACGCGCCAGAGTTCTTGCCGGCGGTTTCGTGCCAGTCGACCGTCCGCTTGCTCATCAGCTCGCGCAAGTCGCTGGTATAGGTATCCCCCAGCGCTGTCAGGCTGCCGAGCACGGTGTCGACGGCTTCTTCGATACTGAACGTCCGCTCGGGCGCTGGCGACAACGGCACGTAGAGGTCGTAAAGCGCCAGATCCTCCACGCCGATCAGTTTCGACCGCAGCTTGTAGTACCGCTCGATGATGCCGGTCGAATTGGAGACCGCTTCGACCAGACTGTCGTAGACCGACTCGGGAATGTTGTCGTCCAGCAACGCAGCCGCGCGCGCCGACTCGTAGCCCCGCACGCCGGCGTAGAAATTATCGTTTCGGACCGAACCCGCATACAGCGCGCCGGTGGTATTCCGGTGCTTCTCGTAGGCGGTCATGAGCTTGTCGTAGGCTCGGGCGCGCACCTCGCGGTTCTTGCTCTCCATCAGGAGCTGATAGCGCGACCGGGTCAGCTTGATCAGCTTGCCCTCTTCGTTTTCGATCTCCCCGAAATCGAGATCGGCATCGTTCAAAGCGCCGAACGCCTCGGACGCGGTCCGCGCGATCTCCGCCGACTGCGCCAGAATCGTCTCGACCTCGATCGATCGGACGTACGGGCGCTGGCGGGCAGCGTCCTCGAGCGCATGCCGGAACGGTTGGAGCTCGGGGGATTCCAGAAACTGGTTGTATGTCTCTTCGGGAATCTGTAGCAGCTCGGGCTGGAAGAACGCCAGCGCCTGGCTTGCCTGAATTGCAGCGCCAACCGCTCGCTCGAATGCAGCCGAGCGAAGCGGATCGGCAACGTTCTCATCCTTGCGCAGGTGGGCGTAGCCGGCGGCGCGCGAAATGACCTGCCGCGCGGTCATCGAATCGTCGAGCGCCTGGCGCAACGTCGCCGCGGACTCGCCAAGCTTTCCCTGCCAGGACGCGGCCTGCTCGACCAGGCCCGGGATGCGGGCGAGATCGGCTTCGAACGCGTCATCGTCTGGATAATACGACGTGAGATCCCACGTCTCTTCGACTGGGACATCCTCCCGCGTCAGTTGCTCGATCGTTTGGGTTGACATGCACTACCTCAGTTTCGAAACGTCATCGACATAGCGGTCAATCATAGTGCGAGCAGGCAGCACGCAGCAGGCAGCACGCAGAACGAGAAAAGATGGGGAGATGCCGGTGCCCGTGTCACTCATGCGAATCCAGCACCTCCGCGTGCCGCGTGCTGCCTGCTGCCTGCTTCGGCAGGGACTTCAGGGCTTATGCGCGAGTGAGCAGGGAGGGATGACAACGAACGAGCTCCACTGGCAGGATAGATCGTAGCTACCCGACCCCATCCCGCCAAGGAGCTCATCATGCAGTCTACGGTATCCCCGACCCCGTTGGCCGTCACACCGGCCAGCCTGTTCGACGCCTTTGCCCAGGTGCCGGACCCACGGCGCGCCGCCAGCGTGCACTTTCCCCTCGCCGCGATCTTAGCCACGACGGTGGCGGCGGTCCTCTCCGGTCAGCAGTCGGTGCTGGCCATCAGTGAGTGGATCGCTCGGCAGCCCGCAGAAATGCGGACCTCCTTGGGCTTTCCCGATGCGACCACTCCCCACCAATCGACCGTACAGCGCCTTTTTGCCAAACTCGATAGCCAGACGCTGAGTCACGCGTTGAGCACCTTCGTAGCGTCGGTTGCCGAGCCGGGGGAGACGCCGCTCACCGGGGTTGCCATCGACGGCAAGGCGCACCGGGGCCGCTTGCCATTTGGCCACGCGGGCTGTCCGGTCCATGCCGTAAGCGCCATCTGCCATCGGACGGGGGTCGTCTTGGCACAGCACGCGGTCGACGCGGTACGGCAGACCGATCGCGCCGAGGCGGAACTGACGGTTGCTCCGAAGCTGATCGAGCGCATCGCCTGGCCGGGACGGGTCCTGACGGGCGATGCCTTGTACTGCCAGCGGTCCCTGTGCCAGCAGGTGGTGGCGGCCGGAGGTGACTATCTGCTGGTCGTCAAGCAGAATCAGCCGCAACTCTTTGCCGATATCCAGCTGCTCTTCGATCCGCCGACACAGTTGCGCACCATACCCTTGCACGATCGACGACAGGCCGAAACGATCGAGTCCGGGCATGGACGACGGCAGGATCGGCGGCGGCTGACGGCATCGACCGACCTGGTCGGCTATCTCGATTGGCCCGGGCATGCCCAGGTGCTGCGCATCGAACGCACGTGGGAGGAACACCACCAGCCACACCGGTCTCTCACCTATGCCATCACGAGTCTGTCCCCAGCACGAGCCGATGCCGCGCAATTGCTGGCGCTCAAACGGGGGCATTGGACCATCGAAAACCGGTTGCATCGATGCAAAGATGTCAACTTTGGGGAAGATGCCAGCTTGATCCATACGGGATCCGGGCCGCAGATCATGACGCTGGTGCGCGACGTCGCCATCGGTCTGCTCTACCTCACCGGTGTTCGGCAGATTGCGGCTCGGCTGCGGTGGCATGCCCAATACCCAGCGGAAGCCGTTGCCTTGGTCATTGACCCACTCCCTACTCGCGCATAAGCCCTGGCAGGGACTTAGTGTCATATTGACAATTACTCCCGGCCTGACTATGCTTGACGCAGTCATGAGGGAATCGGAGGCTGTCGAAAATGCACCGGTTGTCTGGCGTCAGACCCGGTTTCCCGATTCACCTCGAAGGAGCCCGAGGCCGAATGTCCTCAACGATCAAACATCCTATCGATCCCTTGCCGCTCTCGCTGAAGTTTGGAGACAAGGGCTCGGAGTGGTTCGACAATCAGCAGCTCGGCGTGGCGACCTGCGTCCCTGAAGAGGGGACTGGCGCCTACGAGACGCTGTTCACCTACGGATCGACTCCCAAGAAACAAGCCAAGATCCCGCGTGAGTATTTCAAGATGCCGGTCGACGAGCGCGAGGCCCGCACCTGGGAAGCGCGCAATGCCATCGGCGACAAGCTGGTCATTCTTGGACACCATTACCAGCGTGACGAGGTCATCAAGTTTGCCGATTTCCGCGGCGACTCCTACAAGCTCTCCAAGGAAGCCGCCACCCGCGGCGAAGCCGATTTCATCCTCTTCTGCGGGGTGCACTTCATGGCCGAAAGCGCCGAAGTGCTCGGTCAGCCCCACCAGCAGGTGATTCTGCCGAATATGGAAGCTGGTTGTTCGATGGCCGACATGGCCAAACCAGTCGATGTCGAGAACTGCTGGGCCGAGCTGAGACGCTTGGGAATCGGCAATGTCGTCCCGGTCACCTATATGAACTCGGCCGCCAGCCTCAAAGCCTTCTGCGGGAAGAACGGCGGCATCGTCTGCACCTCGTCGAATGCCGAGCGCGTCTACGATTGGGCCTTCGAATGGGGCGAGCGCATCCTCTTCTTCCCGGACGAGCATCTGGGACGAAATACAGGATTGAAGAAGGGTATCCCACTCGACAAGATGGTCGTCTGGGATCCGTTCCAGCCCCTCGGTGGCAACACCGAGGAAGAGCTGCGCAACGCGACGGTCATCCTCTGGAAAGGCTACTGCTCGGTGCATGCACGCTTCACGGTCGAGCAAATCGAGACCGCGCGGCTGGCGTACCCCGACGTGCAGGTCATCGTCCACCCGGAATGCGACTATCGGGTCGTCCAGGCGGCCGATTACGACGGCTCGACCGAGAAGATCATCAATACGGTCGTCGACGCACCAGCAGGTTCGACCTGGGCAATCGGCACCGAGATCAACCTCGTCAATCGCTTGCAGGAAGAACTGCCGGACAAGAAGATCTTCTGCCTCGATCCAGTCATCTGCCCCTGTTCCACCATGTATCGGGTACACCCCGCCTACGTGCTTTGGACACTGGAGCATCTGGCCCAGGGGGAGGTCGTCAACCGAGTCGACGTCGATCCAGTCACCAAGAAAGATGCCCTGATCGCGTTGGAACGCATGCTGCTCGTGCCGTGACGAGGAGTTAGAGCAAAGACCTAAAGGGTTGCCAATGTGGCACGATCGTGCCATGCTGTGGCATGCCCCCGTGCCTATTCGGTCGACCTCCGTGAACGGTGATGGCAGCCGTGGCGGACGGCTGCTCCATTGCTGAGGCGGCCCACCGGTTTCCGTCAGGGTCGATGCGATCTATGACTGGCGGCGCCGACGGCAGACCACCGGGTCGCTGGCGCCGACGACCCGCCACTGCGGACGCCCTCGTCGCGTGAGCCCGGAGATGGATCGGGCACTGCAGGCGCAGATCGACGCGGAGCCCGATGCTACCCTGACCGAGTTGCAGGCGTGGCTGGCCACGGAGCATGGGCTCGTCGTCGGTCGTGGCACGGTCATTCGGGCCGTGGCGCGACTGGATCGTCCCCGAAAAAAGAGTCTGATCGCCACCGAGCGCGATCCTGAGCAGCGGGCAGCGTGGCACCAGGACCAGGCGCGGTTGGTGGCCGACGATCTGGTCTTTCTGGACGAAACCAGTACCCAGATCACCCTGACCCGCCGCCATGGCCCGGCCCCGTGGGCACCGGCTGGTCGCGGCGGTTCCCCGCAACACGGACGCAACGTCACCTGCCTGGCCGCGTTGCGCACAACCGGGTGGGACCATCCCTGGTCTTCGAAGGTGCGCTCAATGGACCGGTCTTTGCCCAGTGGGTGCGCACGCAGTTGGTGCCGACCTTGCGACCGGGTCAGATCGTGATCCTGGACAACCTGAATGTGCATAAGGCTCCCGAGGCGCGGCGGGCCATTGAGGCCGCTGGGTGTCAGCTGCGCTTCCTGCCAGCCTATTCGCCGGACTTCAATCCGATCGAACTGGTCTTCAGCCGGCTCAAGACCCACCTGCGCACCATCGCCGCACGCACGGTCGATGCCTTGATGACGGCAATCGGGGATGGGCTCAATGCCGTCACCGCCACCGATGCCCGCAACTGCGTGCGCCATGCTGGGTATTCTAACCAGGGCGACCTTTTCGGTCTGCGCTCTAGGAGCGGGGAGTTCGAGTTGGGAATTTCGAGTACCGTTCCTAACTCCTACATCCGAACTCCCAACTCCTCCGCTGGACTCCGAGCACCCGGCTCGCATAGAATCCGCCCATGACCGATCAGCCGTTGCCAGGACCACATGTTGGAGACACGGCGCCTGATTTCACGCTTGCCAGCACAAGCGGAACGTCGGTCACCCTCTCGAACTACTTCGGCGCCTATCGCGTGCTCCTGATCTTCTATCCTAAGGATTTCACCTCCGGCTGAACGAACCAGCTGTCCGCGGTTCGCAGGGCAATCGACTCCTATCGAGATCTCGATACCGTTCCATTCGGCATCAGTGGAGACGACCTCGACAGCCACGAGCGATTCAAGGCGCATCTCAAGCTGCCATTCGATCTGCTGGTTGACGGGGATTTGTCCGCTCCCGCGAGTACGGCGCATTGAAACCGGTTCCGGGGCAACCCGGGGTCTACGGCGACAAGATCAACCGCACCGTTTTCATCGTCGGCAAGGACGGTACGATCATCTATCGCGCCAACGGCATCCCGTCGACCGATGACCTGCTTACTACCATCCGCCACGCCGGGGACGAGTAGCAAGACGAAGTCCTGAGTCCTTCCTGAGTCCTGAGTCCTGAGTCCTGAGTCCTGAGTCCTGAGTCCTGAGTCCTGAGAGGAACGGTAGTCTCAAATGGACACGAAGGTAGCGCGTTTGCGCCACCTTCTAACGATCTTCTCAGGACTCAAGCCTCAGGACCTACACAACGTACGCCGGTCCCTCGGGCTCCCTGGTCAGAGTCGTGCGGAGATCCTCGTACCCCTCGCGGCCCATCAGCGCATAGGTGGCGTTCTTGCCGGCTTCGACGCCCGGTTGCCCGAAGGGGTTGACCCCGTAGAGTCCACCGGCGACGACGGTCTGAAATTCGTGCATGAAGTAGAACTCGCCCACAATCGCGGCGTCGATGGTCGGTACCATCAGCATGAGATTCGGCCGGTTTGCTTCCGTCAACGCCCAGGCGGTCGCGATGCGCTCACGATCGAGCAATGTTCCGAGCTCGGCCCCGTCGAGGTAATCGAGGTCGGGAATCCCTTCCGGGTGCCGTCGATCTTCACCTCGGCGCGATAACGCTCGATCCCGGTGAGCAGAGCAGCTTGTCGTTCGGACCCTCGGTGTAGAGCTGAATCTGGGAATGCTGGTCGATCGCCCCCAGCGCCTTGATCGGCGTCTGCCCGGCGAAGACTTCCTTCCCATCGGTCCCGAGTCGTTTGCCCAGGCTTTCCGCCCAAAGCTGCCGGAACCAGTCCGCGATACCGAAAAGCGCATCCGCATAGGGCATCATGACGAGCATCGACTTGCCCTTTTCGGTATCGGCCAGATAAGCGATCGCGGCAAAGAGCGCAGCTGGATTCTCGAAGATATCGGTCGATCTGCAGCGTTCCCGCATCGCGGCGGCGCCATCGAGCAGGCCGCCGATATCGACCCCGCACATGGCGGCCGGCAACATGCCGACCGCGCTCAGTACGGTCTGACGCCCATCGACCCCGGGCGGAACGGGAAAGGTTCGATACCCCTCATGATCGGCCAACTGGCGCAGAAGGCCGCTCTCCGGATCGGTCGTGGCAACGATCTCAGCGCGGGCGTTTTCCTTGCCTACCGCCTTCTCCAACGCATCTTGCACGACCAGGAAGTTGGCCATGGTTTCGGCGGTCTGACCGCTCTTGGTGACGACATTGACCAGGGTCTTCGACAAATCGACGGTCGAGAGCGTAGCGGCAACTTTTTCAGGGTCGGGATTGTCAAGCACGAAAAAACGTGGCCCACCGCGTTGCGCTGCCGGGAGAAGGTTGCGATAGGGATGTGCGAGCGCCTGGATGGCGGAGATCGCGCCCAGCGACGAACCGCCGATACCGATCAGAATGAAATCGTCGTATTTGGAGCGGTTCTCAGTTGCGAATGTCTCGATCTCTGCGACAAGGGCCTTGTTGTCCGGCAAGTCGATCCATTTCTGATCGCCCGCTGCATGTTCCGCCCAAATCCGCTCGATCTCTTTGGCCGCTCTGGGAGCCACGGTCCTGAGCTGTTCATCGCTCAAGCCGCTCGCTTCTCCAACTGCCGAGACCATCGCATTCCGATAGTCGAGCCTGATACGCGATTCCGCCACGACATCCTCCACTGTCTGCCATTCCAACCCGAAACGATGGTAGCACGCGGCAGGTAGCAAGCAGCACGCGGAGGAATCGGGAAACGACTGCGGCGCGACGCCCCTGCCAGCCTTCTCCGGCCCCGGGCCACCTTACTCGTTTCTGTGTGTCGCCTGCCGCGTGTTGCCTGCTACTCGTCAATCGTCGTCCGACGGCGGGACCGTTGCGGCCAGGGTATCGAGGCGGATTTGGCGCACCGGTGGGCGCATGGTCATCGGATCGTGCTCGTCTTCTTCCAGCAGGCGCCGGACCTCGCTGATGCAATACGCCCCCTGGCACCGGCCCATCCCGACACGGGTATGCCGCTTGACATCGTTGACGGTCGATTTCCCTTCGGCGATGACCTGCTCGACCCGTTCCAGAGTGATGTCTTCGCATCGGCAGAGATAGTTGGTCATTGGCTCACCTCGATCGGCACCTGCCAGGGCTGCCGGTGAATCGGCTCGGATCCGAGATACCGCGTACGATTGGGCTGGCGTTCGGCGATCTGGCCCGCGATTCGGCCGACCTCGTCGTCACTCATACGCCCGAGGGATCGAACAAGCCGGGCGGCGGCATATGCCCCGTCCAGAGCACAGACGTCGACCGAATCGACCCCAGCGGCATCCCCTGCCACGACCAACCCAGCCGGAACATGATGCTCCTCCCCATGCTGATGCGGAGCCCAGCCGCCTTTTGCAGGCATCCAGACCAGGCTATGCCCAGCCATCGTGGCAAGTTGCAGATCGGGTTCGCGGCCCACGGCCACAGCTACGATATCGACCGAAGACTCCTTGCCGTTCATCAACACTCGCTCGACGCCGCCCCCCCCCCGAACGGAGATCGAGCGTGCGTCGTCTTCAGAAACAAGCGCCACGATCTGACCACCGGCGCCGCGAACCGCATGCGCGGTAACCGCCCCATCAGGACCGTCACCGAGGATGAGCACCCGCTTCCCGGGCAACACGCCGAACTCTCCGATCAACCGTCGCAACCCGGACCCGGTCATAACACCGGGAAGCGCGTTGCCATCGAACGCCAATCCGCGATCGATGGATCCGGTCGCCAGAATCACGTGCTCGCTTTCGAGCACCTCTGGGCCGTTGGGGGTTTCGAGGGGAATCCGCCAACCCGGGAAGAGCCCCCAGGCAATGGTGCTCGAACGAATCGTCACTCCGTGCGCCGCACAATCGGACAGGATAGAGGACAGATCGACCGCCTCGGTCCAATCGAAGAGCAGACGCCCTCCGGGTCTGGGCCGTTCGTCGATCACCGTGACCGTCAAACCGGCCCGTGCAGCGGTCGACGCAGCCGAGAGTCCGGCCGGACCTCCACCGACGATCACTACCCCTGGCGCGGTCATGGGCCCACCTCAGGCTCGACCGCTCCGTGCCCGCGTTGCATACGGACGTCCATTCCGGCGCGCACTGGCGTCAGGCACGCCCGCTGGTTCGCCTGACCGTCGACGACGACCAGGCAATCCGCGCACCGGCCCACGAAACAAAAGCCGCCGCGCCGGTCGCCAGCAATCTCGGTCATCGTGAATACCCGCACCCCGGCCGCCAGCAACGCCGTCGCGATCGTGTCGGATTCATAGGCAACCACGGTCTGCCCTTCGAAGGACAGCGAAACAGGCGCGCCCGCCGGTTCGCCAATCCTGGCAGCGCTGTGTCGATTCTGCTGCTCGATCACCATCGATCCACTCCTGAAACGTTTTGGAACGCAGGCAGCATGGCATTTTTCGGTTGATGCCGTCAAACCATGATTCGCGTTTCGGATGGCTGGTGTATGCACGGCCTCCGCTATACTCCAGGCTCAACAGTGGCGCGGATCTGCAGAGTCCCTTTTCGCCACCGAGGTCGGTTCGCGCTTTCCAGAGACGGCGCGTACCAGGAGGTCATACATAATGGTCAAAGCTGCCGTGCGAAGCTCGTCCGAACAAGACACGACGACCGCCGAGAATTTTGCACCGGTCTATCTCGAAGAACGTGCTCGCGACCACGTCTGGATCCATAGTCTTCCCTGGGCCGAGCTTGCCGAGAAGGACGGCTTCCGCGTTTTCGATCGTGGCGAGGGATCGACGATCTACGACATTCAGGGCCGGGGCTATTTTGATGCCATTTCCGGTCTCTGGGTCGTCAATGCCGGTCATGGCCGGGCCGATATTGCGGCGCGCATGGGCGAGCAGGCAGCCCGCCTGGCCTACGCCTCGGCAATGTCCTTCACGACGGTGCCCCAGGTACAGTTGGCGTCGATGATCGCCGAGCGCACGCCTGGCGATCTCAACCGCGTCTTCTTCTGCTCCGGCGGTTCGGAGGCGGTCGAGTCGGCCATCAAGATCGCCAAGCAGGTGCAGACGATGCGCGGATTCCCGCGTCGCTACAAGATCATCGGCCGGCGCGGGTCGTACCACGGTATGACCTACGGGGCGATGAGCATCACGCAGTCGGTTCGTGACGAAGCTTCATTCGGTCCGTACATGTACGGCGTCTATCACGTTCCGCATCCGGACCGCTATCGCTCCGACTTCGGAGTCGAAGGCGAGCAGGCCGACATCATGGCTGCCAAAGCGGTCGAGCAGGAGATCATCTACCAGGGACCGGAGACCGTGGCCGCCGTCATCGGCGAGCCGATCTCGACCGCGGCCGGGGTCCACGTTCCCTCGCCGATCTACTGGCAGATGCTGCGCGAGACCTGCGACAAATACGGCGTGCTGCTGATCTGTGACGAAGTCATCAACGGCTTCGGCCGCACCGGCAAGATGTTCGCTCAGGAGCTGTTCGGTATCCAGGGCGACATCATGACCATCGCCAAAGCCCTCTCTTCCGGTTATGCGCCGATCGCCGCGGCGGTCGTAAGCGACAAGGTCTACGAGATCTTCAAGGAGAAGGATCAGGTCCCGATGGGCCACCTGCTCACCTTTGGCGGTCATCCCGTGGCCTGCGCTGCCGCCGTCCGCAACCTCGAGATCTTCGACGAGGAGAATCTGGTCGAGCGCGGCAATGAAATGGGGACCTACCTCGGCCAGCAGCTGCAAACACTCACCAAGCACCCGTCGGTCGGCGAGGTGCGCGGTATCGGCATGGTCTGGGGTCTCGATATGGTCGCCAATAAGGCGACGCGCGAGAAGTTTGGCAAGGACAGCCAATTCAAGAAGAAGCTGGCCCAACTGCTGATGGAGCGCAATATCGTCACCCGCGTCTGGGACGTGCTGCACCTGGCTCCGCCGCTGGTGGTCACCAAGGACGAGATCGACAACGTGGTCGGTGCGATCGACGAGTCGCTCACCATCGCCGAGAACGAGTACGCCTCAGAGATCGTGGCGTAACCACTGCCCCAACTGCGCATCACGAAAAAGGGCTCCGGGTCTTTCCCCGGAGCCCTTTTTCTCTTAGACGGCCGTCGTCAGAGGCAATAGGCCGGAGGCCGGAGTAGCTGAGGGCGTGTCTGCTAATGGTTACAACTTAAGCGCATCTGTTCTGGCCCTGCCGCCTGGCGAGGCGCGCGCGCGGTGCCGTTTGACCAATCCCAGATCCCCTTGTGCGGGATCACTCAGCCAGGCGATCAGCCCGCGGGTCTCGCCCTGCTGGCACGCTCGGGCATAGTGATACAGACTGCGGAAGGTCAACTCGACCGAGATCCGCTCCGCCGACACCGCCAGCGCCTGTCCCAACTCGCCGCACAGATCCACCAGCATGGCGTACAGCAGGACCGTGGTCCACACCTGTAGGGCAATTGCATTGGCGGTGCTGCCCCACAGATAACTCAAATGCAAGAGTCGCTTGCACTGCAAGAACGCATCTCTGCGCCAGCGCTGGTGAACAGAGCGATCACCTGTTCGGCCGAGATCCGCTCCGGATCAGGCTCGGTGGTGACCCACCAGTGCCACTGTTTCGATCGAGCCGACCGATGCGTCGCACCGGATGTTGGCACGGACTGGAACGAAAGCGACCGAGGCGCACCAGCTGGTCGAGGGGGGTCGCGCCGTTGTCAGCGCCCCACGACCTCGTATGTCCAGCTTCGCGGTCCAGCGTCCCACCACCGCACTGCCGGCCTCCGTGAGCGCATCGAAGCTGGCAAAGGTGGAAAACCCCGATCCAGCACCACAATCGTGCCGGATGGGGTGCACGCCTGCAGTTTTGGCAGGCTTTGCGGTCATTGACGGTGGCACCTGGGTCCACCCAGACCTGCACCGGCAGATGGCTGCCCAGGATCCAGCACCGCCACCAGGGTGCCGCGCCAGCACAGTCCCGTCCGTGGCGCGCACGGCCTTCGATTTCTTGAAGACCGCTTCGAGCCGGCTACTGTCCAGGATCCAGGACCCGCTGGTACGCCGGCGTGCTGCCAGCGCAGCTCGGCATGAAAGGCCGGAATGCGCGGCCCCGCGCACGCAGGCTGGGATCAATTCGGCAAACAGCTGGGCAAACAAGGCCGCCGGCAACGTATTCAACCGCTGAGAGATGGCTTGCTGGGAGACCGTGGTCGGCTCGACCCAGAGCAGCGGTTCGCGGGTCAGCATCTGCTTGGAGCACCGTCACCGAGGGATTCGTCGCCATACCAGTGACAGCAAAATCCCGACCATGACCGGCAAGCTCAGCACCCGCTCACGCAGCTCGCCCGGGCCCGGCCCAGATGCCGAGCGCCACCGGATAGATCAGCAGCGTCAGGTGCGCATCGAACTCCTCGGCGGATGGGGTGGGGTGGCGCGGGAGCGAGCATGGTCACGCGCATGCACGGTGGGAAAGCGACGAGCGGGGTTCTTGCAGGGCATACGGGACCTCCAGACGTAGTGTCGGACGATACCCTGAATGATCGCATTCGTACGCGGGGATCTGAGCTTAAGTTGTAACCATTAACCTGTGTGTCCTCTCGTGGATTGGGTTGTGGGGAGCGTTCTCCCAGGTTGAAAAACCCGGGGCTCACAGCGCCAAGCCTCTCCGAGGCTGGAGACGGGACGATTGTGGAAATGGGACCTGGGACCTAGGAAATCGATTAGGGGTAAATCATTAGGCGGTGGGATCGACCGTGACGTCTCCGGAGACCGGGATCCAGCACCGAGTGAGGATGACGGGTAACCAGCCCGGGCACGATGATCTGCTGCCCAGGCCCGCGCTCGTTGCCAAACGTGCCGCTTGCCTCTATATTAGCACATGTGTTCTTTCTGTGTCAAGGGGTGTTCGCGAGACAACCCCTATCCCCCGACCCCTTTCCCCTCTGCGGAGGGGCAAGGGGGGACGAAGAGCGGACATCGGCAATAACCGATCGGACGAGATGCCTGCCTGCGTGATGCGTTCCTCTCCTTCGCGTATCTCCACCCGATCATCTTGAGAGGGCTTTGCGCAAAGCCCCCTTCCTTCTCCCAGGCTTGGGAGAAGGAAGGGGGTTGGGGGATGGATGAGGGCCGCAACGCCGCCCCAAAACCACCTCCTCACCGCACTCTGCGCCGCATATGCGCTCCCGTCGCCCCGAAGGGAGAGGGACCGGGGGTGAGGCGATCCGGGTTCTACCAACCGTCCGGCGGCCAAGGGCAACCACAGGAGGATTGCCCCTACCGACGTTCTCCAGGTTTCTCAACCTAGGGAAATGTTCCCAACAACCCAATCCACGAGAGGACACAGAGGTCCTCAGCTACTCCGGCCTCCGGGCCCCAGCCTATTACCTCATTCAACCGCACTGGACCTGGGCACCGGACACTGGACTGAAGAAGCAAAAAAACCTAACTCCTAAATCCCAACCCCTAACTCCCCTCCTTACCCCGCTTGTTCGAGGTAAAGCAATCCCGGCAATAGACGGGGCGGCCGGAGCGCGGCTCGAACGGCACGACCGTCTCCTTGCCGCATTGGGCGCAAACGGCCGGAAAGCCGCTGCCGCGGCGCTGACCGTTCGAACGTGAACCGTTGGTCGCCCCGCCATAGTGCCCCAGCGTCTCGGTCCAGGAGCTCTCGGGGTCGGTGTTGCGAATCAGGTCAGCGTTACGGGCAGCTCGCCGCGCCGCGCGGCAGTCGAGACAACGCACCGGCGTCCGAAATCCCCGCTGTTGGTAGAACCGTTCCTCTTCCTCCGAAAAGGAAAAAGCCTTCTGGCAATCGACGCAGACCAGCGCATGGGATTCGGTTCCAACAGTCACGCTCGAGATGCTCCCAAACCGCACGACAACAAACAAACGATTGTGGACTTCACCATACCGCAGCAAGGGGGGACGCCCAAAATTCGTATCACCCGAATCCGAGCGCAGTGCGGAGATCATCGATGGTGGCGCAGAGCAGATCCGGTCCGGCGGCGAGCAGATCGGTATGGTCTGGGCTCCCCCACAACACGCCGATCGTCGCGACACCAGCGCTCTTCCCGGCAATGACATCGGCCGCGGAATCTCCGATCATGGCGGCGCTGGCCGGATCGTCGTGCGCAAGATCCGCAAGCGCCAGGACCAGCGCCATCGGATCGGGTTTCTGGCGCTCGACATCGTCGCCCGCATAGATCACCTGGAAATGGCCGAGCACCCCGAGGATATCGAGCGTCATGATGGCGGTCGATCGGCTCTTACCGGTCACGACCGCCAGCTTGGTTCCGGCAGCCTGGGCATCGGCCAGCAGATCGGCCATGCCATCGAACAGATCGACCAGATCGCGGTGCCGCCGTTGATAGGTCGCCACGTATCGTTCGATGGCGGCCTCGTGATGCTCGGCATCGAGCAGCTCACGGATGATGTAGTTGTCCGGCGGCCCGAACATCCCGCGAATCTCTTCCGGAGAGAGCTGCTCGCCGCTGATCGGACTCAAGGCATCGTTGAATGCTTCGTAGATCAGCGGCAACGTATCGGCCAGTGTGCCGTCCAGATCGAAGATCAGGGTCGAGTATCGGGGTGTCATGTGCGGTTCATTCCTCGCTCGACCATAGAACGGAGCCTTCCTTCGTGATCGGGACTCGCCGCCGCGACCTCTTGCAGGTCGGCCTCGTAGACAAGGTGATCGTCAAGATCGTGGTGCATCGATTGATTCAGCGCCCGTTTGGTCAAACCAAGTGACGTTGCCGGTTTCGAGGCGAGCGACAAGGCGAGCTTCCGGGTTCGCTCCTCAAGCTCGGTCGCCGGAACGACCCAATTGACCAGTCCAATCTCGAGCGCCCGCTGCGCATCGATCCGATCGCCCAGGAAGGTCAGCTCGCTCGCCATACCTCGTCCGACCAATCGCGGCAGGAGCCAGGTGATGCCGGCCCCCGGGATCAATGCAATTCCATGCGGCGCGCAGATGAACGAGGCACGCTCGGACGCGATCCGCAGATCCGCCGCCAGCGCAATCCCCAGACCAGCCCCGGTTGCCACGCCGTTGATCGCGGCAATGACCGGTTTATCGATGGCCAGGATGCGCGACACGATTGGATTGAAGCGATAGCGGAGCTCGTCACCCGCGGCCCGCGCACCGGTCTCCGTCTCTTTGCGGTAGAGCTCATGCACGTCCTGCCCGGCGCTAAACGCTTCCCCTCGCCCAGTAACGACGATCACACGGACAACATCGTCCTTCTCGGCGGTCTTGAGCGCGGCCAGCAACGACTCGGCCATGACCTGGTCGAAGGCATTGCGCACGTCCGGCCGGTCGAGCGTGATGGTTGCGATCCCCTCCTCGACCAGATAACGAAGCGGGGCGGCAAACGAAGTCACGATCGGTTCCTCCCGAACTGCGCGGGGCGTTTCTCGAGAAACGCCCGCAGTCCTTCCTGCGTATCGGGCGTGTCGAACAGGGCATTGAATCTTGCGCGTTCCGCGTCCAAACCATCTACTACCGGCAGATCGAAGGCGTCCAGCACCGCGGATTTGGCAGCGATAGTCGCATCCAGCGATTTTGCCGCGATACGAGTCGCCAGGCGGTAGGCCGATGTGAGCACGAGGTCGTCCGGGACGACCTGGTTGATCAATCCCAGGTCGAGGGCCGCCCGAGCGGAAATCGGCTCACCCACCAACACCATCTCCATCGCCCGCGCTTTTCCAATCGAGCGAGGAAGCCGCTACGTCGCTCCGCCACCCGGTATCAGACCGAGCGCGATCTCCGGCTGCCCGAACCGCGCCGAATCACCGGCCACGACGAGATCGCACACCCAGACCAGCTCCGCTCCGCCGCCCAGCGCAAAGCCATTGACGGCCGCCACGATCGGTTTGCGAATCTGCCGGAGCCGTTGCCAGCATCCCAATTGCGGACGTGTCGCCATCTCGGCACTGGTGGCGCCGGCCATGGCCCCGATGTCCGCCCCGGCCGCGAAGAACTGGCGGCCACCGGTCACCACCATGACCCGGATGGTCTCGTCCCGATCGAAACGCTCCAACGCCTCGGTGAGCGCAACCAGCAACTCCACACTGAGCGCATTGCGGACCTGGGGCCGATGAAGCCGCACAAACGCGACGCCGTCCTGACGAGCTTCGAGCAGCTCATTGGATTCGATTGTCTCGCTCCAGGGGAGGTCGGTGAGCATATCTCCGCACGTTCCGGCTCGAATACGCGAATTTTGCATTTACCCTCTGCTACAGCATGCCGCGACAGGATCGACCAGCATCTCGACGGAACGACTCCATGCCCTCAGCGGCGAATCCTCCTTCAGCCTCATCATTCAGCGCCGCGGTGACCCAACCGTCGTCGTGGCCGAGTATTACGAAATCGACTACGAGCAGCCGCTTGCTAATCAGACCGTCGGTCGTCTATGAGGGACGAGACTCAAGAATCGCCGCACCGTCGCAATGCACGCCTGGGTCGGAACATGCCCAGAATCCAGAATCCCGGGCACGCTTCCGCAAGGAAGCCCGTACCATGGCATTCATCCAGCACCCGAACGTCGCCCGCGTCTACGATCTCTGGGAGGACGACGCCTCAGCCTGGGTCGCCATGGAGCTGGTGCCCGGTCAGTCACTGCGCGAAGTCATTTCCCAACGCGGCCGCTTGCCGCTTTTCGAGGTCGAAGTCATCCTCAGCCAGTGCGCAAGCGCTCTCGACGCGTTACACCGTGCCGGCATGGTGCATCTCGATGTCAAACCAGCCAATCTGATCCAGGCGCCTGATGGCACGATCAAGCTGATCGACTTCGGCCTCGCCCAGCAAGCCGCGCAGACGCAAGAATTGCTTCATGGCATGGCCTATGGCAGCGCCGCCTACCTATCGCCCGAACAGGCGTCGGGCGATCCGGTCGAAGCCGCCAGCGATGTCTACTCGCTCGGGTGCGTCGTCTATGAGCTGCTGACCGGCCGGGCGCCGTTCGAAGATCCGTATCGAACACGTAACTCGCAAGAGATGCTGCAAGCGCATCTCACCCTCCAGCCG
The DNA here is from genome assembly GCA_023957115.1 of Thermomicrobiales bacterium. Taxonomy (GTDB): domain Bacteria; phylum Chloroflexota; class Chloroflexia; order Thermomicrobiales; family UBA6265; genus JAMLHN01. The sequence goes on from JAMLHN010000006.1 coordinate 115,383, forward strand.
GAACGACCCTCCGAGGCCGTCCACGACGGGAGCATTCCGGACTGGTGTGACGAGCTCGTGCTCTGGGCGCTGCTGAAAGATCCCGACGCTCGACTTGGGAGTCCCGGGCGGTTTGCTGAGCTCTTCGCGCAGGGAGTCGATGGCGAGCTCCAGGCCGCCGATATTCGACGCCTGCGTACACAACGCACTTCCCGGCCGGTGGTGCGGGCAACGGCGCCAGCAGCGGTTGCGCTCCCGGCCAACCCCGCTCCGGTCTCTGTTCTGCCGGACCCAGCGGCGCCTCCCAAACCGAGAAAACGCCCGCTGCTGTTGCGTCTCACCAATCCGCTGCGTCCATTTCTCTGGCGCCTGGTGCTTGCCCTCTTCGTCGTCAACGTGCTGCTGGCCGCGGTCCTCTACATCCAACGCGGGGAAATACCAGGAATCATCTCCGCGGAGGACACATCGCTCTCCGCCGGAGAGACCACCACCGTATTGGTCGATGGGCTCAACCTCCGCTCCGCGCCGAGTATGAGCTCAGCATCGATGGGGGTACTGAGCGCGGGTCAGCAGGTTTACCTCCGAGACGCACCCGTCGAAGCCGGCGGCGAAACCTGGTGGCCCGTGACGATCGGTAACCCGGCGGACGGACTCGACGGCTACGTCTGGGCGAATGGCCTCGATGCCGGCCACCAAACCGTTCGCGACCGAATCGATCTTGGAATCGACAATGCCGTCGAGTGGCTGAAGGAGAAGGTCAGTGTCTGAAACGCGCGTTGCCGTCATCGGCGCCGGCACGATGGGTTCGCAAATCGCCCAACAGATTGCGCTACACGGCATTTCGGTTGCGCTCGTCGACGAGCAACCGGAACAGCTCGAGCGTGCGCTGACAACCAACCGGAAACATCTCCAACGCCGGGTCGACAAGGGCACGATGACCCCGCTCCAATTCGACGATGCGCTGGCGCGAGTCGAGCCGATGAACGATCTCGCCACCGCGGTAACCGGCGCAACGCTGGTCATCGAAGCCATCGTCGAAGATCTCGGTTCCAAACAGGCGCTCTTTCAGCAGCTGGACGAGCTGACGGGGTCCGAGACGATGCTCGCGACTAACACCTCGAGCATGACCGTCACCCAGATCGCATCGGTCATCAAGAACCGCGGCCGTGCAATCGCCGTGCATTTCTTCAATCCCGTCCTGGTCATGCAATTGGTCGAAATTGCCCCGGCGCCGTTCACCCGACCCGAGATCGTGCAACGCGCGGTCGCCTTCGTCGAAGCGATCGATCGCACCCCCGTTGTGCTGGATATGGAGATCGAGGGACTGCTGGCCAACCGGATCATTGCGGCAATCCGGCGCGAAGCGTTCTGGCTGGTCGAGCAAGGCTACGCGACCCCGGAAGCAATCGATCGGGCCGTGCAGCTCGGATTACGGCATCCGATGGGACCGTTCGAGCTGGCCGATTTCAACGGACTCGACGTCGTCCTCGCGATCCAGCAACGGCGGTACGAACGCACCGGCGATGAGATGGACCGTCCCCCCAAACGCCTGGAAGCGCTGGTCGCCGGTGGAAAGCTGGGCCGCAAGAGCGGCGAGGGGTTCTACTCCTACGACGATTCCAGGGACCGCGCCACATGACCGACTTCTACCAGGTGGATAGCCTGCTCACCCCCGATGAACGTGCCGTGCGCGACCGCGTGCGCACCTGGGCTCGCGAGCGGCTGGCGCCCCGTGCGGGAGATTTCTGGGAACGTGGCGAATTCCAGGCAGATCGGGTGCTGGAGCTGGGAGAGCTCGGTATCGTCGGCGGCATCATTGGGGCGTATGGTTGTCCGTCGATCAGCAGTGCCGCATATGGTTTGGCCAGCCAGGAGCTGGCCTATGCCGATTCGTCATTTACCACCTTCTTCGGCGTCCATTCGGGGCTCGCGATGGGGTCGATCGCGCTCTTCGGTACCGAGGAACAGAAGCAGCGATGGCTTCCTCCCATGGCGCGATGCGAGGTGATCGGCGCATTTGCGCTCACCGAACCCGAACATGGCAGCGACGCCGCCCACCTGGAAACCGTCGCCGCTCCGGTCGACGGCGGGTATCGACTCAACGGAGGCAAACGCTGGATCGGCAACGGCGACAACTTCGGAGTCGCCGTCCTCTGGGCACAAACGCCGGATGGAATCGCCCCGTTCCTCTTCGAGCCGGACACCGATGGCTTCAGCCGAACGCCGATGCGCGGGAAATTGGCGAAGCGCGGGGTCACGAATGTCGAAATGACCTTTGCGAACTGCTTCGTCCCCGAATCCCACCGAATGCCGGTCGCAGGATTCCGCAACGTGGCCGAGATCCTGCGAATCACCCGGCATCATGTCTCGTGGACTGCTCTGGGAGAGGCAATCGCCTGTTACGAAGCAGCCCTTGCCCACGCACGGCAACGGGTTCAGTTCGGGAAGCCGATTGGCTCCTTTCAGCTCGTGCAGGAAAAGCTGGTCGAGATGGCTACGGAGATCACCAAAGCACAGCTTCTTTCGCTGCAGCTCTCGCGGCTGCTGGATGCCGGCAACGCGACCGCCGGTATGACCGCCATGGCCAAAGCGAACAATTCGAAGATCGCGCGGGATTGCGCGCGCCTCGCCCGCGAGATTCTGGGCGGCGACGGCATCCTGCTCCAGAACGACGTCATCCGGCACATGCTCGATATCGAAGCGATCTATACCTTCGAGGGCACCTGGGACATCAATACGCTCATCGCCGGCCGCGAGCTGACGGGATTGAGCGCGTTCGGTTGACTTTCGGGTCCTGAGTCCTGGGGCCTGCGTCCTGAGTAGTTTCGGGTGCCTCTATTTGGGACCTTGTGAGGTCCTTATCACAGTCTGGCCAACACCGCGTTACGTTCTTCTCAGGACTCAAGACCCAGGACTCACGACTACGCGTTGACCGAACCAGAAACACCGGTCGTTTCGGTCGACTTAAGTGGATTGCTGGCGCGGGCACGGGTGAGCACGGCTGCTACGCGATCCTGCTCGTCCGGGGTGAGGGTGGCGATTGCGCCGTAGGGATCGGGATCGGCCGCGGTCAGGATGGCAACGTCGTCCTGGTTCCGAATCGCTTCGCGCAGTCGTTCCCGATGCGCTGCCCGCCGCACATCGAGCTCGAGTCCCGCAAAATCGAGTCCATGTCCCAGATAGGGCGTGCTGACGCCGAAGACCTCGCGTGCCGCCGGCAGCAACCGCCCCAACCGCGCATAGTCGGGCGGATTGGACACCGCTGCCCGGCGAATCGAGGCAACCAAACTGAGCCGGTCGGCGACACGCTGCACCGTTGCCCAATCGAGATCGCGTGGAAGCAGGGCTCCGCTGTTTTCGATGTCGTTCATGGCATCGACCAGTTTGCGATCGTCGTTTGTTTCCAATGCCTCACGTAGTCGCATCGTAGCGCGACGCTGGGCAATCAATCGCGACGCCCGCCGCTGCTCGGACGGGCCGAGCAACCCGTCCGCCTCCGGCGGCATCGCGGCGCGGAGCTCGGCGATGGCGACCGCGTCACGATCCGCCAATGCCTTGCGAATCATCGTCAGCCACCGGCGACGTCCCTGCGCCAGTGCGATGCGCGCCTTGTCCTCGGTACTGAGATAGTCCGTCTCCTGCAGCAGCTCATCGAGCTGGCAGGCGAGAATTTGGTCATCGGCGTCGAGATCGATCGCATTCTGGAGCTGTTGCCATTTGATGGCCAACCGCACCGAGCGCTCGGCCGAACGGGAAATCCCACGCAGCTCATCCAGCTCGCCGCTCAGTGCCATGTCAGCAAGTTTTTCTCGATCGTCACGTTGTAACGCTTCGATCAGGCTGGCCCGCAGATCGCTTTGATGCAGTGCGCGCCGGTACGCGCGCCGTGCCGCTGGAGGCACGGCAATCACCAGCGATTCCGCCTGTTCGACTGCGGCAATCAGCTCATCGTCGTCGCCAGAATCCATCGCGCCAGCAACGCGCTGCCGCACGTGCTCAGTCGCGAGATTCGTCGCCTGAATCGCATAGGGAATGACATCCGGTTGGTGGCGTACGCCGGGCCAGAGGGCGACGACAGATTCGGCATCGCGATCGATGACTGCCTGAATGAACCCGGAGACCCGGTCGTCCTCCTCGACACGCGGCGCAACATCGAACCAGGTCGCCTCGGCGGCAACCGGCGCCGCCGGAGGCGCGACTGGCTGCGGCTCAGGTGGAGCATGTCGCTCGATGACGGCCTCGCGAGCCGCCTGCCAGGCATCGTCGATCGGCGGAACCGCATCGACCGCCGACTGGCAGGCCACGCGGAGAATGCCGAGCACGGCCTGGAATTCTTCGTCCTCCAACGTACGCAGGCGCTCGAAGAGCTTCGACTTGCCAGGCGAGGCGAGATCGGCCGCTCCGAAGAGCAGAGCGCCATCGATCCGGGAGGGTGGATCGCCAAACTCATCCCGCAACGCTGGATCGAGCGCGAGCGCCCGCAGGGACGTATAGATGAGCAGGGCGGCAAAATCGTCTCGCCGTTCTGGCGCGGAGGCGATTCCACGTGGATGGCCGTAGGTCGCCGGTGGTTTGTGCTTGGAAACGGAGACCGCGCCTGGCCACCAGGCCGTGTCGTAATCGACCAGTATCGGACCACGCTCCAGATCGATCATCACGTTCTGCCCGGTCAGGTTTCCGTGCGAGAACTCGACATCGCGGTTCGCGGCCAGGGCCCGCAACCACGAATTCGCGAGTGCGCTGAGGACGCGAGATTCGCGCTGACGCGCCGCGCGATCGACGGCTTCCAACAGCGTGGGGCCCTCGATCCATTCCATCGCGATCACCGGTTCGGAGAGCGAGCGGAAATCCGGGCCTGGAAGCAAGAGTCCTTCCGGGAAGAGATGGACGAACTGAACCAGCGGCGAATGCTCGGACGCACGCAAACGTCGCAACGTCGAATCCTTCGACAATCGCTGATACCGGGCGAGCACCGCATTGTCCAGCCGGTCGGTCAGGAAACAACGAAGCGCGACGTAGCCCGGGGCCGCGTTCTCCAGCCGGTAGACAACCGCGTCACGTCCAGCGACTCGGAACGGCTGATTCTCTCCAGCCATCGTGATCGAACCGCCGCCCAAGGCTCGGAATGCCGCCAGGTTTCTTCCCGGGCGGAGCATGGCGTGATCGAATGTGGCAATCGTGGGCATAGCTCGTTTCGTGCTCGATCCCTGTACGTTCGCTGAGGATGGGGTACCAGCAGGGATGTCTTGAATGGTACATTGTCCCTGCGCAGAGGGAAGCGCACCGTCAGTCCACCCGCACGCGGACCCCTCGTCCGGACTCTTTCTTTCGACCGAGATACCCAGGCCTACCGGCATGCGGCTTCGTTCAACTCCAACCGAATCATCCCCAGGCGATATCACCAACGGCGCGAATGCCGCGTGGCCCACGTCGCCCGGATTCAGTCTCGATCGCGCTCGTCACCGCCCGTCGACGACGAGTGAGGTCACTCGTGAGCTGGAGACGATGGCCGCTTCGGTGGCCGAGGTCGATCCAAAATCGGCCGAGCGCCTGAGCGATCTCGCCTCGTCGCTCGAAACCGACGAAACCCGGCTGCGCTGGGCCGATGTCGAAATGCGGCAGGCGTTCAACACGCAACAGATTGCGCATGCCTATGCGGTCAAGCACGAAGGTGGATACGTTCCGGCAATCGTCGACCGAATCGATCGATTGCGGAACGTCATGATTCTGCTTCCGATTCTCCTCACCTGGTTTGCCCTGTTCGAGGCAAGCCGCAACTACGCCAAGTTCATCGAAGCCAACCCGGAAGAGGTCCGAAAACCGTTCCTCCTCCTCTGGGAGGAGAATTTTGGCGGTACGGCTCCGTTCTGGTCACCGTCGTTTTCCATCCTGGCGCTTACCGACGCCGCCATCATCGCATTCATCATCTTCCTGACGTTCTATTCGCATGGCCGCCGAGAGGCGCGCGAGGAAGCAATCGACAAGAGCGCCGTCGCGTTCCAGACCGAGCTGGACAATGCGCTGGCCGAAGCTACCGTTGCGCTCGCCCCGGATCGTGCTGGGCGCCCGGCCATGCTGGCCCGCAGTGTCCACCGCCTGGCCGACCGATTCGACAACTCCAGTCAGGAGCTCCTGACCCGGCTCAAGGCCGAGCACGACCGGCTTGCCTCGATCGCCAATCGACGCGAGCGTGAGATCGCCGACTTCGGCGTATTCGCCAGCGGCATGCGAGCCGGCGCCGAGGAAACGCATCGTGTCCTGCTCGAGATGAAACAGCTCTCGACCGGATTGCAGGAAGCGCTCGAAGATCTGGCCAGTGAAGTCAGTGCCTCGGGCGAGAACCAACGCGCCTTGCAGAAATCGGTGACCTCCCTCGAACGGCTGATGGGAGCCGGAATGCAAAGCGACGCCGCACTGACCCGCAAGCTGGCCGAAGCCGCCGACGCGCTGGCCGATGCCGCGGACCGCTCACTTGCCGGTGCGGAAACCGCTTCGCAAGCCGGACGGCTGGCAACCGATGCAGTGCACGGCATCGTCGATCTGACCGCTTCGCTCTCCGGAGGGCAAGCCCGCCTGGAACACGCCCTTTCCGAACAGACGGAGGCAAATGCCAAGCTGGCCGACTCGCTCCGATCGGGCATGGGCGGCGTCAGTGCCTCCTCGCGCAGCCTCGGCGACATCTCGATGGCCCTGGCCCAGCTGCGCGAAGAGTTCAATCGCATGTCACAGCTCTCCGAGGAGCAGACGATGACCCTCGCCCGGCTTCTCTCCGAGCAGAACACCATGGCATCGAGCCTGTCCGACGTTGCGCGCGATCTGAGTGCCACCGGCGTGTCGACCTCGTTGCGCCAGCGAGAGATGAACGACGAGCTCGGCTCACTCGTACGCCGGCTCGATTCACTGGCAGCCACGTTGACGCATATCGCGGGAGGCGCGGACGCGGCCTGGCTGCAGGGCGGCTCCGCATATACCGAAGACGAACCCGCACCTCGCGGGCGCAAGGGCGGTTGGCCCGGTGGCAACCGCTGATCCGCGCATGAGCCGTCTACGCCCCCAGCATCCAACGAGGATTGACGTCCGATGAGGGTACGTCGCCGCCGCGAAGGCCGAGACATGATCCTGCTGGGCGGTTGGCTCTTTGCCGACCTCCTGCTCGGCCTGGCTATGCTCTTCCTGACCGCGAACACCGTCGGCACGCCGCCCCCGACCGCCACGCCGACGCCGTCTCCGAATGCCTACGCCACGATGGCCGTTGCCGCGGCCGCGACGGCGACCGCTCAACAGAAAGAGCTCGACGAGCTCAATATCACCGCTACCGCGGTCGACCAGCAAGCCGCCGCAACCGCAGCGGCACAGGCCACCCAGCAGGCAATCCTGGCCCAGCGCGCCACCGAGGCGGCGCTCCTGCAGCTCACGCCGCAGGCCCGGACCGATGAAGAACGCGCCACCGCCAATGCAGAAGCGACCCAACAGGCGCTTGCTGCCGAGGCGACGCTGGCCGCCTTTGCCACCCAGCAAGCCGAATCGAATCTGAGCAACGACGAGCTGACCAATCAGTTGGCCACCGCGGCCGCGCAGGCCACGGAAAACGCGGCCAGCGCGCAGCAGACGATCGAGGCCCAGCAGACCCAGGCAGCGGAGGTGGCCCTGATTGCCACCCAAAACGCCGAATCCGGCGCGAACGATCTGGCGACCGCCCAAGCCGAGGCAGCAGCCGCACAGGCGACGGCAGAGGCGCTCGCAGCCGCGAATCAATCGAGCCGATTCCGATATCGCCAATGGCCCAGGCGGCAGAAGTGGTGAATCAGATCAAGCAATGGTTGCCGCCATCAGCACCCAGCAGCCTCGAATGCCACCGCGACCGTGCTCGCCCAGCAGGCAGCCCAGGGATCGATCGATCCTCGAAGGTCGAGCTCGATCGACGTCGACTACGCCGGTCCCCATAAATGGCGATCCGGACGCGATCGAGGAACCAGCGACGCCGTCGAATATCCCCCAACCCTATCAGGGTGCCGGAGTCGGTCTTTCACCACCTTTGGCTGGAGCTCGATCTCCAGACCGGTATCGCGGTCGCAGGAGCGGTCAATCAGATCCTGAGGACGATTTCGAGATCTCTGGCGATGCCGCGCTGGAAGACTTTGCATCGCTGCAGGATCTCCTGGCCGGGGTCGATCTCAACTTTCTCGCCAAGGCTGCGACGCGCTTGGCACGTAGACGGGCCCGGAGCCTGAGCCCGAGCCCGGAGCCCGAGCCCGGAGCCCGAGCCCGAGCCTGAGCCCGGAGCCCGGAGCCCGGAGCCCGGAGCCCGGAGCCCGGAGTTCGAGCCCGAGCCTGGAGCCCGGAGCCCGGAGCCCGGGAGAGTATCCGGCGCGAGCAACGGACGTGTTATGCGGCATCCGGGTTCCGAATAATTGTTTGGGGATCGGGTAGAGCAGGCCCTGTGCCGGCGGTGCTTCGCCGGCGGCTGCGGCCTGCGTCTGCAGCGCGATGCTCGGTCGGAGTGGAGGTGAGCCGATCATGCCTCATCTCGTTGTGTTCACCCTGATTCCCTGTTATGCGGAGAGAGCCCGGCGGTAGGTTTCTGCGGTCAGTTGGGCGGTACGAGACCAGGGAAATGCCGCGGCGCGTTCCAGGCCGCGGCGGGAGAGCTCTTCGGCAAGCTCCACATTCCCGGCCAGATCGACGATTGCCGCGGCCAGCGACGCCGCGTCCGGTTCGACGAGCATGCCCGCCTCCCCGGTGACTTCGGGATGCGAGGTCCGGTTGCTGGCAACGACCGGAACACCGTGCGCCATCGCCTCCAGGATCGGCAAACCGAATCCCTCGCTGAGGGACGGGGCAACGACGATCCGGGCATGTCGATAGAGTGCCTGCTTCTCACGTTCGTTCACGCGTCCGGTCAGCACGACACAATCCGTGAGACCGTATTGCTCGATGATGGGACGAATGGGAGGGTAGACCACGGGATTCCCGGTGTGCGCAGCCCCCAGAAGGACGAGACGCCATTCTCCGCCAAGCTGCCGTCTTGCCGTGGCAAAGGCCGCCAACAGTGCCGGGAGATTCTTGCGAACGTCGAACCCACCCGCGTGGAGCAGATAGGGTCCGCAGACGAATGGCGGGGTCCCGCTATCGCTCGGCATGTCGACGCCCATCGGAATCACGTCGATACGATCGCGCTCGATTTTCAGGATCTCCTGTACGGCAGTCGCGACGAATGCCGAGGGAACGATGATCCGGCTCGCCCGTGGGATGGTGCGGCTCATGACATCCGCCAGGACGCGCGCGGGCATCGAGGCGCGGTATTCGGGTATCTGCACGGGGATCAGGTCGTGCACCGTGACGACCGCCGGGCGTCGGAACCGCGCCGGCGCGGCGAATCGCGTCATATGCAGAAGATCGACGCCGGCCTCGTCTGCTGCCTGAGCGACATCGAAGAGATCCCACTTCAGCCGAGCCAGACGATTCGAGCGGCGCAGGAGTCCGCCAGGCGTAACCAGCGGTACGACGTCGATGCCGGAATCTCGGTTTCTGAATGCCGCGATCAACGCTTCGACATAGGTTCGCACACCGGACGGTGGATACGCGAGCGGGGCAATATCGAGGCCGATTCTGAGCGAATCTCTCATCGTCTTCCGGAAAATCTGTGGGTACTTGTATTCCGACACCAACTCTGACGTGAACGTTCGAGATCCGCCGCCGGGAAGCCTGGGGCCGATGTCCGCAATCTCGTTCCCATCGTTTGGTCAGAGGGGGTAGTATAGCCATTGAGGTGATGGCCTCGGCTTCCGGTTTCGAGCCAGCGGTCCTGCGGAGATCCACTTCCAACGGCGGAACGGACTGGCAGGAGTCGCACAGACGTGCTAGTATTCCGGAAGTAACTTGTAAATAGTAACCACGTCGGAGATGACGAATGTCCAAGTGCATTGAGATTACAGACGCCCAGTTCGATGACGAAGTCACGAAGTCGGATAAGCTGGTTCTGGTCGACTTCTGGGCGCCCTGGTGCGGCCCCTGCCGCGCAATCGCTCCCATCCTGAACGACCTCGCGAAAGAGCGAGAAGATACCGTCAAGGTCGTCAAGATCAATGTCGATGAGGAGCAGGTCAATGCCGCTAAGCTGGGCATCATGACGATTCCGACCCTCGTCCTCTTCAAGGACGGTCAGCCAGTCGATCGCTTGCTCGGCGGTTATCCCAAGCGCACCATTGTCGAGCGTGTCGAGAAGCACGTCTCGGCCCCCGTCGCGAGCTGATCTCGGGCTATACAACGAATAGAACCGAAAAAGGGGCGGCCGAGTGGCCGCCCTTTCTTGTGGAGTTGGGATCTCGGAGTTTGGGCGTACCTGGAGAAGTCTTGGGTTCTGGGGACTGATCCGGAGTCCGTCTGAACGCTCCGGGACGGCGTGGCGTCGATTCGCCGCGTTCCCAACGTTGAAACGCTGGGCTCATACTCCTTCAGTGCCTACGTTCGCGAACAAACGACGTGATCGTCCGTGACCATCCAGCGCTCGTTGTCAGCGCTTTTTGGCACGTCGTTCGACTATCCCTTCGGAACCATCCGGATTCCGTATGAGAACAGCGAACTAGCCAAGTTTCGAGCCACGGAACCAAACGTCTTGCCATGTCTTGTCCATCTCAAGATTCACGACGTCCTCGAACACGCCGAAGAGCCAGAAGAAAGCCCGAGCCCAGATCCTCACTCCCAGCTCCCCCAACGCTATTCAGGCTCGCTCAGGACATCGACTTCGCGTTTCAGGTCCTGGAGGTCGGCAAATTGCCGGTAGACCGAGGCGAAGCGGATGTAGGCCACGTGGTCGAGGTCCTTGAGCTGCTGGAGCACGGCCTCGCCAATGGCAGAGGATGGAATCTCTGCCTTCCCCAACGCGTTCAGATCGGCTTCGACGCGTTGCACCAGTTGATCGATCTGTTCCTCGCCGACCGGGCGTTTCGTGAGCGCGACGCGCAGCTTCTGACGAAGCTTGTCGGGATCGAACGCCTGCCGGCGACCGTCCTTCTTGACGACCACGATCCCGGCCAGATCGACCCGCTCGTAGGTCGTGAAACGCCGTCCACAGGCTGGACATTCACGCCGGCGGCGAATGGCATTACCAGACGTGACCTCGCGGCTATCCGTCACTCTCGAGTCTGGGGCCTGGCAATAGGGGCATTTCATCCGCCGGCCCTCCGATCATGATTTGGGCGTTCGGACATTGGTCACAGCCAGGAACGGCTAACGCTCGCGCAGGAAACGAATGATGCTCGATTCTTCATCGAACTCGTCGTCCGGCAGAATCGGACTCTGATACGGCGAGCGCGCCGCCTGCTCACCTTGCGGCGTGCGATAGGCCGGCCGTGGCTGCTGGGGCGGCGCCTGCGGTTGGCGTGACGGACGGCGCATCTGCTGGCCAAATTCCGGCACGCGTTCCTGATCGTTGAATCCGGTAGCGATCAACGTGATCATCACCGAATCGCCCATTGACTCGTCGATCGAGGTTCCGTAGATGATCTCGGCATCCTCATCGACCGCGGCGCGAATGATTTCCGCGGCATCGCTGGTTTCCGTCAATGTCAGATTCGAGCTGCCGGTGATGTTGTAGAGCACACCGGTCGCCCCTTCGATGCTCGTTTCCAGCAATGGACTGGAAATCGCCTCCTTGGCGGCATCGATGGTACGCGTCTCGCCGGTGCCGAAGCCGATGGCCATCAGGGCCGATCCGGCGTTGTGCATGATGGTGCGCACGTCGGCAAAGTCGAGGTTGATGACCCCCGGTTTGGTGATCAGATCCGAGATGCCTCCGATCCCCTGCCGCAGCACATCGTCAGCCGTCTTGAATGCCTCGGTAATCGGCGTCTTGGGATCGACCAGTTGCAGGAGCCGCTCGTTGGGAATCGTGATCAGCGCATCGACACTCTCGCGCAGGGCGCTGATCCCCTCATCCGCGGCTTTGCGACGTCGCGTTCCCTCGAACTCGAATGGCTTGGTCACCACTCCGACGGTCAGAGCCCCGGCATTCTTGGCAATTTTGGCGATTACCGGCGATGCGCCGGTACCGGTTCCACCACCCATACCAGCGGTGATGAACACCATATCGGTGTTACGCACCAGCTCCTGGATCTGATCAGAACTCTCTTCCGCGGCACGGGCGCCAACCTCGGGCCGGCCACCAGCTCCGAGGCCCTTGGTGAGCTTGTCACCAATGCGCACGGCAATATTTGCGTTGCTATTGAGCAATGCCTGGCCGTCGGTGTTGACGGAGACGAACTCGATACCGTCAACACCCATTTCGACCATGCGATTGATGGCGTTTCCGCCAGCGCCCCCCACACCAACGACTTTGATGCGGGCGAACGTTTGAGGAGTTACTCGGTTGGACACAGGACGCTCGATTGGTTTGACCGGGGAATCGGCCGCAGTAGAACGTGGGGTTGTTTGAAACGGAGTCGGATTTGGGTCGGAGGTCGAACGAAACTCACGGACCATGGGTTCGTTTGGTCGCGGTCCCTCAGATGGCATCCACTCGCCCCCTGCACCCGAGCGGCTGCGCGATGGGCCGCAATCGGTAGGATGATATCGAATAACACCCGGGCGCAATCACTTGCCAGAACCTCCAGCTCGATTGCGGTCCGGCGCCAGGTTTGTGCGTAATGCGCTTTCTCGGGAATCACAAGACACCCGTGCGGCATAAAACCGGACGGTTTGGCAGTATATCACGGTAAGGGTTCGGCCCCGGCGTACGGGATGAGTCCTGAGTCCTGAGTCCTGAGTCCTGAGTCCTGAGTCCTGAGTCCTGAGTCCTGAGTCCTGAGTCCTGAGTCCTGAGTCCTGAGTCCTGAGTCCTGAGTCCTGAGAAGAGTGAAGCAAATCTCCCTGCGGTCTGCGCACGAGCGCAACCGGTTCGCAAGGGGATAAACCGCCGCGAAGCGGCCAGTCGCCGTTTCTGGTCGCTACCATTCCTCTCAGGACTCAGAATCCAAGATCCGCTCACGAGTGTGCTGTGGACGCCTTGCGTTCGTCGGCGCGCGCCAGCGCAAGCTCCAGCAGCCGCTCGACAAGCTCCGGGAGTGAAACCCCGGATGCCTCCCACAGCCGCGGGTACATGCTGATCGAGGTGAACCCCGGCATGGTGTTGATCTCATTCAGCAGGACCCGGCCGGTATCGGTATCGAGAAAGAAATCGACCCGGGCCAATCCGGCGAGATCGAGCGCCAGGAACGCGTCGACCGCCACACGCTGAATCTCTGCCTGAACCTCGGCCGGAATGTCGGCCGGGACGATCAATTGGCTCCCCTCGTCCACGTACTTGGCGCTGTAGTCGTAGAACTCATTGACGGAGACAACCTCTCCCACGACCGATGCGATCGGCGCCTCGTTGCCCAGAACCGACACCTCGAGCTCGCGGACATTCAGTCCTTCCTCGACCACGATGCGACGGTCGAGCCGTCCGGCCAGTTCCACAGCGGCCGCAAGCTCGGTTGGGTCGTGGACTTTGCTCACGCCGACGCTTGAGCCCATATTGGCCGGCTTCACGAAACAGGGATAGCCCAGTTGCTCGCCGATTCGCTCCGCAATGGCGCCTGGATCTTGCTCCCAATCGCGCCGATTGACGAGCATCCAGTCCGCCTGGGGCAGTCCGTGCTGTTGCAAGACCAGCTTGGCCATGGCTTTGTCCATGGCCAACGCCGAACCGAGCACATTCGAACCGACATAGGGGATACCAGCCAGCTCGAGCAATCCTTGCACGGTGCCGTCCTCACCCATCGGACCGTGGAGCACCGGGAAGACGACATCGATCTCGGACCCGAACCCGCTCGGAAGCGATTGCGCCCGCGACGTCACCGACACTTCGAGCGTTTCCACATCTGGCTCAGCCGGACCATCGAGCGCGAAGAGTGGCGAGGTGGCGGTCAATTGCGCCATTGGATCGGACGAGGTCAACCATTTGCCATCTCGCGTTACCCCGATCGGAACCGCCTCGAATCGGTCGTCGTCGAGCGCCGCCAGGACGGTCTGCGCCGAGCGGAGCGAGACGTCGTGCTCACCCGACTGCCCTCCAAAGACGACGGCGACCCGCACTTTTCGGTTGGCTCCGTCCCCGTAACGTGGCTCCTGGGTCATGTCCCCCTCCTTCCGGTGAATGCTCCAATGGGCTCGATCTCGGTTTCGAGACGCACACCGAAGCGGTCCAGCACCACATCCTGGGCATGCGCGATCAATTCGAGCACCTGCTCGGCAGTGCCACTGCCGTCGTTGACGATGAAATTCGAATGGACGGTCGAAAAACGAACTCCGCCGACCGCAAAGTCCTTCAGACCGGCCTCCTCGATCAGACGGCCGGCAAAGTCGCCCGGCGGATTGGTGAACGTGGATCCGGCGCAACGTCCGGTCGGTTGGGTTCGATGCCGGTAGCCGGCATGCTCGTCGGCCAGTTGTTTCAACCGTGCCGGATCGCCCTTGGGCAGCAGCAGCTCGACCCAGGTAACCGCAACGCCGCGCGGTTGCGACGAGTCCTTGAGCCGGGTATGCCGGTAGGTCGGGTTCAGCCAGGCACGATCGTGCGATTCGAGCGTGCCGTCCGAGCGCGCAATCTCGACGCGGTCGAGGTGGTCTTTCATTTCGGTGCCGTGGGCGCCGGCGTTGTTGACGGTCGCGCCACCGATTGCCCCCGGGAGCCCAACCCCCCAGTCCATCCCGGCCCAGCCCCGGTCGCAGCAATAGCGCCCGACCCAGGAGAGCGGCGCCTGCGCGGCAACTCTGAGGCGGGTTTCCGCTCCAAGATCCTCGGCAGATACCAACTGCCCGGCACGTTCGCCTGGCGTCCGGGCAATGATCACCAAGCCGCGGATACCGTCATCGCCAACGAGCAGGTTGCTCCCCCCGCCGATGACGGTTACCGGCAGATTCTGATCGTGCGCCCATTGCAAGGCGGCAATCACCTTGTCGGGATGTCCCGCCCGGACCGCGAAATCGGCCGGTCCGCCGATACGCCAGGTCGTCATATTGGACATCGGGGCGTTGGACAGCACCTTGAGATCGGGATGCCCGGGAATCTGTACGGAGGGTGCGGTCGCGGTGCGGCTCATGGCAGGGGATGTACTTTCAGTCGATCGAACCTCGTTCGAGCGCATGAACGAGGGCGGGAGCAGCGTGGGTGACATCGCCGGCGCCGATAGTCAGCACGACATCCCCCTCCTGCAAGAGAGGATAAACCGCCGGAACCACATCGGGTACCCCCGGCACCACGCGAGCCCGTGGTCCGATCAGTCGTTGCATGTCCGCCGACGAGACACGCCCGTCATCGATCTCGCGGGCCGCGTAGATATCGAGCAGCACGATTTCGTCGGCAACCGCCAGCGCGGTCGCGAAATCGTCGATCAATGCCTCGGTACGCGAAAACGTGTGTGGTTGGAAAATCGCCCAGATTCGGCGGCCGGGGAAACGGTCTCGTGCCGCCTGCAGGGTCGCCGCGATCTCGGTCGGATGATGCGCATAGTCGTCGATGACCGTCACCCCGGCTGCTTCACCGGCGAGCTCGAATCGCCGTCCCACCCCGGAAAATGCGGCGAGGGCGCTGGCCGCGAGCTGCGGTTCGAACCCGAGGGTCGTCAAGACGATGAGCGCGGCGGTGGCGTTCATGACGTTGTGCCTGCCCGGTACCCGCAGGTCGATCGCAATCGGCGTGCCGCCCGGCGGCGTCACCTCCCAACCACCGGCTCGTTGTGTGATTCGCCAATCGCTGGTCACGTCCTCCCCGAAGGTCACGACCTTTATCGGCGCAATTGTCAGCCCCGGCAGGATTCGCGCCACCCCAGGATCGTCGCCTCGCGCCACCAGGGTTCCACCATCGACGATCTGGGAGGCGAAGCGGGCGAAGGCTTCGTCGTAGCTCTCCGGCGTGAAGAGATCGGGGTGGTCGAACTCGATATTGGTGATGATGGCGACGTCCGGATGGAGGGTCCAGAACGATCGGTCGTATTCGTCCGCCTCGACGACGATATGCTCGCCATCGGTCCACGCGGAATTGGAGCCGCTACTGGCAACAACCGCGCCGACAAAGTACGAAGGATCGGCGTCGAGCACGTCCAGGGCTGTCACGACCATACCGGAGGTCGTCGATTTTCCATGCGACCCAGCTACGGCAATCGACGTTTTTTGCCGGGCGAGTATCCCCAGAAGCTGCGCGCGCTTGATGATCGGAATTCCCGCATCTCGCGCCGCGACGATCTCCGGATTGTCTTTGACGGCGGCCGTGATGACGACCAGATCGGCCGAAGCGGCATTTGCCGTTTCCTCATGACCGCGCTGAATCTCCACGCCCGTGCTCGTCAAGTGCTCGGTCTGCGCATTCGACCCAGAATCGGAACCGGTGACCAGATAGCCCTGATCGTGCAGGACCGCGGCAAGACCGCTCATACCGATACCGCCGATTCCGATGAAATGAACCGGGCCGATGTTCTGCGGCATTTTCATGCGCGCGCTCCTTGCGTGAATTCCGTAACGTCGCCACCGCCTCCCGAAACTTGTCGCCCCGGTCGAATTCGTCACGAAAGAGTCCAAACGACGCGCAACCGGGCGACAAGAGCACCACATCCCCGGGACGAGCCCGCTCGTATCCAGCCACGACCGCATCGTGCATCGAGCCGAACGGTCCGGCCCAGCGGCCCCCGGCTCTTTCGATTGCCGTCGTCAAGGCCGGAGTGGCGGTCCCGTCCAGCAGCAGGACGGACGACGCCTTCACGGCCAATGCGGCGCCAAACTCGCCGAGCTCGAGCTTCTTGTCGAACCCGCCGGCAATGACATGGAGTCCCCGTCCGGGAAATGCATCCAGTGCGGCAATGGCGGCGGCCGGCGCGGTTGCCGATGTGTCGTTCACATAGAACACGCCGTCGATCTCGGCCACCAGCTCGGTGCGGTCCTTCACTCCTTCGAACCGCGCCAAACCGGTGCGAATCGCGTTCAGGTCGGCTCCGCGCAGCAGAGCCGCGGCAATGGCGGCGGCGGCGTTCAATCGTTGATGCGTTCCCTGATAGACGAAGCGGTCGGGAAGCTCGACACAGCCAGACGACCCCGCCGTCTCCCAGCAGATCGTCCGGTCCTCGAGCCAGAATCCCTCTTCAGCCGACCGGGCGACGCCAAACGACACGACGCGCGCGCCGGTCGCGGATGCTGCCCGCCAGGCTTCGGCATTGTCCCGATTGACCACAAGGGTATCGTCGCTCGAGAGGTGACGGGCAATCGATCGTTTGGTTTCGGCGTAGTCGTCGAAGCCATCGTAGGTGTCGAGATGATCTTCGTGGATGTTGGTCAACACGGCGATCCTGGGACCGACACGGCGCTCGTCCATCCCTTCCAGTTGCCAATTGGAGATCTCGAGCACCACTGGGGTGTCAGGTTCGATCTGCGGCAGCAATCCGACTGCAGAGACGCCCATGTTTCCGGCCAGGATGGTGCTCGGTCGCCAGGCACGCAGAATAGCCGCCGTCAGGGAGGACGTCGTCGTCTTCCCTTTGGTGCCGGTTATCCCGATGACGGGTGCCGGCGACGCTTGCAGAAAGATGGAGATCTCCATCTCGATGGGAACGCCGGTCTCGCGCGCTCGGGCAAGGTAGGGCGACCACCGGCGCACCGCCGGATTGCGCACGACGAGATCGGCGCCGTCCGGGGTGAAATGCCGGTCCTGGTGTCCACCAAGCGCGAGCTCGATCGGCAAGCCGGCCAGCTCGGCCAGCGTATCTGCCAGATCCTGGGCCGATTTGCCGTCGGTGACGGTGACGATGGCTCCCTGCTCGACGAAATAGCGGGCGACGCCGAGCCCACCGGCACGCGTGCCGAGCCCCATCACGGTGACCCGTTTCCCCTGGTATGCGCCCACGCGGGATTTCCTGAACCGTGGAGATCAAAGGAGCGCGAACGCGACCCCGATCAATCCGAACATCATGCCGACGATCCAGAAGCGCAGCGTTACCTGCGTTTCGGACCAGCCGTCCTCTTTCTCTTCGAAGTGGTGGTGCAAGGGCGTCATCTTGAAAATACGCTTGCCACCGGTCCACTTGAAGTAGCTGACCTGAAGAATAACCGAGACGATTTCCGCGACGAAGACCGCTCCCACAACGGGCAGCAGCAGCCACTGACCGGTCATGAAGGCGGAGACGGCCAGCGTCGCTCCAAGCATCAGCGAGCCGGTATCGCCCATGATGACCTGGGCCGGGTGCGCGTTGAACCAGAGGAATCCGAGCAGACTGCCAACCATCGTGAAACTGAAGGTGACGACGCCGACCTGCCCCTGCTGGTAGGCGATGACTCCGTACGCGACAAAGGCGATTGCCGACAAGCCGCCCGCGAGCGAATCGAGCCCGTCGGTGATATTCACCGCGTTCGACATCGCGATAATGGTGAGAATCGCGATCGGCAAATAGAGTATGCCGATGCTGTAGCTCCCCCTGAACGGGACGTAGATATGATGTAATCCGAGCCCATATGGATCGGGAAGATAGAGGATCAACCCAGCCACCGCGGCGATCCCGGTTTGCCACAGAATCTTGCGGCGGGCGGACATGCCGTGCTGTTTCGCGCCGACAAAGCTCTGTCGATCATCGAGCGCTCCGAGGATGGCCGATGCGAGCAAAATGCCGATCGGCAGCAGCATCGACAGGCGACCGGCCAGATTGAAGACGACGGTCAGGATCACGACCGTCGTCGAGACCATGATCCCACCCATGGTGGGGACGCCCATCTTGACGATATGGCTGGCCGGGCCCTCTTTGCGAATCTGTTTGCCGGCTTTTTTGACACGGAGCAGGGTGACGATGGGGCGTCCGATCAGGACGGTCACCAGGAAGGCCAGACTCGCCAGCGCCAGCGAAACGGCCATGTTCTGATTCGGATCGGTCGGCATGACGCTGGTCACGAGAACACCAAGATTCAGTTGACCAACCGTGGATTGTTCGATCATGCGCTTGGCTGCGATCCCTTGGCCGGGCTCTCGAGCGCCTTCACGATACGCTCCATCTCCAAACCCCGCGATCCTTTGAGCAAGACCAGATCCCCGTCGGAAAGTTCAGACAGGAGGGCGGCAATCAACTCCTCGCGCTGGTCTTCGTGGAATGATTGCACGCTCAAGGAATTCCCGTCGACTTCCGATGCCGCGATGGCAGCACCGGCCAGCTTCAGGGCCAGCTCACCGTACGTATAGAGCTTATCGACCGATCGACCGGCGGCTTCGCCGACCACTCGATGCTGAGCATCGGTTTCGGAACCAAGCTCGCGCATACCGCCAAGCACCGCGATCCGGCGTTTGGCATCGGTCTCGGTCAGTACACGAAGCGCGGTGAGCATCGAGGGTGCGCTGGCGTTGTAGGTATCGTCGATGAGCAAGGCGCCGTTCGGACCCGGCACCGGAACGAGTCGCACCTGCACCTCCCGATTACGCAACGGTTCCAGCATCTCATCGAGCTCGAGTCCGAACGCATGCCCGGTCAGCAACGCGGCCATGACGAGCTCGACCGAATGGGCGCCGGCGAGTGGCAACTCGATCCGGCGCGACGGCCAGATGCCGTGCAGATCGAAGGCGATCCCCTTGTTGCCGAACGTCTCGAGACCAGAGAACCAGACGGTGTTTTCCGACGTCGAGCCATAGGTCAGAACGGTGGCCCGGGTATAGGCGGCCATGGCCCGTACCCGGACATCGTCCCCGTTGAGGACGGCGAATCCGCTGGGTGAGAGGGATGCTGGTAGCTCGCGTTTGGTTTCCGCGATCGCTTCGATCGAGCCCATCCGCTCCAGGTGGATCGGATGAACGTTGGTAACGACTCCGACCTTCGGGCCGGCGATCCGCGCCAGCAGGGCAACTTCGCCCATGGCATACGCGCCGCCCATCTCGAGCACCGCCATTTCGATATCGGGTTCGATTTCGAGGATCGAGAGCGGTAGGCCGATCTCGCTGTTCATGTTCCCTGGACTGCGGTAGGTCCGGTAGCGGGCGCCCAGCACCGCCGCGATCGTCTCTTTCGCGCTCGTCTTGCCAAGACTGCCGGTCACACCGACGATCTCGATCGGCAGCCGTCTCCGGCGGGCGGCCGCCAGTTGCTGCAACGCCTCGACCGGGTCCGCGACCGCGATCAGGGGAATCGGTGGAGCCGCCTGCTCGGCAGCCCAATCGGTCCGAACCAGCGCCGCGGTCGCGCCGTGAGCGGCAGCGTCCGAGACGAATACGTGACCGTCGTGGACTTCGCCTTTGACGGCAATGAAGAGATCTCCCGGCACGACCTCGCGCGAGTTCCGTTCGATCCAGCGAAACTCGGTCTTCGGCGGCAAATCGCCGATGACGTCGGCGCCGGTCGCATCGAGCACCTCGGCAAGCGGGATCGGGGGCGCTGTCCGGGAGGTCGCACTCAGGGGCATACGGGGTCCCTCTCCGCCACCCGCTCAGCCACGCGCATGATGGCACTGCGGCTGCGAGGATTGCGTTCGATTTCGTTTTCGGTCGGTTTGATCGCTTTCCCAACCGGCCGCAAAGACGGGACGGTATCGCAGGTGCACACGGGCTGCTCCGGCGGACAGACGCACGTCGCGCTCTGCCGCGCGATGAACTGCTTCACGATGCGATCTTCGAGCGAATGGAAGCTGATCACTGCGAGCCGTCCACCAACCGCCAGCGCGGCAACCGCGGCATCGAGGGCCGTCTCGAGCGCCTGTAGCTCGTCGTGGGTCGCGATTCGCAGGGCCTGAAAGGTCCGTGTGGCGGGATGGATTCGACCGCGCGCACGGCCGGTGACACGCTCGACGACCACCGCGAGCTGCGCGGTCGTCTGAATCGATTCGATCGCCCGCGTTCGCACGATTGCCGCGGCGATCCGGCGTGCGTTGCGATCCTCGCCGTATCGCCAGATCAGATCGGCCAACGATCGTTCGTCGAGCTCATTGACCAGGCCGGCCGCGGTTGGTCCGGACAAGCGGTCGAATCGCATATCGAGCGGACCGTCGTGCCGCAGCGAGAATCCCCGGCTCGGGTCGTCGATCTGAAACGAGGAGAATCCGAGATCGAGCAGCACTCCGTCCAGCGGCAGCATATCTGCCGCCTGGGCAGCTTGATACATGGTGGCAAATGACGCGTTGACCAGGATCAGACGATCTCCGGCATCGAGCGTCTTACCACGTTCGATGGCCGCCTGATCCAGATCGAACGCAATGACCCGTCCGTCCGGAGCCGAACGCTCGAGCAGCAGGCGGGTATGCCCGCCGCCGCCGAAGGTGCCATCGGCATACCGGCCACCCGATTTCGGCTGCAGCGCGTCGACGGCCTCGTGCCAAAGCACGGGAAGATGATGGTCTGGCGCCAAGGCGGTCATTGCCGCGCGCCTCTATCGGGATGCGCAGCATGGCGGTTTCCGGGAGAGCTCAAGCGGTTGCGGGAGACATTGCCTGCTTCCAGCGGCCAGGCGCATCCCTGGATTATCAGGACACGGAGGTCCTGCACTACGCCGGTGGCGATGGGGTGAGCGGCACATCGTTCAAGAATCGACGTAGCGAAAAAAATTCCGGGGGGTTGGGCTAGATGAGACCGGTGAAACGGCCCGCGAAGTCGCCCGTTTGCTCCTCTGTTGCCGCCTGCTGTGCTTGCCACCCGGCCTGACTCCAGATTTCGATCGAGGTATGCACCCCAACGATGATTGCTTCACGCTCGATACCGGCCCAGGCACGCAGCTCAGGCGGGAGGAGAATACGTCCCTGGCTGTCGAGCTCGAGGTTTGCCGCCTCGGCGTACATCAACCGGCGAAACGCGCGCGCCTGCGGGTCGGCAAGTGGGAGGGCATCCACCTTGGCGGCCAACGGCTCCCAGCTTTCCAAAGGATAGAGCACGAGACAAGGATCGATTCCACGAGTGAGGATGACCGCTCCGGACAGCGACTCACGAAAGCGCGCCGGCACCGCCAGCCGCCCTTTCTGATCGACGTTGTAGGTGAATCGTCCGAGAAACATCGCTGTTCGGGTTGACCTTGAGGACGGATTTCCCGAGTCAGACACGACCCGAGTTATCCACATTGTTCCCCACTTGTCCCCACTTTTCCCTCCACTTATCCACATGGTAGGGATTTCAGGGCGTACGGACAAGGCACGCTTGCGGAAAATGGCCTAGGAGCCCGGAGAAGGACGGGGAACACGGGCTGGCTCTAGCCAAACAGGATCCATGCCAGATCGTCCAGCGTGGCGACCTCTTGTCCCGCAATCAGCTCCGGAACGCGATAGAAGACGTCTCCGCCGCCGTGCTGGCCCAGGATCTGCGCGTGCCGGCGCAACGCCATCGCCAGAGCGCGGCGGCCGAAGTCACGTTCGACGGACCAGCCATAGCTTTCGAGGAAGATACGCAGGAGACGCGTGTCGCCTTCGAAGACGTCCAAATGGATCTTGCCGAGCTCGACATGGGGATCGGCCGCCATGGCATCTCCCCAATCGATAATGCCGGTCAGATGGCCATCGTCGACGAAGGGGTGACGCACGAAGAGATCGCTGTGGACGAAAACCGGGGGAGCGACTGGTACGGTTTCCAGCCAGGGATCGATCGCTCCGACCAACTCGGGAGGAAATGCTCGGGATCGCGCCCCGTCACCCACGGTACCGGAGCGCCATGCATCGATGCCCGGCATACCTTCGTGCGGCAGCGCATGCACGAGCGCCAATTGCTCACCCAGCTCGGCAGCGATTTGCGCCCGCTGATCGAATGTCAACGAGACATCGCACCAGCTCACACCGGATATCCGAGTCAGAATCAGATAGGGCAATGGATGCTCGGCTCCGGGGAAGAGCTGGCCGGCGCCGAGCAATTGGGGCGCAAGTATCCGCGGATCCAGGGCAAGGCGTTCATGCGCCACGTGCTCGTTGCGCCAGGTCGCGTGCCATTCCCCAGCAAATCCGAAGAATTTGACGACCAGATCGCCGGAAACGACGACCGGATACGATCCGCCAGGACCCAGAACGGCATCGTCCGCCAGTCGCAACCCATGCCGGTCGAGCGCCGTCGTAGCCAACGGCATCCAGACGTCACGTTGCCCGCGTAGCTCCGCCCAGGACGCTCCGGGAGGGAAGCGCAGCGGTTGCGGGGAAGTCAGTGGTTAGTCCTCGCCGATTCTGGCCAGCACTGCGCCCGCCGCGATCCGGTCGGCTGGCGCGACAAGCACATCGAGCACTGCGCCAGCCTTGTGCGCCCGGATCTCGTTCTCCATCTTCATTGCTTCGACGACCGCGACCAGGTCGCCCGCGGCGACCGCCGCGCCAATCTCGACCGCAACGCGGAGAACAGTTCCCTGGATTGGACTGATGAGCTCGTTGCTGCCGTGGCTTCCCCGCCCACCAGCCCCGTTGGAGTTCCGTCTAGGCGGCTGCCGGTTCGATGGTGTGGTCGAACGCGCGGGAGCAAGCGGCTGGCCATACGTCCGAACGGTGAACCGGCGTCCATTGACCTCCATTACCTGCTCGTTCTGGCTGAAATCGTCTTCTGGAACGGCGACCGTTCCATCCCACGCAGGCGGAATGACCTCGGGATGCTCGGTGAGATAGCGCGTGGTCACTCCTCCGGCAATGAACGCGGGGTCATCCATGACGCGCCGGTGAAATCCGACCGTGCTCGGCACGCCGCCAATCTCGAACTCATCCAGCGCGCGGCGTGCCCGGGCCAACGCCTCGTCACGATCGCGTCCGGTAATGACCAGCTTGGCGATCAACGAATCGTAGGCCGGCAGAACCACCGAGCCCGGTTCAGCAGCCGAGTCGATACGCACCCCGGGGCCGAGTGGAAATCGGAGTCGATCGATGGCTCCGGGCATCGGGGCGAAATTGCGTCCGGGATCCTCGGCATTGATTCGGAGCTGGATCGCGTGGCCTTTGGTCTCGATCGACTCCTGCGCAAACGAGAGCGGCTCTCCCGCCGCAACCAGCAATTGCTCGCGGACGAGATCGATCCCGGTGGTTTCCTCGGTGATGGTGTGCTCGACCTGGATACGGGTGTTCATTTCGAGGAAAAAGAACTCGCCAGACGGTTCAACCATGAATTCGACGGTTCCGGCGTTCTCGTAGCCAACCGCCCGCGCCAGCGCAACAGACGCCTCGCCCAACGCCTGGCGCGTTTCCGGTCGCAGGTCGACCGCCGGAGCTTCTTCGATCAGCTTCTGATGGCGACGTTGAACCGAGCAATCGCGCTCGCCAAGCCAAACGGCGTTGCCGTGCCGGTCGGCCATCAGCTGCATTTCGATATGCCGCGCCGCGCCCAGATAGCGTTCGGCATAGACCGCGGGATTGCCGAAGTATCGAGATGCCTCGCCGGAGCTGCCGTTGAACGCATCCTCGACCTCGTCTGCCGTTTGGGCGACCCGGAATCCGCGGCCACCGCCACCGGCCGATGCCTTGAATGCCACGGGGAAACCAATGGCATTTGCCGTGGCGACGGCAGCCTTGACGCCGGCAAGCGGTTCCCCGGTTCCGGGGACGACCGGTACCCCAGCCTGGACCGCAATCGCACGCGCCTCGATCTTGCTGCCCATCGCGGCGATCGCCGTGGCCGGTGGTCCAACGAAGACGATGCCGGCCTCGGCGCAACGTTGTGCAAACGTGGCATTCTCGGCCAGGAATCCATATCCGGGGTGGACCGCATTGGCCCCTGATTCGGCCGCGCGCTGCAGAATCTGGTCGATATCGAGATACGGGAGTCCGTTCGCATCACTGATCGCATACGCGTCATCGGCCAGACGAACGTGCAGGGCCCCTTCCTCTCTGGGACCGTAGATCGCGACTGGCGAGCATCCGAGATCGCGGCAGGCGCGGATGACACGCACCGCGATTTCGCCGCGATTGGCGATCAAGACTCGATCGAAGCTCATCACGCAGACTCCTCCGCCTCCGCGGCTGGTTTGACGACCGTCTCATAGAACCAGGTATCGATCAGATCTGGATCGCGCAGGACCCATGGCAGCGGTGCATAGCGAATGCTGAGGTTGTCTTCCATTCCTCTGCAGGCGCCGTGCAGCATCTCGACATCGGCATTCGCCAGACAGGCGCGCCGAAAATCGGCATATCCACGAATCTTGCGCGCCATCGTCCAACCGATGAAATCGGCAAGCTCGGCGTTGTCGGGGTCGAGCATGGCCGCATTGACGATGCGCGCGTATCTCGTTCGGTAGGAACCCCAGGAGATACCTTCGCGGAAGTTGCCGACAACCGCATTCGGTTCCGCGGAATAAAGTTGATCGAAGGTCTTGTCGACCGAATTGGGCAAGGTCGCTTCCAGGCGATCGACCTGTTCGGCGATGGCCACATGCAGCGCGTCGAGCTGGGCAATCTGGTCGGCCGTCAAGCTCGACCGGTCGATCGGCTCGCCTCCGTACATCGAACCCGCGGCCACCCATTCCCCATCATCGGTGAGCCGGCAGTTAGTAAACATCTCGAGAGGAGCCGGATCGATTCCGGCGCCGGAGGTCTCGGTCCAGTACGTTCCAAAGTTCGCGCACCCATCGTTGGCCGAGACCGCGGGTATCGGTAGCCGGTCCGTCAGACCGGTCGTCGATGACGGCGCATTGCGCGAGACCAGCCAGGCGAACAGCACGAGCACTAGGCAGCCTGCGGCAGCAATGAGAAAGCCACCGAACGACCGGCGGTCGAATCTGGTCCAGAATCGTTGCGGATGGGATGGTGTCGAAATGCCCACGCGAGCGCCAAATCCCCTTGCCAAATACCGGGCGCAACGGTACCACGCGCGCGGACAGGCGAAAACCGCCTCACCACGATTGCACCACCGTCGTAGTGCACAAAGTTCCTTACAATCACGTAACAACAATGCCAAAAGTTGAATCGATCTCGCCGAGGAGGACGCAGTGGCGATAGGACAAACTGAAACCAAGCGAACGATGACCGGCTGGCAGGCCGTGGTGGAGGCGCTGCGAGCGGAAGGCGTTCCATATGTCTTCGGCCTCCCAGGTGATCCGGGGCATCTCTACGATGCCGTCTACGAGCTGGAGCAGGACGGCGGACCACGCGCGGTCGGCGTCCGTTATGAGACCTCCGGCGCCTTTCTGGCCATGGCCTACACCCGGGTAACCGGCAAGCTGGCCGCCTGTTTCGGTTGTCCGGGCCCGGGGATCGCCAATCTGGTTCCCGGGGTGCTGGAAGCGTTCTCGGGATGCACCCCCATGCTGGTGCTCGGTGTCCGGGCCAGCCGGCAAACCAATGGGATGGGCGCGTTCCAGGAGACCGACCATATCGGAATGATGAAGCCGATCACGAAATGGGCCACCACGGTCGAGGTTGCAGAGCGCATCCCCTGGACCATCCGGCGCGCCATCCAGCTCGCCTATACCGGCCAGCCCGGCCCGGTTTATGTCGAGCTTCCGGCCGATGTTGGTCTGGGAACATTCGAGATCGGCCCCTACACCAAAGCGATCACGGGAGCGCGGCCCGGCGCCAATGCCGACGATCTCCTTCGCGCCGCCGATCTGATCGCGGCAGCCAAACGCCCGCTGCTCATCACGGGTGGCGGCTGCTATCTCTCCGGCGCCGGCAACGCCGTGGCCGAGCTTTCCGAGCGGTTCGGCATCCCTGTCCAGACCACCCCGGCCGGACGCAGCTCGGTTGCCGAAACTCATCCCCTCTTCTGCGGGGTTGTCGGGCTCTACCGAACGACGTTCCCGAAGCAGGTCTACGAAGCATCCGATCTGATCATCACGGTCGGCTCCCGCATGGAAGAGTTCCAGGGCGGATTCCTCGATCCGGGTCAACCCAAGCAGGTCATCCAGATCGAGATCGACGATTTCGAGATCGGGCGGAAT
The DNA here is from genome assembly GCA_023957115.1 of Thermomicrobiales bacterium. Classification (GTDB taxonomy): domain Bacteria; phylum Chloroflexota; class Chloroflexia; order Thermomicrobiales; family UBA6265; genus JAMLHN01. The sequence continues at coordinate 142,169 of JAMLHN010000006.1, forward strand.
TGGGTGCCCGACGTGACGATTCAATCGGATGCGCGGCTGGCGGTCGAGGCGCTGGACGGCATTCTGCAGGACCGCAACCTTCCCCGTTTCGATGGCTGGGCAATGGAGGTCAGCGAGGGACGCAATCTGGCGATCGCCGGCGCCCGTGCCGACTCCGAAGCCGCCATGGCATCCAACGAGATGCCGATGACGGGCAAATCGATCGTTTCCGAAATCAACCGAGTCTTTGGACACGACACGGTTCTGGTGAAGGAGAATGGCGGCCAAGATCTCTGGGTCTATTACTGGCCCTACTATCAGGTGCTGGACCAGAACTGCTGTGTGGCCCCGGCGGAGCAGACGGCGATGGGCTACGGCATCATCGGCGCGATGGCGGCCAAGCTGGCCGAACCGAACAAGAAGGTGGTTTCGACCTCGGGCGACGGCGCGTTCCAGATGTCGATCCACGAGCTGGGCACCGCGGTTCAGAACAAGCTGGGCATCACCTGGGTGGTGATGAACGACAACTCGTTCGGTTGGGTGCAATGGATCCAGCGGCGGGGGCACGACAATCGAATCGTCGCCACCTCGTTCGAGCCAGGAATCGACATCGTGGCGACGGCGAAAGCCGCCGGATGCGACGGTATCAGGGTCGAGCGTCCCGATCAACTGGGCGCGGCGCTGGAAGCGGCCATCGCCGCGAACGAAAAGGGCATTCCGTTCGTCGTCGAGGTTCCGGTCGATCAGTCGCACCACCATGCCGAATTCGACCGGTACCATGGCTTCGAACCGCTGGCATCGAGCGCGACGGTGTGATGCGGAATTAGGAGCGGGGATCTGGGAGTTGGGCGTGTTTGAATACTCGTCCTCCCAGGTCCAGTGCCCGATATCCAGCGTCTGGTGCGGCCCCCTCCGATCGATCAGGCAACTCGGTAGGGGCAGCTCCCGTGGCCGCCCCGGTTACCAGACACAGGACCTCATACGAAATCCGCGTGATCGCTTGGGATACAAGATATGGGGTAGCCGCCGGCCCTGTGCCGGCGGCTACAAGACACGGGGAGCCCTACGTCAATGATGGAGATTATTCCGGCTGCATACCGCGGTCGATCAGGTCCTGTCGGTTCGGACGCTTGAGGGAAATGATCTCGCCAAGCGTTGCATAGGTGCTGCCGGAAAGCCGGCAGATGGGACGAAGCTTTTCCGGGTCGACCCGGTCGCCGGTCATCACACGCTCGGCAATGTGGATCCGAAGCACTTCGCCCGCGACCATATTCCCATCTCCCCCGCCAAATGAGATGACGTCGAGCAACGTGCATTCCATCGAGATCGGCGCCTCACCCAGACGCGGGCTCTTGATCAAATCCGATGGAACCGGCGTCAGACCGGCCCACGAGAACTCACTTTCGTCGCGGTTCAGATCGGCCGCGGTCAGATTCATCGATTCCAGCAGATCCTCGCCGCCGACGTTGTAGACGAAATCCCCCTGATGCTGAGCGTTGCGCATCGAATCTTTCACCCCCGAGCTGACGAAGCAGACGACCGGGGGATTGGACGAGAGGACGGTGGTGAACGAAAACGGGGCGATGTTGGCCGTGCCATCCGCAGCGAGGGTCGAAATCCAGGCGATTGGCCGAGGGACGACGATACCGGTCAGCAGGAAATAGGCCTCCCGGCCCTCCGGAGCGTCAAGATCGAAGGTTCGGTACCGATCGGTCATATCAGCGGGCGGAGGGACGAGACGATTTCGTCGCGGCGGTCTTCGAGCCAGTCGGGAAGCTGAACCGCCGACCCAAGCTCGGTCTCGTCGATTCCGAAACTGGGACCATCGGTCGCGATTTCGACCAACAGACCGTCATGCGTGCGGAAGTAGATGCTCTTGAAGTACTTCCGGTCGCGAACGTCGGTCACCTCATGTCCAAAGCCGAGCAAATACTCCCGCCACGAATGCAGCTCGTCCTCGTCTACGGCACGCCAGGCGACATGGTGCGTCTGGCCGGCGCCTTCGCGGGCCCGCGGAGACGTGTCCCTCCAACCGAACAGGGTGAAGTCGCTTCCATACGCAACCGTTTCCCCGTCGTAGTTGGCCCAGAAGTAATGTCTGGTGTCCGGGTCGTCCTGATTCAGACTCATCTTGACGAGCCGAAGACCAAGAAGCCGGGTGTAGAAGTCGTGCGCCGCGTCGAGATCATCGGTCATCCCGGTTACGTGATGGATACCGTGGAGTCGCATCGCTTCCGTGGGCGCGTCGATTGGCTCCGTCCAGGTCTTGGCGCGAATCGCCGCCTCGTCGCGTCCTTCCGGAAATCGGCTTTCGGGCGGAATCATGAGATTCCGCCCGAGCGCATTCGCCGGTTCGTCGATCTGGAATCCGGGTCCGTCGGTCGCAATCTCGATAACCTGTCCGTCAGGATCGGTGAAATAGATACTGGTGAAGTAGCCCCGATCGTATGGCCCGGTCACCCGAACGCCATTCTCGGTAAGCCAGCGTTTCCACATCAGCAGGGTGTCATCGTCCCTGGTACCGAGGGCGACATGATGGATCCCCCCAACGCCGTACCGCCCGCGCTTGGCCTCCGGCCATTCGAAGAAGGTCAGCAACGTACCCGGGGTTCCGGCAGGGTCACCGAAATAGAGATGGTAGGTATCGGTACGGTCGAAATTGACCGTCACCTTGACCAATGAGAGACCGAGGATATCCCGGTAGAAGCGGATGGTCTGTCGCGCGTCCCGGCAAACCAGCGTGACATGGTGAAAGCCTGCAGTGGTGAGTTGCGTCACAGCGGTCAGTACCCCCGATCGCCATACAGGCGGCGATAGAGCCCGGAGAGGAAGGTCAAAATCGTGCTACAGCCGGATCTCGCGGTGAGATCTTTGACATCGCGTGATGGGTCGATCTCGACGACATCGAGCGCGGCAACCTTGGGATGCTGTCCACAAAGCCACATGGCTTCGAGGAGCTGCCAGGCGCTCAGCCCCTCGGGCGACGCCGCGGAGGTGCCGATCGTGTAGGGATAGGCCAGGCAGTCGATATCGACACTGACGTAGATCAGATCGGTTCCGTTGGCGGCAAGCTCGAGTGCCTCAGCGGCGCAGTCTTCCATACCGCGCTTCTGCACGTCGCGCCCGGTGATGACCCGGGTTCCCTGGTCGAGCAGCTCTTGATAGTAGGTCGACGAGTTCATGAACCCGTGGATGCCGACTTCGACAAAATTGGCGGGATCGATATGCGGCTCGCGCTCCAGAATCTGCCGGAACGGCGTGCCGTTGTGGTTGCCGTAGTCGAAGTTGCGGACGTCCATATGGCCGTCGAAGTTGATGACGCCGATCTTCTTTCTGGGGTTCGCTTTGGCAAAGCCGCGAATTGCCGGAGCCGAGATCGAGTGATCGCCGCCGACGATGACGGGGACGAATGGGTGTCCGAGCGTCAACGCGCCGCGGACCGCGTCTTCGATGTTCTGGTGCGCCTGCGCCACGTTGGTCATATCTCCGGCGATATCACCGAGATCGCGCGCGGTCATCCTCTGGATGTCCGTTTCCCAGTCAGGCGAAAAGGTCACATTGAACCGAAACGCCAGACGCACCGCCTCGGGGCCACCGGCCGCGCCAGAGGGAGTGAGCGATGCATTCGAATAGGGTGCGCCGATGAACCCGACATCGAGCGGGGAGTCGAAATCCCACTCCGTCATCCAGTTGTTGATACGAACTTCGTGCGTGTCCTGCCACGGTGCGCGTTTGGTGACCGAGGGCGGCTTCAGCGTCGGAATCGAGGGATGCGGCATCGAGCGTTGACCTTCTAGCTTGCGGCGAGCGCGGCGGAGGCTTCTTCTTCGTTTTCATTGCAGGGAACGTTGAGCCAGCCCGACTTGAACGGTTGCACTCGCTCTTCTTCGGGAACGTATTGGTGTCTCCAGATACAGCCATTGTCGTTGCCGAGCAGATGGAGCGAAACCGAGGTGACCTCTGACGTCGTGCGCACCTGATGGATATCGGTTTCCGGAAGGAGCTCGTACATATCGCCAGGAACCAGCGACCGGCGCACCTGCGTCTCAAGCTTCGCGAAGTCGTCCACCGAGCCATCGTCGGTGCGGGTAAAGACTTCTTCGTCCTGATTGCCGCGATAGAGTCCCACCAACCCCCAGGCCAGATGGTCGTGCACCGGGGTCGCCGCGCCCGGAGGAACCACGAGACTGGAAAAGGCAAGACTGCCATCGCCCGCGCGGTAGAGCAGCCACATACCGATTCCGCTCCCCATACCGCTGTCTTCCTTCGGCTCCATAAACTCGGCCGGGAGCCAGTCGGGATCGCGCATGAGCTCGGCCAGGTGCGGTTCGATCCACGTCACGATGGCGGCGGTTTCGCTCGTGCTGCCGCGGATCTCATCCACTTTGTTGATGAATTCGCGCAT